>NZ_CP101416.1:0-600000 GCF_027942295.1 Pseudanabaena sp. Chao 1811
TTGCTACTGCGATCGCAATATCAGGAACAATTAAGGGTAAGTAAGTGACTCCTTGATATAGGCTCTTCCCTGGGAAATAATATCGAGCTAAACCAACTGCGGTAAGAGTTCCCAACACTGAGGAAACAGATACAGCCGCCAATGCAACACTAAGGCTATTTTGCAAGGCCGCTAGCAAGTTCGGATTTTGCAAAAATTTGGCATACCACTCTAGACTAAAACCCGTCCATTGCGAAGGAGATGGGGATTTATTAAAGCTAAAAATTGTAAGAACACCAATCGGCAAGTACATGTAGAAAAAGGCAAGTAGCATGTACCAAGTCTGCCAACGCTTGATGGGAGGAACCTTAATTTGACTAGCCATCACTCACCACCCTGCGATCGCCATATTTGATTAATAGTGCGATCACAATCGTTACCGCCAGAATCAACACCATACTAATCGCCGAGCCAAAACCACGGTTACTACTTGCACCCAAAAACTGCAATTCAATAATCGAGGCGATCGTGCGACTACCCGGACCTCCTAGCAGTTGGGGATTGATGTAATCACTAAAACTAGAAATAGACACCAAAGCAGTTCCTGCGATAATCCCTGAAGATACTTGGGGGACTGTAATTTGCCAAAAGGTTTGCCGAGAATTTGCACCCAAATCCGCTGCTGCCTCTAGTAAACGGAGATCAAGTCGCTCTAGAGAAGTATAGAGAACTAGAACCATATAGGGCAGATAGGTATAAACCATACCAATGATCACACCCTCAGCTTTATTTAGGAAATTGATCCCTGAGAGTCCAAGAAAATTGAGAAAGGTATTTAATACACCCGTTGGGCGCAAAATTGTGATCCAAGCATAGGATCGCAACAATGAGGAAGTCCAAAGGGGCAGCACAAATAAGAGTAATAGGATATTGCGCCAACGTTTAGGGGCAATCACCGCTAACCAATAGGCAACAGGAAAGCCTAAGAGTAGGCAAAATCCTGTGGTAATCACGGCATACAAGAGCGATCGCCAAACGACGGTTAGGTAAATGAAGTTGCCGCCAACATACTCAAATACTCTTAGATAGTTATCTAGTCCAAACCCATCTTTACCTAGTGGGACAAGACTCTGAATAAGAATGAAAACTGTGGGTACAAGCAAAAATGCGACAAGCCAAAAGCCACTTGGAAAAAGTAAAGCCAAAGGCTCAAGCCATTTAATCTGTCGATTCGCTCGTTGCTTAGGTTCAGAATTACTATTTACAGGCATTGGTTACAGGCGGGTTTAGAAGTAAAGTACTCGTGAGTCAATCCCTTGCGATCGCAGATAGCGAGAGACTGATTCGGCTGAGTCACGATTTTGATAAGCACCTGCATGAATGTAGGTTCCACGCCCAGAGTTGGTGAAAAACGCATTCGGTACATATTGGCGCACCTGCGATAGTAAAAATTGATTAGTTGCTTTAGCTGGTACAGCAGCAACGTAGCGGAAATTGGGATTTGTAGTTTGTTGTGGCAATAGCTGATCAGCACTTAACTCAGTAGTAACTGGTTGAGTAGTTTGCAAAGTTGAGAAATTAGTACTGCTACTTGGCACAACGTAGCTATTGTAGGAGTTAACTGGTGCTAGTGCCGTCGTCGTTGAATTGACTGGGGTTAGTGTTGTTGTCGAGGATGGCACAAATCCTGTCTGGGGCTGGATATAACTAGTTGTTGAGGGTTGCACATAACTAGTAGTTGGCTGGACATAACTAGTAGTTGGCTGGACATAGGTAGATTGAGTATATCCAGTTTGCACAAGTTGAGTTTGAGGTACAACTGTCTGGGTCACAACCTGTCTAGTTTCTGGAACCAATACCTGTTGCCAACGGGGAACTAATACCTGTTGTGTCTGCACTTGAGGGACAACTGCATTCGTAGTGATCTGCTGGTACTGGTTGTTGTAGGCGATAGTTTGTTGCGGCACAGAGCTAAAGACCTGTGACTGTGCATCTATGGTCTGAGATGCTGGAGTCTGTTGAATGATAACTTGCTGTGGATTAGATAGAGGAGCAACTGAAGTTGTTGTATCTGTAAAAGGTACTTGGACATTGCTTTCCTTACCACCTGATGTACTGAAGTACTTTTGGGGAGTCAGTCCAGAGTTAGCTAGAGCATTCGCTAAATTATTCGCACTAGTTTCAGAATTGAATGTACCTGCCTGAATTACAGGTTGGTCATTAATTTTTGTTGTAAAAGCTGTTGGTGAGACGGCACGAACTTTTTGTAAGGTTTCGGGATCATTGCCTGTCACAAAAATCACAAAACGTGCCGAAGCTGATTGCGCGATCGCAAGGGATGCGATCGCCGTAGTTCCTAGAATACTAAACCTTTTGAGCCAATTCACAGCAGTACATCCCCACACTTGAATGTAATAATGGTTAAGTCTAACTCAACTAGATCAAGTGATGTTTTTTCTAGTCAAAATTATTTGGTTTATTTAAGCATGTAATATAGCAAAACATAAAAAATCAAAGAGGGGCGCTAAGCGCCCCTCTTTGATTGAATTACAAAAGCTATCCAAAAATCCAAAAGTATATGGAAAAAATTAAGACTGGTTTAAATATTGCAATTTTTGTCTTGTTAGCAGGTTTTATTGGCTTAGAGATTTGGACATTAGTTGCACATTTTCTAAAGTCCTAACCCAGAGGCTGGCGAAAAGTGCCAGCCTGCATTTAATTTTTGGGTGCAGAGATGCGAATTTCCGAATAAAACGTTGATGACTGTACATGGTGATCGCTAGCACTATTGCCCTGTAGCAAAGTCGCGACACGAAATCGTAAGTTAGGGTTTCCGTACCAAATTCGTTCTTCGATCGCACCTTGAGCCGTTACAGTCTGGATAGTTAGGGACTCATCTTCACCAAATTCATAGACTCCTTTACCCTGTGCGCTTAAAACTAAACCCTTGTGCGGTGTAGCACGATCATTGGGTACTAGCACGAGCAAGGCACTACCTTTAGGCTTAATGCTACTTAAAGACTCTTCTTCCCATACGGTCTGCAATGAATAAATTGTGTCATGGGGATCAACATCATATTTTTGGCAAATTGCAACTAGGGAAGGATCATCCATTCCCAAAGCATTGATTTCCAGTACACAACGGTTGTCATTACCATTTTCTTGACCAAATTGATGATCGCTGCGTTGCGATCGCCAACGACCGACAAGAAGTTCGAGAAACTGATGAATATCCATTAAGGCAAAGGCTAATAAAAAAGCTAATAAAAAACTAAAAAATAGAAAAGGCAGACATTATTTAATTTTGACACAAATCTTGATATTTATCGCGTTCAGTATTGTCTAAAACAATGTCAGTTCGATAACGCCATTTGCGCGGCGCTTCGCTCCGCGCAAATGGCGGAAAATGGTAAAACAAAACTTTCCAAACAAAAAGGGGCGCATTGCGCCCCTTTTTGTTTCAAGAGAGATATGTAACCTAATATCCTCTTAGAATCTTGATTTAGCTCTTACGATAAGGAACTAGCTTTTCGTAATCAAGGTTTTGAGCAGAGACGAGTCTTCCACCAGATGCAGGAATATTCAGGCTACGAGCCAAATTCAAGAACAACGCTGGATCGCCTGCTTGTGGCTTTCTGTCGGCAGGGGTATAGCCACGAACTTGATTTTGCCAAATGATTTGAGGGAAGCCCAACTGTGCACGATGGTAAGCATCGTAACGAGGAGAAGTGATGTTGAAGGGTCTTTCACCAATAGCTTGGCTAGGAAGAACCCGACGGCGTTGGTAAGGCAATGTGTCATCACCAAATGCCTCGAGATACTCGTCGCTGTTGATGAGTGCATCAATAAAGCCCTCGATGCCCTTGGTAGCTACAACAATAGACCAAGCAATTTTTTCACGTTCGCTGTAAACGTCACGACCGAGAACGCGCTGTACAGTTTGCTCTACGAAGCGATAGTTGCTGTTTTTTTCATAGAAGCTGCTTCTATAGGTGTTGGACAGAACTAATCCACGCACAAACTGTCTAACGGTAAGGTTACCAGAACGCAATTGCGATTCTAAGGTAACTTCGCGATCAGCAGCAAAAGCATGGAAGAAAATTTGACGATAGGCAGCTTCGATCAAATCATCTAGCTCTGACTTAGAGAGCAAGTTATTAGTAGTGTAAATGCGAGGTGTTTCATCACCACCTACTGTAAACCCAGCTACGCGAGAATTCTGCGATGCTGGAGCGTATTCTAATAAAGGAATCGCCACGTTTAAATCTCCAAATAATATTATCGAAAAGTTCTAAAAATACTTATTCCCAAATTTACCGCAGTTCCTAAGTTGGAGACAACCCAAAAACCGCAAAACTCATATTTTGGTCGTATTAAGATTTTTACCTTGTCCATGCCAATGTAAGAACCACAATACAATGAGTTCAGGTCTAAATAAGCTAAATAAAATTACAAGAGGCTAACCTCTAGTCAATGATAGGATAGGCGAAATTAGCTAGTTCTACTTGCTTCATATAAGTTTACCTTTATTAATCTTTGATCATCTGTTTTAAGCCTCTCAAGAGAACTTGCAACAGGCAAAATCCCCCGTTATCTTGTTTATCCTGTTTCATAAGTACTAATTAATCTCAATGGTTGTTGAATATCGTAAGTTTGCCGATCGCTTCTGGACATGGCGAGGCTATGAGATTGGTTATTGTGCTGAGGGACTAGATTCTCAAGGAGTAGCACAAGATAAACCTGCAATGGTTTTAATTCATGGCTTTGGCGCTTCGGTGGGGCATTGGCGCAAAAATGTCCCAGTTCTTGCCAAAAGATTTCGAGTGTATGCGATCGATCTCATTGGATTTGGTTCTTCAGCACAGCCCAAGCCCAGTGAACTTGCTTATACCTTTGAAACTTGGGGGCAACAAGTTGCTGATTTTGTGCAGGAGGTTGTGGGCGATCGCGCCATACTGGTGGGCAACTCCATCGGGGCAGTAGTGGCGATGCAGGCAGCAGTATATGCGCCTAAGCTAATCACCAAGACAGTATTAATCAACTGTTCATTACGATTATTGCAAGAGCAAAATCAACTAGCCATGCCTTGGTTTAAGCGCATCGGGGTAAAAGCGGTGCAAAATATTTTGGGAGTAAGGGCGATCGCCAAAATATTTTTTGATCAAGTTCGTAATCCGCGATCAGTGCGCCAAATCTTGTCCCAAGCTTACATTCACAAAGAGGCAATTACCGATGAGCTAATTGAGATATTGGTTCAGCCTGCTCAAAATCCCAACGCAGTAGATGTATTTATGGCTTTTGTCCGCTATTCGCAGGGACCTAGACCTGAAGATCTATTAGCGATTCTGCCCTGTGAGGCGATTGTATTGTGGGGCGATCGCGATCCTTGGGAGCCAATAAAGTTGGGGCGAGAATCTTTTACGAGATTTGCCTGTGTTAAGGAATTTATCGATTTACCAAATGCGGGGCATTGTCCACAGGATGAAGTCCCCGCATTAGTTAATGATATTTTGCTAAAGATGGTAGTTTCATAAAATTAACGCAAGTTCAATATGTCCATTTACATCGTGCTTCGCACGATGTAAATGGACATATTGGTCATATTGAAAATTAAAATTAACTTTAGACCTTTTGCACCCCAATAGCCTTGGGATTGGCATAATCACCACCTGACCCATATTGCCAAGCCTCAATTTGCCGACGGAGTTGATATTGTTGTTCGGGTAAGAGATTAGCGATCGCTGGTTCGACCTGTTGACCAATTTGATTAAGAAAGCTATAAGCTCCTAGACTGAGATAATGTTTGAGCCAATTCAGCAAAGTGGCAATACCGACCTGCTGCATAATTTTTAGCACTAAAACAGGATCAGCAATGGACATCGCAATCATCGTTTGAGCAAGGGGCAGAAATTGCACCACATCTTGCAAGAAAGGGTAGAGTACCTGATCGCCCAATTTCTCCATTGCGGTAAATGTGACACCTAGTAAATAATTAATGCGATCACTTTCAATCTGCTGATTAACGGCAACACTCATCGATTTTTGAAATAGCCAAGTGACCGATAGATTGGGCTGATAGGGTTGGAGCGATCGCAACTCCTTTTGATTTAGCCAATCACCATGCAAGGCAGCATCAATACCATTAGTTAAGCGGGGTAAATGGCGCACCATTGCACCAAATCCTCCAAAACTCAGGGGAGACTGCATTCCTGAACTATCACCAACCTGTAAAATGCGATTCCAAGGAGTCTGCAAAGGATTTTGTTGGTAAGAAGGGAAAAAGCCAAAGAGAACACGCTGAAACTGCAATTGGGAAAGGGAGATCTCTTGATATTTCGGCAACCAAAATAGATAGTCCTCCATGAGCTGAGAAAAACTAGGACGTTGCGGATCAGCATCCACATAGGTAAACATATAGGTAGTTCTACCATCTTTGGCGGGGAAAGCTTCCCAAAAATATTGGCATTGATTTTGAATGGGCGTAAAGCTATAAATCAAGTCACCGTAGGATTTTTCAGGCATCCCCTGTGCACAACTTCCCACCACCATACAGACACCATCGGGCTTGATATTTCCCTGTGTTAGCGATCGCGCTTGCTTCGCAATTGGAGAGAAATGTCCCATGACATCTAGCAATAATCTACCTGTAACTCTTGTTATCGCCGCATTCTCTTTGGTAATCACTTCTACAGATATACCATCAGGATGAGTACTAGCTCCCCGAAATGCAGTTTGCTCTAATACTTTGCCCCCAGCACCTAGAAATTTCTGCTTAAGAACTTCTAACAAATAGACTGGATCAACTCCAATATTGAGAATATCCCTTACCCATAAATCCTGACCACCTTGAAAGCCAACTCTGGCAGGATTATAAATGGTCGCGATCGCTGTTTCTAGTTCTACTTCTGTCAGCAAATCTAGTTCTAGAAAAGCATTTAACTCTTGGCGAGAAATATTCCATTCCTGCACTCTGCCCCGTAAAAGCCCCTGTTCAAGGATTGCGACATTCCATCCTCGTTGCTGTAATGTACAAGCAACAAATATGCCCAATGTGCCACCACAGACAATTACATCAAAGTCTTTATCACCTATTCGCTCTAAGGAATTGTCAACAACTTGAGGAATTGGTTGCTGAAACTGCCGATAGCTATGCCAAAAGGCATCCATTCGCTCCAATTGCGTTGGAATTTCTAAAGGCATTTGCGATCGCACAGTTGCAAATAAAGACATGTTGTTCCAAATAATAAAGGTCAGCAAAGCCGATCTTTATTATCCTATAACTGATAGCGAGGATCGCAATAGTCACGTAACCACTTGTTTGTGGCATCAGCGATCGCGGCATCACTAACATCTGTTGGTGGAGCTTGTCCAATTCGCATAAACGCCATCGCTAATCGCCATCCGTTAGAAGTAGGAACCACAAACAACCAATAGGCTCGCTGGGAAGTTTCACTTCTGCCTGTCTGTCTCTCCAACATTGACAAGAAAATCTGCTGGGGTAGGCGATCGCGTGGTTGATCGGGGGCAAGGAGCAAAGGCTCAAGTTCGGGCTGGCTAATGGTCATAACTTCCCGTTTAATGCGTAAGCGAATATAAGCACGATTGAGATAATCAGGCAAATCCTTCGCCAAAGCCTTACTTAAACTAGGGAAATCCGCAGGACAAACCCGATTATTAATATAGGTTTCCGCATTTGCATCACTAGCCAGATTTGCCAAAACAGCGATCGCTATTACCATTCCGAGTACTTTACGTTGCTGATTTACCCAATTTTTGATCATATTTTTGATAAGGCTCATAATGCTTAGAGCCAAGATTTGCAACTATCCTTCAGAAATCAATAAAAAGCGAATATGCTCCATACTCTGCTCAGTACGCAGGGATTGTACCTGTTGAGCCAGCTTAGTGCTAGCAATAATGATGTCTGGTTGCAATGCCAGCACATTAGCCCGTAAATCATCGGTAGGAGAAATAGTCAAGGGGATAAAGCCTTGATTTTGGAGCATTTCCACTAACAAACTAATCGAAACAAAGTTATCATCAACCACCAAAATCCGTTTGCCTGTAGATGTTTTGCTGGTCAATAGCAAATCAACTTCTCGTAATAAGATTGCCATATCAACGGGCTTCGTTACATAGCTATCAATTCCGAGACGTAAGCCTCGATTCTTATCATCAATCACAGACACGATAATAATTGGGATGTTGATTGTAACAGGATCGGACTTGAGAATGGAAGCAACATCATAGCCAGTGATGCCCTGCATAATGATATCAAGGGTAATCAGATCAGGACGAACTTCACGTACCTTAGTAATTGCTTCTTGACCATTCTCTGCTTCGTAGATTACATATCCCTTTGCCTCTAGCTCCTGTCTGAGTAGACTCCGAATGCTGGGATCATCGTCAATGACCAAGATTTTTTTGCCTGTTCCCTCCGTAAGATGTTCTTCGGGTTGAGGCTCTAACATCACACGTTTTTTCAGTTGCTCAATCAGAATATCAAAATTAATTGAGGGAATTTGGGCTTTATTTTCTACTTCCGTATTTTTAGCGACGGGAATACTAAAAGAGAAGGTGCTGCCCTTACCAAGTTCACTCTCTACCCAAATCTTACCGCCATGATGCTCAATAATTTCCCTAGAAATTGGCAACCCTAAGCCTGTGCCTTGAGGTTTGTCGGTAAGTGTGTCCCCAACCTGTTTAAACTTCTCAAAGACCTTAGGTTGATCGGATTCAGAAATGCCAACACCTTGATCGACAACACTGACTATAATTGATTGATTTTCTTGAACAACTCGACAGGTAACACTACCTTGTTCAGTAAATTTCACTGCATTAGAGATCAAATTGATGACAACTTGGATCAGACGATCCTTGTCGCCATTGATATTTGCTAAATTTTCTGCAATTTCGCGAACTGGGCTTAAACCTTTTTGCTCAAATAATGCTGAAGTTGCGGAAAATGCCCGGTCGATCACTTCTGTAATAGAGATAATATCCATATTCCATTGCATTTTGCCAGCTTCTATTTTGGCAACATCTAGGACTTCGTTAATTAATTTCGTAAGTCGGGTTCCCTCGGAGACAATGATTTCAATATTTTCTGTGACTTGACGTACACTTCTCTTGACTTTCTTATCATCGGTTTGGATTAATGGAAAGATGGATTCATCAAGTTTCTTTTGAATTAATTTGGCAAAACCTAGTACAGAGGTAAGTGGAGTTCTCAGTTCATGGGATACCGTTGAGATGAAGTCCGTCTTCATACGATCTACTTCTTTCTCCGCCGTAATATCACGAATCAAGATGACAGTACCTAGATAATTTATCCCTAATGTAGATACCTCCTCTGGTACTTCAGCTTCCTCATCGTTAGCAGTTGCCTTAACTCCACCACTTCGGACTACATCGCCAAACCAAGCCGATCCCTCAACTTCCCTAAAGATAGAAGTTGCAACAGCTTTGCCTATGCGGCGATCGGGTAGTGCAAACTCAGCGCTAAAAACTTGTCTCGGGTTTTCTCTAGTGCTAGCGATGATATTAGCGATTTCCTCTCCTTTAAAGATCTCTTTGTAATTCTCGGAGTTAGAGATCGCTTTACTACTAACCCCAATCATGCCAGCGATCGCAGGGTTAAATTGGGTAATCTGATCCTCGCCATCAACTACTACCAAGCCATCAACCATGTTGTCGATAATTGCCTTGATCTCACTAGTACGCTGTTCAACCTTCTGCTCTAGGGTACGGCTATAGTCCGCGAGCTGTTCCCCTGAAGCTTTCAGTTGCGATGTCATTTGATTAAACGCGATCGCCAAAATGCCAATCTCATCTTCAGTCAACACAGGTGCTTGCGAATTCAAATTGCCACCAGAGACTTGGTTTGCCGCATCAGCAATCGCCAAAATCGGCTGGGAAATGCGACGGGCAATTAAATATACAGCCGTTAACAAAATACCTGCGGAACTCAGTCCAATCAGCAAAATATCCCGTGCGAGGCGATCAGCAGGTTCAAAAGCTTCGGACTGTGATATTTCCGCAAGTAACGCGAGATTGAGATTGTCAATCCAGATAAAGCTTCCTAAGACAGGAACATTTTTATAGTTACGATACAAACCTTCCCCATCTTTGCCTAGAGCCGCAGCCGTAATTCCTTCACTTTTAATATCTTTAGAGAGTTCCTGACTATCTGCTCCTCCCCCTGACAGTAAAATATTTTTGGAAGCTAACCTTCCCACCACATAAGTTTCACCACTATTACCCAAACCCGTGTTTTTGCGAATAATATCATCGACCCCTTGGAGATCGAGATCAACCGCCACAACACCAATGCGATCGCCTGCTTTGTTAGATAAAGGTGCAGCAAAGGTCATCGCCGCTTTGCCAGAAATAGGCGAAATATAAAAGTTAGGCACAATCACACGGGACTGGTCGCGGGTAAAGTAAGTGGTTGTATTACCAAGGGGCTGATATTTTCCTTCTTTCTGTTTATCGGTGGAAACAATCGTAATCCCGTTATTGGTAAGAATTGAAATTTGGCGAATATTCGATTTTACTAAGGATATATCCGCCATAAACTTGCGTATCGATTCGATCGCCGTTTTATATTCTGGTGATTCGCGATCTTTGGTAAAAGCGATTTCAGAATTGATCAGCAAGTCTGGCAACTGGGTCATCAAAATCACGTCCCGACGTTGATTGTCAACCCATTGATTAACCTGAGATTCCTTAAGAGATGTGGCAACATCTAAACGATCAATAGCTGAACGCCTGAGAGCTTCGCGACTACGAACATTGGCACTAACCGCCACTAGGAGAACGGTGACAATCGATAGAATCGAAAAGTAGCCCACTAGTTGGAGCAGCAAACGTTTCTTAATTAAGTTGAACATTTTCTATCCTCATTTCCACTGAGCAAAAATATTTTTGATTTGGGCGATCGCATTTTCAGCGGCTTGTTCAGGCGTTGCATTTCCACTAGCGATTGACCTAATCGCTTTGCCCCATATCTGTTGTGCGCCAACCTCGGCATAGGCGGGATTCTGCGCTGTATAGAAAGAACTATTATTCTGAAATTGTTTGGTTGCTGTGAGGATATGCGGATCTTGAGAGTCCTTATAATATGGGTCTTCCAATAATTTTGGCATAGTTGGGAAATATCGACCGCCTGCTCCTTTTAAATATGTCAGGAGATTATTTGGTTGGATGATATGGGACAACAAACTTTTAGCCATACCTTGATTGCTAGAATTTGCAAAAATCACTGCCTGCTTTACCGCCACTAAGTAGTTAAGAGGCTTACCATTAGGAGCTAGGGGCCATTCTGTAGTTACTAGTTTTTTGTTGTAAACCAAGGGATCAAACTGTTGGGATGCAGGGATCGATAGCCCCGGATTTGCCGTCATGAATGAATTTTTGCTTAAGAACACCTGATTGTTGTCCGCATCAGTCCATTGGGTTGCTTTGGGAGGAACATGCCCACTCTTATAGAATCCAGCGTATTTGCTTAAGGCTGCAATAATTGCCTTGCGGTTTTCGGGATCATCAGCTTTGAGTTGACCATTATCATCTAGTAAGTCCGCCCCATAGGCTTCGAGAAACTGCTCAAACATAAAGATTGTATCTGTCGCTTCAGCAGACATGGGTAAGGCAATACCATAAATATCTTTTTTGTCTTTACCTTTTGCCCGAACCTGAGCTGTTTCCCAAAACTGCCAAAAGCCATCCCAATCTCTCGGAATACTCGTATCGCTTAGCCCCACATCGGTCAGTAGATCCCGCCAATAATGTAGTCCTGCTGCTAGCTGGGCGATCGGGACAGCATAGTAACTACGTTTATCATTTGTACTATTTTTGTAGGACACCGCTTTTAGAGCGATCGGACTAAATAAGCTTTTGACAGGTTCTACAACATCGGTCACATCTACTAACTTATTTTGCCATGCCAGTTTGGGATAGAGCGCAAATTCGGCGGTATTGCTAAAGAGAATATCAGGCGGATTACCGTTATTCAGAGCATTTTCGGCATCACGGTTGACGGAACCATCGTTATAAAAAGTAATTTCTACCTTTGTATTATTATTTTTTTCCCACTCTGCAACAATTTGTGAAAGTGCCTCAGTCTCAGCAGGATAGAAGCTTTGAATCCACCAGACGCGAAACTTAGAAGTTTTTTCTGGAACTCGATAATTTAAGACTGCGGAATCACTACAGGATGCCAACCCCAGCCCTGCAAGAAATAGTGATAGCTGATTAAACTGACGACGACGCATAGATTTTTAAGATTAAGGAATAAGCAAAATAAGTTCCTAGAAGCTTATTATTAGGGCGCTTTAAGCACCATCTATAATAGCCCCTAGATCAGCTAAATCTGGCACAACTAAAGTCCCTACGATAAATGGTTCGGCTTTAGGATATTGCATTACCCTGCCTACAAATTTTACATCTGCAAAGACCGCCCCTTCATAATCAGCGATCGCATCGCCAACCATTAACACGCGATCAGGTTTAAACCCGTGAGTTTTTAAAATATCTTGAATAATAGCGCCTTTTTTAGCAGGAGAACCATGTACAGAGACAAAATAATGGTTCATGTTACGGCGTGACACAATCCGTTTCAATTCTTCATCTGGAGTACCAGAGGCAACAAATAGAGGAATTGATTGATAATGATTTTCGAGAAAATCATCAGCTCCTAACACATAGGGTGCTGCTACTACTGCATCTTCGACATACTGTGAGAAGAGATCGCCAAGTTGAATTTCTTCTTCTTTAGTTAAGGTTTGACCCAGTAGGACTTCTTGGTAATAACGAAATTTTTCAAATCGCGATATCCCCCCATGAAGAAGATGGTAGTCCACAACCTGTTGAACAATGTGATCGCCATATTCGCGATATAGGGCAGCAAAGGCTTTAGTTTTAACATCTACAGATTCAACTAGGACTCCATCAAAATCAAATACAATCGCATCATACTTTTTCATCATATTTACCGTAAAAATCTTCCGTAAAAATCACCTGTAAAAACTTCCCATAAAACTTAGAGGGGGGACGCTAAGCGTCCCCCCTCTCCAATTACTTAGCTAAACCAAAACTTACAAGGCTCTCAAAGAGATTGTGAGATGCTTCTTCTTCCATCTGCGTTCGGGCTTCTTTAGCATAGGAACCCATATGTGGAGTCGAGATTACTTGCGGCAGACTTAGCAGTTTTCCAGAATATGGTTCCTCTTCAAATACATCAAGGGCTGCACCTGCTAAATGACCTGATACTAGGGCATCATATAAAGCATCTTCATCAATAATTCCACCTCTAGCGGTATTGATTAAAATGCTGCCTACCTGCATCTTGCTAATAAATTCTCGATTAATTAAATGATGGTTAGTAGCATTGTAGGGAATATGGATTGTAACTACAGTGGCTAATTTCAGAAATTCATCTAAAGATGAAACACAAACTGTATCAGCAAATAGGGAATCACAGAAAATATCATAGGCAATTCTCTTCGATCCAAAAGCTTTGAGAAGTTGTCCTACACGATTACCAACTCTTCCATAGCCCAATAGCCCCACTACTTGAGATGCCAACAGCCTACCCATTAGAGGTTTCCATGTACCTGCACGTAGCAGGCGATCAGCTTCTGAAATACGTCTTAAAGTGGCAAGGATTAAACTTACTGTTAGTTCTGCAACCGCAATCACGGGGGCTGTGGGTGTGATATGAACAGGAATGCCCATTTCTTCTGCTGCTACGAGATCGACACTATCAGTTCCAATCCCACAACGCGAAATTACTTTTAAAGACTTAGCGGAAGAAAGAACATCACGAGTTATTGGCTCTACACCTGCAATCATACCAACGACATCATCATCAAGAAGTTCTACAAGTTCTGATTCTTTCAATTTCCGACCATAGGGATTTAAAACAATTTCAAATCCTTGGTTTTGCAAATTCTGTAATGTGGGATTGTTTTTCAGATCGAAAGAAGAAGTACTGATTAGTAATTTTGCCATTATATTTATTTTGCTTGATTAACTTTTATCTGAATTTTTAGTCCTGACAAAGCCTTTGACTGCGCCTATAATGCTTATAAACTATACACATATTCCATAAATATGTCAGTCAACTGATTTTTATACCGTAAGCATTTATTTGTAATTACATATATACTTTTAAGTGTTTTTCACGAAAACAACCATAACCAAATAGGAATTGTAAATAACAGAAGAACTACACCAAAAGCTAAAGTTGTCACTGTTAAATCACGATCAAGGTTATAGGCTTGAGCGATCACTAATGTAGAAAAAGCTGGCGGCATGGCCATTTGTAAAACCATTGCTAGACGAGGTTCTCCTGTCACTCCAAAAAACATTAGTCCTGTACCGACCACTAAGGGGGTGAGTAGCATTTTAATTGATAGACAAGTAAGAGCTTTTTTGATGTTCTTGAGAGTTCTTAGCTGACTTAGCTGCATCCCGATCATTACTAGTGACAAGGTAACAGTTGTCCATGCGATCGTACTCATCCCTGAAACAACTACAGTTGGTAATGATACAAATCTCATTCCCACTCCAACGGGTAAGCTCCATAGGGCTGGAGTCTTTGCCATTGATATAAATGGGTTGGGTTTTGGTTGATTTCCTGCTGTACTACCAAAACGACTGGCTAGCGCAATTCCCACTGAATAGGCAGCGATCGTGGAGCCAATCAAGTCATAAAACAAAGACCATGCGAAATATTGTGGACCGACTAGGGCGAGACTGACGGGATATCCCATAAAAGCCGTATTCCCTAAAGTCATGGCAAGCAAAAAGCTCCCTTGAGTGGGTCCCGACCAAGCACTTTCTTGTTCTAAGGTTGTTGTTGTACCTGAAGCCGTTTCAACTGTCTTCTCTCG
This sequence comes from Pseudanabaena sp. Chao 1811, assembly GCF_027942295.1. Taxonomy (NCBI): domain Bacteria; kingdom Bacillati; phylum Cyanobacteriota; class Cyanophyceae; order Pseudanabaenales; family Pseudanabaenaceae; genus Pseudanabaena; species Pseudanabaena sp. Chao 1811. The sequence goes on from NZ_CP101416.1 coordinate 14,874, forward strand.
TGATGTAATACCCCTTGACAAAGCTCTAAATCTTTCATCGCTCACTCCTAGATCGATCCAAATCCACGCCAAGCCTGCACCGACAAAAATAGCAACCCAAGCAGTAGTTGGGGCAATGACAATCCATCCTGATAGATCAGCTTGACGTAAGAAAGAAACAATACCAATAGGAACTCCCACAAATAGTAAGGCTTTGCCAAGATATGTAGTGTAGACCTTGGGTAGGAGTTTTCCTAATATATAGCCCAAGATAGTCCACCCAATTAATCTCACGTACAGCATGACGAGGGGGTTTTCTAGTGTAAACATAGAATTAAAGCGTACAAACTAAGTGTGAGAATTGCCAAGCATACTATAACGGTTTTCAATTCCTCTCAGACAAAATAAAAGTCAAAAACCAGATTAGATTAAAATAGGGCGTTTGATTTTTTGTCAGGATTTTAGAATCTAGGATATACGATTAGAAGCACCTCCCATGCTAATCTTTCGACACTATAATTGTCCCCCATTAACATCGACGATCGCACCCGTCATGTAGCTGGATAATGAGGATGCCAGAAATAGAATCACATTTACTTGTTCTTCCATTGATGCGATACGTCCAAGGGGAATGGAATCGATCAGTTTTTGCTCTGCTTCTGGTGGCAAAGTTGCGGCTAGCATTGGTGTATAGGTTTGACTGGGGCAAATCGCATTGACATTTATCTGGAATGAAGCTAGCTCGTAGGCAAGTTGTCTAGTGAAACCAATTACGCCTGCTTTTGAGGCAACGTAATGAATTCCTGAGATCTTGCTTCTAAAATGTCCTGCGATCGAAGAAACATTGACAATATTGCCACTTCGTTGTTGTTTCATGATTGGCACTACATGTTTGCAACAGAGAAATTGGCTTGTGAGATTAGTCGCTATGACTCTATTCCAATCTTCAAGGGAAATATCTTCAATCTTGGCAATCTGATTGATTGCGGCGTTATTGATTAAAATGTCAATCCGCCCATATTTAGCAAAGACTGTAGCGATCGCTTGTTTGACTTGTGACTCATCGGCAACATCACAATGGAGAGATAGAGCTGATTTACCTGCTGCATTGAGTTCTGAAGCGATCTCATCTGCTCCACTGCGAGAAATGAACACAGTATGTGCGCCATAACCTGCGATCGCTTCGGCTACAGCCAGACCAATCCCACTACTTGCACCAGTGATAATTGCGACCTTTTCTTGAAAATCATGGGGAAATTCATGGGGTTTGGTCATGACGATAGTATCAATTAGTTCTTAGTAAAAACGTGATCTTCAACAAAAATATGATTGACATCAGGCTTACCGATCGCCAAACGAATTGAGGGCTGATCACCAACAACACGAATATTATGAATTACTTTACGGGGCACAAAAATAATGTCATCCTTTTGGGCACGGTAGCAGCCATGACCTTCCACATCCCACTCTAGTTCACCTTCCATGATTACCCACCATTCATCCTCATTGGCATGATAGTGAGTGCGATTACTTTCCCCAGGCTTTTGGCAAATCATCACAGCACTCATCATATCGGTGTAAATGAGACGCACTGACCAAGATGGTTCACCCATCTCTTTTTTGATATCTTCTAGACGATTGAAAATCCGATTGATACTGCCGTGGGTATTAGCCTTGGCAACTCCATCGTTTTTCATCACACTTGCGAGGTCTTTGTCTTGTGCAGTGATCGCAGTCATAGGTCTTTCTCCATCAAGCTTAGGATGAAACTATAAAGTCATAAACCTAAAGATAACACGACCCTAGATTAAGTACATAGTCAGATAATTACAACGAACCTATGACACTGATCACAAAATTTCGATAATTTAATTTGTACTAGTTAGGGGCATACAGGGACTTTTGCGGCACGGCGAAACCATGCCACAAAAATCTGGTTCTTGATAGCTATAACTAGTAAAAAAATCACCCCAGCGGGGTGATTTTTTTACTAGAAACTAAAGGTTGTCCGAATCACACCAACAGTTGCGGTGGGATTAGTACTTACACCTTCAGGATTAAACACCCAGAAGACTCCAGGAGTGATGCTGATATTTTTGCTAACACGATAGCGATAGAAGAGTTCTAAATGGTAGGGAGTGGAATTGACTGCGCCTAAAGTTGCTGCACCACTTACAGATGTGCGATTAATGGGCTGACCAAAGAGAATACTACCTGCACTTCCCTCGCTAAATAGATCATTGAGAGTCAAGCCTGTAATCCAACTAGTAAAGGTTGTAGAAGCTGAAGCGTTTACTGCATCAGCAAAAATCACAGTTCCCCAAGTATGGAAGGTAAACTTCGGAGTGATTTTCCAAGCTAAATTACCTGCAAGCGAGTTAGCACGAATAGAACCAGTAACACCACTGATGGATTCATTACTAGTCAGTCCAGTACCTAGAGAACTAGTACCTGTAGTAGCGCCAGACTGATGGTAAGTATTAGCATAGGTGATTGAAGTATCTAGATTGTCAGCAGGTTTAAATAAAAGCTGTACAAGAGCGATCGTTGAACCGCCAAACAATCCACCCGATCCTCCAGGAGAAGGACTAGAGGGAGAGGATGCACCGTAACCTGCTTGGAGTCTGACTTTATCTGTAATTGACCAATCAAAGGCAACTAAAGAAGATGTACCCGCAATCCGCATTAAGGGATCGAAGCGTCCAAACCTAGAGATAGAACCTTGTCCGTTACTTGCTACAGGAGAAAGAACTGTGAAGAATTCATCAGGGAAACTGACAGGAGCAATATAGAGATTAACTTTATTGTCAAAGATGGGGAACTTGTAATCAAGAAGGCTAAGAGCAAACGAATTGTCTGTAACTGCTGCCCCAGGACCAATACGAACAGTGTTCGTTCCTAGAAGATTAGCGAGACTACCAGCAGTTGTACCGCTAGCAGCAACAAGGTTATTGCTAGTCTCTAGGCGAGTTCTGAGCAAGTCTTTACCTGTAAAGCTAGTATTGAGAACCAGACGAGTACGATTGCTCAGGGTAACATTAGAATTAGCATTATTGGGACCGCCAGTACCTGCTGTTGCAGAGACAATAACCTCTCCAGTCAGTTTGGTGGTAGTGGAGAATTGTTGTGCCTCTAGCTGAGCAGTTTTGGTCTCGAGGGCATCAACCCGACCGCGCAGGGTAGCAAGTTCGGCAGCAAATTCTTCCTGTAGTTTTTGGAGAGTAGCAAGATCTTCTTTGCTAACTTTGTCCGCTAGCCCTGCGGAAATGATTTCATTAATTTTGTCAAGACAAGCATTCAAGCCTGCGGCGAATTCGTAACGACTGGTGGCTTGCTTGCCGCGGAAGGTGCGATCAGGATATCCCGCAATACATCCATAGCGTTCAACTAAAGATTGTAAAGCAGTAAAAGCCCAATCTGTTGGCTTGACATCGCTGAGTTGGGATACAGAGGTAACGTTTTGTGCTGTTGTTTGGGGTTCAGAATCTAATTGAATAGCCTTGTAAGGATCGCTATTTGTGAAAGATGTTGTACTTGTTTCCGAATGTGCCAGACTGGGAAACATTGATAGGGTTGCTAAAAATGACAAACAACCAGCAGTACGAACAACAGAACTCTTAACCTTAAACATTCTAAAATCACTCTCTTCAATACACCTAATTTATAAGGTTAAACTTGTTAGCCTTGGATGTCAAAGGAATATTTGACTGATATTTTGACTGGTATTTTCTGGCGATCGCTAAATCAAATTGCTTAAAGATCGATTCAAGGCTAGAAAAATCAAGATATTGAGATTTATCCCTATCAAAATTTATGGTCAAAAATCATCTGCAAAACTTGCTAAATTTGGCACAAAAAGAAATTAGTAAAGGAAATCTGCCAAGCTATATTCCTCTGCTAGCTCAAGTTGATCCCCAAGCGATCGCGATCGCCATCTGCCAAATAAATAGCTCTGGACAGTTAGATATGACTTCAGAGGGTGCTCCATCACTGACTTTTCCTTTGATGAGTGTGATTAAGCCATTTTTATTGTTGTATTTGTTAGAAACACAGAACATTAATGAAGTTTTTGGCTTGGTCGATCGCCAAGCAACATCGGCAACATTTAACGCAATTCCTGAAGGCAAACCTCCAAATCCGATGATTAATAGTGGCGCGATCGCCCTTTCCTCACAATTACCATCCTGCGAAAATTTGCAAATTTGGCTCAATCAAAAATCTGGGGCAAATCTTCACCTTGATCGAGAAATGCTAGATTCTGTGCGCTCAGTTGCTAACCGCCGCAATTTAGCGATCGCATCTCAATTGCAATCTTTAGAAATAATTACCAATCCGAACCATGCCCTTAATGTTTATGAGGAAATTTGTTGCTTGCGAGGTAATGTGCAAGATCTGGTAAAAATTGGGACTTTGCTTGTAAATACAAATATAAATACAAATAAATCGCCAAATATTGAGATTGTGTTAGAAATTATGACCCAGTGCGGCATGTATGGAGCTTCTGCCGAATTTGCTCAAGATATTGGGTTGCCCTCAAAATCGAGTGTCAGTGGTGCTTTACTATCAATAATTCCTAATCGAGCAGCGATCGCTTGTTATAGTCCAGCCCTTGATGCGATCGGCAACTCAGTTGCAGGTATATTCTTACTAAAAAATATAAAATCTTACTTATTGTGAATTGACTCTACCGCAAGACTTGCTGAGACATCAGCATCTGACGGACGATCAAGCGGAATCTGTGTGTCAGGAATATGCTTCAAGCCCCAAGCAATTATTACTTTTAAAACAGGACGCAGGCTTCTTCCCTGATCGGTGAGGTGATAATTCATGCGTCGGGAGTGATTGCTGTAAGGTTGTTTCGCGACCAAACCTAAATCCTCAAGTAATTTAAGACGGTTTGCCAAGATATTCGTAGAGATACCTTCAGGAGATTCTAGAAACTCTTCAAAACGTTGCTTTCCGAAGAACATCATGTCTCTGATGACAAGTAACGTCCAGCGATCGCCAATCAAATCCAGAGTACAGGAGACAGGGCAAGGAGATCGTCTTGGTTGGGACATAGCTAAAATCAAATTTATTTAAATTGACTCAATTACTTGCATTTTACAAGCTATACCTGCTAATCTACATTTTAACTTGCAATTTAAAAGTTATTTATGGATACAACAATCCCAAAGCAGTCCTTTGAGATCGAGATTAACTTGCCAGTTAGAACTTACGACATTGACTTTGCAGGTATTGTCAATAACATTGTCTATATTCGCTGGTTAGAAGATCTACGTTTAGAGATGCTATCCCTGCATTTTCCATTGGGAGAGCAACTTAAAAATGGAATTATGCCCGTCATTGTGCAAACAAAAATTGATTACAAGCAGCCCATCAAAATTTCTGATATGCCCATTGGCAAAATGTGGATGCAATCAATGGAATCGTTACGCTGGCGAGTTAATGCAGTAATTTCCGTGAACGGTAAAACAGCAGCTTTAGGCGAACAGGTTGGCGTTTTTGTGAATTTGCAAAGCAAAAAACCAGTGCGTATGCCAGCAGAGTTGAGACATAAATATCAACTACAACACTAAGCTGTATCGAAATTTTTAAACAGGTTCTTCGCGATCGTGTATATACAGCTACCTTTATCCGATAAAATGAAAAACGCTAAAAAGTTTTTGGTTGTAAACAGAGAATAAGTAAATGAGTAGTACCTTTGAGCAAGTTCAAGAGATCGTTGCATCCCAATTAGGCGTTGATAAAGCCGAAGTTAAGCCTGAAGCTAGCTTTGCGAACGACCTTGGAGCTGACTCTCTCGATACTGTCGAACTAGTTATGGCTCTGGAAGAAAAATTCGGCGTTGAAATCCCCGACGAAGACGCAGAAAAAATCGCCACTGTTAAAGACGCTGTTGATTACATTGACAGCAAACAAGCTGCTTAAGCAATTGTTTTCAATGGAGGCTTTGTTGCTCAGCAACAAGGCTTTTGTTTTCTATTAGGATATAGCTGTGAAGTACAGGGTTGTGTCCCCGCCTTCGGCGGGGACACAACCCTCTGCAACTCGATTGCTTGAAAAGCCCTATATGCGTGCATGTCCTAATAGAAAATCACCCTAGCCGCACCTTAAAACCATAAAATTTTGACGTAACTGATTCCAAACGAAATGCAAAACCCTCAGCCCCTCTCTCGCGTCGTTGTCACTGGACTAGGTGCAATCACACCGATCGGTAACACGGTCGAAGAATATTGGCAAGGTCTAGTTGATGGCAAAAACGGGATTACAGAAATTACTCGCTTCGATACAACTGATCATGAATGTCGTGTGGGCGGCGAAGTTAAGGATTTTGATCCACTGACCTATATCCCTGCCAAAGAAGCACGAAGGATGGATCGCTTTGCTCAATTTGGTGTAAGTGCCAGTATTCAAGCATTGCGCGATGCTAATCTCGAAATTACGCCAGTCAACGCTGCTCAAATCGGTGTATTGCTAGGTACTGGGATTGGTGGCTTGCAAGTACTCGAAGATCAGCATGAAATTATCCGCACTAAAGGTCCCTCTCGCTGTAGCCCATTTATGATTCCGATGATGATCGGTAATATGGCAGCAGGTTTGACGGCAATTCACACGGGCGCACAGGGACCCAACTCCTGCACGGTAACTGCTTGTGCAGCAGGTTCCAATGCGATCGGCGATGCATTTCGTTTGGTACAAAGTGGTTTTGCTCAGGCCATGATTTGCGGTGGTACAGAGGCGGCGATTACTCCTCTAGGCTTTGCAGGTTTTGCTTCTGCTAGAGCCATGTCACGACGTAATGATGACCCTACTCATGCGTCACGGCCCTTTGATAAGGATCGCGATGGCTTTGTAATGGGTGAAGGCGCAGGTATTTTAATCCTCGAAAATCTCGACCATGCTCTAGCGCGTGGAGCAAAAATCTATGCCGAGATCGTTGGCTATGGCTGCACTTGCGATGCCTATCACATGACTTCCCCTTCCCCCGATGGTGAGGGAGCTATCCGTGCGATGTCTCTTGCCCTCAAGGATGCTGATGTCACTCCTGAAATGGTGGACTATATCAATGCTCACGGTACAAGTACTGCCGCGAATGATAAGACGGAAACGAAGGCAATCAAGCAAGTTTTAGGCGATCATGCCTATAAGACTGCGGTTAGTTCTACTAAGTCAATGACAGGTCATTTGCTCGGTGGTTCGGGTGGTATCGAGGCAGTGGCAACGGTTCTAGCAGTTAAGAATGACATTGCGCCGCCCACCATGAATTTAGAAAATCCCGATCCTGAATGCGATCTCGATTATGTACCGAACAAGTCCCGTCCGATGACAATCAATGTAGCGACTTCTAACTCCTTTGGATTTGGTGGTCATAACGTCACTCTAGTTTTCAAAAAATACCAAGCATAATCACGTATAACTTATTTTCATTTTGCCTATAGTGTTTACCAGTCTAGTGAAGTACAGATTTGTTTCCCCGCCTTTGGCGGGGAAACAAATCTATGTACCTCGCTTGCTTGAAAAACGCTATAAGACAAAATGAAAATTCAAAACCCTTACTGTAATTATTTTTTGTTTTGAAAATGAGGATATCCTCATTTTCAAAACGTTATAAAAAGAGAGGTGGCGCTTAGCGCTGCCTCTCTTTTTGGATTTGCAGTAAACTATCTAGAGTGCAAGAAAAATTGTTTTTATGACGATCGCTCTCGAAGCTTATCCAAACGAACAAATTGGCAATATTGCAACAGACATTACTAGCAATATTATTGCCAATGTTGTGTTGTCAAATATTAGCTGGCAAACTTATCAAGCAATGCTTACTGATATTGGCGATCGCAGTTCTGTTCGTTTAGTTTATGACCAAGGAGTTTTAGAAATTAGGATGCCGTCGGATTTTCATGAGGCAATTAATCGCTTATTAGCCCGTATAGTTGGAGTTTTAGCGGAGGAGCTAGATTTACCATTAAAAGAATTTGGCTCAGTCACACTAAATCGGAGTGACATCAAAAAAGGAGCAGAGCCAGACTCTAGTTTTTACATTCAAAATGCCGATCGCATAAGCGGTAATAGGATTGATATTTCTGTAGATCCGCCACCAGACTTGATTATCGAAGTTGACATTACTAATTCTAGTGAGCGAAGCTTGGCAGTTTATCAACAGCTAGGAATTCCAGAAATATGGCGCTACACAAAAGACAATGTAAAAATCTTGCAATTGCGAGATGGTGATTACCTTGAATGTGAGTTTAGTGCAATTTTCGTGATGATATCTGGGGAAATACTTGGAAATTTTCTTCAGATATCATCAACGGAAAATAGCACTAGTATTGTCCGCGCTGTCCGCAAATGGATGGCTGAAACATATATGAATAGAGATTTTTAAGAATGACACTTCGTGTCATTCTTAAAGTTTTAACTTAGCGCAATGGCACAAAGTCATAGCCAACGCCTGAGCGATCGCCTTTGCTAACTTTGACTAAGATTGAAGCATTTGCCCGATCGCCTGATGGCTGAAAAGTGATTTTGCCTGCTGCACCATCAAGCTCAAAGCTGGGATTGGATATAGCCTGCTGTAGTCCTTCACGACTAGAACTTTTTTTCAAGCCGCCGATAATTGCTAAGGTCGCATCGTAGCTTGTTGCTGACCGCCAGTTGACATCGCCACCCCACAACTTCACGGCATTAGCGGAAAAGGGATTATTCGCCAAAAAATCAGGATGCCAAGGCACGGTTAACACCATGTCAGCGATCGCACTTTGTCCTAGTTGCAAAGTTTTGAAGGTATACATAGTAGAGTCGCCTAGCAATAACAGACGATTTCTGGCAATAATGGCGATTTCTGTCCCCTTTTCAATCTTTTCGACCCCCGGTGATAACAACAGAGCATCAACGCGATCGCCTAACATATCCTCAACTACCTTATCAGCGCTGAAGTTTGGACTAGCGACATCACAATTGATACGACTAACTTTGGCTCCATCCGTAAATATGGCAGCCGTAAATTCCTCCTTGAGTGATTGACTAGCCTTAGCCTCAGAATTAAAGCAAATTCCAATATTTTTCTTGTTTAGTTTCTTGACTGTGTAATGGGATAGCGAATCGGCTTGAAATCTGACGCTGGGTACTGTCCGAAAAATATAGCTACCCATGCCTGAGAGTTCCTTGGCGGTACTCGTAGAAGACATCATCACTAGTCCTCCTGCTTGATAGGTCGGCACTGTCGCAATTGAAACTTCGCTAGAGTTATGTCCGATGACAGCAAGGATAGTTGGGTCTTGGACTAGAGCCTGCGCTACTTTTACGCCAATTTCAGCTTTATTGTCATCATTAACGATCGCAATTTTAAGTGGTATTCCATTAATACCACCCTGATTATTCACCTCCGTTTGGGCTTGGGAAACTCCCCGTAAAATTTCCTTCGCTACATTCAAATTGCCGCCAATAGGTACACTCACGGCAACTTTTAAGGATGGGCGATCGCCAATTTTGGCATTATTTAAATAAATTAAAGCTTCAGGATCGTTACGTTGTTTACTGAGTGAGGCTTCCAACTTAGCTGTGGCGGTGGTATAGTCCTTTTTCGCAATGGCAGTGATCGCCGCCTCCTTGTCAGCATTGGACTCAGCAGTAATCAGCAATTTTTCGCCTTCACTTTTGCGTGTAGTCAAGTCAAAGTTAGCATTGCTAATTGATGAAGAGGCATTAGGGTTTGTTTTACCTTGACCAAAAAACAAAAAACCGCCACCAGCTAGCCCACCAAAAATGGCTAAAGTTACACCCAACACCACTAGTTCTTTCTTATTGTTTGCCATAACTGTCTGCACGAAATGCCGTTCAGTGATTATATAGCGCTTTTCAAGCAAGCAGAGGTTTGTTTCCCTGCCTTCGGCAGGGAAACAAAAAGGGATTACTTACGATTAGGTTTGTCTAGTTCAGAATTTGTCAGAAAAAGCTAGAAAAAATGATCTGACTTTTTCTGTTCCCATAACTTGCTTGTTAATGTCTTGATTGTTGTCATGAAATATCAGAAAATTTATCGTTAAAAACAAGTTTGAGTAAGCCAAAAAATATTGTCAAACCCTGAAAACCTTGCTAATAGATGTTTTTGAGGTTTACATCTATACAATTACCTTGCATAACCAGTTTAAATAAACTGTGTTAACTTAAAAAACATAGAAAACATTTAGTTCTCTACTTTATTCTCTAGTTTGCAATCTAAATTTTTCTGACGAGTCTAACGGATGGGTGTTGAGTAATTAACAATTTGATTAAGCAATTCTAATTTATTGTTTTAGTAACTGTGTTGGCAATAGTATTTTGATGTGTTGAGTACAAACTATTAGATTATTTATAGTTTGTTTATCTAACTAGATGGAGATTTAGTTAGGAAGTTCCAACCTAAAACAAGTAATTAGAATTAAAACCTGTATACAAAGTAAATAATATTTTTCTGACTCGTTAGTTTTTTGATAGAGGGCATCTAGGTACGAATAATTAATAACAATTTAGTGGATTGTGAGGAAAACGATGACTATTGATGACGCACTCAATATTGTGGATTCCGTTTTGGGAAACAAGAGCCTTAGCACAATCCAAGAGGCTATTTTTCGCCAAACTTGGGAGGGCAAGACCTATTCCGAAATCGCAGAACAGGCTGGTTATGATGCGGCTTATATTCGTGATGTGGGTTACAAACTATGGCAGTTACTATCAGAAGCCTTTGGCGATCGCGTGACTAAAAATAATTTGCAAGTGGTATTGCGCCGCTATAGCAATCGCACGATGCAGGAGCGATCGCTACAGGTTAGTAATGCTATTCCCATTAGCATGAATTACCCCACGGCTCCCGTTAATTTACCGATCGCCACGGAGTCCTTCAGTCAAGAAATTAGTAATGGCGCGGCAAAGCTCTTGCAGTTGCTATCACGACTTTTGACTGAACCCATTGGCGATCGCCACGTTAATCAATATTTACAGCAGATGCACGACGCAGGTACAGACTCAGCTTTGAAATTGACAATTACAGTAAACCTCAGCATGGCAGCAGAATAAAAAAAGCCCGCGCAATGCGCGGGCTTTTTTTAGTTAATAGCTTTACTGGCAATGTCTTTACGGTAATACATACCATCGTAAGCAATAAAATCAACAGCACTATAAACATTCGTAATTGCCTTGCGAATGTCATCACCTAGCGCTGTCACACCCAGAACTCTGCCCCCATTAGTGACTAACGCATTATTTTTGAGCTTAGTACCCGATTGAAAGACAAAAGCACCAATGTCTTCAGCCTTGCCGATACCTGTGACAAATTGACCAACTTCTACCTTGTCAGGATAGCCATCTGCGGCTGTAACCACACAGACTGAAGCCTGATTTTTCCATTGCAATGGTGCAAAGCTATCGAGTCGTCCCTCAACACAAGCTAAAAGCAAATCATCGAGATTGTCATCAAGTAAGGGCAGTACCGCCTGTGTTTCAGGATCGCCAAATCGACAATTAAACTCCACCACCTTGGGTTCCCCCTCAGGTGTGACCATTAAACCTGCATAGAGACAGCCACGATAGTCAATACCTCTCGCACTCAAAGCCGCGATCGCAGGTTCTAAAACTTGGGTCTGTACCTTTGCCATTAACTCAGGTGTCGCGATCGGCGCAGGGGCATAGGCTCCCATCCCACCCGTGTTGGGACCCGTATCACCATCACCGAGGCGTTTGTGATCTTGGGCAGGAATTAGGGGTCGAATGGTTTTGCCATCGGTAATCGCGAGGACAGATACTTCCTGCCCTGTCATAAACTCTTCAATGACCACCGTTTCGCCTGCGGAGCCAAATTGTCCCGAAAAGATACGGTCTAGAGCAGCGATCGCTTCATCAATCTCCATCGCCACGGTTACACCCTTACCACTGGCTAAGCCATCAGCCTTAATGACGATTGGCGCTCCCTGTTCATGCACATAGGCTTGGGCAGATTCAAGATTGTTGAAGGTGGCACTAGCTGCTGTAGGAATATTCGCTTCCTGCATGAGTTGCTTTGCCCAAGACTTACTTGCCTCGATCTGAGCACCTTCTTTAGTGGGACCAAAAATTAATGCTTCCGCAGCTTGGAAATAATCAACAATACCAAGCGCTAACGGCAGTTCAGGTCCCACAATCGTGAAACCTACCCCCTGCACCTGAGCAAAACGCAACATACCCTCAAAGTCATCGATACTCAGAGAAACGTTTTGACAGTTGGGCATAGTTGCCGTACCACCATTTCCTGGTATGCAAAAGACGCGATCGATATTTGGAGATTGCAGCAGTTTCCAAGCTAAGGCGTGTTCTCTACCGCCACTGCCAACTACGAGGACTTTCAAATTACACCTTTAATGCTCACACTAGTTATGCTTTCTTGGGGGTTATGGCATGTAGCACTTTGCACTGCACACCATAACTTTCATGCAATTTGCAACTTCAGAAAGCTCTGGTTGATCAGATTATTTGCAATGACTAGCTACTCGATTTAACTGTTCGAGCAGCATCAGAAGTTCAAAAAATCTAATTTGACAGGAACTTATTATACCTAAGGAATAGATCCTATGCGAATTTCATAGTAATTTCATCACTAAAGCTTGCCTTCTTGCTGAATTCAAAAGCACCAGCGACAGAACCCCAAATATGCTCATCAGTTTCTACGCTATAGCCGCGATCAAGGCTACTGTAGCTGTTTTCTGTAACTTCAAAGTCAATCGTCAGGTAGGTATTGACACCTTTGCGGGTAAGACAACATTTTTTGCCTGGTTCGACAGTACCCTTAAAGGTCTTGTCATCGGCACGATGTACCCACTGTGTGCAACCGTGGAGTTGATCGATCGCTTCAGCATCAATTGCCGCTAAGCGATCGCGATCGCGACTCGCCCCAAAAAAGGTTTCTGCATTTTTCAGGCGATAGTTGAGGATTTCAATGCGATCGTTGGCATAGGTCAAATGTAATACGGCTGTGCGATAGGGGTGGTTTAGCTCATAGTCATAGGCTTGCTCAAGGTATAGCCACACACCATCTTCGGTAATCGGATTGGGTAAGGCACGGACACCCACACGAATATGGGCAAAAAATGGAGGGTTTTCGATCGCCTGCTCCCAATTACTATGATCACCTGCTAGCCATTGAGCAAGGACATAGACATCCGTGGGATTAGTTACAACTGTCATGGTTTATTAAAAAAGAATATGTATAAAGAATATGTATTAACGTCAGTTCGACCAAGGCGGAAAATGGTAAAAATCGCTAAGCGATTTTTACCATTTTCCGCCATTTGCGCGGCGCGAAGCGCCGCGCAAATGGCGTTATCGAACTCACGTTGTATTATGGGCGGCTCCGCCACATCCACACAATTCTATAGCAGTCCTAAATAATTTGTAGATTTTTGGGTTTGTGGAAGCGCACCCCTTCGGGGTACGCTTCCACGGATTGCTACATGACGGGAAGTGATTAAGCGTAACGCCAGTGATCGTAATTCATGACTGGCGATCGCTAACGATCCGCACTATATCTTGGATACTAATGGGCTTGCTAATGTAGTCATTCATACCTGCATCTAGACAAGCTTGATGATCTACAGCCATTGCATTAGCCGTCATCGCCACAATCCGCACATTGGCATTTTGAGCAGTTTGCCGAATTAATTTCGTTGCCGTTAAGCCGTCCATTTCAGGCATTTGGATATCCATAAAGATGAGGTCATAGGCATAGTCAGTAGTCGCTTGTAAAGCTTCTAAGCCATTGTTGACGACACTTACTTCATAACCAAGTTTTTTAAGTATTAAGCTCGCAATCATTTGATTGATGGGATTATCTTCAACTAGCAAAATATTTAACGGAAATTTTTCTGCCATTTTGCGATCGATGCGATCCATCAGAGGCTGTTCATCTGAAGATAATTGCTGCTCGATCGCATCAGCGAGCAATACCGTGATCGTGAAGTAAAATATTGAACCCTGCGTATTGAGATTGGTTTCCCAACCCAATGGGGGATTACCAGCAATTTTCCCGAAACTCTCTACCCAAATAACACCACCCATCATTTCGACCAAACGTTTGCTGATGGCTAGTCCTAAGCCAGTCCCACCATATTTACGACTAATGGAAGCATCGGCTTGCATGAAGGGTTGAAATAATTTATCAAGGCGATCGCCTTGAATACCAATCCCTGTATCAGCGATCGCAAAATTGAGCTGATATTCGCTTAGCGTAGATGAACCAAATGGCGACAACAATTCTCCAGTAACGGTCAGCGAAATTTGTCCCCTTTGGGTAAATTTAACGGCATTACCGATTAGATTTAAGAGTATTTGGCGGAGACGAGTAGCATCACCAATCATCAACTCAGGAAGATCTGGAGCAAATTCATATTGAAGATTTAGATGTTTAGCTTGGGCTTGACTTTCTAGCAGCTTACACACTGCAATCACAACTTCTTCCAAATCAAAGGATTTTACTTCTATGTCTAACTGACCTGACTCAATTTTTGAGAAATCGAGAATATCATTGATCACAACTAACAGAGCATCGCCACTATCCTTAATCGTTTTTACAAAATCTGCTTGCTCTTCATCAAGTTCAGTAGTTTCAAGAAGTTGTGCCATACCAATGACACCATTCATGGGCGTGCGAATCTCATGACTCATATTTGCGAGAAATGCACTCTTCGCTTTATTGGCAGCTTCGGCGGCTTCAACAGCTCTAGCTAATTCTATTTCCACTTGTTTGCGATTGGTAATATCTCGCACAATTACTAAGCATTCATCAGGACTACAGGGAGATACTCGGACTTCTTCATAGGTTAATTTACCGTATTTCAGAATTTGATGTTCCCAAACCTGTAGCTCTCCCGTTGCTAAAGCCTGCTCAATTTTCTGTAGCTCAAATTTTAGCAAGTCGGGCGGTAAGACTTCTGAGAGATGTGTCGTAACAGGAATATATTTGCCTGAGTCCTCATTCACGGGTGGAATCGAGCTATAGCAAGTTCCATCTCTACCAATTCTCAGCAGAAGATCAGGAATCGCATTGAGAATAGCACGATTAGTTGCCTCACTATTTTGAAGTTGGATTTCAGTTTTTTTGCGATCGGCATCAAGCCTCGCCCTTTCGCTAATATCTCTACCGATGATCACCAAACCCTTACGACTACCATCGGCATTGAAGAGTGGCAACTTAACGACCTCAAAAGTACGATGGTTTCCATCACGTTGGGGAACAGACTCTTCTACATAACTAAGTTCTTTACGCTGCCAAACAAGTTCATCAGTGACAGCACAGTAAATTAGAGCATCATGATAGAAAGCATTCAACTTTGCCATATCACCATCAGTTTTACCAAAATAATCATCGGGTATTTCAAATAGGTCTAGCCCTTGCCGATTGACGATTAAGTATTTACCTTCTCCATCCTTCATGAAGATCGCATCTGGAACAGCTTCGACAAGGATATTGAGCCAATATGCCTTATCTTGCAATTCCAAGTTTTTGTTGTCTAGCAGTTGTCGCAATTGCTCAGACATTTGATTAAATGCTGCTGATAGGGAATTAACTTCGGAGATAGCGCTATCTTCGGCTAAAGATTCGATCCATTTTCCCTCTGCTATAGCTTGACTAGATTCCCGTATCCGTAAAATCGGAGTTGCAATCCAATGTGCTGAGATCAAACCTATGAGAATCGCAAATAATAGTGTGATGAGAATCAAGCCAATCGTCTGATTTGTACTAGATTGGATTTCAGACATAAAGTCCGACTCTGGCACAACTGTAACAATTAGCCAATCCAAGCCATCTTGATTTTGGTAAGAGGTAACATAGACAAACTGTCGTTGTTGATTGACCACCACGCTTAACGGCGGCATCGCTTTGAGTGAACGCAAGTTCCCCAATTGATTAAGTAGATGCTTGGTGATCTCTCGCGTGCGGGGATCTTTGCTATTGATAGCAGCTAAACGTCTAGGAGTAAGATTAAGATGACTTGTATGGGAGGGTTCTAGGGTCGAAGTCGCTACCAAATCGCCAGATCGCTCGATGATAAATATTTGTCCTGTTGGCGAAATATGGAGTTGATTGAGAAATGTACTGACATCTGAGAGTAGAAAATATGCCGCGAAAGCTCCCTGTAGCTCACCATTACTCTGATAGATCGGAGCCACTGACCATATACCTAGTACTTGCAAAGCCTGAGTTACTTGGATCGGTGTCCAAGTTTGTTTCCCAGCATCTTTAGCATAGCGATACCAAGGTAATTGCAGAACGTTAACAGGATTTGTATACACCAGTTTGGTTGGTTGACCATTAGAATCCACTAAAAAGAATTTTCGTTGTAATGATTCAGGAGATGTTACATTCCCAAAAAAGATTGTGCCAAGAGGCAGATTTTCTCCCGTCAGTTTCTGAACTTGCTTCTGAAGCTCCTCACTCAAAATCCTCCCATAAGAAACTTGCGTACCTGTTTGATTCGTGAAGAAATTCCCTGATAGTGATGGATACAATAGGGTTTGCTGCCATAAATGTTGCTGAATCTGTTTAGGATCATTAGGATTTAAGGTTCCTTGCTTTACGGCTAGAGAATTTGCCGCTACGACATCATGGGGCAGGGACAAATAATGATTGAGACGATCGCTTACTCGCTCTGAAGTCTGACGCAAGAGCTGATTTGCTAAATTTTCGATCGCTGACTGACCACTCCGATAGGACAAATAACCCACCAGTCCTACGGCACTGACACTTAGCACCACAAATGGAACCGTTAGCACTAAGTTAAGGGGAACATTTGGGAATAGCGATCGCTTGCGGTAATGGCTCATTGAGACTGTTTTGGCAGCGCTTTGCACTGGAGTAAGAGCTAGTGTTTTTAAAAGTGTTATTTTGCGAGAATTTCAACAAAAATATTGATAGTTCATTTTATAGCACAGAGCTAATATACGTGAGTTCGATAACGCCATTTGCGCGGCGCGAAGTGCCGCGCAAATGGCGGAAAATGGTAAAAATCGCTTAGCGATTTTTACCATTTTCCACCTTCGTCGAACTGACGTTAATATGGGTAGTCCTAAGGACTTCTAGGTAAGGGTGGGCGGCGCTTCGCGCCGCCCACCCTTACCTAGAGTTGATCGAGGAAACTATACGCATTATTTCTTGGATGCTAATCGGTTTGCTAGCGTAGTCATTCATACCTGCATCCAAGCAAGCTTGACGATCTTCAGGCATAGCATCGGCGGTCATAGCAACAATCCATACCTGACTTTTTAAATCATTGCGAATTATCTTTGTGGCAGTTATACCATCCATTTGTGGCATTTGCACATCCATCAAAACTAGGTCATAGTCATGATTTTGGACAGCTTGGATCGCTTCTAAGCCATTGTTGGCGATCGCCTCAATTTGATAGCCTAGTCGTTTAAACATTGAGCTAGCAACTATTTGATTAACTTGATTATCTTCAGCTAGGAGAATCCGCAAAGGGATTTTCTCTGCCATTTTGCTATCAATAGGAACTTCTGTTTTCACAGCTAGTTGAGGTTGTTGACTGGCGTTGCTGAGAGCCAAATCAATCTCAAAATAAAATGTTGATCCTTGAGGTGTTGTAGAATTTCGAGATTGTAATATCCAATTTTTAGGAGGATTACCACCAATGGAACCAAGGCTCTCTAGCCAAATTGTGCCACCCATTAACTCTACTAGACGTTTACTAATTGCTAAGCCTAGTCCAGTCCCACCATATTTCCGACTAATAGAAGCATCGGCTTGGGTGAAGGGCTGAAATAGTCGCTCTAGGCGATCGCTCGGTATGCCAATACCTGTGTCGGTGATCGCAAATCGTAGCTCATAACTTTCCTTTGTCCCTGACCATGCAGAGTCTGATTTAAGCAAGGTTGCATCTTGCGTCTTTGATTTTTCATGGGAGATGAGCATCTTCCATCTACCACTTACTGAGATAGAAACCTGACCATTTTGAGTAAATTTAACCGCATTACCTACTAAATTTAGGAGGATTTGCCGTAGGCGGGAGCGATCGCCCAGCAAAATCTTAGGAATATCAGGCGCGATCATATATTGCAGATCAATCTGTCTCTCGATCGCTTGATTTTCTAATAATTTACACACTCCTTTGACTACATCTTCCAACACAAAATCCTTTGCTTCTAGTTCTAAAAGTCCTGATTCGATTTTCGAGAAGTCCAGAATATCATTGATAATCGTCAAGAGAGCTTCGCCACTATCTTTGATAATTTTTACAAAATTATTTTGTTCAGTAGTGAGCTGTGTAGTTGCCAAAAGTTGAGTCATACCAATTACACCATTCATTGGTGTACGAATCTCATGGCTCATGCTTGCCAGAAATTCACTCTTTACTCTAGTGGCTTCTTCGGCAGCAGCTTTTGCTTTTGCTAGAGCAAGTTCCGTTTGTTTGCGTGTAGTAATATCCACTACACGCACTAGTTGAAACTGTCTATTATCAAATGTAATTGGCTTAGCAGAAAGATCTCCCCAAAATTCATTCCCTTTAAGAGTGATATATTCTACTTCTAGACTCCAGAAACCTTTTTGGTTAACTTCTTGGGTAATGTTGGAGATTTCTTGAGGCGTAAATGGTCGCTTTTGGAGAATACTCCCTTCGATATCAATCAGATCAGCTTTACTGTCTGCTTCAAAGAGTTTCACAGCTTGCTGATTACAGTCTAAGGTGCGAATAGTCTCGCCATCGACTAAGAACAACGCATCACTAGACTCATTAAAAATGATTTCTCGCAAATCTCGACTTTGAGTTAACTGCTGTTCTAGAAGCTTGCGATCGCTAATATCTCGACAAATACAAAAACTAAGAGCTTGACCATGCCAATCTACTAAGTTTGTACTAATTTCTACATCATAAACAGAGCCATCTTTGCGGCGATGACGGGTTTCAAACCTATTGAAACATAATTCATGGGTTTCGATTGTTCGGTCAAGTTCCTCCTCGGTAAAATAAGCATCAAAATCTTTAACATTTAAAGTAGTTATTTCTTCTAAAGAATAACCAAGCATTCTCGCAAAACTATCATTAGCTTCAATAACATTATATGATTGATCTAGAATCACAATGCCATCCATAGAAGCATCAAATAAAGCTTTACGTCGAAAGCTTTCTTCAGCAAGGGCAATTTCCGCTTGTTTGCGGGCAGTGACATCTAGAACGATACCATAACGAGCAACTTCTCCATTTTTGCGATACTCATAATCAATATTTTCGTTGTCATCTTGTTCTGATCGGGAATTGACTTGCACCCACTTCAGTTTTCCTGAGGGAGTCACAATCCGCCATTCATACTGTAAGGGTGTCATCGTTTGGAAACTATGATCAATGGCTTGGTTTAAACCGTCACGATCTTCTGGTAGATACTGTTGATAAATGAGGCTAGGATTTTGCATTACCTGTTCGACACTAAGTTCATTGAGAGCTTCCACTCCTGAACTAACGTATTCAAAATAACTAGAACCATCTGGTCTCTGAACTACGATGTAAATGACTCCAGGGATGGACAAGGATATCTTTTGTAGTTTCGCTTCACTTTGGCGAAGGGCTGACTCGGTGCGTTTGCGATCGCTAATATCGACATGGATCAACACCACTCCGTGGGGATCGACAGAAAGGGGAGCCGCACTGACACTAAACCAACGCAAAACCCCATCAGTACAGACAATTCCTGTTTCCACATCACAAACAACGGATTTACTTCTCAAAGCTCGAATGCAAGCATATTCTTCGACAGGCATTGGCGAACCATCGGGACGGATGACCTTAGGATTAGGCTTCGATCCAACGTCACATTCTTGTGGTAATGCTAGAGGTTTGCCCAACCAACCTTCAGTAACGATATTACTCTCAAGGATGCGACCATATTTATCCGTAATCGAAATGCCGATTGGGGCAGTTTGGAAAAGCACCTTATACTTTTCCTGTGATTCTTTGAGCGCAATTGCTACTCGATCAAAGGATTGCTGCACCTGTTTTGCCATTTGATGAAAGGTGCTAGACAATATGTCAATCTCGGTAATGACATTATGCTCTGGCAAAATTTCTTGCCAAGTTCCACTAGCGATCGCTTTACTAGCCTGACTAAGTCGCAAAATCGGAGCAGTAATCCAACGGGTGGTGATGAGGCTCATCCCTGTAGCAACGATTAAAGTAATTCCACATAACAGAATTGTCCACAAGCGATTAGCTTGGATCTCTGTCATAAAGTCAGATTCAGGGATGACAACCACAATGACCCAGTTCAGTCCATTGCGATCATGAATAGGTACAGCTTGGGCAATTTGGCGATCGCCATTAATTTCAAAATCCAATTGCTCTAATTGACGAATATTTGCTAAGTCGCCAAAGCGATCGCGTAGATATTTTGCAGCAACACTAATCTGAAGATTGTTGCTATCACTAGCTTTGAGTAGTTTCCGATCTTTGCCGTTTTGTGATTGGTATGGCTTCTGGGACATTGATGAGGTCGCTACCAATGTTTGATCCCGTTCCATGATAAAAACTGATCCTGATTTCAGATCAATGCCGCGCAAGAAATGGCTGATTTCTTCAAGACTACGGATACCATAGGTAACACCCAACAAATCACCATTTTTGAGGTCATAGATAGGTTCAGCAAGGGCAACTAATAATTCACCAGTGTAGATATGGGGATATACATCTGTCCAAGTAGCTTTTTTCTGTTTTACCGCCACTTGAAACCAAGGGCGCTGACGGGAATCAAAGTAAGTATCTGTTTGTGTAACCTGAGCAGGGGAACCATCGGGATTAGTGGTGAAAGTTTGGTATTTACCGCCACCATTTGGAGATGCCCGAATACTAAATGATCCATCCTGCAAAAGTTCTACGGCTCGATGTCCCCCCAAAGAATTACCAAATCCAACAATCGTAATTGGCGATAAAGAGTAAAGCTGCATCTGTTCCCAAGCCTGTCGCTCTTGGCTAGAGAAATCATCAAAATTCCACAGACCTCGCCTCAGAGCGCTGATATTATTTTTATTGACTTGATCAAGGGCTTGTAGATAAGTTGTCGTTTTCTCGGTTACACGAGTACTTATTTCCTTATTCAGTCTACTTGCTAGATTATTAACAGACTCTTGCCCACTTCGATAGGATAGATAAGCGACCAATCCCACAACCCCAAAAATCTGCACTACAAAAGCTAATAGCATTAGCCCCTGTAGAGGGATGCTACGCAGACGAAAGCCTTTGCTGAAAATAGTCATTGGACGGGGAGAGAAATCAGTAATATATTTACATCATTTTGAGAATATTGCTATGCAGCAAAAAGTACTGACCGATTACGACCTTGCTGTTTTGCTTCATAAAGGGCATGATCGACTTGATTGATCAGAACATAGGGCGATCGCTCAAGATTAGGAATATCGCAAGCGATCCCCATACTGATACTAACAATATTACTCACGATTGAATCTTGGTGAGGAATTTGCAGATTTTTAATTGCTTCATGAATTCGATCTGCTACTGCGATCGCTCCACTAACATGAGTATTAGGTAAAATCACGATAAATTCTTCTCCTCCATAACGAGCTACCAAATCCGCGGGGCGGCGCATTAAATGATTAACGGCTTGAGCAATTTTAATTAGACATTCATCACCAATCTGATGACCATAGAGATCGTTATAGCGCTTGAAATAATCAACATCAAACATCAGCAAGGATAATGGTTGCTGCTCACGATGGAGCCTTTGCCATTCGAGCACGATACGATCATTAAAGCACCGACGATTAGCAATCTGGGTCAAGCCATCAAGGTTAATTAATCTTTCCAATTCTTGATTGATTTTCCTCAGATTCGCTTCAGCTTCCACCAGTGCGATTTCTGTCTGTTTGCGTTCACTGATATCAATGGCAAAGCCATACCAAGCCACATCCCCATTGTCTCGAAGTTCTGGTCGTGCTTGAGATTTGATCCATTTGATCTGCCCTTGAGGCGTAATAATTCTCCATTCGTGGCGAAAAATTTGCAGAGTTGCCATACTATTTGCTATTTCTTGCTCGAAAGTATGCAGATCATCAGGATGGAATATTTCATAGTGAATATTCGATTTAGACATCAAATCATCAAGGCTAACCCCCAATAGCTCCTCGATCGCGACATTAGCATACTCAAATTTTGTTGTACCGTCAGGCTGGCGAACCGTAATATAAATTACTTCGGGGGAAGCGATCGCAATTTTTTGGAATCTAGCTTCACTCTCTTTAAGGATTGCTTCCATCTTTTTGCGATCGCTAATATCAAGATAAATGCCCGCTACTGCATAGGGCTTGTCTTGAGCATCCATGAGGGGAAACTTAGTGACAACAAATGTACGCAATCCGTCAAACAATTCTACTGTTTCTTCAAAGTTAACGGCAATTCCTTCAAAAATCGCCTGCATCTCCCAATTGTGTATATTCTTGACATTTTCCATAGGGAAGAAGTCATAGTCTTTTTTCCCCAATATTTCTGTTTCAGGAATCTGGAGAAAATAGGCAAATTCTTGATTGACCGCTAAATACGTTCCTTCCAAATCCTTAATAGTCATTGGAGTCGGCGCATTATTTAAAAAAGTACGAAGTTGGTTTTCACTATGGCGCAGGGCTTGTTCAGTTCGCCTGCGATCGCTGACATTTTGAGCCAGAGATAGCATAGAGATCAAGTTTCCTGATTCATCAAGCAGCGTTGAGTTATACCACAAGCAATTGATGACCGAGCCATCTTTGTGATAATTGCGATTCTCGCAGGTAGTATAGTTACCACCCAAGGATTTATCCACAGACCGATTGACGAGATCGAGATCCTTTTCAAAGATAAATCGCCATTCATACATGGTCTTACCCAAGACTTCTTCAGCTTTCCAACCAAATAGTTCTTCCGCTTGCTTTGACCAGTACGCAACTCGAAATTCTTGATCCCATCGGATGGTTGCCAATGGCGAATTTTCAATTAGATAGTTTAACTGACTCAGTGATTGCTTCAAAGCAAGTTCAGACTGAGATTCTGCTCTTGTACAATCAACAATGGATTGATTTAGAGAAAGGGTTAATAAGAAACTAAAAGTTATAGATAGCACTATAACTATTCCATAAATCAAACCTGTCCAAGACTGATTGGACAAAGTTTTAATCAGTCCAATAGTGCCAATCACCTGCACTATAAACGATAGCAACATGACCCATTGTAGAGGGATGTTACGAAAAGAATATCGCTGTAGTTGACGATTGACTGACATAGATGAAAGCCTTAAAGCAGATCGCCTAAATATTAGAAAAATGTATAATTTTGAATCTATCTAAGAAATATTCAAAATCTCTACATTACTCCCAATGTACCCACAGTACTTCGGAAATTACTTGAGAACAATAAAAAATTCACCATTTTCTATATTGCTCTGGTTACCAGTACTAGCAAAGCCAAATATATTCAGATGATTGAAGATCGAGACAAGCGGAGAATTACTGATCTTTTGAAAGATTTCGCTAGTCTGAAAGTCAGAGAAATTTGCCTCTGCACCATTTAACCAAGTTAAATCAAAGTTCCGATCAAGATAACCATAGGTTTGCTGATCGCTTGGTAGTTTGGCGGTGATGGTTTTAAAACTCTTGGATGCGGCGATCGCTTGATTATTTTTCAATGTTAGGGCAGATTCTAAAACCGTCAGCGAATTAGATAGGTAAATATAATTGGGGGTTTGGGCATGGGCGGCAACAACTTGCCCTGATACACCCAAATTGGTGCTAGCTGCCGAGTTATTGATATTGGCACTCAGGTTTGTCCAGACTGTCACAGGCTGTGCTTTAAGGGAGATTTCACCAACAGTGAGCTTATTTCTAGCAATGTCATCTAGAGTCGCGATCGCTGTAGCTGAAGTTTTAGGATCATTGATCTTGCTTACGAGTAACCAATCTGGCTGCCTATCGGAAATTGGACTCTTTGAATTTGGTAATAGAGCGATCGCAAAATCATCCTGCGCCCATGCCCAAGCATTATGCTCGAAGGGAATTGGGGCGATCGCTTTTGCCAGCAACTTTTGCCATTCAGTTGGCAGGGTAGCTTTTAAAGATTGCAAAGTTTCACCGAAATTATTACCAATAATTACTGAACTTCCTGAAGGAATCGCAGTAGCAATATTGAGATTAGATTTGGAATTAGATTTAGAACGAGCTGTTTGAGTGGATAGAGAACTACCTGACTGTGCCGCAGTTTCTAGGGCTTGGGACTGCTTTTCGACATTTGCTGTTTCTGAATTTACTGTTTCTGAAGTCACAAGCGTTTTTGCTCTAATTCCTAACTTGTCAAAACTGAGGCTCAATAACAAACTTGCCTTGGGCAAATCTTCTCCTAGTTCTGCAAGATTCGCATAGGCAATACCCACTTTACCTACATTAATTTTGGCAAGGCGATCGCGATAATTGTCTACGCTGGCGAGCGCTAAACTAGGCGATTTTAAGGTATCGATCGCTTGGTGTAAAACCCGCACATCATTGGCAAACAGCACAAATTTGTCCAAAGTCGTCCCCGCGATCGCAGGCTTATCTTCGCTAAAACTAGTATTCAAGATCGATACACCTTGATATTGCTCAAAGCCAAGATCGGAGCCATTCACCGCCAGTTTCTGCCAAAAAGCATCAATTGTCACCTTCGCCAAATCCACATCTTTAGCAACCAAGGCAAGCAAATAGCCTGTCTGCAAGCCATTAACAGGCTGATCGTCTAAATCTACATCGGTAACAGCTAAGGTGATTTCTTGAGCGAGCCAAGGCTGAATATCGCGTTCGTAGTCTAATAACCAGTTTTGTCGTAATTGCTGTTTGAGGTTTGCCAGTTCATGGCGCACATCGCCGCGATCGCTTGGTTGCGCTGCCAACTGCGCGAATAATCCTAATTTCTCAGGATCGACCAAAAACGATAGGAATAAAGGCGATCGCTTTGGCAATAGTTGCACCGCTTGAGGCTGAGTTTTTACCCCTGCCAACAGATCCCTTGGATTTGCCGCAAACACCTTAGCGATCGTACTTAGGCTCAGCACCAGTAGTAAAACACCCAGCACCGCAATTCCAACAAAAACAGGTTTGATTTTCATAAAATCTTTAAGTTCACTATTCTGCCAGTCTGTATTTTGCCAGTCTGTTTAGACATCGGATCTAAATTTATAATCAACGGGTCTACTAATTTATCTTTTTTAGTAAAACTTCGCGATTTATAGCGCTTTGCGCCGAAACCCAAACCAAGGAAAATTTTAAAAGTGTTGCTTTGCAACACTTTTAAAATTTTCCTTGTAGCAGTGATATGTCCGTTATAATGACTGGTGTTACGGGGACACCTCAGCATTGATTAAAACTCACGATGCGAATGATTTCTTGCAAGTTAATCGGTTTACTGATGTAATCATCCATTCCCGCCTCTAGACAAGCTTGGCGGTCTTCGGGCATAGCATTCGCAGTCATTGCCACAATTTTTACTGGATTTACAGTGCGTTCAGCATTGTCATGATTGCTTAAGTATGCGCGAATTAACCTAGTTGCCATTAATCCATCCATTTCAGGCATCTGCACATCCATGATGATTAAATCATAGGGCTGTTTTTTGATTGCCTCTACAGCTTCCAATCCATTATTAGCAATATGAACCTGATAGCCAAGTTTTTTAAGTAATGAACTAGTCACCATCTGATTAACTAGATTATCTTCAGCCAGCAAAATGCGTAAAGGAAATTTTTGAGAGATGGTGTTATCGATTAGGGTCTTACTAATTTTTCTAATCAAAGTTTCCTGAGTTTGACTAAAATCTGAGTTTGTCAAAACTTCGAGCGTGAAATGGAAAGTTGAGCCTTGAGTTATGAGTTCTGACTGCCAATCATAGGGAGGATTACCACCAATATGCTGTAAACTCTCAACCCAAATTGTGCCACCCATCAACTCGACAAGGCGTTTACTAATGGCTAAGCCCAGACCAGTACCACCATACTGACGACTAATGGAAGCATCTACTTGGGTAAATGGCTGAAATAGCTGGTCAATTCGCTCACTTTTAATGCCAATACCTGTATCGGCGATCGCAAATTTGAGTTCAAATTTATTGGCTTCTGCAAATCGTCCATTTACGGAAATGACCACCTGACCTTGGAGCGTAAATTTAATCGCATTTCCCACCAGATTTAAGAGGATTTGACGCAGACGATCGCGATCGCCTATGACAGTGGTGGGAACATCAGGAGCAATGATGTATTTGAGATCAATTTGCTTGGCGATCGCTTGATTACGGAAGATATCACAAACTAATTTGACCAAATCTTGTAGCACAAAGTCCCTTGATTCAATGGTGAGCATTCCTGATTCGATTTTCGAGAAGTCGAGAATATCATTGATTACTGCCAAAAGCGCTTCACCACTATCAGCAATAGTTTTTACAAAATCCTGTTGTTCTTCCGTCAGTTCGGTAGTTTCTAGCAGTTGTGTCATCCCAATCACCCCATTCATTGGGGTACGGATTTCATGACTCATATTCGCTAAAAATGCACTTTTAGCTCTCGTAGCTTCTTCTGCGGCTGCCTTGGATGAAGCCAAGGCAAATTCTGCTTGCTTGCGAATACTAATATCCGCTATGCGTGCCAGACTAAAACATCTTTCACCAAAAGTAATTCTCTTAAGCAAAAGATCTCCCCAGAAGTAATTTCCTTTGAAAGTGACATATTCTACTTCTAAATTACAGAAGCCTTTTTTATCCATTTCTTGATTAATCCAAGCAAGTTCCTGAGCAGTCAAATCATTTTTGTGCAGAATACGACCCACAATGTTAAGTAATTGATTTTTACTATCGGCTTCAAATAGCTTGATAGCCTGCTGATTGCAGTCAAATATGAGTGAAGTCTCACTATCTACCAAGAACAGAGCATCAGTGGATTCATTAAAAAGTAGTTCTCGTAAATCGAGGCTGTAGTTTAGCTCCTGTTCTAAACGCTTACGATCGCTCACATCTGAAGTTAGCATCGTAACAACATAGACATCTAGGGATGGATCCCAGCGAGAATGGTTTGTTTGCGAAATCCAACGGAGAGATCCGTCTTTATGTCGAAATCTATAGATATAACTTCCACCCAGCTCATTAAAAATATCTGCGTAAATTTTATCTCCAAGAATTTGCCAATCTTCAGGATAAATTGAACTGACCCAAAGGGCTTGATCATCAATTAATTCCTGAGGACTATAACCAGAGATTGCTTCACAGGCTCTAGAAACATACTTGATATTCCATGTGCCATCTCTGTTAATTTCTACCCTTGTAATTACTGCCGTGGCACTATTTAAAATATCGCTCAGATTTGTTTCGGAATCTTTTAAGGCAATTTCTAATGCTTTGCGATCGCTAATATCAAGCATCACGCCAATCATTTTCTCTGCTTGACCATCTTGATTATAAATACCCTGTCCCTTAGTGAGCACCCATCGCAAAGTGCCGTCAGGATATAAAATCCGATATTCAACATCTAGTAAGGAATGCGTCTCTAAAGCATGATTGAATGCTGCTTCAACCCATTCAAGATCTTCGGGATGAACGCGATCGCGCCATGTTTGGTAATTGCTAGATAGTTCATAGGGAACCAGTCCCATCAACCGATAGTGAGTACCACTCCAAATCGCTTCACCTGTAGCAACATCAAATTCCCAACTTCCTGTATTAGTCAAACTAAGGGCTAGCTGTCTACGGTCTTCACTTTCCTGCAATGCTATTTCTGCTTGCTTGCGATCGGTAATATTACGAGCAACCCATAATACTGATTCGAGATCTAGCGGTGACACGATGGTTGAGAACCATTGTTCTTTACCCATAATTTCCAAACTATATTCTAGTTCGACACTTTTTTGGGTCGTGAGAACTTTTTGAATGGCTCCTAAAAACAGATCAACAGCTTGGTGTGGTAAGTGTTGGTGGATAGTTTGATTTAATTTAACGCTACCATTGCTTTCAATATTGGCTTGAGTCGGTGCAACCTTAAGATATCTACCCTCAGCATTTAGCACAAAGATATAATCCTTCATGCTAGAGAAGAGATTGAGTAGTTGAGTTTCGTTTTCCTTTAGAGCAATCTCGGCTTGCTTGCGATCACTAATATCGGTAATCGTGCCAACTAATTTGATTACCTGCCCCTGTTCGTTATAGACCGCCTCGCCTCGGCTGATGATATGACAAATCGAGCCATCAGGTCGAATAATGCCATGTTCGACCATATAGGGTGTACCATTTGCGATCGCCTCTTCTACCGATGCACGTAGTTTGGGCTGATCCTCAAGAGGCAGTATATCGAAAAAGTTGTCATAGCTTGGTAAGGGTACATGAGGATCAAATCCGAGAATGAGAAATTGCTGCTCTGACCAAGTACTAACACCTGTTGCTACATCAAACTCCCAACTACCGATCCTTGCAATGCGTTGAGCTTCCATTAGATCTGCGGTTTTCTGAGCAACCTGTTGTTCTAAATCACGTTCGTAATTTAAGCGCATTTGATCGGCATCATGGAGATCAATCATCATCTGATGTAGGGATTCTTTTAAAACCTGAACTTCTGTAATGCGCGTATCGGGGATAGTTTGCTCACGCCGATTCTCTGAGAAAGACTTGGTAGCTTGAGTAAGATGCGATAGCGATCGCCCAATACGGCGAGATGTCCAAATTCCGAGACAGATTGAAGTTAACAGCGCTAGTCCACATAACAAAAATGTATGCCGTAAGTTCGCCTGAATCTCTCCTATAAAATCGGACTCAGGAATTATCGTGACCACTTGCCAATCCAAACCATATTTGTCTTGATAGGGAGTGATTTGCACAAATTTCCTCTGGCCAGCAACCATTACATCTAGTTGTTGTGGCTCCCTCAGATTCTCAAAATTGCCAAATTGCTGAATTAATTGTTGAGAAACTTGTCTTATAATCTCATTTTGGCTGTCTGTAGCATATAGGCGAGAAAACTTTCCTTCTATCCTTTTCAGTCCTGCTGATTCCGCAGCCACAGATGTCGCGACCATCTCCCCCGACTTCTCAATCACAAATATCTGTCCAGTAGGCGTAAATTTTAACTGTGTGAGCAACAAACTAATATCCGAGAGGAAATAATTTGCTGTAAACAAAGCAGAAAATTTTTCATTCACATCATATATAGGAGCGATCGCTACTGTTTGCAACATGGGAAGAATTCTGCCTAAAGATATTGATGTCCATGCTTGTTTTCCCAGATTTTTCGCTTGTCTATACCAATCAATTGTGCGGAAGTCGTCATTTATTTGCAGAAATAGTTGATTCGGGTTGCCTTGATCATCAACCCTATAGTATCGACGCTGATTAGGAATGATTTCTTGAAAGAAAATGGAGCCAATGGGAATACTTTTACCTGTCGCTTTTTCCGCGAACTGTTGCATTTCCTTTGAGTTAACTCTCAAGTATCCAATTGAGTTGCCGTCATCACTCCAAAATCCATTGGCAGGAAGCGATGGATTTAACAGGAACTGTTGCCAAAGTTGTTGTCGTAATTGTTCTTTATCATCAAGATTGAGGGTTCCTTGCTGCACCGCCAAATGATTAGCTTCTACAATCTGTTGCGATCGCTGTAAGTAATTATTGAGTTGATCGCTAACCCTTCCTGAAGTTTGTCTCAGTAATTGACTGGCTAAATTTTCTACAGCTTGCTGTCCACTTTTATAGGACAAATAGCCTACTAATCCCACAATCCCAAAGGTTTGAACCACAAACGGCACTACCACCACCCATTGCAAAGAGATGTTAAAAAAAGGCGATCGCTTTGTTTGATGATGTTCCGTCATGAATTGACTATATCAAAAGTCGTAATGATGTGTTGCGCGTAGCGTGACACGTCATTACTTAATAACGAATCCTCGGATCAATCCAAGCATTTACAATATCTACGAGAATACTGGCGATCGTGACGATTATTGCGAAAAATACGACAATGCCTTGAACTACAGGATAGTCACGCCCAACGATCGCTTCAAATAAACGATTAGCTAACCCCGGCCAAGAAAATGTAACTTCAGTTAGCACTGCACCCCCAAGCATCGAAGCAAGGGTCAATCCAAGGATGGTAATTACAGGAATCATGGCATTTTTTAGCGCATGGTTAAACAAAATCGCACTTGGTTTAATCCCTCTTGCCTTAGCTGCTTCCACATAGTCAGACTGCAAGGTTTGACGCAAATTGACGCGCACAATTCGCTCAAAAATCCCACTAATGACAATCCCTAAACTGGTAGCTGGCAAGATCAGATATTGAATGCTTGTCCAAAAGTTTTTCCAATCAGATTTGAGCAAAGCATCAATTGTATATAGTCCAAACACCTTTACAGGCGGATCGATGCTAGCAGGAAATCTTGTGCCAATGGGCAACCATCCCAGTTGCACCGAGAACACTAATTGCAGGATCATCCCGACCCAAAAAAGTGGTAAGGAATAGGTAATAATGCCAAACAACCTACCACCCACATCCCATTTGGTATTTGGGCGCAGAGCCGCAATAATGCCTACGGTCAGCCCAACTACTAAAGCCACAATCAGGGCATAAATTGCCAATTCTGCGGTTGCGGGGAAAAAGTTTTTAATAATTTGCCAAACGGTTTGCTCACGGGTGCTGATCGATTTGCCAAGGTTGAAATGCAGCAAATCCTGCATATAGCCCCAATATTGTGAAAAGAGAGAACCTGTCAGTCCTACTTGCTCACGCAAGGCAACTTTGACCTCTTCAGGAGCACGGGGACCTAAAATTGCATCGATGGGATCACCAGGGGTTGCCCGCATTAACAGAAACACGACTGAGGCGATCGCCCATAGCATAATCGGTGCAAGCAGTAATCGCGCCGTAATGTAGTAGAACAGTGCTTTGAGGCGACTAGACATAGACAGGTTTACTAGGTTCTTACTGGACTAAACAAATTTCTTAACTATAGCGCTTTGCGCCATCTTCTAGAGATATTCATTTTGCCTAAGAGTTTTGCGGAACTAAATTTTTTGTGGCACGGCTTCGCCGTGCCACAAAAAATTTGATTCTTTAAAGAAGTTGTTCAATTTCACCCACATAAGTTCCCAAACCGACTGCTGTGCGAACCAATGTTCCATGTACATCAACGGCGCTATATTTGGCGATCGCATCGGCAATGGGGACATCGATCACTTCGCGGTTTACCCATGCCACCATGCGATCGTATTTCTTCTCCGCAATCAAGTCCACAGCCGCCACCCCAAAGGCTGCCCCCAGAATGCGATCGAGTGGTGATGGCGTACTTCCTCTCTGCACATGACCCAAAATCGTGACGCGGCTTTCTAAACCTGTGCGAGTACTGATCTGATCGCCTAAATATTGCCCAATGCCTCCATAGAGGGTTTGTCCAAGGCTATTAGTATATTTCACAGGTTCGCCCGTTGGCGTTTTCACAGCTTCGGCAACGATCATCGTACTGAACGGGAACCCTCGTAGAGCGCGATTCATTAAGCGATCACATACTTCATCCAAATCATAGGGAATCTCTGGAATCAATACCACATGAGCACCCCCTGCAATCCCTGCACTCACTGCAATATGTCCTGCATCACGACCCATCACTTCTAAGATCATCACGCGACTATGGCTGATGGCGGTATAAGTTAGGCGATCGAGCGCTTCTACAGCCACACTCACTGCCGTATTAAAGCCAATCGAATTCTCCGTTGCCCCCAAATCGTTATCAATGGTTTTCGGAACTGCGACCAAATTCATATTGCCCTGCTGCGCTAGCCGTCGCAAAATGGCTAAACTGCCATCGCCACCAATTCCAATTAGGGCATCTAGACCCAGTTTATGGTAGCCATCAATCACTTCCTCAGAGCGATCGACTAAAGTGCCATCAGGCATGGGATAGGAGAAGGGATTCCCTTTATTCACCGTTCCCAAAATCGTCCCGCCATAGCGCAAAATCCCTGATACCCGTTTCATATCCAGCAATTCTGCTTCCACTGGACGATTCATCAATCCTTGAGTTGCACCTTTAATTCCATAAATTTCTATATCATAGTCGCGAGCACGGCGCACAACAGCCCGAATGACAGCATTGAGTCCACCACAGTCTCCACCACTGGTCAAAATACCAACACGCTTAGGCTTTGTCATAAATCTTCAGATTCTCAATTTCCAAAATGACCTCTTTAGGACTTACGCATCAATCACCAAATGTAGGGACAATTCATGAATTGCGTAAGCCTATCTATTATCACGACTTATCGCAACAAGATATGGTTTGGATTTTTGAATATTTGTGAACTTCCCTTAGCATTGCCTAGATTTCCTAACATAACAATTCTTAACTACACAAACAAAGGCTTGGAGCAATGCTCCAAGCCTTTGTTTGTACGATTTTAAAATGAATAAGTAACTAGGTACAATTAAATATAAAACCCTAAAACCTGTAGCGCACGCGCAGCGTGCGCTACAGGTTTTGGTTCTGTTTTTTAATTAAAAATTGCTATAAATCATTCTCCATAAGAGTTTTGGATTGTCATTTTGCCTACGGCAAAATGACAATCGCTACATGGCTATCTAAATACATTTTGGCGTGAAGCTAATCTTGCCTTACCTGATGCTGCCCATTCTTGGAGAACTTGAATTTCCTGTTGAGCCGTTTGTGCTAATGGCACAATTTGACTAGCCGCTTCGAGGATGTCATCGGTGGTGAAGTCACGATTTTGGCTGAAGCCGATATGCATCGCTTCGATGATCCCCTGTTCGATTTCTGCACCTGAAAAATCGGGCGTTTCATAGGCGAGGCGATCGATGTCGTAGGCGCGAGTATTGTGGGGACGGTATTTGCCTAGATGCACAGCAAAAATCTGAGATCGCTCCTCTTGGTTAGGTAATCCCACGAAGAATACCTCATCGAATCGACCTTTACGCAAGAGTTCAGGGGGCAAGGCGCGAATATTATTCGCAGTCGCTACCACAAACACAGGTGAAGTCTTTTCCGCCATCCAAGTTAAGAAGGTTCCAAAAACACGATTGGTCGTTCCTGAATCGCCGCGACCTTCCACACCTGAGAATGCCTTGTCAATCTCATCAATCCACAATACGCAGGGAGAGAGAGCTTCCGCTAGCTGAATCATTTGCCTTGTGCGGGACTCACTCTCGCCAACTAATCCCGCAAATAGACGACCGACATCGAGACGTAATAGGGGCAAATGCCAATGATGAGAAATTGCCTTCGCAGTGAGGGATTTGCCAGTACCCTGAATTCCTGCTAGCAATAAGCCTCTGGGATGGGGCAAGCCATACTTACGAGCGCGATCGCTAAAGGCTCCACCTCGTCTTAATAACCATTCTTTGAGATTATCCAAACCACCGATATCACTTATTTCCGTAGTCGATGGATAGAACTCTAGAATTTGCGTTTGGCGAATACTTTGACGCTTTTCTTCGAGAATTAATTCGACATCTTCAGGACTGAGGCGACCATTTTCAGCGATCGCTTTGGCTAATACTCGTCTGATGCGCTCTAGAGATAAACCTTGGCTCGCACGGACTAAATCATCGATTGCCTGTTTATTTAATTGCAGATCATTGCCTGAGTTTGTCGAATTGGCGATTTGTTCAATTTCGATTTTCAGTTCGCTAGGATTGGGAAGTGGAAATTCAAGAATTGAGAAAAATTCACTGAGGCTATCGGGAATACTAATCTGTGAGGCAAGCACAATGATATTTTGCGCTTCGCTTTTGAGCTTACGGGCAAGATTTTTGAGCTTACGAGCGATCGCGACATCATCGAGAAAGCGATCGAAATCTCGCAACACAAACACTGCACCTTTAGGAATTTTATCCACAAATTCTAAAGCTTGAAGGGGATTGCGTTTACCAGCACCCGCATCGGTGGGATTGGACTGATAGCCATCGACAAAATCCCAAATAAACGCGCTACGACCGAGGGATTTTGCCACATTGGTAATCACGGCTTCGACCCGTTCCTCTTCGGCTGAAGGTATATAAATCAAGGGATAACGGGCGCGGAGGGTCAGATTTAAGTCAGCTTCAAAATTCATTGATCAGTAAGCCATGAGTAAAACGCTAGAATATCTACAGCCTATAATCTACAGCAAACTATAGCAATAGTGGCAACAGCAATAGTCTATTTTCGCGATCGCACCTTAGCCATATTTGAAGATAAAAGAGCAGTTTTACCTGTCCCAGATTTTGCAAAAGGATTACAGCTTACAGTTGGTCAATTGTTCAGTTGGTTAGAAGTGTAACTATGGAATATACCCGTAATTGCAGAAGAGTTATTAGAGTTACTATTGGGTTCGCCAAAATTGTGATTGTAATTAATTACAGCGCTTTGCGCTATAAACTAAAGTTGTTTGATACAGTCTTTAACTAGCAATTGTGAAAATGAATAAGCCTATCTTTCGAGGTTTATGGTTCTTTGTCGTTTTCTGGGGAGTTGGAGTTATCGTCTTAGGAATGTCAGGTTTTCAACTTGACTCATATAAGCTGGGAGTTCTTAAAGTTCCACTTCCTCATGATTACCCGTTACAAGATATCCTCACCATGATAGGTGTCATGTCAATCGAGGTCTTACTATTCTATGTTGTAATCCGACCAACAACCTACAGACGTTCTTGGGGAAGGGCTTTAATCGCACTTATTACAGCTATCTTTATGGTTCTCTTATTTGGTATGGTTTTGATGCATTCACCACCATATATGGGATGGCATTGGCTCTGGCTTGTAAGTGTCACATTCGCTCTATTTATTCTTTTTGTTGTCTCCACGATTCAGACGCTTCAACTAATTTTGTCTAGAAAATCTGATATAGAAGACTAACGTGATATTTCATTGAGCGTAAAGCGTTGTAAGTAGCTCAGCATAGTTATAAATAAAATCCAATTGCTGTGCCACCTACTACGCTGGCGGTACAGCAATCTGGATTTTAAGTTTACTTATGCTTAATACCAATTCACGAAAGTGTGACAACACTTTTGTGAATTAAAAACCAAACTCAGTAAGGGGTTGCAAAACTCAAAATGGCGTAGCCATTTTGAGTTTTGGTATTAATAGAGATCGCTACAAATTATGAATTGTTCAAAAATATCTAGACTATTTTCTGGCTTAGCCACTAGATTTATTTGAAAGTGCTAAAGTTGATACGGTCAGCGTAAAGCACTAACCATTTTCCACTATGTAGATCAAGGTTTGTAGGGTTTATCAAAGGTTTATTAACAATGTTGCAAGAGATTCAGTTACCTGTCGTTGCCGATGCGAAAAAGTGGACTATTCAAGATAGTGAGACCCTTTATCGCATCAATGGCTGGGGTGAACCTTATTTTAGTATTAACGAGGCTGGTCACGTAACTGTCTCTCCCAAAGGCGATCGCGGTGGCTGTATTGACCTGTTTGAACTGGTGAATGATCTCAAGCAGAGGGGATTGCGATCGCCGATTCTAGTCAGATTTTCAGATATTCTCGCCGATCGCATTGAGCGCTTAAACTCCACCTTTGCTAAGGCGATCGCCCGTTATAACTACAATGGCGTTTATCGTGGTGTTTTTCCTGTCAAAGTCAATCAGCAACGACAACTGGTAGAAGAAATTGCTAAATATGGGAAACCCTTCCAATTTGGTTTGGAAGCAGGTTCTAAACCCGAATTACTGATTGCCCTTGCCACCCTCCGCACCCCCGGTTCACTGCTGATTTGTAATGGTTACAAGGATGCAGAATATATTGAGACGGCTCTATTAGCGCGAAAACTGGGACAAAATACGATCATTGTGATCGAGCAGCTAGAAGAAGTAGAGATGATCATCCGTGCTGCTACGAAATTAGGCATTGCGCCTGTGGTCGGTGTCCGTGCCAAACTCAGCACCAAAGGGCTAGGACATTGGGAAGACTCAACAGGCGATCGCGCTAAGTTTGGTTTGCGGATGTGGGAAATCCTCGAAACCGTCGAACAGTTGGAAGCCGCAAATATGCTAGATTCCCTCAAATTACTGCACTTCCACATTGGTTCGCAAATCAGTAATATCAGCGCGATTAAAGACGCATTGCGGGAAGCAGGACAAATCTATGTGCAACTGACGACCCTAGGCGCACCGATGGGACATCTCGATGTCGGTGGTGGTTTGGGCGTAGATTACGACGGTTCTAAAACCAATTTCTACGCTTCCAAAAACTACAGTATGCAGAACTATGCTTACGATATTGTTGCAGCGATTAAAGATGCTTGTACCGAAAAGGGAATTCCTGTCCCCACCTTAACGAGCGAAAGCGGTCGGGCGATCGCTTCTCATCAATCGGTCTTAATCTTTGACGTAGTGGGCATTAGTGGCACACCCTCTCAAACGATTGAGCCATTAAAAGAAGATGAGCATCTCATTGTCCGCAATCTCTTTGAAGCTTTGGAAAATATCAATGAGAGCAACTATCAAGAGATTTATCACGATGCGGTGCAGTTCAATCAAGAAGCGATTAGCCTATTTGCTTTTGGCTATCTCAGCCTAAAACAAAGGGCAAGAGTTGAGCGACTTTTCTGGGAATGTTGCGATCGCATTCGGAAGGTGACGCGCAAATTAAACTATGTGCCTGACGATCTCGAAGACTTGGAACGCTCGATGGCACTGACTTACTATTGCAATTTTTCCGTTTTTCAGTCTGCTCCCGATAGTTGGGCGATCGACCAACTCTTCCCGATCATGCCCATCCATCGCCTCAATGAAGAACCTACCTGTCGCGGAACGATCGCCGATCTCACCTGTGACAGTGATGGCAAAATTGATCGCTTTATCGATCTGCGTGATGTAAAATCCGTTCTCGAATTGCATCCCTTTATCCCCGAAGAACCTTACTTCTTAGCCCTATTCCTTGGCGGAGCCTATCAAGAAATCCTTGGCGATTTACATAATCTCTTTGGTGATACCGATGCGGTGCATATTCACGCAACGCCTACAGGGTATAAGGTTGAGCATGTGATCAAGGGTGATTCCATGACCGAAGTTCTCGAATATGTGCAGTACAATCGTGATGCGATGCTAGAGAATATTCGCCAAGAAACGGAACGTGCTCTCCAAGAGAAGCAAATTACATTGAATGAAGCAAGGCTATTTTTACAAAAATATGAGCATTGCTTAAACGGATATACATATCTCAGTTAATCCATAAAAGAGAAGACGCACTTTGTGCGTCTTCTCTTTTATGACTGATGTTACGTAGAAGTCTATAAAGCCCTCACCCCTAGCCCCTCTCCCGCAGGAGAGGGGAACAAGAAAATAATATAGTTTTTTTGCTCCCCTTCTCCTGCGGGAGACGGGGTTGGGGGATGAGGGTTCCACGTAACCTTAGTTATGAATCGCGATGAGAACTCATCGCTTGATTGAGTGTTTTTAATTCTTGCAAAATTTCTCGCAGAAGCCGATTAGTCTCATTTTGAGTTGGCTCTTGTACCTGAATCGTTACCTGCTTCATTTTCAAGACATCTCTTGCAAATCTGGAAACTTCGGTAGGGTGAAATAACAAGGGTTCGCGATCACTTTGACGTAATTCTGGATTAAGCTTTTGAGGATCATAGGGTAGATTTAGCTCATTTTGGTTGGGGTCAGTATTCGCATAGCGATATACCGAAGCCCGCGATCGCCCCAATGCCCTTTGGATTGCTTCCACATCCATTAGTTCATAGGTACTATCAGATTTTAGATCAGATGCAGAAAATGGAAGACTCATAACTAAATATCTAGAGAAGAAAATCGCTATGTCTAGTATAGTCGCATTTAGAGTCTTATGGTCTCATAGTTGTTTTTAGAAAACCAAGCAGTAAGGATGGGCGGCGCAAAGCGCCGCCCATCCTTACCACAATAAATCCTTTCCTTTTTAGGACTACCCTAATTTCTACATTGCTGTTAAAACATTCAAGATGGGAGGTTGGCAGACTTTTCCGCAATAAAATCCTCAACTGCCTGCATCTTCACTAGCATATCCTCAAGGATATTTGGTGCTTTTGCTAGCTCTTGATCTAGATTCAAATCTTCGAGTTGTACCGCCAAATCACGCATTTGCAAAGCACCCACATTACTACTAGAACCCTTGACATGATGGGCTTCTTTCATGATTTGAGTATGATCGTTATTGGCGATCGCTTGACGAATTATTTCTATTCTTTGGAGAACATCTTCCACATAGACTTGCAAAACCTCAATCTCAAACTCTATATCTCCCTCTGATATTTGGTGAAGTTGATCTAAATTTATAGGAAGGTTTGATTTCTGATTCATACAGATTAACGCCTTACGGCACTTATACTAATCTAATGGTATAGCTTTTACACGTCGCTAAGCTAACATATATGTAGCCTAAAAAACCAGAAAATAGAGAATAGGCTTCATAAATCCTTAAGTTTTTCATACTGGCGATCGCGATATCGATGTTAGAATGGATAACAAATGTAAAGATTTGCTAAGCAACCCATTTATTCAAAATCAACTAGGATTAATCGCGCTTTGCGTTTTTGGTTCTAGGTTCTAAATAATTAAAATTAAACAAGACGAGTCATATCGACCATGCGTATCATTTTAATGACAGGAAAAGGCGGAGTTGGTAAAACTTCCGTAGCAGCAGCCACAGGTCTACGCTGTGCTGAATTAGGTTATAAAACATTAGTTTTGAGTACCGATCCTGCTCACTCCCTTGCTGATAGCTTTATGGTCGAGTTAGGTCATGATCCTAAAGAAGTCCGTCCAAATCTTTGGGGAGCGGAACTAGATGCTTTAAGGGAACTAGAAGGGAATTGGGGAGCAGTTAAGCGCTACATCAGCGAAGTTCTGCAAGCTAGGGGCTTAGAAGGAGTGCAAGCAGAAGAATTAGCAATTTTGCCTGGGATGGATGAAATTTTTGGATTAGTGCGCGTTAAACGTCACTATGATGAAAAGGAATTTGATGTATTAGTAATTGACTCTGCACCAACAGGAACTGCTCTAAGGTTACTTTCTCTGCCAGAAGTTGCAGGTTGGTACATGCGGAAGTTTTATAAACCATTGCAAGGAATGGCACAGGTTTTAAATCCTGTATTTGAGCCGATCTTTAAGCGGGTGACTGGCTTCTCTTTACCTAATAAAGAGGTAATGGATGCCCCCTACGAGTTTTACGAAGAGTTAGAATCTCTCGAAAAAATCCTCACAGACAACACAACTACCACCGTAAGATTGGTGACAAATCCTGAAAAGATGGTGATCAATGAGTCTTTGAGGGCACATTCCTATCTCAGTCTTTACAATGTTGCCACCGATATGGTAATCGCTAATCGGATTATCCCTGAAGAAGTGCAAGATCCATTCTTTAAGGCATGGAAAGATAATCAGAAGCAATATTGCGAACAGATTCATCGCGATTTTCATCCTCTCCCCATCAAGCAAATTCCTCTCTATGCAGAAGAGATGTGTGGGATTGCTGCCCTAGAACGCTTAAAAGAAACTCTATATGGCAACGAAGATCCTTCGCAGGTCTATTACAAAGAAAATACAATGCGAGTGGTAGAAGAGAACAAGCAATATCGTTTGGAATTGTATTTACCAGGTGTGCCGAAGGAAAAGATTGAGTTAACGAAGACTGGTGATGAGCTAAATATCCGTATTGGCAATCATCGCCGCAATTTAGTGTTACCTCAAGCTCTATCGGTTCTCCAAACTTCTGGTGCAAAAATGGAAGATGATTATCTCAAAATCCGCTTCTCAACACCTGCTTAATTCTATTTAAAAAATTGATTCCTTGAAATAAGTAATAATGCGTGGCAAAGCCACGCATTAAGTAGTCAAGCATAAGTAAACTTAAAACCCATATTTCTGTACTGCACGCGTAGCGTGCAGTACAGAAATATGGGTTTTGTTTATAGTTATGTCGAGCTACTTATTACTTATTTTTTGCCAATGTTTGCTCAATCATTTTAATTAGTTCAGCTTCTTCAGGCGTGACAATCCCATCTAGCATGGCAAATTTCTGACATTGAGCGCACAAAAATAACGCAAACTCTGGTTTGATATCGCTGAGCAAAGTTTCAAGGGGCATCGGCGCATCAATGTAACTAGCGATCGCATTGATCGACTCAGATTTGAGGTTAGCTGCTCTCAAGTCATTTAAAATCTCTTCCTTATTTTTATCTTGATTGCCAGCTAAGATTATATGCACAAGAATCTGATCAATGATTTCTTCCTGTGGAAGAGCACTTTTTAAAATCTCCTCACTATCTTTCTGAATTGCTTCTAATTTCTCCTCAAAATTGACAGGATTGAGTTTAGCTTCATAAAACGCGCAACTTGCCTGCCCCAAGGTATAAAGCATCACTGCATTAGAACTTACCGCAATCACTGAGCCAGCAATGGGAATATTCCTAAGCATTCCTAACCCTGCTTTGATTGCCATTTTGCCGCCAAAAGCTAATCCAAATACTGCGGCAACTTCACCTTTTCTGGTCGAATCCTGAAGATCCATTCCATAGGCACTGGCAATTTGATAGACCATTTCGGCTTGAAGTGTAGTTGTAGCAATGAGATCGCCCGCAAAAAATATAGCTGCTGCCCCAGGAACAATCGAGGTCGCAAATCCACTAGCACCTGCAAATACTGTCTTTTGTTTGATAATCCTTTGGGCTATTTGATTAGCTGAATCCTTGGGATACTTCTGTTGAAGTCGCTTAACCTCAGTTTCTGCCTTGCTAACATCAACTTGCTCTAGTATTTGCAACAACCAATCAGCCTTGAAGGTTTGAGCAACTTTTTTAATCAAAAAATTGTTTCCGATCGCGTCGATCGCCTGTCCCGTCGTACTAGTTGCTGTCGAGATGCCGCCAACTACCGCACCACCAAAGGTTTTAGACAATGCTCCAACCGCACCGCCAACTGCTCCTGCGGCATTCCCAATGGAATCTCCCGCTACAACCATAGAGCCACTAACCGCACTAGCTGCTCCACCGACTGCATTACCTACCGATCCTGCTACTCCAGAGACCGCTCCAAATACTTTTCCCCATCTCCCCTGCTTCTGATTGGCTATAGGTGTAGTCATTGCGGAATCTATGTTGGGAACTTCTTCTATAGATTCAGAGTTATCAATAGGCTCAGTTGTCATCTTGATTACCTTATTACAGTTTCTCTAGAATTTTTTTAGCTATTTATCCTAAATGATAACGCGATCGCCTAAACAAGTGTCAGTAATTTAGCAGTTTGATTGATGATGGTAATAGGGATGAGACACTCTGAAAATCTGTCTACTTAAGAACATTCAGTCTGGATTATACGCTTTTGTATTGTCTAGATATATTGATAAGAGTAAACTAGTCATAAGATTATTATGTAAAAGTCCTTGGACTTAAGTGGCAAAAGTGAAATATACATGACAAGAAAGCATCCTACCGAGCTAACTATAAAACGTCTTTTCAGTCGTTCTGGTAATCGTTGTGCTTTTCCAGATTGCAATCAAATAATTGCTACGGATGAAGGACATTTAGTAGGCGAAGTATGCCATATTGAGGCTGCGTCAAAAGGTGGTGAGAGGTATAATCCTCAGCAGTCTGAAGATGAAAGAGCTTCTTTCGAGAATCTTATAATACTGTGTCGTAATCATCATGCTGTTACTAATGACACCGTAAAGTATACGGTTGACGTTCTTAGAAAAATGAAAGCCGATCATGAGGTTAAGTTTTCTCGGCAATCTTATGAGGTTCCGCAAAACATTTTGAGTGAAGCC
The DNA here is from genome assembly GCF_027942295.1 of Pseudanabaena sp. Chao 1811. Lineage (NCBI taxonomy): Bacteria > Bacillati > Cyanobacteriota > Cyanophyceae > Pseudanabaenales > Pseudanabaenaceae > Pseudanabaena > Pseudanabaena sp. Chao 1811. The sequence goes on from NZ_CP101416.1 coordinate 56,640, forward strand.
ATAGCTCAATATAACGAAACTATTAATAGAGTTGAAGAAAATACTGAAGAGATACTCGCAATCAATAGAAAGTTGCTAGAAAAAATAGAAAGTGGAAAATTTTTAGTACAAACTGAACAAGAGGTATTACTTCCTAATATAGCAATCGCAAAAATTTTAAGAAAAGCAGAAGCTGAAAATCATGGCATCAAATTTTCTATTAGCAATTTAGATACTGATGGAAATGTAACCATCAAACTTATCCCAACACCTGAAGCTGACAATCTTAATATTGGTAAAGTTATATTTCCTAACACACAAGCAGGACAGTCTGGAAAAATAAAATTTATTTCAGCAATGGAGAAAGGAGAAAGTGTACATCTTGAAGCAGATGAATATATATGGGAGTCAAGCATAACTTTCCCAGTTATTGGAAACCCTCCTTTACAGTCAGGAGGGTTGTCTTTTTCAAGAGAGATTCCAAATATTACAATTCCAGTTCGATTAGAGATAGCACCAGAAGGACAATCTCCAGTAGCTGTTAATATGACTAACATGACGATCATTCGCTTCGGCACGCAAGAAGTTGAATTTCTTCTTAAAGGCGGACAGCTTATAGGGGAAATGACATTAGTATCTAATTTAAAGAGTGACAAGACAATTCTTACTTATACAGGTGTCTATCCATCTACAATAAATGCTGTTCAAGCAAAGAAAAGTTACTTAATGCACTCTGCTTTTTTACGTGAATCAAATTTTAAAATCATTTCGCTTGAAAATGAAAAAATTATCCTAGAGGATTTAGGTAGTGAGATCAATTCAAATCTTAATACAGATTATTTTGATAAAGCTATAAGGTTTCTTGATATTCTCATTAAAATCAACCAAGAACTTGGAATTGATCTTAGACTTCCAGAATCCATAGATCCAGATACATTCAGTAGTGCCTTATACCTTGAAAATGTATTTGCAAATGGGAAGTTGTTTGAATCTCGTAGAGGAGAAGTATCTTACACTTATGAAAAATCTAAAGCCTTTAGCTTTATAGAGGTAATGAAGGATATGTATTCCGTAGAAACAAAATCTTCGCAAACTTTACGGATGCGACATGAAGTGTCTTTTGACTTCCTTGAACAAAAAATTTTTCTTGGAGAAGCTATATTGATTTTCACAAATGTTTTACTTGCTAAATCTATACAAGAAATTGAACAAGAAATTAGTTTGCTGTCTGATGGCGAAGAGATTGATATTTTAATAAAATATGATAAAGCAATAAGATATTTCCCTAAATGGTTTTCTGATAAGAATGATGAGTATGCAGAAATGGTAATACAACAGTTATGAAACCCACAGTTATATATCTTCCTCAAGAAACCGAACAAGTCCTTGAGCGACTTTCTGTTCAAGGAGGCAAAACACCTTCGGAAATTATTCAAGAAGCAATCCAACTTTATGTTGTGAACAAGAAAAAGACATTGCCTAAATGCGTTGGCATGGGTAAAAGTGGCATCTCCGATCTCTCTGAAAGAGTTGATGAACTGCTTTGGAAAGAATGATTAGAGTTATTGCTGATACTGGCGCAATCATTGCCCTACTTGACGAAGACGACAAACACCATGCCGCAGTTGTTGAAGTCGCTCAATCCTTTGATCTGCTGATTCCTGTTACAGTTCTACCCGAAGTAGACTACTTAGTTACAAAATATCTTGGTGAAGCAGTTGTCAGATCTTTTCTAGAGGCAATGACAGAGGGCGCATTTATCTATTTACCGATAGAGATTGAAGAAATTCGGCGCACTACAGAAATTATGGCTCGATATTCTGATATTCCGATTGGCTTTGTTGATGCTAGTTTGGTAGCCCTTGCCGAAAGTCATAATATTCATAAGATTTTGACCTTAGATCGCCGCCACTTTAATATTATTAGACCTGAAGGAATCGACTACTTAGAGCTATTGCCGTAATCTAGAAAGACAATCATAGGTAAAGCTTTACATCATCTGGACGATCGCTATCAATACTTTCGTTAAACCATTGTCAAGTCATTTCAGCATCTACCGCAATTACGCCTAGCGATCGCTATAAAAGCTATAAAATATTGCAGCAATCAGATCGATTAGATACTTAATTTCCTATGGCAATCAAACGGCGGCAGTTATTGATATTAGGTGGATTGGCTCTTGGTGCTGGGATTGGTGGCGCGGCAGTTTCGGGAATCTTGAGTCGTAACAGTCAAGCGATCGCCCCCGCAGATCCTAAAGCAACTACAGCCAATAATCCTAAACCCACCAAATCAACTGTTGCGCGATCGCCAAATCCTGCACCTAAAGGACTATATGCCCCTGCGCGAGGTGATGTACGGATAGTCGTGATTAGTGATCTTAATAGTGCCTATGGCTCAACTGACTATATTGCTCAGGTCAAACAGGCGATCGCCTTTGTGCCAGCTTGGGAACCAGACTTAGTATTATGTGGCGGCGATATGGTGGCAGGACAAGACAATAGTCTCAAACCATCGGAAATAGAAGCTATGTGGCAAGGCTTTGATAAGCATATTGCTGCACCAATCCGTAAAGCGAAACTTCCCTTTGGATTTACGATTGGGAATCACGATGCATCAGGTTCATCCTTTGGAGGGAAGTCAACCTTTGAGAACGATCGCAATGCTGTGATTAAATATTGGCAAGATCCCAAGCATGATGCGAATTTGAACTTTGTCGATCGCGCAGGATTTCCCTTCTACTATACATTTGCCCAAAATGATATTTTCTTTTTAACTTGGGATGCTTCCACATCAGAGATTCCATCGGATCAGTTGAAATGGGCAGAAAAAAGTCTCGCGAGCGAAGCTGCTCAAAAAGCGAAGTTACGCATTGCGATCGGGCATTTGCCCCTCTATGCGGTTGCCAAGGGACGCGAGACGGCAGGTAATTATCTAGATGATGCCGATCGCTTAAGAGCTTTGTTTGAGAAATACAACGTTCACACCTACATTAGTGGACATGATCACGCCTATTATCCCGCCCATAAAGGGAAATTGGAACTTCTGAATGCAGGTGTTTTAGGCGATGGACCACGCCGCCTTTTGAGTGGTGATATTCCCCCAAATCGGACTGTTTCCGTCATCGATATTAAGCTAGAAACTGCGGAAACAATTTATACAACCTACGACATGGATACGCTCAAGGTTATCGATCAGAGTACTTTACCTCGCTACATTGATGCGCCTAACGGTCGCATTACCCGCCGTGATATCAAGATCTAACAAAATAAGCACTTCGTGCTTATTTTGTTAAAAAAGGGAACCTTGTATATTGTTGTTTCCGAAAGTGCAACCAGATGAACTCTCTATTATTTGAGTGATATCGTAAAGACAGTAGAAATGAAAATATCAAAAAATAAAAGAGAGTTAATCCTATGCGTCCCTTAACTACATTTGTTCTTAGTCTTGCCTTTTGCGTTCCCTCGATCGCAATCATTGCCCCTTCCGCAAAAGCCCAAGAAAGTTCGGCAAGCATTCAAGCCATTAAAAATGAGCGCGTTATCACCGTCACAGGTCGAGGGGAAAGATCCGTCAAAACTACCAAAGCGAGAATTCAACTAGGAGTTACTGCCGAGGGTAAAACCGCGATCGCTGTTCAAGGAGAAATTGGTCGGCAAGCCAATAGCATTGTTTCGCGACTACAACAACTAGGCGTAGAAAAGCTCCAAACTACGAGCATTCAACTTAATCCCAAATATGTCTATGAAAACAATCGTCAACGTCAAGATGGATTTACGGGACAAACAAGTGTCAGCTTTGTCGTAGACATAGATAAAGCAGGTTCTACCCTTGATGCAGCAGTTAACTCAGGGGCAAATCAAATTGAGCAAATCACCTTTATCGCTACGGATGCGGAGTTAAATGCTGCCAAACAACTGGCACTTCAGGATGCGGTGAAAGACGCTCAAACTCAGTCCAATACAGTTTTGGGTGCTTTAGGTTTTACAGCTAAAACTATCAAGACAATTAACGTTGGGGAATCAGCGATCGCCTATCCAGTTCCACAACCACGTTTACAAGCATTTGCAAAGGATGCCAACTCCGTACCGATTTTAGGTGGTGAGCAGAAAGTCGATGCTTCTGTCACTTTGCAAATCACCTACTAAGTAGCTAAAAAGCTATAGCGCACGCTGCGCGTGCGCCATAGCTTTTTGAATCTGGAATTATGCCCAGATGCTTACTGCTGATTTCCCCCTAACTAATGCGAGTTTGGGATAACTTGAAACGGTATGAGAGAGGGTTGGCGTAGCCAACCCTCTCTCATATATTCCAGCTTAACCTGAACTAACGTTAGCTATCTATAACCTCAATAACGAAAGACGAAGCAAGCCTCCGTCTTTCGTTATTTGGACTTTTCTCAGCTAAATAACTATTGTTTTTTAGGACAAAATCAATAAATATTTTGTAGGAATCAAGATGCAAATTTTCAGAGTAAGCAATGAAATTGAAGTTGACAAATATACCTGTAGCATTAAGTGATTTTGGCGCATATTTAAAAGCTAGCGGTAGAAGATTTCAGTGGCTTGCCCCCAAGAGAGACACCCAATTTCGGACGATCGCATGGTCAAGTGGCACGATCTTACTGTTGCGGGTGCTATTACCAAACCGCAAGTATGCAATAGCTAGAATCTATTGTGCCAATCCAGAGATCTTAAAAAAGACCCGCCAACATTTACTAAATGGCGATCGCCTCTCGGTAAAACTAGGCTTTCAATTGACGCGATCGATGTGGTGCACGATTCCTCAAGTTTAAAATTTGAGAAGTCATACTCCTTTCCTAGTCAAGAAACAGAGGTGCGGGGCGAAGTCCCGCACCTCTGTTTCTTGGTTTTATATGTCTATTTCTTCGGTGGGAAGGGAGTATTTGGTTAGACTTTACAAATTATCGACTTGGTTTTAGGGAGAGCGCAAAGCGCTATAAACTAAATAACAATAAGCAAGCAATAAATTGCTGCATCCTGAGTCAACACTGGTATATGAGAAAGCTACTAAAGGGTTTACATAAGTTTCAATCGTCCTATTTCCCTGCCAACCAAGAAATTTTTGAACAACTCGCCGAAGGACAAAAACCGCGAGTATTGTTTATCACTTGCTCCGATTCGCGGATCGTGCCACATCTAATTACCCAGTCAGGTGTCGGCGAGCTATTTGTAATCCGTAATGCAGGAAACTTAGTACCGCCCTTTGGTGCTGCCAATGGTGGCGAAGGCGCAGCGATCGAATATGCCATTCATGTCCTCGGCATTGAGCAGGTCATTATCTGCGGTCACTCTAACTGTGGCGCGATGAAGGGCTTATTGAAGCTGGAAAAACTCAGAACTGAGATGCCTCTAGTCTATGAATGGTTGCAACATGCTGAGTCAACCCGTCGCCTAATTCAGGAAAATTACGCTGATACCAAGGGTGAAGAGTTGCTGGCAATTACAATGGCGGAGAATGTCGTCACCCAGATTGAGAATCTGAAAACTTATCCTGTCATTCGCTCAAAGTTGCATCAAAACAAGATGGCAATTTATGGCTGGATCTATGACATTGAGACAGGGGAAGTTCTTGCCTACAATCCTGAAACCGATGAGTTTGAAGTACCACAAACTCTGCTAGCCAATTCTGGTAGTGACAACAAGGGGCATTTTGTACATACCGATGCGCCCCCAATTCCATCGGCATATCAAAAGACTGCACCTCAAACACCAACCAATAACCCCGGTGATTTACCCTCATGGATGTCTCGCGAACAAGCTGATCGCATCTATCGTGGTTCCGCCAGATAAATTAAAAGCAGTGCTAAGCACTGCTTTTAATTTATGCCATTCAACACAGCATCTAACAAATTGGGAAAACGCGCATCTAAATCTTCGCGACGGAGGGAATTGTAATGCTGCGTTCCTTCTAAGCGCGTATACATAATTCCCATATCGCGCAACACTTTAAAGTGATGGGACTGCGTAGATTTACTCATTTCCAAACAGAATTCGCCGCAGGTAATCTCTTCCTGTGTTGCTAGCATTTTCACAATTTGGAGGCGCGTTGGATCGCTGAGGGCATAGAGCACTCCAGTGAGAGAAATATTTTCGCGATCGGGATGTTGATATTGACGCATCACAGACAACTTTAAACAAATCTATCCATATCATTTTGATGACGAACTAAGCTTGGTGCAGTGCATCATGCTTAGTATCTCAAAAGAAATAAATTCTAGAAAGGATACCATTACATTATTGCATAAAGTTTTATTGTTCGCTTATAATCGAACATTAGAAATCCAAACCTTCCTACATAACAATTAAACCCATGAGCGCACCTCTTCTCTCTTCAGTTAAGCTAGGTCGTTATACATTGCCTAATCGGATCGTGATGGCTCCCTTAACGCGCAATCGGGCTGCTGCTGGTAACGTGCCAACAGCATTAAACGCATTACATTACGAACAGCGCGCTTCAGCAGGATTATTAATTACCGAAGCTACACAGGTTTGTCCCGAAGGCTTAGGCTATCCCAATACCCCTGGCATTCATTCTCCTGAGCAGGTTGCAGGTTGGAAACTAGTCACAGATGCTGTCCATGCTAAGGGTGGCAAGATTTTCTTACAACTTTGGCACGTAGGCAGAATTTCCCATCCAGATTTACAGCCCGATGGCAAATTGCCCGTTGCACCATCAGCGATCGCCCCAGAAGGTGAAGTTGCTACCTATACAGGGATGAAGCCCTATGTCACACCTCGCGCCTTGGAACTAGAGGAAATTCCCCAAATAATCGAGCAATATCGGATTGGTGCAAAGAATGCTCTAGAAGCAGGATTTGATGGTGTAGAGATTCACAGTGCTAATGGCTATCTCCTCGATCAATTCTTGCAAGACAACACCAATCATCGTACTGATATCTATGGCGGCTCAGTAGAGAATCGCGCTCGTCTATTATTGGAAGTCACTGAGGCAGTAGTAGATGTATGGGGTAGCGATCGCGTCGGAGTGAGAATCTCTCCTAGTGGCACATTCAACAGTATGTATGATTCCAATCGTGCCGCGATCTTTGGCTATGCTGTGAAGGAACTAAATCGCTTTAATCTTGCCTATTTGCATTTGGTCGCGCCCAGAGTCGAAGGATTTGGCTCGGCTGAAGATCAACCCGATCTCGGTGCAGATTTCTTCAGACCTATCTATAACGGCCCGATTATTACCGCAGGTGGTTATAGCTTTGAAACTGGTAATCAAGCGATCGCTTCAGGTTCGGCAGATCTCGTTGCCTTTGGTCGTCTCTACATCGCTAATCCCGATCTCGTAGAGCGTTTCGCTGCAAATGCACCTTTGAATAAGCCCGATCGCAACACCTTCTACGGTGGCGATGAAAAAGGCTATACCGACTATCCCACTTGGCAAGCTGCCTAAAAAAGCAGTGCTTTTTTTTGGCATTAATATACTTAGCACACCAAATCTTGCAAACCCCCTCTAACTCCCCCTTGAAAGGGGGAGAACTTAGACTTCCCCCCTTTCAAGGGGGGACTGAGGGGGGTAAAAATCTGTGCAGTGTGCCAAGTATATTAACGCCGAATTTTTTATGGATGAACCAACCATGCTCTTTGAATTGGATGCACGATCGCTTGCACTAATGGCGAAAGTCGAGCTATATCCTGCAAGCCCTGTTCCGTTTGAATGTTAATACCTTGGCGGTAAATGCTATAGCCCTTAGTCCGCGATACACGGATGCCACAATAGTATTTCGGATCGAGTCCCAGAGCTTGCAATTTTGCATACCAAATATCCAGTTGTTCCTGTTGCTGAATATCATCGAGGTGTGAGATTTCAGTAGCGTGGAATAGATCGCGATCTAGAAAGCGGCGGCATAAATCCGCGAGAATCGCATCCTCACTATCGCGCCAGCGATGGATGTGATAGGCAAAAACAATATCATCGGAGGCAAGATATTCCTCACAGGTAAGAGTTTGCGGATCTTGGTTGAGCCAAGCGGTAATGGTGCGATCGGCAAATATTTGATTTGGAGAAAGATTTGCAGAAATTAAGGCTTTGGCTCTATGAAAAATCTTTTCTAAAACAAATCTGGCGGCTAAGTTTTTCGCATGGTTATAAACCTGTAAATACATAAAGTAGCGCACCGTTAAATAATGCTCGATCGCCACGATTCCCTTGCGACCAATCACTAAACTTTGAGAAATTGGATCAAATCTTAGTGCTAATAAAATGCGATCTAAATCTAACTGTCCATACTTTGCCCCCGTGAAATAACTATCACGCTCTAAATAATCAAGGCGATCGCAATCAATTTGACTCGAAATTAATTGATAAATAAATGGGACTGGATATTTTTTCGTAAATACTTTTGCTAAATCATCTATTAAATTCGGAGAGAACCTGTCGAGAACCTCGGCAATTTTGCCAAACCTAATTAATCGCAAAGTCCAGATTTCATGGTTACTCCCAAAAACCTCTTCAGAGGCATGACTATAAGCCCCATGTCCGAGATCGTGCAGCAGGGCAGCTACTAAAACCACAGTGCGATGGATTTCCAGATAAGGATATTTGATCACGATCGCCTCAAAAGCACGACGAGTTAACGCCATGACTCCTAGGGAATGCGTAAACCTCGAACCCTCTGCCCCATGAAAGGTAAAGTAGGCAATATCTAATTGATGAATGCGTCTTAAGCGTTGAAACTCAGGTGTATCAATTAGTTGAATTAATAACGCCTCAGTGCGATCGCTACCATTCAGAGTAATCGCTCCATGAATTGGGTCATGATAAGTACGGGATTTGCCTGAGAGGATCATGCAGTTAGTTTTAGAGACTAACTAAATTATCCCGATGAATTACGGTTTCTTCACCATCAAATCCTAGTAATTTAGGAATATCTTCTGACTGCGAACCGAGAATACGCACAATATCATTACTGCTGTAATTAGAAATGCCCCTAGCAATTTCCTTACCATCGCGATCGCATAAACTCACCGATTCATTCACCTCAAATTTTCCTTCCACTTGGGTAATCCCCGCAGGCAAGAGCGATCGCCCTTTACTAATCACTGCATTGACTGCGCCATCATCCAAAAACAGCTTACCGACGGGAACCATACCATAGGCAATCCAACGTTTACGGGCATTTACAGTTTTGGGTTGAGCAGCAAATTGTGTACCAAAGTTCTCTCCCTTGAGAATTGCCGCAATGCGATCGGGAAAAGCACCTCTAGTAATTACTGTGCGAACTCCCGCTGCCGATGCAATTCTCGCCGCATCCAGTTTGGTTGTCATTCCGCCAGTTCCCCATTGTGTACCGCCCCCCTGTGCGCCCAAGGCTTGCTTCTCCCCGATCGCTTGACGGAGTCCCTGAAGCTGTTCATATTCCACAAACTCAATGGGCTGAGCATCGGGATTCTGGCGTGGATCATCGGAATAAAGGCGATCAACATCGGTTAAGAGAAATAACCAATCCGCTTCGATCAAACTAGCTACCAAAGCCGACAGCGTATCATTATCGCCAAATTTCAATTCATCGACAGCAACTGTATCATTCTCATTCACAATTGGCACAACTCCTAGTTCCAGCAGCTCATGGAATGTCGCGTGAACATTCATATAATGCTGACGTTGAATCAGATTGCCACGAGTTAAGAGAACCTGTGCAACGGGTTGTTGCAACGAGCCAAAGAAGTCATCATAAATTCTAATTAAGCGTCCTTGCCCAACGGCAGCCACTGCTTGCTTTTTAGAGATTTTGCGAGGACGTTGTTTCAATCCGAGTCTACCGCAGCCAATTCCCACTGCGCCCGACGATACCAAAACTACGCTATGCCCTTCTCGACGCAAATGAACGATCGCTTCTACTAACTTGGCGATCGTCGCTAGCTGAAGATCCCCTGATTCAGGATGACTGAGGCTAGATGTGCCAATTTTAATAACTATGATCTGCGGCTGCATTTGCTCTAAGGGTTGGTATAAAAAGTCACTAAGCGACTTTTTATACTATCACTTTAATACCCAACTGCTGCCAGATCAGGCTGAAAGCTACCCACTTTGAGACGATGGACTTCAGTTTCCATTGTGCCGTTAGGATAAAGGCGCAAATGACGGAATCCAGGAGGTTGACTATCAATTTGGAACTTGGGATTTTGGGGCTGAAACTGAATACAAGTTGAAGGTGTGACTAAACAGCGTACTGAATTATGGGGAGTTTCATAGATTTCATCAAACTCTTGATGGGCATGACCATTCAGGACAACTTCTACTTGTGGATGGCGATCGCAGATCGCCCAAAATTCATCTTGATTTTCTAGACAAATACCATCAATCCATTCTGAGCCAAGTGGTACAGCAGGATGATGAAAAGCAATTAAGGTAGGGCGATCGGGATAGGCATTCAGATTGTTTTCTAAATAGGATAATTCAGCACCTGAAAGATATCCGTGAACCGCGCCCTCAACTACGGAGCTAAGTAACAAAATTCTCCATTTACCAACATCAAGCGATCGGCTGAGATGAACATATTCGTTAGGTAAATATGTTTGCATAACAGGTAAGTCATCATGATTACCCGCTAAACAATAGGAGTGAATTCCAAAGTTATTAAGGGACTGGCTCAACCGCTCATAGGAAGCAATACTACCATCTTGAGTTAAGTCCCCTGTCAGCATGAGTAAATCAATCTGTGGCAAGGTTCTTTTTATTTTCATCAGAACTTCTTGAAAAGAGAATTCCGTTGGAATGCCCACCAAAGAGCGCTCAATATCTGCAAATAGATGGATATCAGTTAATTGTGCAATGGAAACGAAACTACCGTAATTGATGATGCCTTTCATACTACCTATGCCTGTATAAATAAGCTTTAAGTAGCAACTATCTATTTCTATGATGTTTACTTTTCTTGTGCCGTAGAAAAGCAGTAACTATTCAGCCCATTGAATAGTTAGCTAGATGTTCACTCTATGATGATTTTGATAAATATTTTGAGAAATATTGTCAAAAAGCTTATATCTATTTATTAACTTATGATAGCCGTAACCAAGACGATGTGATTTGCATCACAGCAGATCTATACCGCCATCGCAAAATTGTTAAGAATCAGCATATATAGCAATGAAAGAGATAGCTAGGACAAATCAAAACCCAAATAAACAAAGACGGCGCGAAGCGCCGTCTTTGTTTATTTGGGTTTTATGTCCTAAGCAAAACTTTCACTGCTATAGCAGTCCTAAATCATTTGTAGATTTTTAGGTTTGTGGAAGCGCACCCCTTCGGGGTGCGCTTCCACAAACCATTTAGGATTGCTATTTTTGATGGCGCTTACTAAGTAGCTGAGCATAATCAAAAAACAGTCTAAAAACCTGTGGCGTAGGCTATGCGTGCACCACAGGTTTTTGATTATCCTTGACTACTTAAAAAGGCATCAATTTTACTAGCTTCTTGTAGACCCCGTTTAATGCAATCACCAAGCGAAACACCACCAATAAAATTCGCGCTGACATACAGACCCTGTGACTTTTGCAATTCAGCTTCTATCGTCGCTAGACGCTCTAAATGTCCAATCTCATACTGAGGAATTGCCTTGTCCCACACATGCACTGCGATCGCCTTGGGTTCGGCTTTCGTATCAGGACGCAAAATTGTTTTCTTGAGATCTTGATGCACCGCTTGAACAATCTCAGCTTCTGAAAGTTTTGCCAGAGCAGGATCGAGTGTGCCACCAATAAAGTTAAGTAATAGTTGCCAACCTTCAGGGGCGCGTCCTGCAAACAAACTCGATGACCAAATTGTACCAAGGGTTCTTACGCCTTGCGTGCGCGGAATAAGATTGCCAAATCCCTTCATGTCATAGGCAAATTCGCTTTTGGGATAGGCAAGTACGACACAGGCAACGGTCGGATAGAAAATATCGCTCAGAGCTTGGCTCGCCGCAGGTAAATAGTCCTGCAATAACTTAGCGCTGACATAGGCAGGAGTGGTCAGAACTACCGATCGCGAAGTGATGGTTTCTGCACCCGTAGGTGTATCAAACTGAGAAATATAGATTTCGCCTTGCTTTTCTAGCGATCGCAAAGTCCATTGTTGTTTGACAGCCGTACCTTGATCTCTAAGTTTGGTAGCGATCGCTTCGGGCAGCATTTTAATACCTTGGCGAAAAGAACCTAGTTCGCCAGCCTTCACCTTGGGAATATTGGGATCGTTCAGCTTTTGGGCTTTGCGTTCTTTTGCGGTCAGGATTGCCCCTGCGAGCAAACCACCATAGCCATTTTCTAGGCGGAAAATTTTAGAAAATGCAGCTCTAGCACTGAGTCGTTTAGGATCACCCGCATAGACTCCAGAGATAAAAGGTGCAACTAATCGCTCTACGGCTTGCTTACCGAGTAGGCGCGAAAAGAATTGATCAACGGATTCTTCGCCACTCATCGCAGGACGCGCAAAACCTAATGCACCTAGGGCTAGACGGATTTTGCCGCCCCAAGTCAAGATTTTGGAGGCGATCGCTGTGGGAGGACTCATCGGCAGCGCATTTAACTTGCCATTAAGAAATACAAATCGCGGTAATTTACCATCAGCAAGTACTAACTCATCCTTGAGACCCACCTGTACGGCTAGACGTAATAACTCTGGTGCTGGCTGAAAACTATTGGGTCCCTCTTCCCAGAGATAGCCTTCATCATTACGATTACTGGTAATTGCACCACCCACACGATCCTGAGCTTCTGCCACTAATACATGGTAATTTTTGGCGATTGCTAATTCATGGGCGATCGCTAAACCAGAAATTCCTGCCCCAACGACAAGAACATCTAGAGGTTGATTGATATTGGTGGCAGAATTGGCGATCATAACGGTTGAAGATTGAGTATCGTTTTGCTCTTCAGTCTAATACAAGAGGATGTTTCTAAATCTCTGGTGATCACTGACTGAGGTAGTACTGATCATATAAATCATTCAAGTGGTAATGAATAAAAACCTTAATATAATGAGGTTTACCATCATATTTGGCAGGAAAGTAGATCTGTTCAGGGTCTGGCAAAGCTTTAGATAAGTTCTCAAGCCGTCCTTCATAAATCTTATGGGGTTCTTGCTCTAAATAAAAAAGCGTACTGCCTACAGAAGATAGTTGCCAACCCTTTAAATGCTGTTTCCCTTCCATAGGAATGCCATTACGAAAATATTGGTAGACCTCTCCTGAAACCAACTTTTCACCATAATTAAGTTCACCATCTAAATGAAACCTTTCGTGAATAATTAGCGGTTTATCGCTAGAGTTAATGATAAACCAGCGAACATCATCCAACTTCTCATACTTTTGTATAGTGACTCCTTCGGGTAAAGAATCAACATCAATTGCAAGAGAGTACCCATATCTAGAAGGTGGCGGAATTGGGCGATCGCACATAGGTTTAAGCCATGCTTACTAGAGTGAGTGCTGAAATAAAGCGTTGAGATACACTTTGGCGGTGCTGCGATAGCTATGGGATGCACCACCAAGGCGATCGCTGCCACCATTTTGTAATAGGAACAAAGATAAAGCTGCGGCAAATACGCGATCCTGATCCCAATCGGGGTGGGACTCTAGATAATTCTTGAGGGTTTCGTGCAATTCTTCAGGAATTTCGGCAAGGATGCTGACGGTCGTACTCATGCTGAAACCTCAACTTTTAAACAAGTTTTGTAGGAATGTCGCAACCATTTTCAGAGGTCGGGACTTAATTGTGCGTTCAACTAGCAGTTCTTGTCAACGTAACGAAAAGATTAATGTAAAGGATAAATACATGAACAGCACTTGACAGAATCAGCATTATCATTGTTTTTCTTTTACATATCTTCATAAACTATCAGCTTCGAAAAGTTTTCCCAAGTGTGACACTCTCCTCATTAATGAATCCTTAACCAGTAAGGCTGAAGCATGTTGATTTCTAAAACAACCTGTGGAAAACTCCTATTAATCTGTGGAAAAAGTCCCAATATCTGTGGAAAACTCTGTGGAAAACTTTTGATTTACCAACTTTAAAATTATTTATTTTTAATATTTCTGACATCTCCACTAAAAAATAAAAGAGGGGCTTTGCCCCTCTTTTACTATTGCAGCCAATTTTCAGGAACAACGATTAGGGTTGTGCCTTGTCGTCTTAAAACAATTACTTTCTGCTGAGCGGCGATCGCAATTTTGGGATCATCACACCTTGCTTTCCACGAGACTCCCTCATGCTGTACTCTGCCTGTCTGTCCTGCGGGAATTTCGGTCAGCGTAATCCCTTCACTCGATTCCTTAAGCTGATGGGAATCTCTAGGAATAAAGCGGCGCGATAGCACTACCAATATTCCTGAAGTTAGCATCCAAGCTACTATTTGCAAGGCAGGAATGGGCAGGATCAGTGTGATCGCAGCCACCAAAATTGCCGCTAGTCCCATTGCACCCGCAATCAACAATGTCGGTAATGGTACTAATAACTCAATTACCCAAAGTGCGATACCAATAATTAGCCAAACTTGACTAGGTGTAAAGTTCATTGATCACTTGAGCTAGCAGAATTAGAAGTTCCTGTAACTGAGTTTGTTGTCGATTTGCTAATGGTCGTACTTGGTGTAGGACTATTAATTTTTACTTTTTCGGCATCAAGAGACTTTTCACGTTTGGGTTGATCGTCCGTTGCAGGCTTAATCACCTTGTTCCGCGCAACTTCGACAGTAGTCGGTAATTTAGGGAGATCGCTAGCGGTTTCACTAGATTGCGATTTGTTTGCCGTGGGCAAATTATCCAAATTCGGTGCGGTGGAGAGCAATCCCCCCAAACCATTAATCAAATTGCGAATATTACTACGGAGTTTAGGATCGCCCGTTAGTTCATCGAGATCCGCCGTAATTTTCTTGGCATTAGCAAAGGTAGCTCGCGCCGAATCCAGTGTTTCCCGTAGGGAAGCAATCGTGGCGGGATCATTTAACTCCCCAGTCACCTTGCGCAGGTTTGCCGAAGTCTCAGCCGCATTTTCTGCGAGTTTCTGCAAATTTGCGATCAGTTTGCCATCGTTTAACAGGGGTTTGGCACTAGCTAGTAGCGATCGCGCTTCTCTCGATGTAGCCGCAATCCCATCTAAGGTTTGGGCAAGTTTCTCGCGATTGACCTCAATCAAATCTTGAGCGCTATTTGCCACATTGCCTACCTTCGTCGCTGCCCCACTAATCGCATCAGCCGTATCCCCAAACTTGGCAATCTGACTTTCAAATGTGCCGACTACCCGATTAGCAGAATCAGTTAATTTCTGGATGCTTTTTGCAGTCGCTTTGGCGGAGACTAAAGTGTCATTGAGATTATCAATCAAGCTCTGATCATTAATCTTGCGGAGAGTCACACTCATGTCTTTCAGCAAAACGGTAAAGCTCACACCCCTTGAGCCTTCAATTTGTCCACCTTGGCAAACAATTAAATCATTGTTGCAATCTTTGGCAAGAGGATTGAGATTAGGATCGATCGCTACCTTATCCTTAGGCGGAAAAATATCAATATTGGTATTGCCCAAAAAGCCACTTTGATTAGTTTCGGCAATTGATTGTTTGGGAATCAGTAGTTTTGGGTTTTCAATCCCCACCTGCACATCAACCCCCTCAGCTTGAGCCGTTAGCGCCGTAACTCGTCCTACTTCTACGCCACGAAACCTCACCACTGAGCCAGTATTCAACCCACTAGCATCAGGTAATTTAATCGTAAATGTAAACTTAGAACCATTTAGTTGCAGCCCGCGCAACCAGAGCAATGCGCCCCCAAAGGCAACTACTCCACCGATGATAAATAAGCCAAGCGCACCGTCGCGTAAAGTTTTTCGCTGCACGAGCCTCATACCTCCTTTGTCAAAAGTTGAATTGGACCTTCAGTACTGCCACTAAAAAATTGCCTGACATACAGATTGTCTGTCGTATCAATTGTACTCACGTTTCCTGCATAGCGCACCGATCCGCGATACAAAACCATCAAGCGATCAGCTGTACGACGGATCGTACTATCTTGATGTGTCACCACGATGTAACTATCACAAACCTGCTGCTCCCTCAGAGATCGCATCAAGTCTTCGATAATCGTCGAAGCGACAGGATCAAGCCCTGCGGTCGGTTCATCATAGAGCAGTACTTTTTTCGCTTGATTCTTGGCAGTGGGATCATCCATAATCGCACGGGCAAAACTCACCCGTTTTCGCATCCCTCCCGATAGTTGGCTCGGATAGCGATCGCTAATATTTTCTAGTCCCACCAAAGCTAATTTTTGTTCAACCAGTCGATAAATTTCATGGCGGGATAATCGCGAATGCTCAAACAGTGAAAAGCCGACATTTTCAGCAACTGTCAGCGAGTCAAATAACGCCGCATTCTGAAATACCATGCCAATATTGAGACCATAGCCGCCTTCTTGAATATCTTCTTCAGACTCAACAAGGTTGCCATTGATATAAACTTCGCCAGCATCGGCAGCCAGCAATCCACAAATCACCCGCAAAATCGTTGATTTACCCGTACCAGAGGGACCAATAATGGCGATCGCTTCTCCAGAATGGACAGTTAGATCAACACCATTCAGTACAGCGTTCTCCCCAAAGGCTTTATGGATTCCACGCAGTTCTAGCAAAGGCGTAACCACATTGCTACTATTTTTGGTCAGAGATCTCACTGGCTCCATTGGTATTTATTTCTGCTTAAGAAACATAGCTCTACAAAAAACTAACATTTTTTCAGAAACATTTCCTAAAAAAGCCAAAAAGAAAAGGACGCTTTGCGTCCTTTTCTTTGTTTAAGCAAGACGACAATGTTTTTTAGCGCGGCTTTGCCGTAACACAAACCATTGTCTCCTTAATCAAATTGCAAAATTCTAACCAAATCTACCGCTAATGTACTCTTCGGTAGCAACTTGCTTGGGACTACTAAAAATTATGGAAGTGCGATCCATTTCCACTAGCTTACCTGTGCGCTTACCATGTTCATTAATTTCTGTGTTAAAGAACGCGGTCATATCTGCCGATCGCGATGCTTGCTGCATATTGTGAGTCACAATCACCAGCGTAAACTTTTGCTTGAGTTCCTGCATCAATTCTTCGATCCGCAAAGTGGAAATCGGGTCAAGCGCCGAACAAGGCTCATCCATCAAGATCACCTGTGGTTCCACAGCGATCGCTCTAGCAATGCATAAACGTTGCTGCTGACCACCAGAAAGCGCTAAACCACTTTCCTTGAGCTTGTCCTTGACTTCATCCCAAATGGCGGCTGAGCGCAGTGACTTCTCAACCAAGTCATCCATATCAGTTTTAGAACCCTTAAATCCATTGATTCTGGGACCAAAGGCAATATTTTCGTAAATTGATTTTGGGAAAGGATTAGGACGCTGAAACACCATCCCAATATGACGACGCACCGCAACGGGATCGATTTTAGGATCGTAAAGATTATGCCCATTAAAGGTAATTTTCCCTCTAACTTTTGCCCCTTCAATTAGATCGTTTAGACGATTAAAGCATCTCAGAATCGTACTTTTTCCACATCCTGAAGGTCCGATAAATGCTGTAATTTGATTTTTGAAAATATCTAAGTTAACACCTGCAACTGCGGGTGAGTTAGAGCTATAAAAAACGTTAACATCTTCAACTTTTAAAACTGACTGATTGTCGGAAACGCTGCTACTTAAGTTCATTGTAAAAAACCAAATTCGTTAGATTTATCTCTCGTCCAATATTCTGGGTAATGCTTATTTTTGAGTTTGAAATTTGCCATAGGTAAATTTCAAACTAATGCCCCATAATCTGAATTACTTTGTTCGACTGCGTAGAAAGATCGCAACCAAATTCATACCTAAAACTAATAGCAAAAGCACGACGATACCTGCTGAAGCTAGTACCTGAAAGTCTGCCTTAGGATCACCAACCCATTCATAGATTTGGTAAGGCAGTACTGAAAAGAAGTTGTCGTTTGACCATAATGTATCGGTAAATACATCCCCTATCTTACCACTGAATAAAGCCCCAAAATTGATGGGAGAAGCCTTAGGATCGAAGAGAACCGTACCTGCACCAAGCACAACTATCGGCGCAGTTTCACCAATCCCTCTAGAGGTAGAGATAATTACCGCCGTTAAAATTCCAGGTAATGCCGAAGGTAAAACATGATGGCGGATCGTTTGCCACTTAGTCGCACCAACTCCATAGGAGGCTTGTCTGATTGATTGGGGAACAGCACGGATTGCCTCTCTGGAAATCACAATTACTGGCGGTAAAATCAGTAAAGTAATTGTTAAAATCCCTGTCACTAAGACTGCCCTTCCACTGTACATGCCACGTACAAATAGCCCTAAGCCCAATAGTCCATAAATAATTGACGGAATACCAGCTAAGTTGTAAATATTTAGCTCAATGATCTCCGTAAACCAGTTTTTCTTAGCATACTCTTCTAAGTAAATGGCGGAGCAAACTCCCAAGGGAATTACTAAGAGCAGAACATAGAGCAACATCCAAATCGATCCGAGAATTGCCGCTCTATATCCAGATTCTAAAGGACGGCGCGATGGATATAGGTTAAATAGATCCCAGTTCAAGCGGCTAGAACCATCACTAACCACCTTGTAAAGCAGGAACGCCAAAACGATCAAGCCAAGGGATGTCGCAAAAATACAAAAAGCTGCAAATACTTTTCCCCATAGCTGTCTTGATGCTAGTTTTGGTTCAAATTTTGACTCGCTAGATTGTCCGTCGATCGCATTTTCTAATGGATCGAATGTATCGAACCCTTTACTCATAGGTTTCTTGGAAACGTTTGCTAATTTGCTTACTGATAATGTTGAGAAGAAGCGTGATCAAAAAGAGTGTCATACCCACAGCAAATAGGGCTTCGTATTCAACGCTGCCCACCCGCGAATCACCTTTGGCAACCTGCGCGATATAGGCTGTCATCGTACCAACGGTTTGTCTCGGATCAAGGGTAAGAATCGGACGTTGTCCTGCGGCAATCGCCACAATCATTGTCTCACCGACAGCACGAGATATTCCTAAAATAATAGCGGCACAAATGCCAGACAATGCAGCTGGAAGCACGACCTTAGTAGAAACTTCTTTTTTCGTGGAGCCAAGTCCATAGGCTGCTTCACGCAGAGAGCTTGGTACAGCAATCATTGCATCTGTACTGATTGAGGCGATCGTAGGGATAATCATTACCCCCATAATCAAGCCTGCGCTGAGAGCATTAAAGCCCTGCACCCCAGGTAGAATTTTGCTGAGTAGTGGGGTGATAAAGGTGAGCGCAAAGTATCCATATACAACAGTCGGTACACCTGCTAGCAGTTCAATAATTGGGCGGAGGAATTTACCTAAACTTGGTGAAGCATATTCTGATAGATAAATAGCCGTAGCAAGTCCTAAAGGTGTTGCTACCAACATCGCAATTAGCGCCACCATCAATGTGCCGTTAACAGTTGGCCATACACAAAAACTTTTTTCAGCAAATTGTGGTGTCCAGCTACAGCTATAGTTGCCATTCTCTAAAGTTTTACCAAATAAAAACTCACCAATACTCGCCTTACCAAAGAAACTAATGGTTTCAGAGGCAAGTACATAAACGATCGCAACTGTGGTCAGCACAGAAATGAAAGCGCAAAAAAGTAACACATAGCCGATCACACTTTCGCGGATATTGCGATCGCGGCGTTGATAGAGATCGAGTGAATCTGGTTCAAAATTATTCACGGGACTTGGCATTAAAATTTTCCAATCAAGTAAATCAAAAAAATAAGCCCCCCACCAATAACATGGGGAAGGCTTATCTCAAATTCCGACTATTTCAAGTCTTTGGACATCAATTCAACAATAGGTACGCCTGTAGGAGCGCCCATAAAAGTTGTCCCCACAGTTTGAGACTTGAGACGCTCCTTAACTTTAGTAAGTGCATCACCAGGAAGAGGAACATAACCTACTTCCTTGACCAATTTTTCATCTTTAGCAAGATAGAAATCAACAAAAGCCTTAACTTCAGGACGTGCTAGAGATTTCTTGTTTACATAAATAAACAGAGGTCGAGATAAAGGAGAATATTTGCCAGTATTAATGTTTTCAATACTAGGAGAAACACAGCCTTTGCCACCATCAACTTCAACCGCATTCAAAGACTTGGCATTTTCTTCAAAATAGGCTACACCAAAGAAGCCCATTGCACCTTTACCACCTTGAACACCCTTAACGATGATGTTGTCATCTTCGCTAGGTTGATAGTCTTTACGAATGACTTTCTCTTTTTTATTGATAGCTTCAGTGAAGTAGTCAAAAGTACCAGAGTCTGCACCAGCACCAAACAAAGCGAGAGGCTCGTTAGGGAAGTCAGGACGAACTTGATTCCAGCTTGTGATTTTACCTTCTGACTCAGGACTCCAGATTGTTTTGAGTTCTGCGGTCGTCAAGCACTTTGCCCAAGTATTTTCTTTGTTAACAACTACAGTTAAACCATCAACTGCAACAGGTAATTCAATAAACTCAACACCTGCTTTTTTGCAATTTTCAGCTTCTTTTTCTTTGATTGGACGTGATGCATTTGAGATGTCAGTATCGCCAGCGCAGAACTTTTTAAAGCCGCCACCAGTACCACTTGTACCAACAGGAACTTTTACGCCAGGATTTGATTTTGCAAAGTCTTCAGCAACAGCCTTGCTGATTGGGGCAACTGTGCTAGAACCATCAACAGTGACGTTGCCAGATAGTTTAGATGTTTCGGCTGCGGGATCTTTTGCCGCCGTTGTTTGTGTCGCTGCGGGGCTAGATGCGGTCGCATTTGGTTTGGTGTCGTTGCCGCCGCTACAGGATGCTAGTGTTGTGGCTAATGTAACACCTGCTACAAACGTTAAAACACTACGATTGATATTCTTTTTAGACATCATAAAATCTGGTTGGGATTGAATCTGTTACGGTTGACTAAGCGTTTAAACTACACAAGATTGATACTAAACTGCTTCCGCCAACCAAAGGTTAAGAACTGTTAAAGGTGCAGTTAAATTTGGATTGCCAACAATATTTTGTGTCAAGACTTGCAAACTTTAAGTATATTTTCCTGCTTACCTAGGGATGCTTAGGAAAATAAGAAACCGTTTTTTGGGTGCATATAAGCCTGATCACGAAAAATCTGGTGCATTAACTTCATTACATTGCTGAATACCTAAAGCCTTTCATGATCGCTTCACTATAGAAAAAGCTAAGTGTCTTAATACAACGTCAGTTCGACGAAGGCAGAAAATGGTAAAAATCGCTAAGCGATTTTTACCATTTTCTGCCATTTGCACAGCGCTGCGCGCTGCGCAAATGGCGTTATCGAACTCACGTTAATACAATTTGCCTGCTAAACTATTAAAACTTAAATTTATCTAAGTTAAAGATCCAGTAGTAAATATCGAGTATGGGTTAAGCGATCGCAAAACCTCTCCTAAATTATTTTTACATTCTAATGGGGAATCTCTTTCTTGTTTATTACTATTCAGTCTAGAAGTAAATAATTTGTCATCTCTATTCCACGCAACATTAGTTCTTAATTAAACATAATTCTTTATTGATAGAAGGAATTAATCATAAGGCTAGAAAACGATATAGCGTATACCAATCTAGTGAAGTACAGGGTTATGTCCCTACCTTCGGCGAGGACATAACCCTCTGTACATCGCTTGCTTGAAAAGCGCTATATAGGAACTTATCTCCACAGATAAATGTCAATAATTGAATAATTCATAGACAATATTTAAAGAATATTTGCTTGACTATTATTATTTAGTGAAGCTTAAGACATAAGGAGCAGGACGCATGTTGCCAAATCGACTCGGTTTAATGGCTGTGATGGTAAGTTTGACATTTCTAGGATGTGCTAATCCCGATGCGACTAGTTCATCACCATCACCGATCGCGAGTACTACGACCACAAAAGCTGTTACTTCACCTACTGCTTCCACTTCAGAAGCACCCAAAGCAACTACTGAGCCTAAAAATGCGGCGGCAAAGGCGATCGCAGTAGGTGATATCAAAGAGCTTGACGATAATAGTACCTGTGGCAAGTCTAAAGTCACTTATGCTTATGGTGAAACCTCTAATTATCGAGTTTACATTTGTGCGGATGCTAGCGCACCAGAGCGTCCTCGCTATTACATCAGTCGCAACAAAGATGGTAGCGGTGGTCTCAATATGGAAGCAATGAATTACAATCCCCAAAAATCTGGATCAATTGAATTTAAGAATGATGGATATTTGTATACGCTCGAAGCGCCAACCACCCAAAATCCTGAGCCTGTTTTGCGGGTGACTTTCCCAAATGGCAAATTGAATGAAGAGCAGTTATTGAGATATCTTGCTCGAACTGGTAACTCCAATTCTAGTACTGCTAGTTCTACTGATCCACTCCTATATGTTCTGGACAATCGCGAAAGTCTAGGGGTTTGCAAGGATAATTTCCGTGCTGAGGATGGCAAGAGAGGCATGGGTTCTAAAGCTTTCCAGATCTCTGACAAGAAGTATCTAGTCCAGATTCAATGCTTTTTAGCGGCTTATCAGGGTGCGTTTGAATATGTACTTTGGATTGATGATGCTCCTAAACCCCGTGCAATTCCATTAGAGTTTGATAGTTTCCAAGAAGGAAAGAATGGCGAAAAGCCCAAACGGATTACCGATCGCTCGATCGCTGGTGTGCCTAGAGTAAATGTGCGATCGCAGACTCTCACCAATTTCACTAAGTTCCGTGGTGTTGGTGACTGCGGCTCGTCGGCGATTTATAAACTAGAAGGCGATCGCATGGTTTTACAGGAGTTTCGCGCAAAATATGAATGTGATGGGAAGTATGTACAGGATATGCCTGTGATTTATCCTTAATTCTTAAACCAAAAGAGTGGGGCGCAAATCGCCCCACTCTTTTGGTTATTACTTTGCTACAAATAGAATATCTTCGCTAATTACTTTCAAGAGAGCGTCAAGCCAGACAATCGATATCTGGCTAACTCGTCCAGATTCTAAGGTGACAAGCGAGAAATTCCGATAATATCCATCATTGGTTTGGACAATTCTGGGAGTCAACGCCGAATTGAAAAAAATTGTCCCCATGTCGTTAGTAGCGATCACCTCACGTTTACGATTTTTATTTAGACGTAAATGATGGTGCATATGTCCAAAGGTGGCAAAGGGAACGGATTTACCCATTTGATAGGTTTTCGCGATTGCCTCCGCAAAATCAGGATCGCCATAGTCGCCGCCAATTGGTTTCCAATCCTTACCACAGATCGAATATTCTTCTTTACCCAGTCCAGAGGGTCCATTATGACCTAAAAAGATCACGGTGTCATGCTTAGTATTGCTGACAGATTCCGTAATCCTTTGCGTCGATTCTGCAAAGCTATGTACTTGATAGCGATCACGATAAAAATTTTCCTTCTTCCATTTAGAACTTCCCCAACTAAAGGGACGCGCACCAACTACCGAGAGATCGAATTCAGGGAAATCAAGCCAACTGTAACCGACATGGAGTTTCCCTAAGATATCTAATTGCTGTTGAACGCGATCTTCTTTAGTTCGATCATAGGGACATTGTTTCTTTTGAGAATTTTTACTATGAGGATCGGAGGCGCTATACCAAGCGTCATGATTTCCCAAAATAATTGCCTTGGGCAAGTCTAAATCCGCGATCGCCTGTACAACTTCTACGGACTCATTGCCAAAATCACCCACAAATAGAGTTAAGTCAACTTGCAATGTATGTAATGCTAAACGATCTTCGACGGATTGCCACAGGTCATGAACATCGCCAACTATAGCTATTTTGATGGATGACTTGGGCATAATTTCAGAACAGGCTTTTCACCTTGATGCACCAAGTATACTAGACTTAAAATCCTAAAGAGTAATGATGGGCAGTAATAATCACCATCCATCATTAATCAAAAACTTTAATCCATTTTGGGAGTGCTACAAGCAATGTCCGCTAGTAATGGGAAGTTCACCGCAAGCATCAAAGATCGTTTCAATCAATTTTGGAATTGGCGCACGATCGCTCAATTGATTTTTTTAGTAGTTGGTATCACTTGCAGTATTTTGGCTTGGAATACCCTAGCTAGAAACATGCGAAGTTCAGGGCTGGCGATTAGTTTTGACTTTCTTGGTGATCCTGCTTCCTTTGACATTGCCGATACCCCTTTCCCATACCAAGCTTCCGACAGCTATACCCGTGCGTTACAGGTGGGCTTGATTAACTCGCTGAAAGCAATCTCCGTCAGCATTATCTCCGCAACCATAGTTGGTATTACTGTAGGAATTTCTCGGCTCTCGACTAATTGGTTACTCAAACAAATTGCCCGTGTTTATGTGGAAATCCTCCGCAACACACCATTATTGTTACAACTATTTTTCTGGTATTCGGCAATCTTTTTGTCGCTTCCCTCAACTAGCGATCGCATTTCCCTTGGTTTTGCCACCCTTGCTAAAGATGGATTAACGATTGCAGCTCTAAAAATGACCATTAGCTCTGAGTTTTGCGCCCTTGTCTTAGGCTTGACCATGTTTTCTAGCGCCTTCATTGCCGAAATTGTCCGAGGGGGGATTCTCTCAGTCCCCAAGGGACAGACAGAAGCAGCCAAAGCACTGGGCTTAAGCAATTTCCAAACTATGCAAAAGATCGTCTTGCCGCAAGCATTACGGGTGATTATTCCATCGCTAACTAGTCAATATGTAAACATTGCCAAAAACTCTAGTCTAGCGATCGCGATCGGTTATACCGACATCTATCGCATTGCCTCCACAACGATTAATCAAACGGGTAGACCCGTCAATGTCATTTTGATTATCATGGGAACCTACCTTGCGATGAGTCTGACTATTTCCGCCAGTATGAACTTACTTAATCGTCAATTCCAAATTGTAGAAAGATAAATTTTAGTAGAACAAGGGGCTTCAGCCCTTGTTGCTGATAGGTAAGTATGACTAATCAAAATATCTTAGTTTGGTTTCGCAATGACTTGCGATCGCATGATTGCGAAACTTTATGGCGAGCATCTCAATTCGCTCAGCAAACGGGAGCAACAGTATTTCCCATTTATTGTTTTGATCCGCGTCACTTTGGCGAAACATCCTTTGGTTTTGCGAAAACAGGGACATTTCGCGCCAAGTTTTTAATTGAGTCTGTGGCTAATTTACGGGAGAATTTGCGATCGCTTAATTCTGATCTTATTGTTCGTATTGGTAAGCCCGAAGATATTTTACCAAAATTAGCCCAGCAATGGGGAATTACTTCTATCTATTACCATGCAGAAGTGACAACGGAAGAAAAATCCGTAGAAACGAATCTTCTGACTGCTTTAAATCCACAAGATATTGCAATAAAAAGCTTTTGGGGAAACACACTATTACATCCCAACGATTTACCCTTTGCGATCGCACAACTGCCTGAACTATTTACCCACTTTCGCAAACAAGTAGAAGTTGATTTTACAGTTCGGGATGTTTTCCCCACACCAACTCACCTCAGTCATCTACCTCATCACTTTGATGTTGGCGAAATTCCAACTCTATCGATATTAGGACTAGTAGAACCTGTCCCTTGCGATCGCTCAGTTTTAAAATTTTGTGGTGGCGAATCTGCTGCGATCAAACGTCTAGAGCATTACTTTTGGCAAAGCGATCGCCTACAGGTTTACAAACAAACCCGCAATGGCATGTTGAATGCCGATGATTCGTCCAAATTTTCACCTTGGCTAGCTTTGGGCTGCATCAGTCCGCGCTATATCTATGCTCAAGTCAAGCAATATGAGAGCGATCGCCTTGCGAATGACTCAACTTATTGGCTGATTTTTGAACTTCTCTGGCGCGATTATTTTCGATTTGTAGCAGCGAAACATGGAGACAAATTATTCTATCGCACAGGTCTACGCGGTATGAATATTCCTTGGAAACAAGACTGGAAGAGATTTGAACTATGGCAAACAGGACAGACAGGTTTTCCCTTAGTTGATGCGAATATGCGTGAACTTCAGGCTACTGGCTTTATGTCTAATCGGGGGCGTCAAAATGTAGCTAGCTTTCTTACCAAAAATCTAGGTATTGATTGGCGAATGGGGGCAGAATGGTTTGAATCACTTCTCATTGACTATGATCCTTGCAGCAATTGGGGAAATTGGAACTACACTTCAGGTATTGGCAATGATGCTAGAGGTTTCCGTTTCTTCAATATCAATAAGCAATCGCAGGACTATGATCCTCAGGGTGAATATGTGAGACATTGGCTACCAGAACTTGCAGCTCTACCAACTAGTAAAATCCATCAGCCTTGGCAACTACTAAAGGTTGAGCAAAAACGTTTTCATGTGCATCTCGGTGTTGATTATCCCCATCCCGTGGTCGATTTATTTGCCTCTGCAAAAGTCAATGAAGAAATTTATAACTCTGTCCGTTGATTAACGTGAGTTCGATAACGCCCATTTGCGCGGCGCTTCGCGCCGCGCAAATGGCAGAAAATGGGAAGAATCGCTTAGCGATTCTTCCCATTTTCTGCCAGCTTAACCCGAAATGACGTTATTTAATTGGCTGTTAATTTTTCCAAAATATCCGTCGTGCGTAATCCCTGCTTTACCCAAGGCTCCACCTGTTGGATCTTGCTGTTTACTCCCACAATGAAGCGTGTGTAATTGTCCTGCATAGGAATAGAAGCATCTAGAGACTGCGTAGTACTTACCTCAGCTTGTTCTGACCAATCCGTAGCACAGGCACGAATATCCTTCCCTGCCCAGCGGGAAAACCATGCAGCAATAAATCCTGCTTGGAGCTGATGCCAAGGCAAATTTCCTGACTGCAAGCCAATTTCACTACCTGTAGTTAATACCGAATTTTCGGTCGTAACTACAATCAAGCCATGTTGGCGATGGCTAAAGTCTAAGGTCAAAGTTCCCATGCCGTGGACAGTCCACAGTTGACGCATCGTAGCCAAAAACTCCACAGCATTAGTTGCCATAATCGTTGCGCCTTTATAGGACTCGATCTCACCACGAATGTGATCATAAAAAGATCCGCCCCAGCCAAAGCCAAAGGTATAGAGTGCCAAAGTTCCTGCCTGTCCTGCTTCAGACTGTAAAGCGCGATGGATACTTCGTAACAAAAAATCTGGTATCGCAATGAGGCGATCGCCTTGACGAGTAGACAGTAAACCCGTCGCAGGATCGGACTTAACATAAAAACGAGGCGAGAAATAATTTCCGGGAATTGAATTATTCGTCATTGGCTTAACCATTGGTGAGCGATCGCAATGTAGGGCAGTAGCAAATCTGCATTTTCTTTAGGCAGATTTTCCTGAACAGATTTTTGTAAAGAGCGATAAACAAAATCATTAACTCGTTGATTTTTCAAAGCGATCATGATGTTCTGCATCCAGTACAGCAAACGATCTTTGAGGAGTTCCTCATCCTGCAACAACATCGCGGTGGCACAATAGCGCAGTACCAAGGCCATATCCCGATTGCACTTGTTACCACCATCAAAAGTCACCTTTGCTGCCACATCAGGAGCGGTAACTTGGATCTGCTGCATCACCTGAGCGAGGATGGCATTTTCCTCTACTTGAATCAGATCGTAGGTTTTGCGTCGTAGTTGCCAAGAAGCGATCGCCTGATCCAAAGTTCGCAAATCCTCAGGTGCAATGTATGAGCCATCGGCGCGGTCTAAAACGTTTTCTAATAAAGTAAGCATAATTATAAAATTATTGAGAAATTAACAATTAAATTAATATAGTGATTGTTTAGTTTTGAGTTTTATTTTGCGGTAACGAGCCATAAACAAAGCCTGTTGTTAGCATCGATAAAAATTCCTGACAAACTCTCAACCTAAGCCTCAGGAAAGTTAATCAGTAAATCTTCTAGTAAAGTGAGATCCTCCTCCTTCACAGGCAAAATTTCCTCACTCTCCGCATTCCATTCAATTTTCTGAATAAACTCCCTTGTAGTCAAAAACTCCAAATCTTGCATATCTTCTAAACCCAACAAAAAAGGAGTTGGACGAGAAACAACGCTTACTTGCCTACTATTTAGATAAGATTGATCATACGTTTCGGCATCGTTGTTCTGCGATCGCCCCGACGGCTTAGGATGATTGCGATCGAGCGCGAACAGGTTTCTAAACAATCTCAGAATTGATCGCCCCAACCTGCCCAAACGTTGGAGCGCATTCTTAAAAAACTTACTGCTGCGATTACGCTTCCTCACCTCAAATACCTCCTGTCTCCATGGCTTGGCTGAGACCATTACTATTGGAGATATCCTGATCTAGCAGTCTTTGCTCAATCTCTTGGGCAGTAGCACCAGAACTTAACCAAAACTCTGCTGCCTTAATACGAGTCTCAGACCCGATCAAAAACCGACAGAAGTTATTGCCCATGGAATAGCATTGAATTTCGGTACTACTCAATCCACGATTTAGCATTACCGAAAAGAAACCCGCCAGTAGGCCTGCATAAAGAAAACATACGGGCTTACCAATATTCCCCATCGACTTAGCTACCGCAGAATCAAATAGATCGATAAAAATGAAACCTTCACGAATAGAGCTGAGATCGACATTCCACTTTCCCCAACCTTGAGAAGTTAATGGCCACCACCAAGTTTCTAAAGCAAATTTGAGACTTGATTTGTTAATACTGAGGTGATAATCCCTCTCGAACCAAATTTTAAAATCTTTAGCATCCTCAGTTCCCCAATCCTTACCAATTAAATACATCAACCAACCAGAAGCTTCCCCCACTTCATGCTCTAGCCCCTTAAGCAACGACACAATAAAATCATCACTTGCTAATACATATTTGTGGTGATTCCAGTCATGAATTTGTCCCCTAGATTGATCAAATTTAAAAAAAGTATGGCGACTAAAATGACAAACTTGAGATAAAGAAGTCAACGAAATAAGCGTTTCCCCGTTAGGTATAGTGTTTGATTTTGGCATTGGAACTCCTTACATTTGCGTAGATACGAATTGTGAATCCTGAAGTTTTGTCTAAACAGTGACTGCATTACCTATTTAAAACTTTAGATTTCTCCGAAGGCAATAACATTTGGCTTAAATCAGCCGTAAAGGTGGAATCAATTTCAGTCATCTTTTCTAAAGCCGATCGCAAAATCAGCTTACCTTCCTCAACTAAAACCTCACCAGTCAATGGATGGATTAAATTTTGTTGAGCGCGTTTCCCAATTAAGCTTTTTAATTCCCCAAGCGAGCCTATATACATTCCTTGAGGGACTTCGATCACCAGCCCATCTTGCAAAACCCTTGCTTGACAAGCCAAACGCGAATTTTCCTTAGAGGTAGTGATAAAGCTCAGAGTTAATATTTCCTGTTCACTTTTGGGACTTAGAGCCTCTTTGCCTGATTGAACATATATATGACAGGTTGCACATCGCCCCTGACCACCACAGGCTTGAAGTACATTCATTTCTTGTTCCAGCAAAACACTAAGCAAAGTACTTTCGGTTGCGACCTCCACCTCTTGATTTAATGGTTGTAATTTTATTTGTTTCACTTAGATCTCATTCAACGGGGGAAATTAGCTTAGCAACATCAACAGATATTGCCTTAGATTGCAATACCTGAGAGAAATCAATAATAACCCGTTCACATTCCTTTAAGAAAGCTCTGACCCATGTTTGGACATCCTGCAATTGTTCAGGAGTCAAGGGAGCAATCTGCTCAGAAATAAACGGACAACTGACTTGACCTTGATAATCAACTTGCCAATATTCCAAAGAAGGATGCAGATTCACAAGACTTTCATGACTTTTTCGCCAATAGTTACCGATCGCTAAAGGTCCCAGATAGCCAGAACTATATTTAGTTAAACGGTTGAGGGCTACTAGCGTTGCTTCCCATGTCAAGGTGTCAGGATTGGTTTGGGCTACCAAGGGAAAAGCTTGATCAACAGGCTCTTTTTTAGCGTTAGAAGCATAGATAAGGGTTTTTAAGGCATTGTGAACTAAGGATTTCTGCAATAAGTGAACATTTTGAGGATGAATACTCACCACATCATGAACACCACGGGCGATCGCCCATTCCCGAAAAAAGTCACTAACAACTGACTGTTCAACTAGCAAAATTATCGGCAAATTTTGCCATTGCTTGAGACAGCGTCGGCATACCTCTAGCCAATTCAAATCTTCTAATTTACCTAATAAAATTAGGTCAGAAGACTGTCTGGTGATCGTCTGCTCTAACTGTTGATAGTTAGAACATAGATCAGGAATCCAACGATTATCTTTTTTGATTTCTTGAAGAAGTATCTGGGATACACTTGGTTGTGATTCAGCTAAAGCTAAGTGAATAAGCGGTTTTTTGGGATAAGGCTGATCAACTAATTCTTCAAAAAAAGAATCTGAGTTATTCATCTTTAACGTCTGCATTTGCGGCTTTTATAATGTTTTATTAAATTTTGAATGATATTCTAGTGTTTGAATTTAGATTAGTTAAATGATTAATGTGATAAAAATAAAAAATAAAAAATTAGAATAGTTAATATTAAGAAATAGCCCCTCATCTGCAACACAGTTTCCTTCGGTTACAGCAAATCAAAAAACCGACTTATCCTGAAATTCAGCAGAACAGTATGTAGTTAATTTACTAACGTTGAGAAATGCTATAGATAAAAGTTAATAGTAATCTTGTCACAAATCTATAATCCGTTAAAAGATTGACTGCGAAAAGTTAAAAAAAATATGTAATTTTTAACACTAAGGATAATAAAGCTAAAGACTTGCTTTGTAAGCCTTTAGCTTTACGGATTAAATCAGGAGTCACTCAGCAAACTTTCTAGAATTTCTTGGGTAATCAAAGCCCCTTCTTGGACTAGCAACTCTCCTGTAAGGGGATGATGGATATTACGTGGGGCAAGTCGATTTTTTAATCTTGCAAAGATTTGCGCTAATTTTTTATCAGCTTTATTATCTAAATGAAAAACGACTCCATCTTCTATTACTGAAGCTTGGCAAGTGAGACGGTATAGAGAGATATCTTTGCGCGTGTTTTTCAGGGTTACTTGCTCTAAGGTTTTCATCGGACTCAGGCTACTTGCCCCATCAAAAACCCTCAAGGCACAAGTACCACAGGTTCCTTGTCCACCACAGGTTGCGGCTAGTTCGACCTTGGCATGTTTGAGCGATCGCCACAATCCATTTTTGGCAGAGACATTGATTGTGATTCCTAGAGGTTCGAGTTTAATGCGAGGCATAGAGCGTAGATTGGGCCGAAAAGGTTTTAAAAAAGTTATTAAAAAGTCAGGGCGCTAAATTCGGTCTGGATAATACGACCTTAGAATAGTAATCATATCCTAGGCTCCATGCGTAACTAGAAAGTTATTTTGTTTATGAGCGATCACTTACTATTTCCAGATATTGCTCACAAAAAGCATAGGTTATCTCTGCGATGTATGCTGATTTGTCAGTTTGTGATCTTGATTGCAGGCATATCAGGGGTAATGGCATGGATCTCTTGGCGCAGTGAACAGGAAACGATCGCAAATTTAGTCGGACAGCTTCAAAATGAAATCAGCGATCGCATTGAGCAAAAACTTACCTCTTATCTCGAAACTCCCCATCTAGTTAATAAAATTAATGCTGATGCAGTAAAGCAAGGCATTTTAAAAACTCAAGGTCGATCTAGTGAAATCTATCTCTGGCAGCAAATTCAAAATTTTCCTACGGTTTGTTGGATTTATTATGGCGGCGAAAAGGCAGGCGAATTTTTGGGAATTACTCGATTAGAAAAGGATCAGAACATATCTCAAAAATATCCAGATCCAGCGCGATCACTACAACTCGCAATTAATATCAATGGCTTCCAACGTTACTATTACAGTCTTGATCAACAAGGCAATCGTCTAAGCCTAAACGGAAAGCCCGAATTTTATGATGCGCGTCAACGCCCTTGGTATCAGGCTGCCTTAAAAACAAATAAACCAACTTGGAGTCAAATTTATCCAGACTCTACTTTATCTGATCATGTAATTACTGCGAGTTTGGCTGTTTATGATGCTAATGGTGAAAGGATAGGGATTTTAGGTGCTGATATCTCTTTGGAAAATATTAGTCAATTTTTAAGGGAATTACGCATAGGCAAGTCGGGTCAAGCTTTTATTATTGAGCCATCAGGGTTATTAGTGGCTAGCTCAACTACGGAAAATCCCTATGCGATCGCTAACAATCCCACCAAGCCCCAAAGACTATCCTTTAAAAATAGTAATCAACCGATGATTCGGGCATCGGCTCAGCATCTAGATCAACAGGTTGGAGATTTAACCAAGATCAAAACCGAACAGAACTTACAGTTTTGGGCTGACGGAAAACAGATATTTCTCAAGGTAATGCCCTATCGAGATGAACGGGGGATTAATTGGCTCATCGCTGTAACCATGCCTGAGTCAGACTTTATGGAACAGATTAATGCCAAACGGCAAACAACAATTTTGATGACTTGCATTGCTCTCGGCAGTGCGATCGCTTTAGGGATTTTTACAACTCAATATATTAATAAATCACTGCGGCGACTGACTCTAGCAAGCCAAGCCCTAGCAAATGGAGAATTAGATCGGGAAGTTCCCTCTACCAGAATCGAAGAACTAAATATCCTCTCCCAAGCTTTTAATCAAATGGCTTCTCGCCTCAGACAATCTTTTGCCGAGTTAGAGAGTATCAATGAGGGCTTAGAAGATCAAATTGAAGAACGGACATCAGCATTACGAGCATCGGAATCAAAGTTTAGAAGTTTAGTTGCCAATTTCTCAGGTATCGTTTATCGAAGTACCTACAATCAAGATGGGAAGATGGAGTTTTTGGGCGGTGCAGTCACAGAAATCACAGGCTATTCATCGACAGATTTTATTAATAGTCAGACAAGAAGCTGGAAAAGTATTATCCATCCAGAAGATCAAGAAATGGTAGAGAGAATCATCAATGAAAGCTTGGTCTGTAGAGATTCCTATAGCTTAGAATTCCGAATTATTAATGCTCAAGGTAATATTCGCTGGTTATATGAAAAGGGACAGGGAGTATTTACTGAAGATGATCAATTACTCTGGATCGATGGAGCAATTTTTGATATTAGCGATCGCAAACAAGTAGAAACAGAGCTATTAGAACGGGTACATCTATCAATTTTGATGGCAGAAATTGGTTCTGCATCCACTCAACTCCGTACATTAGAAGAAGTTCTGCAATCCTATGTAGAATCTCTATGGCGGCATATGAACATTGCTTTTGCCCAGATTTGGATCGTTAATGATCTTAGAAATGGTTTGGATCTATATGCCAATGCAGGACATTACAATCATACCGATAGCGATCGCCTGCGGAATTTGATTGCCAAGGATAAAATTTGGGCAATTACACAGGGTAATTTTCAGCCATTGTTAACGGATCAAATCTTAACAGACTTATCGGCAGAGGATCGGGAATGGTTACAGAGCGAGAAGATTGCCTCACTTGTTGGATATCCCATCATGCTGAGAGAGAAGGTGATTGGGGTCATGCTTTTGATTTCTGAGTCACATTTAGATACTGATATCCAATCTATTGATGCAGTTGCTAATGCGATCGCTTTAGGTATTGATCATAAACAGTCCGAGGAAAAGCTTAAAGTTACTAATGCGGAAATGCGCGCCTTATTTGCAGCTATGGATGAGGTGATTTTAGTCCGCGATCGCTCAGGCAGAATTCTCAAGATCCCTGAAACACGCAAAAAACTAGGTTGGCTAACCCCTAGCCAAGTTCTTGGTAAACTTCCTTCAGAAATATTAACTCCCGAACTATCGGAGTTATTTGTCAGTACGATCCAACAGGTGTTAGAAACCCAGCAAACATTAAATATTGAATATAACCTCACTGATACCGAGCAACCAATTTGGTGGAATGCGAGTATCTCTCCCATCGATCAAGAAACAGTAGTTTGGGTAGCCCGTGATATTAGCGATCGCAAACAAACCGAACAGCAACTCAAACAGGCAAAACAAACCGCCGAAGCTGCAAGTCAGGCAAAGGGACAATTTTTAGCAAGTATGAGTCATGAACTGCGAACACCCCTAAATGCGATTTTGGGTTTTGCGCAACTCATGGCTCGCGACACTTTACTCAAGGACACCCATCGCTCTTATCTCAAAATCATCCATAATAGCGGTGAGCATTTATTAGAACTAATTAATGATGTTTTAGATATGTCCAAAATTGAATCTGGACGGATCACCCTAAATATCACTAGTTTCGATCTACATCATCTGCTCGATACGCTCGAAAAAATGTTTCGACTCCGAGCAAACGATAAAGGATTGCAATTAATTTTCAAGCAAGCATCAACACTTCCGCAATGGATTAGTACCGATGAAGGAAAGCTACGCCAGATCTTAATCAATCTATTAAGTAATGCTGTCAAATTTACCAATTTCGGATCTATCATTTTATCTGCCAATATAATCTATTCATCAGAGACTCCAACGGAGAAAAATCTTGGATCGCAAATAGAGCCCCTAGCAGAAAATCCCCAAGATCAAATTATCTTGAGATTTACCATAGAAGATACTGGTGAAGGTATCCCCTCAACGCATTTAGAAAAAATATTTGAAGCCTTTGAGCAAAGTGATCTAGGAAGACAGGCTGGGGAAGGCACTGGTTTGGGTTTACCAATTAGTCGTAAGTTTGCCCAATTTATGGGTGGCAAGATCATTGTGAGCAGTAAATTGGGGCAAGGTAGCATTTTTCAGGTAGATCTGCCAGTGCATATACCTAAGATTTCAGGTTCATCCAAACATTTAAGCGATCGCTATATTATTGGCTTAGCCCCCAACCAATCTGAATATCGCATTCTCGTAGTAGAAGACCGTTGGGAAAGTAGGCATCTGCTAGTCAAATTATTAGAATCTGTAGGTTTCCAAGTGCGAGAAGCAGAAAATGGGGCAGAAGCGATCGCCATTTGGGATGAATGGGAACCACACCTGATCTGGATGGATATGCGAATGCCAGTTATGGATGGCTACGAAGCTACCCGCCAAATTAAAGCCCATCTAAAAGGACAGGCAACTGTAATTATCGCCTTGACTGCCAGCGCCTTGGAAGAAGAAAAAGCCATTATTCTATCGGCAGGTTGTGATGATTTTGTGCGGAAGCCTTTTCGCGAAGATGTAATTTTAGACAAATTGACAGAATATTTGGGCGTATCTTACCTATACGAAACCGATACCGAGCATCACAATCGAGAAGTGGATAACCCTGATCTAGATACATTAGAAGATGATCTCAAGGTACTTTTATCGCACATGCCTGATAGTTGGATCGCCCAGTTACATGAAGCAGCAACTCTTGCTGACAATGACTTAATTGCTGATTTAGTTAAGTCAGTACCTCCAGATAACAATTCTTTAATTCAGTCTTTAATCAGTCTTGTTGATAATTTTTGTTACAATCAAATCATTAAATTAACTCAACAAGCCATCAAAGAATAAATGCAAATGTAGTAGCTAGTCATCTAAATCAGCTAACAAAAAACTTTATGGAAACAGCTAACTAATGACTAGAGAATATAGCGGCGATATATTAATAGTCGATGATACACCTAATAACCTGCGTTTTTTATCGACAACTCTGACAGAACAGGGCTATAAGGTGCGTAGTGTCACGGATGGGTTGATGGCTTTGACCGTCGCCCAAGCCGCAAAGCCTGATTTGATCTTGCTGGACATCATGATGCCCAATATCGATGGCTATGAGGTTTGCCAACGCCTTAAAGCCAATGAAAAAACTAATGATATCCCTGTAATTTTTTTAAGCGCTTTAGATGAGGTGCTAGATAAGGTCAAAGCCTTTAGTGTGGGTGGGGTGGACTATATCACTAAACCATTTCAGTTAGAAGAAGTCTTAGCACGTATCCAAACCCATTTAAGTTTGCGATATGCCCAAAAAGAAATCAGTCAGCTAAATTCTGAGCTTGAACAGCGCGTAAGACAGAGAACTGCTCAATTAGAAAAAGAAATTGCTGAGAGATTACAAGCCCAAGAACGTTTATTACATTTAGCGCTCCATGATGTACTCACGGGACTACCAAATCGCACTTGGTTTATGAAGCGCCTAGAGCAGCTAATGCAACAGGTACGACAGCAAACGGGTTATCATTTTGCGGTTTTATTTTTAGATTGCGATCGCTTTCAGTCAGTAAACGACTCCCTTGGTCATCTTGTAGGTGATCAGCTATTAGTTTCGATCTCACGACGAATCGAGCTATGTTTACGTCCGGGAACCATGCTATGTCGTTTGGGGGGGGATGAATTTACCGTATTGCTGCAAGATATCAACAACTCCAATGATGCTGCTAAAGTTGCTCAAGATATTCTAAGTGAGCTAGCATCACCTTTTCAAATTGGGGATTATCAAATATTTACCAATGTCAGCATTGGGATTGTGATGGGTAATGACCTGTACAAACAACCCGAACATATTCTCCGTGATGCTGACACAGCCATGTATCGCGCTAAGGCAAATGGCAAGGCATGTTATCAATTGTTTGAGCAAACAATGCACTGCCATGCCCTAGATAGTTTTCAACTAGAATCTGATCTCAGACAGGCCTTAGAACGCAATGAATTTGTCGCTCACTATCAACCAATCATTAATTTAGGAACTGGCAAAATTGCTTCATTCGAGGCTTTAGCACGTTGGCATCATCCCGAAAAAGGAATGCTTTATCCTGATAAATTTATTCCGATCGCTGAAGAAATGGGACTAGTGATAGCGATCGATTTGTTCATTTTGCGTCAAGCTTGCCAACAATTGCGGAATTGGCAAAATGAGGGAATTGCGGATGCGTCTTTGAGCATTAGCGTGAATCTTTCCGTGAAACATTTCATGAGCTTCAATCTGCTAGAGAAAATTGATCTAATTCTCCAAGAAACAGGAATTGATGGACATTCTCTAATTTTAGAAATTACGGAAAGCGATATTATGGAAAATGCTGAATTTGCAGGCAAAATTATTGAGCAATTGCAAGTTCGGCATATTCAGTTAAGTATTGATGATTTTGGTACAGGTTATTCTTCCCTAAGTTATTTACATCGCTTGCCGATTGATCACCTCAAAATAGATCGCTCCTTTATCATGAGAATTGGTAAAAATGGCAAGAACACCGAAATTATCAGAGCAATCATTGCTTTAGCCCAAAGTTTAGGCATGTGTACGATCGCTGAGGGGGTAGAAACGCAAGAGCAGTTAGAGCAGATTCAAGAATTAAGTTGCGAATTTGGTCAGGGATATTTATTTTCGCAACCTGTAGATGCCAAAATAGCGCGCAATTTACTAAGTAGCTCAGCATAGTTATAAACTTTCTGTACTGATCACTACGCGGGCGGTACAGAAATAGGGGTTTTAAGTTTACTTATACTTGACTACTTAGTGGGAGGTTTTGAAAGCACAGGTTCTAATTTTCTGGTTTGAGATCCCGTTCCATTAACCCTTCCACCGCTTGCTGTAAGTTAATTTCACCCTTAAGTAGTCGAGCAACGTAGCGCGACACAGGCACACTGATTTTTTCACGATCGCTGATTTCCATTAGTACATGAGCCGTATTTACACCCTCAGCCGTACCCTGCACATGGGCGATCGCCTCTTCTAGACTTCTGCCCTGCGCGATCGCATAGCCCACTTGATAATTGCGGCTGAGATTGCTACTACAGGTTGCTAGTAAATCCCCTAAACCTGATAAGCCCCAAAAGGTTTCAGGTTGCGCCCCAAAATAAACACCGACTCGAATAATTTCAATCAGTGATCGCGTGATTAATGCCGATTTAGCATTAGTTCCCAGATTTAGACCATCACAAGCACCAACGGCGATCGCGATTACATTTTTGAGTGTGCCACCTAATTCCACGCCAATCGGATCAGAATTGGTATAGACCCTGAAATTTCGCGATGCAAAAATCGTTTGAATAAACTGAGCCGCAGCTTCATCGGTACTCGCCACCACCGTTGCCGCAGGTTGTCCCGCCATAATTTCAGCCGATAGATTGGGACCCGATAAAACCACCAACGGATGATCGGGCAACAGCGATCGCCAAATTTGCGATGGGGTTTGTCTAGTAGTTGGCTCCAGACCTTTAGTAGCGCTGACGATCACCGCATGGGGCAGCAATTGTGCAGTTTGTAATTGCTCCGCGATCGCTCTGACCCCTTTCATCGATACTGCGGAAATAATTGCATCACTACTACTAGCCACCTCCGCTAGTGGTTGTGGACTTTGACGCGACCAAATTTGGACATGATGACAATTTTTTTTGACCAGACTTGCTAGCGCTGATCCCCAAGCACCAGCACCAATAACCGTAATATTTCTTAAATCTGATTTCAAGTCTGATTTCATGCTGTGAATAGTGTCCTTAAAAACAAGACGGGAAGCCAGATTCCCTATCGTGACGGTGATATAATAACCTGCAAAAGCCTCTCAATTTCTAAAAGCCTTGCTAGTTAGATATTGATCGTCTTTAATTATCAATATCTAAACTAAGAAGGGACGCGCAGGAAAATAAGGAACCGAGCTTCTGTAGTGCGGCAAAAACGCAACACAGAAGATTAGATTCTTTATTAAATCGCAGAACCCTAAAGTTTTTGATTTATGAGGGGTACTTTCACTCATTTCTTGAGGAAGGCGGGCAATAATGATCGAAATGAAGGTGGCTGGGATCGCTATTGATGCGGTCAGCCGTAATCCTATCGTTCTACTGCGAGATACTTTAGAACGGAGAGCATTGCCAATTTGGATCGGTGAAGCCGAAGCCAAGGCAATTATTGGCGCTTTAGATGGCAGACCGTTAGAGCGCCCTATGACCCATGATTTAATGCTGAATTTCTTAGACGCATGGGGGATCACCGTTGAGCGTGTCGTTGTCCATGCTCTTAAAAACAGCACTTTCTACGCAGTAATTACGGTTTCACAAGGAGATATAAAAAAAGAAATTGATGCCCGCCCTAGTGATGCAATCGCGATCGCAGTGCGTGCTAAATGTCCCATTTGGGTTATGGAGGAGGTAATTCTTGAAGCTTCAATCCCTGTGGATCAAGATGCCGACGAAGCAGAAAGAAAAGCATTCCGTGAGTTTTTATCCAAACTCACACCAGAGGAATTAGTCAAAAAAAGTGGGCTAGAAAGTAATTAACAAAGAAATGGGTGCTACGCACCCATTTCTTTGTTAGGGGATTTCGTTGTTAGACATCGATTCTAAAAATCCACGCAGCTCTGTTTCATTAGCTTCAACATTGTTTGGTTGGTTGATTCCAAAGAGCCTTTCCGCAACTTCCCCTTCCTTACCTAATACCTTGATTTGCTGATTGTTATAGCTCAGACCAACAGCCGAAGCATTACCAGCACGAATCGAGATTTGGCGATCGCCTGACCAAGTCAACTTTTTGCCTTCATCAAGAACACCTTCAAACTCAGTCTTACCATCCACAGTGATGCGTAGCCAAGACTGCCCCTTCATCAACAGCCCAATATTAACGGGCTTATTACCGACAAACTCAAACTTACTATTAGCAGCATTTTCTGAACTATTTTGGTTTGCACTATTTTGAAAGGCAAAATTATTTGTCCAAGATTTAGCGGCATTATTGAGACTAGAACTAACTTCCCCAAAAGTAGCTTCAGATGGTGATTTCTTGACCGAATTAAGCGAATTATTGGAGAGTGAATTATCAGTAGTCGTTGCGGCTGGCAAGACATTTGGCGTTGGTACTACAGCTTTAGACATATTCACGGTAGTTGCCATTGCGGAAGAATCCGTAACCGACTGCCTTAATACCTCTAGTCCGCCAATTTTAGGTAATAGATTATCTTGTTCCGTTGGTTTGTTGGCTTTAGGAGAAACGATCTGGGCAGCACTACTTAAAATGGTTTGGCTGTCGTTAATTTTATTAGCCTCTGGCGCATTTAAAAATGTTGCTAACAAGCTCACTGCGCCAGCAATCACACCAACATATAGCGCATACAAGTGTAGGGGACGTAGCTCCGCCGCAGCACTACCTGCCCATTTTTGCTCAGGCAGCACCGAATTGAGAGGAAAATCTTCCGATAGATCGCCAACCCCTAGGGCATTGCCATATTTACGGATAAAACCACGTACATAAACAGGCTCAGGGAGGGACTCTATTTCCCCATCTTCGATCGCTCGCAGGTAGCGTTCAGAAATTAAGGTAGTTGCAGTTAGATGGGGAATCGATAGGTCTTTATCCTGCCGAATACGCTTGAATTGCGCTCCGATTTCTGCTAATTTCTCTGCTTGCTTGGAGGTTGTAATGTTCACAATACTCACGACATATATGAAGAGATTGGACTGACTGGCTTGTAAAATCTGACGCTGAGTCACACCTTAATAGCCACAAGTTCTATATAGAGCGTTGTTTAGATTTGGAGTAAGTTGATTTGGATTTAGTTACTTACCCTCAATCAATATAACATTTTGCAAAGATTTGAAAGCAAACTCTGAACATATAGGGGATAATCCCTAGATTTTGTCATTGCTCACTCAACTATCGAGATCCTCTAAAAATTACCAGAGAGTCCCCCCTTGCATTACTCTTATCTAATTTTAGTATCCTAAAGATCCTTTGCAATCACTACAAATTTTTAATTTCTTGTTCGTTCAATAACCGATAGTTACCAATTTTTAATGAAGCAACCGAAATTGTGGCGATCGCGACTCGATGTAATGCCAAAACAGGATGCCCTAATAGTTCAGCAACTTTTCTAATCTGACGGTTACGCCCTTCTGACAAAACTATCTGTAATTTTGTGCGCGGGTTTTGACGTGATTTTTGAGCTTTATTCTCTTCAACCTGTTGAATGCTGACAATCGCAGGTAAGGTGCGTTTACCTTCAAGGATGATCCCCTCTTGCCATTGCTTAAGAGTTTGTTGACTAGGAATATCTTTAACCCATACTTCATAGGTTTTGGCGACATGGTGACGAGGATGCATCAGATAGTTGGCAAATTCACCATCATTGGTCAAAATTAATGCGCCACTGCTGTTGTAGTCCAATCGTCCTACGGGATAAACATGGCGATATTGAGCTGGCAATAGATCGAGAACTGTCCTGCGACCTTGGGGATCATCACAGGTACAGACTACGCCCGTTGGTTTGTTAAGTAATAGATATACAAATTCTGGGGCATTAGTTTGCAATAACTTCCCATCTACTTCAATGCGATCGCGATCGGGATCAGCTTTAGTCCCTAATTCCTTAACTTGTCTCCCATTTACCCAAACTCGACCTGACAGAATGATCTGTTCTGCGTCACGACGGGAGGCAATTCCATGTCGAGAGAGGATTTTTTGGAGGCGATCGAGCATGAGCAGCAACAGGAAATAGAGAATGACGGGCTTAAGCACCTTGCTCTTTATATTTACACAATGCAAGCATCTATGCGTTTAATGCATGGCAGTATTGCAATTATTAAATAATAGTTAAAAATATGTAGTTGTTTATACGTATTGGGATCGAAACGTTAAGTAGTGTAAACCCTATACAAAGTTTAAATAGCGCTTGAGAGTTAGATATTTGAGATTTTGCACATTTACATACACATCTATATAAATTGCGATCACCTCTATCTATTTATTCATCTCCAGCATGAGCCAAGGATAAATAACATGGCAAACAAAATTGAAGACCTGAAAGCAGCCAAAGATGGTCTTGCCCTTAAAGCCGAAATCGATCGCTTCGCCGCAATAGGTTGGGAAGCGATCGACGACGACGACTTACAACATCGTTTAAAGTGGCTCGGCATCTTCTTTCGTAAGAGTACCCCCGGACGTTTCATGGTACGGATGCGAATTCCCAATGGTTTGCTCAATAGCGATCAGATGCGTGTTCTCGCCTCAGTAGTTGAGAAGTGTGGTGAGCATGGCGTTGCCGATATTACCACTCGCCAGAATATTCAAATGCGTGGCATTCTTATCGAAGATGTGCCTGAAATGTTCGCAAAGTTTCGTTCTGTTGGTTTGACTAGTGTGCAATCGGCGATCGATAACGTGCGAAATATCACAGGTTCACCCGTTGCAGGTATTGATGCCGATGAGCTTTACGATACTCGCGAATTAGCGATGCAAGTTCAGAATTTACTCACCAATAATGGCGAAGGAAACCCTGCTTTTACCAACTTACCTCGCAAATTTAATATTGCGATCGCAGGCTGTCGCGATAACTCTACCCATGCCGAAATCAATGATTTAGCCTTTGTACCTGCATTTAGAGAAGTAGCTAAGACAAGCCCAGTCACGCCTAAGTCAGAAGGACAACGCCCAGAGTGGGATATTCCTTCAGGATTCTGGCATATCTATAATCAGACTCAAGGTAATAGCTCATCAGAGAGTACTGATACAACTGAGACTCGATTTGGATTTAATGTACTTGTCGGCGGATTTTTCTCCGCGAAGCGGGTCGAGGCAGCAATTCCTCTTAATGTCTGGGTTCCGCCTGAAGATGTCGTTGCCCTCTGTGAAGCGTTACTAATTGTTTATCGCGATCATGGACTCCGCGAGAACCGTGCTAAATCGCGATTAATGTTTTTAATTGATGAATGGGGAATTGAAAAATTCCGTGCTGAAGTTGAGAAGCAACTCGGCAAACCATTGGCAACCGCCGCCGCCAAAGATGAAATTGTATGGGAAAAGCGCGATCACATTGGCGTTCATCCTCAAAAGCAAGCAGGATTGAATTATGTAGGGCTGCAAATCCCTGTGGGACGGATGTATGCCCCTGATATGTATGAGTTTGCAAGACTTGCGGATACCTACGGTAATGGCGATATACGCCTTACGGTTGAGCAAAATTTACTGATTACCAATGTCAGTGATCAGCAAGTACCTGCACTATTGCAAGAACCTCTACTTCAGAAATTCCCTGCTAATCCCGACAACCTCATGCGGGGCTTAGTTTCCTGCACTGGTAATCAATTCTGTCCTGTGGCGATCGTGGAAACCAAAAACCGTTCCCTCGCACTCACCAAACAACTGAGCGAAGATTACCATCTTCCTAAAGTTGTGCGGATTCATTGGAGTGGCTGCCCTAACTCTTGCGCCCAGCCACAGGTTGCCGATATTGGCTTTACAGGCTGCAAAACCCGCAAGAATGGCAAGGTTGTCGATGGTGTTGACATTTATATGGGTGGCACAGTCGGCAAGGATGCCCATCTCGGCAAATGCGTCATGGAAAAAATCCCCTGTGAGGATTTGCGCGAAGTTGTCGGCAAGCTTTTAGTCGAACACTTTGGCGCTGTTCCAAAACAACAGGCGATCGCTGAACCTTCAGCCGAATTAGTCGCAATTGGCTAAAAATCCTCAAAATTAGATTCTCAAACCTCAATCAGTTATTACAAGGAAATTCATGAGTACATTCTCTCGTCGCAAGTTTTTAACCACCGCAGGACTTTCTACTGTTAGCGCGATCGCTTTAAATGCCTGTACAGGCGGCGGCGAAGCACCAAAAACTGATACCAAGACTACCACTGCCGCCAGCAAGTCCCCTGAAGCAAAAGTTAGTGCTGCTGATGCCCCTGAAGTCACTAAAGCAAAGCTTGGTTTTATCGCTCTCACCGATGCAGCTCCTTTGATTGTTGCTAAGGAGAAAGGTCTATTTGCGAAATATGGCATGAAGGATGTCGAAGTTCTCAAACAGGCTTCTTGGGGAACCACTCGCGACAACATTGCCCTTGGATCTGATGCTGGTGGTATTGATGGCGCACATATTTTGTCGCCTATTCCCTATTTACTGAATGAAGGCAAGATTACTAACGGCAAAAAAGTCCCCATGTATGTCTTGGCAAGACTAAAT
The DNA here is from genome assembly GCF_027942295.1 of Pseudanabaena sp. Chao 1811. NCBI lineage: Bacteria > Bacillati > Cyanobacteriota > Cyanophyceae > Pseudanabaenales > Pseudanabaenaceae > Pseudanabaena > Pseudanabaena sp. Chao 1811. Next base: position 100,487 of record NZ_CP101416.1, read on the forward strand.
ACCAATGGACAAGCAATCTCTATTGCCAATGACTTTAAAGAACTCAAAATTGCGCTCAAGAGTGATTCTCTCAAAGATAGTTTTGCCAAGATTAAGTCTAGTGGTAAAGAAATCAAGTGTGCTGTCACTTTCCCCGGGGGAACCCATGATTTGTGGATGCGCTATTGGCTAGCGGCAAATGGAGTCGATCCGAATACCGATGTCAATACCATCGTCGTTCCCCCACCACAGATGGTTGCCAATATGAAGGCTGGTAACATGCAAGCATTCTGTGTGGGCGAACCTTGGAATGCTCGTTTGGTTGCCCAAAATTCTGGCTACAGTGCCTTAATCACTGGCGAACTATGGAAAGATCATCCTGAAAAAGCCTTCTCTATGCGTGCCGATTGGGTTGATAAGAATCCTAAAGCTACTAAGGCTCTGCTCGCAGCAGTTCTCGAAGCTCAAGTTTGGTGTGAACAAGCTGAAAATAAAGAAGAGATGTGTAAAATCATCGGTGCTGATAAGTGGCTGAAGGTTCCACCTGCCGAAATTTTAGGAAGACTGCAAGGTAAGGTTGACTACGGCGATGGTAGAACTCTAGACAATCCCGATCTTGCGATGAAGTTCTGGAAAGATGCAGCTTCCTATCCATTCAAGAGTCACGATCTTTGGTTTGTAACTGAAGATATGCGTTGGGGCTATTTTGATGCTGACACCGATGCGAAGAAGTTGGTAGATAAGGTCAATCGTGAGGATCTCTGGAAAGAAGCTGCGAAGATGATTGGCAAAGAAGCTGATATTCCTAAGAGTACTTCTCGCGGCATCGAAACTTTCTTTGATGGAGTCAAGTTTGATCCAGAAAATCCCAGCGAATACCTCAAAGGATTGAAGATTAAAAAGGCTTAATTATTAACTGAATCTAATTCTCGAACAAGGGGCTTAAGCCCCTTGTCATCATCTTTTCTAAAGCAAATACGGAGATATAAAAAATGGCGGCAGGAAGCTTAAAGTCACGATTTTCAGTTAATAACATAGGCGAATGGTTTCAGAAACAGGCCCGTTTTATCATTCCGCCTGTGATAGCTTTGTTCTTTATTTTGGGAACATGGCAAATACTCTGTTCAGGTAAAACCCCTCCTTTACCACCTCCAAGCAAAGTCTGGCAAGAGACTCAAGAATATATTTGGAATCCCTTCTTCGATCGCGATTATTTTGATGTTAGTGCTGCGGACAAAACCGATAGTCCTGCCCGTCAAGCCCTCAAGGAAAAACTCACCATCGAAAAAGGCTTAGGCGTAAAAACAATGGTCAGTTTACGTCGTGTGGCGATCGGCTATACCGCTTCCGCGATTATTGGCATTTCCTTCGGTATTGCGATCGGTACAAATGTATTTCTCTATCGTGCCTTTGACCCCATCTTCCAAGTTTTGCGGACAATCCCTCCCCTTGCATGGCTACCGATCGCCATGTCCGCCTTCCAAGGTGTCAACGAATCACTGAAATCTATTGGTCTAGACGTTACCGAAGCCGCCGCATTATTCGTGATTTTCGTCACTTCGATCTGGCCGATCTTAATGAATACCGCAGTTGGCGTACAACAGGTTCCCCAAGACTATCGCAACGTGTCGCGAGTCTTGCGCCTAAGTAAGTTTGACTACTTCATCACGATTCTGATGCCCTCGGCAGCTCCCTATATTTTCACAGGTTTACGGATTGCCGTTGGTCTGTCGTGGCTAGCGATCGTGGCAGCGGAAATGTTGACTGGTGGTGTCGGCATTGGCTTCTTTATCTGGGATAGCTACAACAGCCAAAAGAGTAGCGAACTGATTTTAGCTCTGGTTTACATCGGTTTAGTAGGCTTCCTACTCGATAAAGTCGTTTATTACGTCAGCAAACTAGTTGCTCAGTCAGATGCTTAGTTTTTTAGCCGTTAGCTGTTAGCTTAAAAGGCAAATTTTCAAAGTGAATTATGTTTTTAGTAATACACATCCAAGCTAAAAGCTAAAAGCTAATTGCTAAAAGCTAAAAGCTAATCACCCTACCTCACTTAACTCTTTCCCTTAACCTTCTCCTATGCAGACTCTTGATCTTACAGATAATAATCAGCAAATAAATAGAGATCCATTTCTAGTCATGGATGGAGTTTCTAAGGTCTATCCCACACCTAGAGGTCCTTATACTGTTCTCGAAGATGTTAATTTGACAGTCTATGAAGGCGAGTTTATCTGTGTCATCGGTCACTCTGGCTGTGGTAAATCGACACTTTTAAACATGGTGGCTGGTTTTAATAAACCAACCTCAGGCGAAATCTGTTTGCGATCCAAACCAATCGTTCGTCCCGGTCCCGATCGCATGGTGGTGTTCCAAAACTACTCGCTCCTACCTTGGATGACCGCCTTTGAGAATGTCTATCTAGCAGTTAAGCAGGTTTATAAAGAGAAATCTAAGGAAGAAAAAATCAAAATTGCTAAGGATATGCTCGAATTAGTCGGCTTGAGCGAAGCAATGCACAAAAAACCAAAGGAACTTTCTGGTGGTATGCGTCAGAGGGTATCAATCGCCCGTGCGTTATCCATTCGTCCTGAAGTATTGATCCTTGATGAACCCTTTGGTGCGTTAGACGTAATGACCCGCGAAGAATTGCAGGAAGAACTATTAGCAATTTGGCGCAAAAATCGGGTTACAGCACTGATGATCACCCATGAAATTGATGAAGCACTCTTCCTCGCCGATCGCATTGTGATGATGAGCAATGGACCTGCCGCCCATATTGCTGAAATCATCGATGTACCATTTGCGCGTCCTCGCGATCGCAAAGCGATCGCCGATGATCCTCGCTACTACAGCCTTCGCAACTACATCCTTGAATTTCTCTATAGTCGCTTTGCCTTAGCTGATGAGGCTGATTAATTACGAATTACGAATTACAAATTAAGAAATTCCTAGATATCACTTTCTAATTCGTAAGTCGTAATTTGTAAATACTAGATCCTAAATTCGTAATTCTAAATTCGTAATTGATTATGTCCAAATTCCTAGAAATCGATCACGTTAGTCGTGTTTTTAAAACCAACAAAGGGCAACCCTATGTTGCGGTCAAAGATGTTTACTTTGAGATGAAGGAAGGTGAATTTGTCTCAATCATTGGACATTCAGGTTGCGGTAAATCAACAGTTCTAAATATCCTTTCGGGGTTAGATCGTGCTAGTGCAGGTGGTATTGTCCTAGAAGGGCGTGAAGTACGTGAACCAGGACCCGATCGCATGTTGGTATTCCAAAACCATTCACTGTTGCCTTGGTTAACGGTACGTCAGAATATTGGCTTGGCGGTAAATCGGGTGCTAAGGGATTTACCTAAAGAGGAACGCCGCCGCATTATTCAAGAAAATATTGACTTAGTGGGCTTGAGTCATGCTGCGGATAAGTACCCTAGAGAAATTTCGGGTGGGATGAAGCAAAGGGTAGGTATTGCGCGCGCATTATCGATTAAGCCGAAAATCTTGCTATTAGATGAACCTTTTGGCGCATTGGATGCCTTAACTAGAGGTCGATTACAAGAAAAATTAATGCAGATTTGCGATGAGCATAAAATCTCGGCAGTAATGATTACCCATGATGTTGATGAAGCTTTACTTCTGAGCGATCGCATTGTGATGATGACTAATGGTCCCGAAGCGAAAATTGGTCAAGTCCTCACCGTTGATCTGCCCCATCCCCGCAAAAAACTAGAAGCTGTCAATCATCCCAACTATTACCGTCTCAGAGGCGAAGTTGTTAGCTTCCTCGATCGCCAGAAACAAATCAAAATTGAACGGGCTAAGAACAAGAGCAATGCGGCGATCAGTCTTGGCAATATCGAGAAAACAAATCTCACCATTGGCTACATTCCCCTCACCGACTGCGCTCCCTTTGCGATCGCCCAAGAGAAAGGACTATTTGCCAAATATGGTTTAGATGTCACTCTTTCTAAAGAAAATAGCTGGAATGATCTTGCGGAAGGAATTCGTGAAGGTCGCCTCGACGCAGCCCAAATGGTAACGGGAATGCCTCTCGCAATTACTCTGGGTATGGGTAATCAAATCCCTGTGCCAGTCGTGACATCCTTAACCATGAGTCGGAATGGTAATGCCATTACTCTCAGCAAGAGACTCCAAAACGAAGGGGTACATGATCTTGCTTCTTTAAAAGCTTACATTGATAAATTTCAAGATGAGGCCTATAACCCTGCAATGGGCATGGTACATCACGCATCCATGCACAATCTATTGCTAAGGCATTGGTTAGCTAGTGGAGGCATGGAACCAGATACAGATGTGGATGTAATCGTGATTCCACCACCGCAGATGGTTTCTAACCTGATGGCAAACAATATCATTGGTTACTGCGTCGGCGAACCTTGGAACGTGCGGGCAGTGAATGATAACGTTGGCTTTGTCGTGGCAACTGACCTCGATATATGGCGTGGACATCCCGAAAAAGTACTAGGACTTCGCAAGGATTGGGCGGAGCAATATCCTAATACCCATCTTGCTGTAGTCAAGGCTTTACTAGAAGCATCTCAGTTCTGTGAACCCTTAGAAAATCGTGATGAAGTAGTACTGACGTTATCACAACCACAGTATCTCAATCTTGATCCGACCTATATCCGCCCTGGATTTGCAGGGCCTTATCGGGTCAGTACGATGGCAGCAAAGTATGATCAGGACTTCTGCCAGTTTGGTATGGGCAATATGCCTTCTCGCAAAGAGCATCTCTGGGTATTAACACAAATGGCGCGTTGGGGCTTAGTCAGTTTCCCTGAGAACTATGCGGAAGTAATCTATAACTTGCTAGCAACCAATGTCTATCAACAGGCTGCCAAGGAATTAGAAATAGAGATCGCTGATGAGGATCGCTCACCAATTGCTTTAGCCGATGGCTCTGTATTTGATCCCAATGATCCGATCACAGCATTGCAATCCATGCCATATTCACGATTTACTGAAGCTAGCTACTTTGATCCCGTTAAAGGTTTCGCCACCAAAAAAGTAGCTGTTCGTCAATAGCTCAACATCATCTATGTCTGCAACTACTCCTTCTAATGCCAATGCCACACCACAAATCGCCAAAACCCTCTGTCCCTATTGTGGTGTCGGCTGCGGTTTAGAAGTCGTGGAGACGGGCAAAGAACCAACGCTAAAATTTCCCGATCGCTTTAAAGTTCGAGGCGATCGCAGTCATCCTTCTAGTCAAGGTATGGTCTGCGTCAAGGGTGCAACGATCGCCGAGTCTATCCAAAAGGATCGACTGCTGCACCCAATGATGCGAGATCGCCTTGATCAAGAATTTCGCCAAGTCAGTTGGGATGAAGCTCTTGAAGCGATTACTAATCAGATTCAGCAAGTGCTGGCAACCAAAGGCGCAGATGCTCTCTGTATGTATGGTTCAGGACAATTCCAGACTGAAGACTATTACATTGCCCAGAAATTATTTAAAGGCTGTTTAGGAACTAATAATTTTGATGCCAACTCCAGACTCTGTATGTCTTCCGCAGTTTCGGGCTATGTCAAAAGTTTTGGTTCCGATGGACCTCCTTGCTGCTACGAAGATTTGGATTTAACGGATTGTTTATTTGCGATCGGCACAAATACCGCCGAATGCCATCCAATTATCTTCAATCGCTTTCGTCGCCATCATAAAAAAAATCCCCATGTCAAGCTAATTGTCGTTGATCCTCGTCGTACTCAAACCGCCGAAGTCGCCGACCTACATCTAGCGATTCAACCAGGAACAGATATCGATTTATTAAATGGCATCGCTCATTTGCTATTACTTTGGGATAAATGCGATCGCCAATTTATCGAAAATCACACCACAGGTTTTGCGGAATTCGCAGAAATCACTCAACTCTATACTCCCGAATTTGTCTCGCGTCGCTGTGGGATTAGCATCGAAGATTTAGAACTTGCCGCTAAATATTGGGCAGAATCGCAACGAGTTCTCTCCATTTGGTCAATGGGTGTCAATCAATCTACTCAAGGTACTGCTAAAGTCCAATGTATTATCAATCTGCATTTATTAACTGCTCAGATTGGGAAAGAAGGTGCAGGTCCCTTTTCACTAACGGGTCAACCCAATGCGATGGGGGGAAGAGAGGCAGGTGGTTTAGCCCATTTACTCCCCGGTTATCGCTCCGTTGTTAACCCTGACCATCGTGCCGAACTCGAATCATTTTGGAACTTGCCATCTGGACATATTTCGCCTCAAGTTGGACGCACAGCATGGGATATGATTCGTGGTTTAGAAGCTAATGAAGTAGATTTCCTCTGGATTGCGGCGACAAATCCTGCTGTCAGCTTTCCTGATCTCGTGCGAACCAAAGCGGCTTTAAGGCGATCGCCTTTCACCGTCTACCAAGATGCCTATTACCCCACAGAAACCTCCGCCTTTGCCCATATTCTCCTCCCTGCCACACAATGGAGCGAAAAGACTGGCACGATGACTAATTCCGAACGCTGTATCACCCTCTGTCAAGCTTTTCAGCCCCCCCTCGGTGAGTCCCGTGCAGATTGGGAAATATTTGCGGAAGTCGGACGGAGATTAGGTTTTGCAGATAAATTTCCATTCCAAAATTCTGCCGAGGTCTATGCAGAATTCACACAGATTACTCGCGATCGCCCCTGCGATATCACAGGGCTTAGTCATGCCAAGCTCTCTGAACTTGGCGTAATCCAATGGCCGAATCCTGACCATGCAACTGAACTGGATCGCAAGCATAACAAGCGTCTCTATACCGATCATCAATTTCATACTAGCGATCGCAGAGCTAGATTTGGTAGCTATCATTCTCAAGGTGTCTTTGAAGTTCCCGATGAGCAATATCCATTCATTCTCACCACTGGGAGACTATACGGGCATTGGCATACGCAAACCCGCACAGGACGCATCGATAAGATTCGGCAAATGTATCCCAATCCCTTTATCGAAATTCATCCAAAAGATGCTGCAAAATTCGGTATTAATAATGGCGATCTCGTAGAAGTTAAATCGCGTCGTGGTTCTTCTAAATTTCCTGCACTGGTGACAGAAGCGATCGCACGAGGTGTATTATTCGTCCCGATGCACTGGGGAACGCTCTGGGCAGATAATGCTGAAGCCAATGCCCTCACCCATCCCGAAGCCTGTCCCGACTCTAAGCAGCCAGAATTAAAGGCTTGTGCGGTAGCGATCGCTTTAGCTAGTGTGGATTAATCCTAGTTGATCATAATGCAGATTTTATTGGTTAAATCTAGCTTGGCTAAAAAATTGTGTTAACCTTATGGGTGAATAATATTAACTAAGTCCTGTTATAATGGACATTGTATTCAAAAATAAAAAAATCGATAAGTTGTGCAATAACCAAAAACTTTTAGTCAAAGAATTTGGTGCAGATAGAGCTAAACGCATTCGCCGCCGACTTGATGATCTTCGAGCCGTTGCGGTGCTAGAAGATATGCGAAGCTTTCCAGGGCGTTGTCATGAGTTACTTTATGACCGTTCGGGGCAATTGTCGCTCGATCTCGATCATCCTTATCGACTTATCTTTGAGCCATTTCACGATCCATTACCTCAAAAGCCTGATGGTGGAATTGACTGGACGAAGATTACCTCGGTAACAATTATTGGAATAGAGGACACCCATGATTAGCACAGTTAAAAATCCCAAAAATCAATATTTACCAGATTATGTTTCTCCTCCTGGTGAAACTTTAATGGAACTATTAGAAGATCGTGGTATGACTCAGACCGACCTAGCTGATCGTACTGGTAGACCAAAGAAGACAATCAATGAAATTATTAATGGTAAGGCGGCGATTACCCATGATACAGCTTTGCAGCTAGAGAGGGTCTTAGGTATACCTGCTAGTTTTTGGAACAGTCGAGAGCAGCACTATCGTGAGTTCTTGGCACGTCAGCAAGAGCAGGAACATTTACAACAACAGATTGCTTGGCTTGATCGCGTTCCTGTCAATGAAATGGTAAAACTCAGTTGGATCGAAAAACGAAAAGAGAAGGTTGAGCAGTTACAGATTGTCTTGAATTTTTTTGGTGTGGTTTCCCCTGAGCAGTGGGATACCTATTGGAGTTCGCGATCGCTTGCTTTTCGTAAGTCTGTCAAGTTCGAGGATAATCGAGTTGCCACAAATGCTTGGTTGAGAAAGGGTGAACTTGATGCTCAAAAGATTGAATGCGCTCCTTATCATACGGAAAAGTTTAAGCAGGCATTACAGGAAATCCGTAGCTTGACGGTGCAGCACCCCAAAGAAGTAATTGCTCAGGTGAAGCAGTTATGCGCCTCGGCTGGTGTGGCAATCGCTTTAGTCCCATCACTGAAAGGTGTGAGGGCTAGTGGTGTGACTCGTTGGCTAACACCCAGTAAGGCGATGATTCAACTCAGTTTGCGCTACAAACGGGATGATCGCTTTTGGTTTACGTTCTTTCATGAGGCGGGTCATGTGCTTCAGGAGAAGAAGCGCGATGTTTTTATTGAAACGGATGAGAAGCAGGATTATGACCCGAACGATCCAATGGAGCAGGATGCTGATAAGTTTGCCGCAAATTTTCTAATCCCAAAGCAGGATTTACAAAGGTTTCTGAATGAGAATACATTTGACGATCAGGCGATCGCTAAGTTTGCCTCAGAGATTGGTATTGCTGCTGGGATTGTTGTTGGTCGGTTGCACCATGAAGATTGCTTGTCCTATAAGCGAGGCAATAATTTGCGGCGAAAGATTGACTGGGATGATTTTCAGTAAAGGAGGCATGAAAACATGGGTATTCCAGAAGCACAACTAGAAATATGGGCAAAATATCAACAACCTCAAGCCGCAGTAAATACGCATGAGTCTATTAGACTTGCACTAAACAGCAAAAACTCACCACTCAAACTTAGAGAACTCTCGCAAGGTAATCACTTTGAGATTTACTTGCAAGGATCTTACAAAAATAGTACAAACATTCGTGCTGATAGTGACGTTGATGTTGTTGTGCAACTAAATACAACTTTCTGTAGTAATAAATCAGAATTACCCCCACTAGATCGGATAATTTACAGCAGTACATTTAGTGATGCCACATACTCATGGAACGATTTTCGGAATGATATACTAAACGCCTTGCAATCTTATTACAGTATTTCTAATGTGGTTTCAGGCAATAAGTCGATTAAGCTTGTTAAAGGCAGTAATCGTCTTGCTGCTGACATAGTTCCATGTATTCAGTATCGAAACTATAGGCAATTTAAAAGTAGTAGTGAGGCTTTCATCGAAGGGATGACGCTGTATACACAAAACGAGTGGCGAAAGGTTATTAATTATCCCAAACATCACTATCAAAATGGAATAAACAAACATACCGCAACCAACAAATGTTTCAAACCAATGGTTCGGATCTTCAAAAATGCCAGAAATATTCTTAAAAATGCAAGAATTATTTCCGATAACTGCGCCCCTTCTTATTTTATTGAATGTCTACTCTATAATGTTCCTGATAAGTGTTTTAGGGCAAGTTATCAGGAAAACTATCTTGCAATTCTTACTTATCTATTTGAGTACTCGATCAATTCATTTGTATGTCAAAACAGACAGATTTATCTATTTGGTAATACACCTGAGCAGTGGTCAACACAAAATGCTTTTCTTTTAATGAAAGGCTATCTGGAATTATGGAAGGCATGGTAATATGCACGCATATGCGACGGATGCAAAGGATAGAGAATCAATTCCCTTATGGTTAGCAGCATTTGCTGTTGCTGCTGCATTGGCTCTTAGTTCTGTTCTAAAACTCCTAAAATGGGAAGTTCCTTGGTGGGTGGATGCCCCATCTGTGATGGGATTTTATGGTTTTTTCTATTATTTTTTCGATAACTGAGATCTTGCAGCATTCGTGAAAGAGTCAAGTGGGAATGGGTTTGAGAATAATTTCAAAGCCATGACGAGCAGCAATATCGGCACTAATTTGAAGATACCTGAGAAGTTTCAACCAAAGGACAGAAGGGAATAAAACAGAAAGGGTTAAATCACAGGTAGCTTTCCAGTCCAAGATGGGAGGAAACGACCATTGATCAATCCAATGAGCCAAAAGATAAGAAAGCAGAGAGAGGATAAGCCAACGATAAACGCCAAGTTTTGTAGATTGCCCAAAACAATGCAAACCAAAGCGATGTTTGATGGTTTTGAAGAATCCCTCAATCGCCCAACGCTTACGACCTAACATCACCAGATAAGCGCCAGAATAAGGATGAGAAGAGACCACAAAGCGTAACTCCCGTTTACTATCGGCTCTTTTGAGCCAGAACCAAGAGATCGTCAAAGGCGTACTTAGCCCTTCCAGTAAAATTAGTTGTCCACGTTTGCCATGGGGATAAAGTTGTTTGACGGTACGTCCATCTTGAAGTTTACGATTGTTGCGGACACCGACAACGATGCGCCAAGACTTGGCGCGGACAGCATTGAAAAACTTCACCGTACTAAACTCAGTATCAGCAAGGACAATCACAGTCTTGCCTTGGGTTAGTTGCTTGGGTACTGTCCCCAATAACTTACAAGCTAAGTCAGAGGGACTGGAGTATCCTTTGCCGCGCCATACTCTAAAACTCCATGGTACGCGCCACTCTCCATAGACCAGATACAGTACAACCAGATGTAGTCCTCGCTTTCCGTTGAGGATTCTCACCCATGGGTCTGGTTCGTTTGGGGTGGGATTGCTCAAATGTAAAAACTTGCCGCTTTTTTCTAAGGTGGTCAGGTCTATCAGTATCTTTAATGGCACTCTCTTCGATGGGCGATGCTTGGCGATTTGCCCCAAAATTGACAGCCTTGTTGCTCGAATTAGTCCTCTTGTTGACCAGTTATAGTGATTGAGAAATCGGCTTAATGCACTCGCTGATTTTACCTGTGTATGTTCTGGATAGGGATGCCCTTGCGCTTCCAGAAATAGCCCTAATATTGCATTCAGACTTGCTTTTTGATACACACTTGGCATCAGACAAATTAGGCTATACACTAAACCTTGGGCGTGCTTAACGATGCTTTCCATAATCGTTATTTAATTTACTACTACGCCCTTTTTTTCACATCTTTACTCTCTTTGCAACCCCTTTCCAGAATGGTGCAAGTTCTCAGATAACTTTATCTGGTCATATCAATTAGGAAAATTTTCCTTTTCGAGTATTCCAAACTTAAAGGGAACTTGGGTAGGTGTAATTCATTCTTCTTATAATGATACTGATTATGATGGAATTGTCTTATATGTTCATCAAACATGGTCAAGTGTCAGTGTGCAGTTACAGACAATGACTTCTAGCTCACGTTCAACAATGGCATCCATCAATACTCTAGATTCCTCCGAATCAACTTTAAAGTATGAGTACATGAACGAACCAACTGCAAGAAGCTTGCAAACTATGTCAATTCATCGAGGAACTGCCAATATGAGACTTTCCCCTGATGGACTTTCTTTGGAAGGAGACTATTTCACAGGAAGAGGGCGACAAACTTTTGGAGATATGAGATTTAAATTGATGTCTCGTGATCGAATCACTAGAGATAAAGCTTTAGAAAAATATAGCAAATCGGTTACACCATAACTAAAGGACATAGCATAGATTTAATCTTTCAGTTAACTATGAGTATAATTTGGCTTGCTAAGCGATCGCACTGTATTAGCAATAAAAGGCTATCGCTAGATTTAAAGGCTTGTGTGGTAGCTTTACAATCCATCCATCTGATAAGGAATTTAGGGATACAGGCTTAAAAGTTGTATCAAAATCAGGTTTTTATGCTGTCGTGATAACGAAACCTATTTGCTAACTATTTGTAAATACTCAGGTGGAACGTGATCGACTAACCACACTTGATTAGCGGAACAATAGAAAATAGATCCTGCCTTGTACATCGCCGCCGCATCAACCTCAAATACCACAGGCTTACCATGTCTCTGCCCCACCATTTTCGCAGTTAGCAAATCCATCGATAAATGGACATGATGACGCGACATTTTCTGTAAACCGAAACGTCTAATTGCTTCTACATTCTTTTCCGCAGTTCCGTGATACAGCACATCAGGGGGCAGCATTGGCTCCAGTTGCAAATCCACTTCCACACTATGCCCTTGGTTAGCCCGAATCAAAGTTCCCGTTGGATCAAAGGAAAAACGTTGCTTAGCATTAGTCACGACAACTTCCTCTAATTCCTCATGACTGATGACGAAGTTGTGCTTAGCACTAGCCGCTAGCAAATCATCGACCTTCACCCAACCACCAACATCGAGACTCAAACCAATTTTTGCTGGCTCATGGCGCAGATATTTACTGAGAAACTTGCTAATTGAGGTATTCCGTGACTTGTCCATGATTTCTCGTCAAATAACAACGATTCCAAATAAAGATGCCAAAGGGCAGATGCCACAATATTAAACAATAAGTATCCAGAGTTTTTATGTTAAATGCCACCCTATCCGACAAGCTCGATCGCTTACGTCACATTTTTAATGAAGCCACCGAAGTCCTTGTTGCTTACTCTGGCGGCATCGACAGTACCCTTGTTGCCAAAGTTGCCTTTGATGTTTTAGGCGATCGAGCCTTAGCGATTACCGCTAACTCACCGTCATTATTACCTGCTGACCTCGCCGCCGCCACCGTCCAAGCCGAATTTATTGGCATCAGCCATCAAATCGTCCAAACCGATGAGATGAATAATCCTAATTACACCTCTAATCCAATTAATCGTTGTTATTTTTGCAAAAGCGAACTCCATGACACACTCAAACCCCTCGCCAAAACGATGGGCTATGGCTATGTCGTCGATGGCTTAAATGCTGATGATTTGCAGGATTATCGTCCGGGGATTCAGGCAGCAAAGGAACGCGGCGTGCGATCGCCTCTTGCCGAAGTAGGCATTAGCAAAATAGAAGTACGCATGTTATCGCAATATTTAGGAATGCCTTGGTGGGACAAGCCTTCACAGCCATGCCTAAGTTCGCGATTCCCCTATGGTGAAGAGATTACAATTGAGAAATTACGGCGTGTGGGCAATGCCGAACAGTATTTGCGCGATCAGGGCTGGAAAGGCGACATTAGAGTGCGCTCAATGGGAGATACCGCCAAAATCGAAGTCCCTAGCGATCGCCTCAGTGAACTTATCAACACTATAGATATGTCCAAGCTCACCAAAGCCTTTCGAGCATATGGCTTTACCTCGATTACCTTGGATTTAGAGGGTTTCCGCAGTGGCAAACTCAATGATGCGATCGCTGAAATGACAAAGAAGTAGCAACATCTAAATACTAATCCCCTAAAGTGTGATGGGTAGTCCTAAATAGGTAAGGGATGGGCGGCGCTTCGCGCCACCCATCCCTTACCTATTTAGGTGGTGAAAGTTCAGGGAATTAAAACCCAGTCCCAGCAAGCCTTTAAGTTCAAGAAGCTGTATAGATATTTCTGGAATTGTGATAACAACTAGAGACATCACAGAGCCAAACTTCTGGATATTGGATCTATTTTCAGTGAATCAGATCACAATATTTTTGTTAAGTTAGGCGATTTTTTTAAGATCTATGATTAGAAATCCTTATACTTTAACTGTAAATGTTTTGCTTAGCTTTTTAGTTGTTGCCCCACAGTTCTAGATTTTTCTCGTCAAAAAATCTAGATTTAGCTGATTGCGAACATATTCAGCAAATTAATTCTAAATGGCTTCTATAAATTCAATTTTTGTATCTATCCTAAGGTTGATCTATTACTATTTCTGACATTTTATTTCCAAGATCATGTCTTCATCGGGCTTGTATAGACTCAAAAGTTAGTTGATCCCCTTAACAAACCTAATATTTTCTTGTATATTGCCCTCCTATGCATATAAAAAATTTTTGAGCGCAAAAACACCTATACCCAAAGGCATACTTTTATGGGGATCTTTTTGTGATTATTGGCACAAAGTTCCATTTTTATAAAGAATTCTAATGAGAAAGAAGCAAAATTTTGATTTTTATTGAGAAAGAAGAGCTTAAAAGCTTGACTGACAAGGGTTTGAGCCGCAAACTATTGTCATTTTAAATAACCATGTTAATCTGAACGACAAGAACAAAAACGTTAGTACTTTGTTCCCAAATTGCAAAAACATTTTTCTGAATTAAGCTTGTCAGTAAGTCGCATACAAGCTTATTCAAGAAAGTATCCACTTGTAATTTCAGTCGTTTATCTTCATATTCTGCTTTACCTATGCTTAATTGGAACTGGAGCTATACTCTCTCTACCTCAGTCGTAGCTCTTGCTATCATCTCAAGTCTCGCTAGCCATGGCGCACAGGCACAAACAGGAACTCAATCAGAAGTCAAAGCTACTGATACATCTACCTCCTTGCCACAATCTAATACTCTCAAAATCGGGGAAACCAGATCGCAATCGTTAACCAGAACTCAAAATGAGGCGATCGCCAAAATATATACGCACAAATTGAATGGCAAAAATGCCGCAACCGTATATGTTCGAGGCATTCCTGTAGTTACTTATATTGAATCTGAGAATCCATCTAATTCAGAGTCATCAAAACCATCCATAGATCAGACTGACGAATCAAACTTATCTAAGAACAAAAGCGAAGTTAAGGGCGAAACCAAAAAGAATGCTGAGTTAATTAAGTTGCCATCTAATGAGTTTCAGAACTCTAAGACTGAGTCTAGTAATTCTACTAAATCAGTAAAGTCAACAAACGATAACCCTGAGTATCTCCTCACCTCTCCTAACCCCATCGAGCGTGCCACTGCCGCCGCTGCTATGATTAACCAACTTAATCGCGATGGGTTAGATGCAAGTCAGATTATTCCCGCTTGGAAAAATGGTGATTATGTAATCAAGTTTGGCGATCGCGCTACTTTGAAATTTGATCAACAAGCCCTTTTCCCTGATTCTCAACAAAACAAGTCTGAAGATGTTTTGGAATCAGCCAATTTACTGCGACGCTTGCTTGGTGGCGCAACCCCTGTTTCCGAAGTTGTCAATGCTCCTAAATCTGGAGTTGCGACAAGATCTGTTTTCAGCCAGACCATAAACAATCGTATCGTGGGAGTCATGTCTGGCATGGCTTCTTGGTATGGACCTGGATTTGATGGCAACTACAGTGCTAGTGGCGAATTGTTTAATGCTAGTGATCTAACTGCTGCCCATCCTAGTTTGCCTTTTGGCACTTTGGTGCGGGTTGTGAATATGGATAATGGTCAGTCGGTTGTGGTACGCATCAATGATCGTGGGCCCTATGCCCATGGTCGCGTAATTGATGTTTCTACTGCTGCCGCCAATATGATTGGCTTAATTTCTTCTGGCGTTGCACCAGTGAGACTCGAAGTTCTCTCTAGATAAAAATCTTAAATTGTGAAACCCTAAGCTAATCAACTGCATTGCTTAATTTTCACGGTTTACTAAAAGCATTCCAATCCATACAGCCTATTTAGGGTTTGTGTAATACAGATAAATTTTGAAAAAGCTTGCGAAGCAAGCTTTTTCAAAATTTATCTGAGTTTCGAGAAAGCGCAAAGCGCTGTAAATTAAAAATCACATGTAAAAAGCTATAGTCACTTCCTACAGGAGGCGGCTATGCTTTTTATGGTGGTTTCATTGAGGTGAGTACTTGACACAGATATTTAGTACGATCGCTTCTCTGCGCGATTATTTACATGCTCAGAAATCAAAACAATTGCTGGGGCAAGTTACCATAGGACTTGTACCAACAATGGGTGCTTTACATATTGGGCATTTGAGCCTGATTGATCGCGCTCGCACAGAAAATGCTTGTGTGGTTGTCAGCATTTTTGTAAATCCTCTCCAATTTGGCGTAGGTGAGGATTTTGAGAGATATCCAAGAACCTTAGACCAAGACTTACAAATCTGCGAAACCGCAGGAGTTGATGCAATTTTTGCGCCCAATGCTGTTGAAATGGGCGTAAACAATACCCAAGTGACTCAGGTAATCCCACCATTAGGAATGACCGATATTCTCTGTGGGCGATCGCGCATTGGACATTTTCAAGGTGTAGCCACCATCGTGACTAAGCTCTTAAATGTTGTTCAACCCGATCGAGCTTACTTTGGCAACAAAGATGGTCAGCAACTTGCCATTATTCGGCAACTGGTCAATGATTTAAATATACCTGTGGAAGTGATTGGCTGCCCAACGGTGCGTGAACCTAGTGGATTAGCCTATAGCTCTCGCAATCAATATTTATCAGCAAACGATCGCATTTTGGCGGCACATATTTATCAAAGTTTGCAACAAGCCAAACAGCAGTTTTTCCTATGCCATGAAATTTGTTCCGCATCACAAATCCTTGAAGTTGCCCATAATTATTTAGCCAAGCTACCTGAGATCAACCTAGAGTATATTGAATTAGTCGATGCTAAGACCTTGCAACCATGCAGTCAAATTACGTCTGAAGCAGAGTTAATGCTAGCGATCGCCGCTCGAATTGGAAATACACGCTTAATCGATAACATTTTGCTGAGCCACACAATCACCCCTCGAAAGCCGATCATTGCGATCGATGGTCCCGCAGGTGCGGGCAAATCTACGGTTACCAAACAAGTTGCCAACAAACTAGGTTTATTATTTTTAGACACGGGCGCAATGTATCGCAGTGTCACCCTAGCAGTATTACGTGAAGGCATTGACTTACGTGATCACGACAAAATTCAAGACATCGCCGCCAAATCAAAGATTCAACTATTTGCCAATCCGATCGCAGGGCAACCAATGCAGGTACTCCTCAATGGCGAAGATATCACTACCGAGATTCGCACCCCCGAAGTCACCGCTAATGTGTCTACCATCGCAGCTCAAGCCCCTGTGCGTGAAATTTTAGTCAAGCAACAGCAGCTCATTGGACAGTCTGGTGGGGTGGTAATGGAAGGTCGGGATATCGGAACCCATGTATTTCCCGATGCGGAAGTCAAGATATTTTTGACAGCCTCAGCCAAGGAACGTGCTAAACGTCGTCACGCTGATTTAATTGCCCAAGGTCAGGTTGCCCCCGATCTCGCGACTCTTGAGCAGGAAATTGCCGAACGCGATCGCAAAGACTCCACCCGTGATTCATCTCCGCTAGTTCAAGCCGAGGATGCAACTTTAGTTGACACAGATGGTCTAACCATAGAAGAAGTGGTCGCCGCTATTGTAAATTTGTATGAAGCCAAGGTGCAAAATCTATGAAGACATCAATCACTTCACTTTTTCAAGGGAAAGAAAAATTTCAAGGGAAAAAAGAAAAAGGAAAAACTAAGCGAACATTAGCAATTAGTAAGTTATTCCTAATTGTGTTGCCGCTTTTGGCGATCGCCACTAGCTCGTTGCCACCAACACAAGCCCAGTCGGTGAATACAGCACTCACTATCCGTGCCGATGTCCAAGAGGCTAACTCGATTACTGGCGTAGTCACAGCAACAGGCAATGTAAAAATGAGTTATCCTGCCCGACAGATCGATGCGATCGCCGAGCAAGCACAGTATTTTTCTAAGGAACAGCGCGTAGTTTTGACGGGCAATGTGATTGTCACGCAGGAAGGAGTCAATAGCATCAAAGCTCAAACCATTACCTATCTTGTCAGCGAAGGTAAATTTGTCGCTTCTCCCCCCAATAATCAGCAGGTAGAAACCATTTATGTTGTCCCAGATCGTGACGCAACCAGTACGCCTGCAACTTCTGCCTCCCCTGTCACCCAAATCAAACCTGCCTTTAAAAAGCAACAAGTCAGCCCACCAACTCTAGAAAATACGTCTGAGAAGTTACCAGCAAAACCATAAATGGTAAGACTTAAAGTTACAAGAAAGTTACAAGAATTTGATGATTCCCATAATTCAGTAATACTGAGGGGTGCGAATCTCCAACATCACTTCCAAAACATATGAGTAATGACATTGAGTAATGCAAATCACCCTTGACAACGTTAGTAAAAACTACAACGGTAGGCAAGTTGTTCAGCAAGTAAGCCTTACCGTCAAACAGGGAGAAATCGTTGGACTGCTGGGACCGAATGGTGCTGGCAAGACCACCTCGTTTTATATGGCGACAGGACTGGTACAACCTGATAGTGGCAGTGTATGGCTTGACCAGCGAGACATTACTCGCTTACCGATTCATCAAAGAGCTAGGCTAGGGATGGCATATCTGGCACAGGAAGCAACGATTTTTCGGCAGCTCTCGGTGCGAGACAATATCCTCTTAGTAATGCAGCAATCCCATGTACCAAAATCAAAACGCCCACACCGTCTACGCACTTTATTAGAAGAGTTTCGCTTGACCAAGATTGCAGATACAATGGGAATCCAAGTGTCTGGGGGAGAACGTCGCCGCACAGAAATTGCTAGGGCTTTGGCTGTTGGCGAAGAGGGACCAAAATTTATTTTGCTGGATGAGCCTTTTGCGGGGATTGACCCGATCGCTGTTAGCGAAATTCAGACCATTATTAGCAATTTGCGCGATCGCAATATGGGGGTTTTGATCACCGACCATAATGTTCGCGAAACACTGACAATTACGGATCGGGCTTATATCATGCGTGATGGTGAAGTATTTGCCGATGGTTCTAGCCGAGAATTAGCTAACGATCCCGATGTTCGCAAATACTATCTTGGCGAAAAATTTCATTTTTAATGATATTTTTCCATCCTCCATAGGGATGAAAAAATAAAATCGACCCAAAAACCTGTAATCTCGAATAGAGTCATAATTCAGAAATGGCAACCTTACAAACGACGCAGCCGAGGAAAAAAGTTACAAACGTGTCGCAGGGATGGCTACCGAAACTATCGATCATGGATCGTTACCTATTCACCCAGATGTTAACCCCATTTTTATTCGGGGTGGGGGCATTTTCCTCGGTGATTTTAGCGATCGGATCACTATTTGAACTAATCCGCCTGATCACAGATTCGGGACTAAGTATTTGGACAGCCTTCCAGATTTTTGGATACCAAGTCCCCGGATTCATGGTGTATTCGTTTCCAATGTCAATGTTACTCGCAACATTGCTCTCCTATAGCCGTATGTCTGGAGATGGCGAGACTACGGCTTTACGTAGCTGTGGAGTTAGTACCTATCGCCTAGTCTTACCTGCGTTGGTGCTAAGCCTATTTGTTACAGGAATGACCTATGTGTTTAATGAAGCGATCGTCCCTGCGGCAAACTGGCAGTCACGAAGTACCTTAAGAGCTGCCCTCAACCAAGAAAATCTTCAGTTTAAAAAGCAAGATATTATCTATCAACAATATGGGGAAGTGCCGCAAGAAGATGGCACAACTAGGCAGGGCTTAGTTCGTAGTTTTTATGCCCGTAACTTTGATGGCAAGGAAATGCGCGGGTTAACGGTTTTAGATTTTTCGCAAGGACAACTTCAGCAAATTTTATCTGCGGAGTCCGCAGTTTGGCTGCCCGATCAAAATGTCTGGAAATTTAGTAAAGGCACAACCTATCTAGTCGGAGCAGATGGCAACTATCGCAGTATTCTCCGCTTTGATGATCAAAACCTTAAACTTCCTCGCGCTCCCCTAGATTTAGCCCAAGAGCAACGCAGTACCGAAGAAATGAATATTAGCGATATTCGTCGCAATATTGAGTTGCTACAACAATCTGGCAATACCAAAGAGATCCGTAAGCTAGAGGTCAGACTGGAGCAAAAGTATGCACTGCCCTTTATCTGTGTCGTATTTGCGATCGTTGGGGCATCTTTGGGAATGCGCCCCCAACGTACTGGGGCAGCCCTTGGTTTTGGCTTGAGTGTGTTAATTATTTTTGGCTATTACTTACTGCTGTTTATCTGTGGCGCACTCGGACAAGTTGAGGTTCTCTCACCCCTCGCCGCCGCATGGATGCCAAATCTAATTGGCATGACGGCTGGATTTATTATTCTTGCTCGTGTCACATAATTTAGAAAATAAGCTTTGCTTATTTTCTAATCTTCAGGCTTTTCCTCAAATTGAATTTGTCGATATATATCGCTTACTGCTATTTCGACATTGACCGATTTAAGGAATAGCCGATCACCTATTCCATACTCAAAAAACACCCATTGCCCCTGATCATTACGCTGAAACACTTCCACAATTGGCTGTTCGACTTGCACTAAAACATACTCTTGCAAAGTCTCGAAACTGCGATATTGCGAAAACTTAAAGCCGCGATCAAATCCTTCGGTCGAAGGTGAGATAACTTCGATAATTAGACAAGGAAAACTAACTACTTGGGCATCGTAGCGATCGCGTTCATCGCAAGTAACCACAACATCAGGATAAAAATATTTGTGTCTTGGCTGTACCTGCACCTTAACATCAGCAATGTAAACTTCGCAGGAGCGATCAGCTAGTGCATTATCTAAGATTTTAGAAAAATTGAGTGAGACTCGATTATGGTTACGGCTACCGCCAGCCATAGCGATAACTTCACCATCACAAAATTCATGGCGCATTTCTTGGGTTGATTCCCAAGCGAGATATTCTTCATAGGTCATCAATAGGCGATCAGATAAATCAGCCATACTGCAAAGAGTTTATACAAATAATTTAAACTTGTTAGGATAAACGGCGCTTTGCACCGCCTATCCTAACAACTAGATCAATTTACAAAAACAAAAAAGCAGCACGAAATACTGCTTTTTTTGAGGTTATTTTTTCTTGGTGGATTTGCTTACGGGTACTTCCACGATCGCATTGTCAACTTCTGTCACAGACTCACTAGTAACTTCCGTGTCATCAGCTTCATTAGCATTAGTCTCACTTTCTACAGGTGCAGCAACTTCAGTCACAACTTCGGGAGCTTTAGCTTCGGAGTTGGGAGACTTGAGCGCTTCATCGAGGACTTGACGGGCATTCTCAGCTTGCGATCGCGCATCGAGAAACTTCATATTAAGCTGAGCAAAGTTTTTGAGGGTTTTAAAACCTTCCTTAATGCTATTGATTTGTTCCTCAGAGACAATTTCATCGCTAAACAAAATGTCAATTTGCGATCGCACCTGCATCGCATCAGAGCGCAATTCTTGAACCTTGATTTTGAGGGTTGCAAGATTATTGAGGATTTGTACAGCTTGGGTAATGGGATCTTCACGATCTTCAGACATGGAAAGTTCTCTCACTTCGATAAATTGGTCGGGACTAAAGCCATCGGCAAGATCGGTATCGAGTTTGCCTGAGTCCATTAATTCAATCAGTTCTGCCATTGCCTTGTCGCGTGCTTTTGGCGAATCTTTGCCAGCAACCGTCAAGACAACTTCAGGACTCTGGGCAAGCGTATAGCGCACCATATTTTTTAACTTAAAGTCGATTTGCAAACAAAATACGATCTTAACTTGTTTTTACAGTCAAAACTCGCATAGACAAGCCTTACGGCAAAAACAAAATCCGATCTAAAGTTACGCTTTGTGTCTCATGCGATCGCGAAATCAAGTTAGTTAAAATCCATTGTCTAGGTTAGGTATCAACTATCTGACCTTATCTAGAAAATGCTGGAATACTATCGAGGATAGTCGTTTGCAAACATGGATTCTACCCTCTTAGATCAAATTCGCCACCTATGCCGCGATCGCGCTGCCTATGAACGACTCAAAGCAATTTTGGTGCAGCAGGAACGTGTTCATCAACTGAGCTGGGAAGAACGATACAAAAAGCTCATGTCCGTGCCAGATACGGAAACGGAGACCGCCAATGCTTTTAGCAATATTATTGCTAGAGAAAAAGCACTCGCCCAACTTGCCGATGCCATTCAGCGATCGCCCTCCTTAGAGCTAGTTTTACAGGTAGCTGTCCAAGTCGCACAGAAACTCCTCCAAGTTGATCGAGTCGCCATTTTTCGCCGTTATCCCGATGGGCGTGGTGAGTTTGTTACTGATGCGATCGCCTCAGGGATGGTATCTATTGCAGATATGCCCGAAAGACAACTTCTATTAGCGCGGCATATGATTGATTCTATGCAAACGGAACAATCTCCCCAGATCGTTGACAGTATCCGTAGTTCGAGCTTATCTTCGCATATCATCACATTGCTTGAACAGATTGGCATATCCTCCTATACCGCAAACAAAATTTATGCAGGACATGACGCATGGGGGACATTAGTTGCTTTTCATGGCACTGCTTATCATGTTTGGTCAGAAAGCGATCGCACTTCTCTCTCCCTAGTTGCGGCTCAGATTGGGATTGCCATCTCTTTAGCCAATCTACGGCAACAGTCTCAAGCCTTAGCCGAAGATCTGGAAACTCTAAAAGTTGAACTAGATGGTTTACAAAAAACAGTTGCCGAAATTATCGAGAGTGAAACTCAACCGCTAATTGCTGAAGCGCCAAGTTCTTTAATCTCAAATATAGATGAACCGCTCGTCACGATGTTCTCCCAAGATGTAACGACAGAAGAGCTTGAGAATAACAGTGATGATTTAGAGGAGGATGATCAGAAAGATTTAGAAGAAGATCATTTTGAGCCTATTAGCCCATTAGAACATCTAGTAGATCAAGATTTGGACGAAGAGATTGGTGAATCAGAAGCAGATATCGAAGACGTAGAAGACATTGTTGATGAAGATGAGATTGTCGATTCTGAATATATTGCAATATCTCAGAATGGTCTGCCACGCTTATTTTTGATTCAGGATATCAAGCCATCATCAAATGAGGACTCTGGAGAACCTGAAGATATTGAAGATATTGAACCAGAAGAAGAAACTGCAAATACAGATGAGCAAGCAACGCTCATTTCTCATCCAGTTGAAGCAGAAGAGTTAACTAGAGATGAAGAATGCTTGGAGACTGTTCAAGAGAATACTACTGATACTGAAGAGACTCAAATAGCTGAAAGTGCATCAGAGTTCAGAAGAATTGAGACTGGAGAGGTAATTGTTCATGAGATCAAAGAAATCAATGAACCTGAAGAGGTAATTGTTAACGAGGCTAAAGAAATCAATGAATCTGAAGAGACTATTGAAACAGAAAATATATCTAAATCTGAGACAGAGGAGTCTCAATGCGAAGAGATAATTGTTAACGAGGCTGAAACCACAGATGAGCCTGAAAAGCAACCTGAAGAGGAGATAACTGTTGTTAAATCTGAAGAAGTAAGTGAGAAGGAATCTGAAGTTTTAGAAACCTTTGAGATCAAGAGTCTTGACGCAGAGAAAATAGTTGAGCCAGAAATTCTAAATTTACCATCTCCTGCCAATGTTGAAATAGATTCCAATCAACAAGAAGCGATCGACCCAGAGCCATTGGAACCAATCACTAACGAATCACAACTAGTTGCAGAAGTCTCAGACCTAGAACCATTGGCTCTAGAAGCTCTAGTCGCACCAAGAGCCTTGGATGTAGAAAGTAAGGTAGATGACTCTGAGCAGGAGGCGATCGCAACAGAGCCATGCGAGACAAGCAGTAGTAAAGATCAGACTGAGTCAGATGCAAATTCTGAGATTGCAGCAACATCAGATGGATTAGCCCAACCTGAGCAGGAACCGATCGCCTCAGAAATTGAATTGGAATCTGAAGATGTTGCAGTAGATATTGCAGAAACTATAGAAACCAAAACTTCCTTATCTACGGAACTAGAAGCGACCGAATCTCCTGCGATAGAGTCAACAGAAAATATTGAGGAAGAATCGATTGCAGACAATATTGCCGAAAATAATACAGAACACGGAAATGAATCAACATCTGAGGTAGAAATTAGCACTCTAGCAATAGGACAGGAGAAGGAAGAAATAAAAGATGTAGATGAGAGACCAGAAGAGTTAGCTCCATCAGATCAAGAGAAACTTTCTCAAGCGGATTTAGAAACCTCAAGACCTGATATTTACGACGAAGAGCGCGACCCTGCCATAGAACCGCAATTTATGGAAACGATTTTAGCGATCGCAGGTAATGACAGTAAGGGCATCAATTTCTTGTTAAATGTAATTGATAGCTATTTAGAAGAAACTCCAAAGCTGGTGCAAGCCATTGACAAGGCAATCGCCCTCAATGATCATCCACGCCTATTGCAAATATTGAATACATTGCGCTCAAGTAGTGACTATATCGGTGCATTGCCCCTATCCTATCAATGTCGCCAGCTTGAATCGGCGGTGAGAGCTAATTATGTGGTGTTGATTTATGCTTGCCTATCACAGGTAGCGATCGAAGCTCAAAGGGCTACTGAAGCATTAAGAATCGAGCGATCGCGCTATGTTTAGGCATAGACATTATCAATCAAATATAGCTCTGGTGCTTTAGGGCAAAGCATTGTAAGGTTGCATTGTGGACTCATACAAAACTGCATGATTGATACTGTAATTAGTCAGCGATATCAAATCATCCAAAACCTTGGCAGTGGAGGGTTTGGACAAACATTTTTAGCTAAAGACCTGCAACTACCCGATCATCCCAAATGTGTAGTCAAACGCTTAAAACCTGCAACTAGCGATGCCAATATCTTGCAAATTGCGAGTCGTCTTTTTGAGTCAGAAGCGCGAATTCTACACAAGTTAGGCAGTCATGATCGCATTCCGCGATTGCTGGCTCATTTTGAAGAAGCCCATGAATTTTATCTAGTCCAAGAGTTAATTGATGGCTATGAACTGACCAATGAATTAATCGCCACAGAACGCTCGGAAGATGGTTATCCTGTGGGGCGAATGAATGAAGCACAGGCGATCGCTTTTTTATTAGATGTACTAGAAATTTTAGTTTTTGTACATCAACAGGGAGCTATTCATCGTGATATTAAACCTGCGAATTTAATGCGGCGGCGATCCGATGGCAAATTAGTTCTGATTGATTTTGGGGCAGTCAAACAAGTGGAGACGGCAACGGTGATCGCTTCGACGGTGGCGATTGGCACTGATGGCTATATGCCCAACGAGCAAGCGATCGGCAAGCCCCGCCCCTGTAGCGATCTCTATGCCGTAGGAGTAATCGCGATCCAAGGTTTGACAGGAGTTCCCCCCAGTTTATTGTCAGAAGACATGGAGACAGGTGAACTGGCATGGCGACAATCTCCCCCCTATGCAGCGACAAAATATCGCACCCAGATTAGTGATGAGTTGGCGAGAGTAATCACCAAACTCGTAAAATATGACTTTCGCGATCGCTACCAGTCTGCTGCCGAAGCATTAGCAGATATCCAAAATTTGTATATACCAATCGCACCAACCATTCTATCTAAACCTATTCAAATCAGTACTTCAACAAATACTCAAGATTTAACGGCGATCGCGAGGTTGAGCGATGAGGTGAAACCAACCGTTGCCCCCAGAGATCATCTGCCATCCAAGCCCAAAAATTGGCTAGTAATTGGGGCGATCGCCTTAGTATCAGGAATTATGGCTACGGGTGCAGTTATCTTCTTCCGTCCATCACCTACCCCAAAAAGTGAAGTCAATATCAGTGCTATTTCCCCTAGTCCCCAATATTTGTTTTTGTCAGAACGGGAGATTGCCGATCAGGATTTGATCAATAAGAGTGCATTTGAGCTAGACATCATGCGTAATGAAGTGTTTGCGAGGTATGGTCGTCGCTTTCAAGATCCTGAATTGCAAGCCTATTTTAGTAAACAGCCTTGGTATAACCCCACATACCAACCCAACCAATTTCCTGAAGATCTCCTAACACCGATTGAGATCAAGAATGTTACATATATTCGTGATTTTCAAGCTCGTAACAGTCGAAATGTAAACTTATCAAATCCTAGCTCTAATAATCTCCAAGAAGCTAAGTGTGACTATAGTAAACGCATAATTTCTGACCCCAACCCACCCATTAATGTCCGCACAGGTGCAGGCAAAGACTATGCGATCGTGGGGACTCTCGATAATGGCATACAAATCACGGTTAAGGTTGAAAAGCAAGGCTGGCTACAAATTTCTACTCCAATCGAAGGTTGGGTTGCTGCCAATCGCACCAAGCCTCTATGTCTTTAAAGCCCGATTTTCATTTTTCCTAAGGCAAAAGGAGGGGCGGTGCTTTGCGCCGCCCCTCCTTACCTATTTAGCAAAATGAAAATTCCTATACGCCTGAGTGCGAATCGCTGTAAAATTCAACTTAGTTAAAGATGTTAAGTAGTTCAGCATAGTTAAAATCTAAAATCAGAGCCTTGACCAACCGCTAGGCATGGGGCAAAGGCTTCTAGAATTTAAGGCTTAGCTACTTACCATCCTTTACTTGCCATTTACTACATTGATGTTGTGACAGAAATTTCTGATTGGAGCGATCTTGAAACTCAACTCCAAGAAACTAGAGAATCCTTAGAAGAAATCGAGCAACGCCTGCATCAGGTTCGTCGCGACCTGCAAGAAAAGCAGGAACTGCAAGCACAACAGGAACAAATCAGATCGCAAATTCAAGAAATTGCTGGAGATCGCCCTCGGAGAAATAAGAATTCCAAAATTCGCCGCAAGCCGAACTCAAGTACTGGACAGTCGCTATCAAATCCTCTCCAAGAATCTCTACAGCAACAACTCCAGCAAATTAGCGATCGCCTCGAACAAATCGAAGCGGATCTAGAAAGTCGGCTGATTTCATGGAGCAGTTTACATGAATCTTTCTGGCAAGTCGTTCGTTTTGTCGGCATCGGCATAGTTATCGGCGTAATTTTAAGAGGTTGTGCTGGCTAAATTACGCACAGGGCTTTTTTAAATTTCTTTTGAACCTTTTGATCACCACGCTTGTCCAAACCCTCGTACAGATAATTAAGCCTTCCAGAAAGGGGAAAAACAAATGTTTCGTGATATCAAAAAAGTTTTAGCGATCACCTGTGTAAGTATGGCAGTTGGCGCAGCAACAATTCCTAGCATTGTTTCGGCACAAGATTCTACTCAAAGCCCAACTACAACCAGTACCGCAAAACGCAAGCCTCATCAAGGTGAAGGCTGGAAAAAGCTAAACTTGACCGATGCTCAGAAAGCCCAAATCAAGACCATTCATGAGAATGCCAAAACGCGCCGTCAAAGTGTATTCACTCCTGAACAACGCGCAATTATGGAACAAGCTCGTCAGTCTGGCGATCGCAAGGGTGTCCGTAAGTCGCTGAACCTAACCGATGCTCAAAAGCAACAGTTAAAAGCGATCATGCAAGATACCAAGTCACAAGTACAGAGTGTATTGACTCCTGAACAGAAGCAACAACTTGAACAAATGCAGCAACAACGGAAAGAGCGCCGCAATGCAAGACAAGGAACTCCTCGCTAGTTGTTTCTGATTTATCGTGCTTTAGAGCTTATTTGAGAAGTATCCTATTTAGCATAAATTTCTGCTTTTACCCCCCCCTTAATCCCCCCTTACAAAGGGGGGAAACTCAAATTCTCCCCCTTTGTAAGGGGGAGTTAGAGGGGGTAAAAACTCTCAAACATTCTATAGAGAAAGGCGGCGCATTGCGCCGCCTTTCTCTATTCTGATTGTGGAACTTCTTTCCATAATGTCGAAAGTTCACGAATACTAGAAAAGGTTCCATTGCCTAAAATTAAATGATCTAAGAGAGGAAGACTCAACATTCTTGCTGCTTCCAGTAATTGGCGCGTGAGCTTGATATCTTCAGGACTTGGTGTTGTATTGCCCGATGGATGATTGTGCGCCACGATGAGCCTGACTGCACCACTTTTTAAAACCTCGCGGAAAATATCACGGGGATGGGCAAGCGTTTCTGTTGCCGTACCAATCGTGATGATCCGTTGGGCGATGATCCGATTTTTGTTGTCGAGCATGACTACTGCTAGACGCTCTTGGGGTTGCCACATCAGATCTTGGCTAAGGGCAGCAGCCGCGATCGCAGGTTCCGTAACTTCAGTTAAATCAGGTAACTTCGCATAAAGGGCGCGTTTACCCAATTCGATCGCTGCCAAAATTGCCGTTGCTTTAGCAGGACCTACCCCCTCAATTTGCATCAATTCCTCTGGAGACACAGTTTGCAACGCTGCCACAGGATCACTATTCCGATCTTTACCGATGGTTTGCAGGATTAGCTGTCCTAGCCCCACAGCAGAGAGTTTGCCTGCCCCCTGTCCTGTACCTAAGAGAATGGCGATTAATTCGGCATTGGATAGACTGCGAACTCCCTGACTGAGCAATCTCTCGCGGGGGCGATCACTTTCAGCCATATCTACTATCCGCAGAGAATAAGTCATTTAAAGTCCCACCCAGAAACTATAAAAATCTTGCCCAATTATTGTTGAAAATGTTGCAAAGCAACATTTTCATATTTTTAAGAACTCCAGAAATAAGCGCAGAGATATTCCGTTAAAGTTACTACTGGTAAGCCCACTCTTTGAGCATCAAAACTAGAAATTTGTGGTTGTAAAATAGCCTTACATTGAGGCAAAAACTTCTGTTTATCTAGAGTCTTGGTCTTCAACTGTTTTAGTTGGTTTACTACATTAGGACTCACATTAGCGATTACCGACTCCGCTCTTTGCTGGATTTCTACCCATTTGCTAATTTGCACTAATTCCGCACGATAGGTTTTGAGGTACTTTTGAGCATCCGCATATAGTAGAGAGTCTGTCGGAACCTCTTCCAATAGTTGGATCGCTTGTTGTCGCTTTTCTTGGGCAGATTTCCAGATCGTGGACTTGTGCGGTGGATTTTGGACTAACTTCGCGGCTTCAACTGTACCACTGCGAGCCGACTCCAATTTCTTATTAGCCCCTTGTTCCAGATTCAGTTTGCGATCAAAATCTTCGAGTTTTGCCCGCAAAGTGGTTAGCTCGGTCTGAGCATCGGTGTACAACGAAGCAGGGCGATCGGGAATACTCTCCAATTGAGAAATATTAGCCTGCAACTGATTACGAGTTTCCGCAAGGGATTCTAGTTTTGTAACAGTTTTAGGATTGAGATTTTGACTATTCAAGTCACGGGCATCCGCGATATATTTTTGCTGAACTGAACGATCCCATAATAACCAACCACAAATCCCCAAGATGCCGATCGCTACTACGGCAAAAGCTCCTGACAGAAGCAAAGAATTTTTACTGGGAGAAGCTGATTTTTTGGGATCAGGTTGGATTTCGGAATTATCATCAACCTTAAAGTTGCGTCGGGTAGGAGGCAATGGTGGTGGTGGCAATGGCATAGGCATCGCCAAGGTTGTTTGATCTAAACTAAGGTCATCATCGTTCCAAGCATTTTTATCTATAGGAGTAGGCGATCGATGATTAGACGATGGGCTACTTAATTCAAAGGGATCTGGCTCAAGATGATCTGCGTCTAGACTATCTAAGTCAAAGCTATTTTGCTTTTGCTGGAGATTATTTATTTCAAACCCACTTAAATCTAAATCACCGAAATCAAAGTTCTCAGACTTACCATTACCATTTTTGTGATTGCTGGTGTGATTGCCAGTGTGGTTACTAGAGTTATTATCACCAGTTTTTAGGGATGCTCTTCTGAGGTCATTTTCGATGCTTTGCTTAAAGCTATCAAAGGTATCAGGATTCAAATCAAAACTATCAGTCTGGATTTCAGTTTCATTGCTTTCCATCGGGAAGTTTAAACTCCCTAGCTCCGCAATTTCGCTTAGGTCTTCTAAATCTTCAAGGTCAAGCTCAATCAATGGCAAGGGCGGTTTAATATCACCTGTCTTTTGCCATTCAGGATGTTTCGCGCCAGCCAGTCTGCCATAGAGAACAAAACTACTTGCTCCCTCGATCGCCATCTTATCAATACGGCTTTTCACAATATCATAGAGAGATGCGTAGTCAATCTTATCTCCCTCAGCTCTGGTGATCAGAACATGTAGCTGAGATTCCTTGCGGCGGATTTGGGTTTTTACCTTATAGTTTTGAAGGTCTGCCTGTATCGCACTGAGAATGCTAGCCTCATCCATCTTGAGATCCTTACCCTTGCGTTTCGATCGCACATATTAAACGAAAAGCTATACAAATATCTAACAAATGCCTACAAAAAGATGAACTTTTTGCTTCAAATTTACAATACATCCCGACGTTGGTGGACAGAGTTTTCACTCCAAACGAAGCTAATGGCTCTGATTACGCTGCTAGTGTCTTTGCTAATGAGTGCAGTCACATTTTGGGCAGTCAACGATATTCAGACCGATGCTCGCCTCAATGATACGCGCTTTGGCAAAGACTTGGGATTGCTACTTGCTGCTAATGTTGCCCCTTTAGTTGCGAAAAATGATCTAGAGGAAGTAACACGCCTATCTAAAGAATTTTACGATAGTAGCTCTAGCATTCGCTACATTCTCTATGCTGATCCCGATGGTGAAATTTTTTACGGTATCCCATTTAATTCCAATGAGGTACAAAATTCGCTGAGCATCAGGCGGCGGATTCAGTTACCCGAAGATCCGATGTCGCGCCCCGATCGCCCTTTGGTTCGCCAGCATATTACGCCACAGGGGGAAGTAACAGATGTGTTTGTGAATTTACAACATGATGGTAAATCACTAGGAATTATTGCGATCGGGATTAATCCTAATCCGACGGCAGTTGCCTCTTCGGGACTGACTTTAGATGTGACCACAGCTGTCTTTGTGTCGATTTGGGCAATGGTGATTTTGGGGGCTGCCTCGAATGCGGTGACAATTACGCGACCACTGCGGGAACTAGTGGCTGGGGTACAAAATATTGCCAGTGGTAATTTTAAGCAACGTATTGATCTGCCTTTTGGGGGTGAATTAGGGGAATTGATTCGTAGTTTTAATGAGATGGCTCAAAGGCTCAAAACCTATGAAGAACAGAACATTGAGGAGTTAACGGCTCAAAAGGCAAAGCTGGAAACCTTGGTATCGACGATCGCTGATGGGGCATTATTACTCGACTCAGATATGCGAATTGTCCTCGCTAACCCTGCGGCAATTAAAATCATGGGCTGGGAGCAGGATGCAGAAACCAGTAGCTGGAAAGGTAAAAGTATCTTAAATATTTTGCCAGAGCGACTCAGTGAAGAATTAGGACGATCGCTGATGCAAATTGCCACAGGCGATCGCGAAGGCGGCGAATTTCGGATCATGGCATCGGGTGATAAGGGGGACTCGGTGCTAGCCCATGCCTTTAGAATCTGGATTACTAGCGTACTTAGCTCCAGCAACGAGATTAAGGGGATTGCGATCACGATCCAAGACATTACCCGTGAGGTGGAGCTAAATGCTGCCCAGAGTCGCTTTATTAGCAATGTCAGCCATGAGTTACGCACACCATTATTTAATATCAAGTCCTTTATTGAGACTTTGCATGAATATGGCGATGAGTTAAGCGATGAACAGAAAAAAGAATTTCTCGGTACGGCAAATAATGAAACCGATCGCCTGACGCGCCTTGTCAATGATGTACTGGATCTCTCGCGCCTCGAGTCGGGTCGTCAATATCATTTCTCGGCGATCGATCTATCCGAAACCATCGAACAAACTGTACGCACCTATAAGCTCAATGCTTCCTCTAAGGGTATTGATCTGCTCCATGAGATTGCGCCAAATCTAGAAAGAATTTGGGGTAATTATGATTTGATTTTGCAGGTGTTATCTAACCTCGTTGGTAATGCGCTCAAATTCACTGAAGCTGGGGGTAAAGTCACGATCCGTATTTATCCTTGGCAAGACCAAACCACCACCCATCCCCATCGCATTGTCAATTATGTGCGGGTCGAAGTCGAAGATACAGGTTGTGGTATTCCTGCCGAAGATTGCGATCGCGTATTTGATCGCTTTTACCGCGTCGAGGATAAAGTGCATACCCTTGAAGGTACTGGCTTAGGTCTATCGATTGTCCGTAACATCATCGAAAAACACCATAGTACGATCCACATTAAGAGTGAGGTTGGTGTGGGTACGACGTTCTGGTTTGACTTGAGTGTGTATCAAGATCGTTGTGAGTTACCAGTAGCTGGCGCGATCTCTACACCAGTTCAAGCAATGACGGTTTAATACAGTTGAACGATGTATGACAACACCTGTAAATTTTTAGTCGAAAATTTCCCCACCGACTTTGCCAGTTGGCTCTTGGGGAAGCCGATCCCACTGACGAAACTGGAACCATCGGAGCTATCCGCCGATCCGATCCGTGCTGATTCCGTAATTCTTTTGGAATCAGCAGAAGTGATCATGCATCTAGAATTTCAAACCAAAACCGATGACACAATGGCTTATCGGATGGCTAATTACTACTTGCGGCTCTATGGCAAATATCCCACTAAGGATATTCATCAAACTGTCATCTACTTAAGAGAAACAGGGTCATCACTTGCCTATCAATCAAGCTTTAACACTAAAAAGTTAAATCACGAATTTAATGTCATTCGTCTTTGGGAGCAACCTACAGAAATTTTTCGACAGTATCAAGGACTGTTGCCTCTGGCAGTTTTAACAAAAACAGGCGATCGCACGGAAACCTTAAGATAAGTTGCCCAACTAATTAATAATATTGATGATAAAAAAGTTAAAAGTAATGTCGCTGCTGCCACAGCAATTATCTCTGGGTTAGCATTAGATCATGAAGTAATTCAACGATTACTCAGGAGTGAGATCATGGAAGAGTCAGTAGTCTATCAAGAAATTTTGCGCGAAGGTTTAGCTAAAGGCAAAGCTGAGGGTTTAGCTAAAGGCAAAGCTGAGGGTTTAGCTAAGGGCAAGGTTGAAGCGACTAACCAAATTGCGCTCAATATGTTGCGTTCTAATATGTCTCCAGATTTAGTGGCTCAGTTAACTGGGCTAACCCTAAAACAAATCCAAAAACTACAAAAAATTGCGACAAAGCAGTCTAGTACAAGAAAATCATCTTAATGAAGTAATTAACTCACGCCAGTATAGAAACACCTAGCAAAATCATGAACTATATAAAAGCTATTGAATCTGCAATCGGAATAACATTTCTCGATAAAAACTTACTTTTACAATCGCTAACTCATACAACTTATGCACGATTGATAGGTGATTCTGAAGCTCATAATGAATGGTTAGCAATTTTTGGAGATACTTTACTTGACTTAATTGTGGTTGAGCATCTCTACAAAATTAATGGCAATCGGTATGGTAAGCAATTTATTTCTGATGAACGAGATAAATTGGTAAAGAGGGATGAAAATCTGATCTTATTTTCAAAAAAAATCTTTCTCGATAAACTTGTCAGAGCTAAAAAGACAGACGATCGAATTAGCTTAGAAGATATCATCCGCTCGTTTAAAGCATTGTTAGCTGCTATATATTTGGATCAAGGATTAGGTATAGTCCAGAATTGGTTTATAAATCAATTTCTCTCGCCTCTAGACTCAGATAGTAGTGAAACTATAAAGAATAATCTATCAATAGTTGATATAGCAGTTATTGAAAAGGCAATCTCTCACGAATTTTGCAATAAAGCAATCCTTCAAACAGCAATTACAGAGCGTTCTTATGCCGTGCGATGGAAAAATGCTGGTGACCATAATGAAGGGTTAGCATTGTTAGGAGATTCTTTATTAGATTTCATTGTTCTCGAATATCTCTACAACCTCAAAGGAAAATATGGGAAAGGTAAGTTGTCGAGTAATCGAGACAGGTTGGTGAACGATAATACACTAGAATTTATTGCTTGCAGATTGGAATTAGTACGCTTTATTCGCCACGATGGAATGTTGGGGGCTAAAAATTTGACGGATGGGTTAGAAGCTATATTAGGGGCAATTTATCTTGATGGGGGACTCAATGTTTCAAGAGATTGGCTCTTTAGGCAGATCCCAAAAGAAATCATTACTCAGATAGAAAATGAGTTTCACCAAGATGAATCGATGTCGCAAGGTTTACCTGCAAATATTTTCAGTACAGATTCCTTAATTTCATCAACAGGCATAAGCTACAGCAGACTTAATGATTTATTGAGTAATGGAAAATGGCAAGATGCTGATCTAGAAACAAAGGAATTGATGTTGCGTGTTGTCGAACAAGTTGACTTTTTGCCAAGCGGATTGATTGATACTTTTCCCTGTGAGGATTTAAAAATAATCGATCAACTATGGACATACTATTCAAGTGGTCGGTTTGGGTTCAGTACTCAGGTTGCAATTTTGAGAGATGTAGAATCAGATTGGG
This sequence comes from Pseudanabaena sp. Chao 1811, assembly GCF_027942295.1. Lineage (NCBI taxonomy): Bacteria > Bacillati > Cyanobacteriota > Cyanophyceae > Pseudanabaenales > Pseudanabaenaceae > Pseudanabaena > Pseudanabaena sp. Chao 1811. The sequence goes on from NZ_CP101416.1 coordinate 134,494, forward strand.
ACAGTTTTGGGGATCGTGTGGGTTGGCGAGGACAGTCTAAGAATGATCGTATTTATAGCCTGAATGCTCCCAAAGGACATCTTCCTTCATCAGCTAACCGTCTTGCTGGGAAAGGTGCTAAAGCGAGGATGCAACTGTTGAAACGTGCGGAAATATGTAGATTGTAAAAAATTTGATTTGGATCTTGTTGATTCGCCAATTCTAAAGTAGGAGTTTGACTTATACTGATTCAAAAAATCATCCAAAAATCACAAGATATACCAGAAGAAAAACTTGTCAAAATTTATGAGCGTTGCACAATGAATGCGTGATTCGGATAATTCATAGTGGTGAAATTCTTGCTTAGTAGCTTCGTCATATTTTTTGTGTCTTTTAAATATGTAATGCCTAATTCCTTACTTTTGACTAAATTTAGGTAATGATTAATTACAACATTTCACTTCTAATTTACTAACAGTAAAACTTAATATTTAATCTTGTATTGGAGGATAAAAAGATGCCAAACATAACTCTTAGTAACGAGCAAGTTGTGGAGCTAGTTAAACAACTACCTCAAGAACAAAAAACAGAAATATTTAGATTTTTATTGATTTCTCAATGGCAAGAATGGCAAGATTTGTCTAGCTATGGATCTGATAAAGTCAAACTTGCAGCACAAGAAAGAGGATACGACTGGGAAAAGATGTCTGAAGCAGAAAAAGAAGAATTTATTGATGAAGTTTTACATGAAACTCCATGAAATACATTGTTGTTTTTGACACAAATATCTTGATTTCTGCATTGTTCTCACAAACTGGAAGTCCGTTTCGAGTCTTAGCACTAGCAAAAATTGGACAGATAGAGTCTGTAACCTGCCAAGAAATTTTAGACGAATTTGCTGAAAAGCTATTATTAAAATTTAAATTCTCTGAAGAAAAAACTCGACTTGCGGTTAATGAAATACAGAAGTTTTCGCGGATAGTGACAATTTCTGGAACACTTAAAGTCGTGCCGAATGATCCTGATGACGATATGGTAATTGAGTGTGCGGTAGCTGGTTGTGCAACGCATATAATTACAGGTGATAAACACCTTTTGTCACTTAGTCAACATCAGAATATTGCGATCGCTAAAGCCACAGACTTTGTTAATTTATTTACTTAGTATGCTCAACTTTTAACCCGTCAAATCTATGTCGATTGCCCCAATCCTTAAAGCTGAAAACATCTCGAAATCCTTTGGCGGTATTCATGCCGTAAGTAATGCGCGGATCGAAGTACCTACGGGAAGTATCACAGGGCTAATTGGTCCCAATGGGGCAGGAAAAACCACATTTTTTGGATTACTCTCCAATTTCCTGAAACCCGATCGCGGCACAGTGCAATTTGACGGGATACCAATTCAAGGCAAACCACCCCATGCGATCGCCAAACTCGGCATGATCCGCACCTTTCAAGTACCTCGCGTCTTGTCGCGCCTATCAGTACTAGAAAACATGCTACTGGCAGCTCAAGATCAAGCAGGTGAAAAGTTTTGGAATACTTGGTTTCAAGGACAAAAAATCGCCACACAGGAAAAAGAAAATCGCGAAAAAGCAAGACATATTCTCGAATCCGTCGGCTTAATCAGAATGGCAGACAACTACGCAGGTTCTCTATCGGGTGGTCAGCGTAAGTTATTAGAAATTGCCCGTGCCTTGATGACTGACCCCAAATTAATTTTGCTAGATGAGCCTGCGGCGGGAGTAAATCCTGCCTTGATCGAAGAGATTTGTAGCCTGATCCACAAGTTGAATCAACAAGGATTAAGCTTTTTGATCATCGAACACAATATGGATGTGATTATGTCCCTATGCGATCGCGTCTGGGTCTTAGCCGAAGGTCACAACCTCGCTGATGGCTCACCCGCAGAAATTCAAAGCGATCCTAAAGTTTTAGAGGCATATTTAGGTTCATAGATATGTACAATGTACTGTACATATAATCACTAGGTGACTAGTTATGAATGCAGTTACTTATACCTATGTCCGCAATAATCTTGCGAAAACCTTAGAGAAGGTTTGTGATGATCACGATCCTGTAATTGTGACCCGTCAAAATCAAAATTCAGTAGTGATTATGTCACTTGAGGACTACGAAGCTCTTGCAGAAACTGCCTATTTGTTGCGTAGCCCCCAAAATGCTCAGAGGTTAATTAGGGCGATCGCTGATCTAGAATCTGGTAAGGGCAAGCAGAGAGAACTTGTCGAATGACGATAATTTTTTCTGACGATGCATGGGAAGACTATCTTTACTGGCAACGTACCGATCCCAAAATCCTCAAACGCATTAATACACTAATCAAGGAAATTCAACGCACTCCCTACGAAGGCATCGGTAAACCTGAAGCCTTAAAACATGGCTTTTCGGGTTACTGGTCAAGACGTATTACTGATGAGCATCGCATTATTTACAAAGCGGAAACTGATTCTTTGCTAATTGCTCAACTTCGTTATCATTACTGAACAATTTTTTTTGGTCTATCAATTCTCCAATACCAGATGTCGTTGAATTCAAAATCCCTGTCTCAATCTTTCAATGTGTTGCTACTAGTGCCTACTGGCATTAATGCGTCGATCGGTGGTTACGCAGGGGATGCCTTGCCAGTGGCGAGAGCGATCGCCTCAATAGCAGATAACGTAATCACTCATCCTAATGTCTTAAACGGCGCGAGTTTATATTGGTCAATGCCAAATGTGTTATACACCGAGGGCTATGCCCTCGATCGCATGGCAAAGGGCGACTGGGGACTGCGTGCGGTCAGATCTAATCGCATAGGTGTAATTCTCGATCGCGGCATGGAACCAGATTTAGAATTGCGCCACCGTCAAGCAATATCAGCAGCACAGGCAACTTTAGGTTTAAACATTACCGATGTTCTCGTTACCGATCACGATCTGGGAGTGGAACTGCGATCGGGAGACTCTGGCGCAACATGGGGGACAATCGCGAACCTCGATAGTTTGCTCAGAGCCGCCGAGAAATTGATTAAAGTTTCTCAAGTAGAAGCGATCGTAGTTGTCGCCAGATTTCCCGATGATCCTGATAGTGAAGCATTACAAAACTATCGCCAAGGTAAAGGAGTGGATGCTCTTGCAGGAGCCGAAGCCGTAATTAGCCATGCGATCGTGCGCGAGTTTGCCATACCCTGCGCCCATGCCCCTGCTTTACAACCATTACCCCTCAATCCAAGCGTTTCGCCCCGTGCGGCGGCAGAGGAATTAGGCTATACCTTTTTACCCTGTGTGCTAGTCGGGCTAAGTCGCGCCCCGAAGATCATTACCAATCGCAATCTGCTTAAGCCCGATGATATTACGGCTGATGATATTGATGCGATCATTACGCCTTACAGTGCTTGCGGTGGTGCGGGTTTATTAGCACTTAATCCATTACCCCATGTCCAAACTATTTTTGTGAAGGAAAATCAAACAGGACTAAATGTTACTCCTGAGATGTTGGGATTAAAAGGCGTTGTAGTTGCAAATTATTGGGAAGCGATCGGAGTTTTAACAGCGATTAAATCTGGAATTAATCCTCAAAGCTTAAGACCATAAGTAACATTTTCGTGAATTGGTATTACAGAGAATATTTCTGTAACACCAACCCTAAACGGCTAAGCAATGTTTTGCTGTTCCAAGTGCAAAATTCATGAGACGATTAGCTACATAATATTTGCAACTTATAACAATTATGAAGTTTTGGAAGATTAGCATTTCGGCATTGTTGGCTACAGTTACATTTGCCTCTGGAACTCTATTAGTAGTCAAGACATCTGTTGCCCAATCTAAGAGCACAACTGCTCCTTCAAGTCTGAAGACAACTATTGTCAACAGAGCAATTACTGAAAGTGAGGTTTTAGAAGCCCAAAAAGCTTGGGGAGAAGCATTGGTATCTATTTCCACAACATATGAAAAAGAGGGCAAAGATGCTGCTAAAGAATTAGCTGGAAAGGTAATTGACAAAGCCTACGGCTATCAATTTGGACTTGTTCTTTTCAAGCCAACACTCACTACAGCTCCCCAGACATTCCGAACTACCCGCGCAAGCGCTTTGGCTTATTTTGTCGGGGATGATCCTGCATTTCCAAGAGATAAGGGTTTTGCTTTGAATGGTTGGCGAAAAGTAGAGATTAATAATATTGGAATCTTTATTTCTGGTGATACGGCTACCTCTATGGGTAAAGTGAATCTTACCGATAAAGATGGCAATGTGGTCACAGTAGACAAGACTTGGCAGTTCTTTAAGGATGATAGCGGTAAGCTACGCATTATTGTTCACCACTCCTCATTACCTTATTCAGGTAAATAATTCATCCAGCGATGCAATCATAAACCACAAAATGGTAAGAATCGCAAAACGATTCTTACCATTTTGTAGCACGAATATTAATATCAAACTAGGAAGTAAAAGACTTGCCTAAACCCAAAGCCGCAAGCTTTTTACGGAAAGTAATCGAGCTTTTATCGCCAGCAATATGTACCTCGTCAGCAAGGCAAATTGGCAAATCCTCTGGCCATTGCTCCTCAACGATCGCCTTGTCCTCATAAAATACCTGATCATTAAAATCGAGAGTGTTTTGTAGAGGCGCATCTTTATCAAAGTTTCGACAAATCGGGACAAACAATCGCGTTTTCCTTGCCGAAATTGGCGAAGCCGCGTTGAGAATATGTAGCTTGCCATGAGGGAAGAAAACAGTCAGCTTGGCGGTGAAGGGAATAAACAGTTCAAATAGTCTTCGCCACAAAAAATCAGGCGGAGCTAAATGCTTCATGCCATGAGCATAGTTGCTAACAGTACTGATATAGTCGGCTCTGAATCCAGAGGCTGTTTGCTCGATACTATAGTCTGGCACTTCGGGATTATCCTTTTCCCCAAAAGACTTCGCATGGATAAAGGCAAAGTGACTGACATCTAAGAAGCCTTCCACTTGTCGCCCTGCTGCCGCATCCAAATCCACGGACTTGGGTAACACCTGAATATAATCTGGATCTTCCCATTCAGCTAATTCAGGGAATGGAACTGCACCATTATCGATCAATCTTGTCCAGACTAACCCATAGCGCTCCATCACTGGATAGGTCTTGAGTTTAAGTCTTGATGGAATTGTGGCTTCAGGCTGAGCAGGAATATGAACACATTTCGCATTGCAGTCATATTGCACACCGTGGTAAGGACAAACAAGGCGATCGTTTTCAATCCAACCTAAACTCAGGGGTGCGCCACGATGCAGGCATAGATCTTTAGCAACAATAACCGAGCCATCGGAAACTCGATAAATCACCAATCTTTCGTCTAAGAGGTGTGTACCATAGGGCTTTTCAGATGTGATCTCATGGGAAAATGCAACGGGATACCAGAAGGGTGCAAGCGCTTGCCAATCAGTTGAACTAAAAGTGCAATTGCGTGGCAAAGATACTTCTTTGGTTGCTACCATAAAAATCACTCTTTTGTTTAGTTCTATAGAATTGACGTTACAACGCACCAAAGTTTTATTCTGTATAACTTTGCACGAATCTAGTGAACGCGAGTTCGAGATAACTCAAAACCCAAAAGTAAAAGGCTTGCTAAGCAAGCCTTTTACTTTTGGGTTTTTAAAATTTGCTAGCTTAACCCGAACTGACGTTAGTTATTGCGATCGCCAAAATTTCTGACAATAATTTTCCTATTGATGTGGAAGTAGGATGATTTTGTGTAATACTTGTAGATCGCACTTTTAAGTAATCTCACAACTAAAAAAATGGCTAAAAACAAAGGTGTCCGTCTCGTTATTACGCTAGAGTGCACCGAATGTCGCACCAATGCCAATAAGCGATCTCCTGGTGTATCTCGTTATACGACCATGAAAAATCGTCGTAATACCACTGCAAGATTAGAACTCAAAAAGTTCTGCCCTCATTGCAACTCTCACACTGTTCACAAAGAAATCAAGTAGTCCGTAAATCCCAATCATTAAAATCGCATAATCCCATCATGGCAATTAACTCCTCTTTTTATCGCAAGCGCCTCTCTCCGATCGCGCCTGCTGCCAAAATCGACTATAAAGATGTCGAATTACTGCGTAAGTACATCACCGAACGTGGCAAAATTCTTCCCCGTCGTATTACAGGTTTGACCGCAAAGCAACAACGTGCTTTAACCACAGCGATTAAACAAGCGCGTGTAGTTGCATTACTACCCTTCATCAACAAAGAAGGTTAAGAAATAAAAGACGCAATGCGTCTTTCTTATATTTGAGATCAATAAAAATATTAGGGGTAATTCATGAATTGCCCCTAAATATTTTTTATAGGCATTGCTCAATAACGCTAATAACTGATCGCGAAAGGCTATCAAAGTCATAACCGCCTTCTAGTCCAAATAAAATTTTGGGTGTTATTTCTAGACAAAGCTTTGTCAAAGTCCCAAAATCCTCTGGTCTGAGTAAAACGCTAGCAAGGGGATCGTCTGCATTAGCATCAAATCCTGCACTGATAATTAGTAAGTCAGGATTAAATTTTTTCAGGAATGGAATAACTTGATTTTCAAATACTGGTAAATAATCCGCAATTGTCGAATTAGCACGCATCGGAATATTCAAAATATTGTCATGCTCACCTGTTTCATCTTGATGTCCTGTCATCGGATAAAACGGTGCTTGATGGGTGGAAATATAGGCAATATCATGACGATCCCATACCGCTTCCTGTGTGCCGTTGCCGTGGTGCACATCCCAATCGAGAATCGCCACACGATTTAAATTGAGACGATCAATTGCTGACATTGCCGCGATCGCCGCATTACCAAAAATGCAAAAGCCCATACCTGAGTGGGCGCGAGCATGATGTCCGGGGGGACGAGCTAGCACAAAGGCAGGACGACCAGAATTAATCACAATATCCACACCATCTAGCCATGCACTAACGGCTAACAGGGCAACATCATAACTTTGCCAAGATGCGATCGTATCCCCGTCAATATAGCCACCACCTTGATTTGTTAATGCACGCACCGAATCAATATACTCCTGCGTATGAAAACGGCGTACTTCCTGCAAAATATCCACCCCCGATCGCTTCCGTGATTTGACCGAAGTTGGTTCTTGCCAAACTAATTGCGGAGCGATCGCCGAATTTTTTAAAGCATCGATTATGGCAGTAAGCCGACCTGCTTTTTCGGGATGATAAGTCCCTGTATCATGCTCTAGAAAAATATCAGAATAAATGATTGGAAATTTATGGGTAGATGGGGAAGTAATTTCTAAGTTAGATGTCAACATACGCACTTTTGCCTATCGATTAATCAACTAATAGTTGTTGTCTCTATAGAGACTAGCGTTATACTTTTAAAATTACTGATTTGTTGGAAATCTTTCATATTTTCATAGCAATTTTACTTAGGGTTTTCCTGTGGTCGATCCATCTCTACCAACGCAGCAATCAGATACGGAAATGCTAGCCGTGCCAGAGGAACTAGCATTGTCGTTTAAAGAGATTATCCATCTCTATCACTACAACAAACAAAATACATTAGAAGCTGTCAGAAATCTTCTTTCCACAGCGAAAGAAGACATAGATTATTCACTATTAGAAAATCAAAATTTCGCTAGTTATCCCAATAATTCAGAAGTAGAAAGTGAAGATGAATTTCGCAAAAGTTGGGATGGTATATTGAATGTCCAAGTCTATATTGATACTGAAATTTTTGGGGAATTAGATCCTAGACCACCTGCCCTCGTAGAGCTTAACAGTAGCGATATCGACAGCGAGACGGTAATTCAGCATACTGAAGCAACTGAAGCTTATGTTCAGACATGGAAGGAATTAGCGAAAAGTATGTCTACTTTTCCTGATGATTTGTTTACACGCCTCTGGACAACTATAGAAATCGCCAAAATTTTGGAATGTTCACCTAGTAGTTTACGCCGTGCGCGAAGAAGTGGTCGTTTACCAATTCGGATTAAGGATTTAATTCTTGATTGTATTTCCCATGATGGAAAGAGGAGTCTATGGTTTGTCCGCCCAGCCTAAAAAAAGAGGGATTACACTTTACCTAATTACTCTTTTTTAAGTAGCGTTTAAGTCGAGATCGCTATAACATCAAGGTAGAATTATGAACTCTCATTCTTTGCCTATTAGTCCATGATGTCTTCTCAAGACTTACAAAAACGCTTTGGGCTGGGCAACATTTCCCTGTATTGGGTAATGCTCGTACCCTTTGTGGTGCAGATTGTCGGAGCAGTGAGTCTTGTAGGTTATTTATCTTACCGTAGTGGTGAATCGGCAATCGATAAACTAGCTAATCGGATTATGCAAGAGGTCGGCGATCGCATTGATCAAAACCTTGTTAACTATCTTCGCAAACCCACTGAAATTAATCAAAACAACGCTGCTAGCATCAAACTGGGAATTCTGGACTGGCAAAATCTGGCAACTGTAGAAAAATATTTTTGGCAGCAATCACAAATCTTTACAGATATATCTGCCTTGGCGATCGCAACAGAACAAAAAGAAATTCTCATCATCGAAAAATTAGATGATGGCTCCCATGCCATTCGGTTAAGAGATCAAACCACTAATTACAATTGGGATAACTACCTCGCAGATTCTGATGGTAATCGCAAACAACTGCTCAGGCGTTCATCTACCTACGATCCTTATAACGATCCGCCGAATAATCCTTGGTATGGACAGACAAAAAAGGCAAGGCGATCGCTCTGGCGGTTAACCGTTTCTCTCGCAAATCCAAAGAAACCTTCTCTAATTGCTGCCAACTTCCTTCCATTTTTTGATCGCAACAACGATTTCCAAGGCGTATTGGGAACTTCAGTTTCCTTAACCCAGCTTGGTGACTTCTTAAAAAAGCTCAAAGTTAGCACATCGGGACAAGCTTTTATCATTGAGCGCAATGGTCAGATGATTGGCATGTCCACAGGTGAAATTCCCTTTCGACAGGGTTTACTTGCACCATTGACTACAGGGGGACTAAACAAAAATGTCGATCCCAATAATCGCCGACTCCATGTTTTAAATAGTCAAAATGATTTAACCAAGATGACTGCTCAATATCTGATTGAACATTTTGGTAGTTTAGAAAATATCAAAGAACGCCAACAATTACAATTTGAGCAAGCTGGAATCCACTATTTTGTGCAGGTTTTACCGCTTCAGAATGATCTCAATAATCAAGATTTGGATTGGCTCGCGGTACTGGTAATACCTGAAACTGACTTTATAGCTGAGATTCAGGCAAATAAGAATTTAACAATTTGGCTATGTGGACTAACTTTAGTTGTATCGATGGGAATTGGGATCGTGATTACGCGCTGGATCACCAGTCCCATTTTACGCCTAGGCAAAGCAAGTGAAGCTCTAGTCAAGGGAGATTGGCGACCGATATCCGAAGATATTGCGATCGCCGAGATTAAAACCCTAGCCATATCATTTAATTGGATGGCTGAGCAGTTTTACCAATCTTTTACTCAAATAAAAAACACTCTTCGTGACTCAGAAGCAAAGTTTTCCAACATTTTTCAAGTCAGCCCCGATCCTGCGTGGATTGCGACATTAGCAGAAGGAAGATGCCTTTATGTAAATCAAAGTCTGGGTCAGTTTATGGAAACTGACCCAAGTAATATCATTGGTCATACCTGTAGAGAAATTGATCTGTGGGACGATCTTGAGGATTTTCATTATTATCATCAAACCCTAGTTAAGGAAGGAATCATTCAAAACTTTGAAGTAGTCGTTCGTACCGCTACTAGAGCCACTAAAACCGTCTTAATATCTGCAATTCGGGTATATCTAGATGGACAAGACTGTGTGATTGGCGTAATCAAAGATATTAGCGATCGCAAACAGTTAGAGATGACCTTAAGAGATTCTGAAAAACGCTTAAGGCTAATCCTAGAAAGCACTCCAGCTTTTATTGCAGGTATATATATTCATAATCTCGACATTTGGGAATATCAATACTATTCTCCTAATGCAGAAGCGATTTATGGCTATACAAGTGAACAAATTGCCCAAAATCCTTGGCTGATTCCCTCATTGATCTTGCCAGAAGACATGAGAAGGGTAATCAAACCGATTTTACCCGAAATCATGACTTCAGGATTCAATACCACTATAGAATACAGAATCCGCCGAGTTGATGGCACAATTCGCTGGCTCAGTAACACCCTAAGTTCCATTTGGGATGAGTCAATGCAATGTATTTACATGACAGGAATCACTCTCGATATTACTGATCGCAAACAAGCAGAAGCAGATCTGGATAACAGCAAAACCTTTGTCCAAAGGATTATGGATATTACTCCAAATCTGATGTATATCTATGATCTAAAAAAACAACGCAATGTTTACGTCAATCGTCCGATAGCTGAGCTTTTAGGCTATTCTGACATCGAAATCCAAGAAATCGGCGCAAATTTATTGCAAACCATTTGTCATCCCGATGATTTTGAAAAGGTTTGTGAAGCAATCCAGCAATGTCAAGCACTCAACGATCATGAATATGTAGAGCTAGAATATCGAGTTAGAGATGCCGACGGAAACTGGCGCTGGCTATATAATCGTGAAGGAGTATTTTCGAGAGCATCTGATGGCAGTGTTAAGGAGACTCTTGGCACTTCCCAAGATATTAGTAATCTCAAAGAAGTAGAAATAGAACTTCGAGAAAGCCAAGCCAAACTCAACGCTGCTTACACAGAACAAAGTATTCTATTTAACGCGATGACTGATGTCGTCTTAGTTCGAGATGCTGAGGGACGTTGTATTAAGATAGCTGCAACCAAAAACTTAAACTTAAAGGGAACCTACGAAGAAGTTTTAAATAAACCAATTAATGAAGAACTTCCACAGGAATGTGCCAACATAATTTTGCAAGCCATTCACACATCTTTGGCGACAAGACAAATGGTAAGTTGTGAATATAGCTTAGAGATCAATGGTCGCGATCTATGGTTTGTAGCGAGTATTTCACCTTTGACTGAAGATACAGTGATCCAAATTGCACGGGACATCACCGAACGTAAACATGCCGAGATCATTTTAGCTAATGCCAAGGAAGCCGCAGAAGCCGCAACTAAAGCTAAGAGCGAGTTTCTAGCCAACATGAGCCATGAAATCCGCACGCCGATGAATGGAGTTTTAGTAATGGCGCAGCTACTTGCGACGACAGAACTCACAGAAGATCAACAGGAATTCGTCCAAACTATTCTCGATAGCGGCGATGTCCTATTAGCAATTATTAATGATATTCTCGATTTTTCTAAAATTGAATCGGGAATGCTAGAAATAGAGCAAAGAGAATTTCTTTTAGAAGAAGTCATAAGTTCTGTTTTTAATTTACTCAATGGTCAAGCCAAAGACAAGAAAATTGAGTTGCAATATTCGCTACATCCTGATATGCCGACGCATATAGTGGGGGATAGCGCTCGTTTACGGCAGGTTTTGATCAATTTAATTGGTAACGCAATCAAGTTTACCCCCTGTGGCACTATATCGGTCTCAGCTACAGCTAGTCCTTTAGCTAATGATAAACAATATAAGCTTCAATTTGCAGTTACAGATAATGGCATTGGCATTCAAAGCGATCGCATTGTTAATTTATTTCAGGCTTTTACTCAAGCTGACACCTCAATTAGTCGTCGCTATGGTGGCACTGGGCTAGGTTTAGCAATTAGTAGAAAACTGATTGAACTCATGGGAGGAACGATCTGGGTAGAGAGTTTTGGTCAAATTGGGGGGAATTCTCCTGTCGGTTGGCAATCTGAACTAGTCACACAAGGTGCAACATTTTATTTTGTGATTCATGTAGCTGTACATGAGATGTAGTGCTTTGTGCTGTTTAGCTGAGAGCTGCGGAGCAACTCTCTATGCTGAGAATTGCTCCGCAGATCTCTATTGGTTTTTATGTCCTGATTTGAGTGGCTATAGCTATATCTCATCCTCTAAATACAACGTCAGTTCGACGAAGGCGGAAAATGGTAAAAATCGCTAAGCGGATTTTTACCATTTTCCGCCATTTGCGCGGCGCAAATGGCGTTATCGAACTCACGTTAATATAATTAGCGATCGCGATAAATAGTTTCGCAGACTGCGAAACGCTATAATTGACTCGAAGCTTAAAATTTCATTTTTTAAATTTTTCATATTTCATAACCCCATAACTCGATCAATGGTATCTTCGCTGCCCCTAACCACAAACATCACCAATATTCCCATCACCTTTCCCCTTGCGGCTGTGGTCGGTCAAGAAGCAATTAAAACCGCTTTACTACTTGCAGCGATCGATCCTGCGATCGGTGGCATTGCCCTCGCAGGTAGACGTGGCACGGCTAAATCCGTCCTTGCTCGTGGTATTCATGCCCTTTTACCTCCCATTGAAGTCGCCGTTGAATCCCTCAGCAATTGCGATCCGACTAAGCCTGACACATGGGACGATGTACTGGTCAAGGCAATGAAGGATAAAGATCCTAGTGAAATTCAAACCAAAGTCATTCCTGCGCCATTTATCCAAATCCCTTTGGGAATTACCGAAGATCGACTGATTGGTTCCGTCGATGTGAGTCGTTCGGTGCGTGAAGGTCAGACCGTATTTCAACCAGGGTTATTAGCAGAAGCCCACCGTGGCGTTCTCTACATTGACGAAATTAATTTACTCGACCCGCAAATTTCTAATTTACTGCTTTCGGTTCTCTCCACAGGTTATAACCAAGTCGAACGGGAAGGAATTAGCTATCAACATCCCTGTCAACCTTTGCTGATTGCTACTTACAACCCAGAGGAAGGAGCTTTAAGTCAGCATTTGATGGATCGGATTGCGGTTAATCTCTCCGCCGATGGCGTTCTCTCCCTCGATCAGCGCGTAGAAGCTGTGGATATGGTGTTGGATTATGCCAATTCCCCTGAAGCCTTTTTACGTGGCTATGATGCCGATGTTGATGATCTGCGAACCCAGATTATTTTGGCGAGAGAATGGCTGAATGATGTGACCATTTCCAGAGCGCAGATGCAATATTTGATTGCAGAAGCTGTGCGGGGTGGAGTGCAGGGACATCGGGCGGAACTATTTGCGGTGCGTGTGGCGAAGGCGGCGGCAGCGCTGGAAAGTCGAACTCAAGTTAATGCCGATGATTTGCGTCAAGCGGTGGAATTGGTGATCGTACCGAGATCGCCTCTTTCTCCAGAACAACAGCAACAACAACCCGAACAGCAGCAACAGCAAGCACCACCCCCACCGCCCAATGATGATGGTGAACAGGAGCAAGAGGATAATCAAGAGGATCAGGAACAAGATCAAGAGCAGGAAGATGAATCTCCTGAAATTCCTGAAGAGTTTATCTTCGATCCTGAAGGTGTAATTCTCGATCCTGAAGTGCTATTTTTCGCCCAGTCCATGCAAAAACAGGGGCGATCGGGTACGCGCAATGTAATCTATTCCCAAGAGCGTGGGCGTTATATCAAGCCAGTTTTGCCTCAAGGAAAGAGCGATCGCATAGCCGTTGATGCCACTCTCCGCGCTTCGGCTCCTTACCAAAAGGCAAGGAAAGCGCGTCAACCCCATCGCAAAGTCATCGTCGAAAGTACCGATGTCAGAGCGAAGAAGTTAGCCCGTAAGGCAGGGGCGCTCACGGTTTTCCTCGTGGATGCGTCAGGCTCGATGGCATTAAATCGGATGCAATCAGCTAAGGGAGCGGCTTTACGGATGCTCACAGACAGCTATCAAAACCGTGACCAAATTTCCTTGATTCCTTTCCGAGGTGAAAAAGCGGATGTATTGTTACCACCTACCCGTTCCATTGAGGCAGCAAGGCGGCGTTTGGATACCATGCCCTGCGGTGGTGGATCACCATTGGCACATGGTTTGACGCAAGCGGTACGTGTGGGTTTGAATGCTAGACAATCAGGAGATGTTGGTTCAGTAACAATTGTGGCGATTACCGATGGTCGTGGCAATGTGCCACTAGCGCGATCGCAGGGTGAACCGATCGATCCTGAAAATAAGCCCGATATCAAAGGTGAATTAATCGATATTTGCCGTAAAATTCGCGCCTTGAATATTGGTCTATTAGTTATCGATACCGAAAACAAATTTGTATCGACGGGCTTTGCTAAGGAACTCGCTGCCGCAGGTGGTGGTAAGTATTACCATTTACCCAAGGCAACTGATCAAGCGATCGCCAATGTTGCCATGAGTGCGATCGCAGATCTGCGTAACTAAACAAGAAAGGGTGCTTTGCCACTTTTCTTGTTTATGGCTTAATTCCTATCTTCGATTTTGTAGAAGCGCAACCCTTCGGGTTGCGCTTCCATAAACCATTGAGAATTGCTATATGATTATTAGAAATTAGACAATAGCTTGAAAGTTAATCGTGTCCCGCAAAAGAAAAATTGCGATATTGTTAGGCGTATTGTTGGGGATTGCAGTAGCAATCGCTAGTTACTTTCTCTATTGTCCTAGCCCTGTTGCAGGTCTATTTCCACCACCACCCAATACCAAAACTCGGACGATTTATTTTGTGCAGCATGACTGGCATTCAGGATTAGCATGGGCGCAACAAGATAAGGAAAACTTTGGTGCGGAAGCTTGGAAGGATGCGCCATTTGTGGAAGTAGGATGGGGCGATCGCCAATTTTATTTTGCAGGCGATCAATCAATTCCTTCAATGCTGCGCGCAGTTTTTATTCCATCAGATAGCGTGATGCACGTAGCCAGCTTTGTGGAATCACCCGAACAATTTTTCAAATTTCCCGTTTTTAAAATCGAATTATCAGAAGTCGGTTTTCAAAATTTATTTGCCTATGTGAAACAGACTTTTGCGGTGAATGAAACTGGCGATCGCTTAGCGGCGATCGGTAAGGGACAGTATGGTGTGAGTAATTTTTATGCGGCAGTTCCTAGATATTTCTCTTTGTTTAACTGCAACACATGGGCTGCCGAAGCTTTGCGCCAAGCAGGGGTTTCTATCTGTCCTAATCGCGCTCTGTTAGCCAAAAATCTTGCTGAACAACTAAAACACCAATAAAGATTTTAGCTAAGCCCAAATCTTTATTGGAACTCCTGCAACGCCGATCGCAATATTTCCGCAGTTTCGTAATTTTGTTGCTGCTCATGGAGTTGAATGGCTTTAGTAAAAGAGGCGATCGCTTCTGGGAAATATCCCACCTTCATCAGCACCACACCCAAATTTTGATGGGCATCAGCATAGTCTGGTTCTAGAGAAATAGCCTTTTGATAAGCGGCGATCGCTTCCGTAAAACGTCCTGCAGTTTTGAGCGCAATCCCATAGTTGAAATGCCCTTGGACAAAATTGGGAGCAATTTGAGTCACCTTTTCAAAACAGGTGATCGCTTCCTGTTGATTAAGCTCTTGATAGATATTTCCTAAATTGAGATAAGCAGATAGCTTTACGAGATTAGGAACATCTAGCTCAATTACCTGTTTATAAGCATTTTTCGCTGATTCCCAATCCTCATTTTGTTGATAGGCAAGCCCTAAATGGTAATAAATCTCACAGCGAGTCAAGTTCTGTTGATCGGTATCATCAATTAATGACAAGCCCTTTTGTAATAGAGAAATACCAAAATGGCGATCGCTGTCGGGATTATTGATATACAAAGCCCCTAATTTATTGAGCATATAACTGTCCTCTGGAAACACTTCTAAATGCTTGTACATTAGCTTTTGAGCAAACTCATACTTATGCCTAAGTTGAATTGCGCTATCCATGTAGCCGTAATGAAGTAAAACTGGAACTTCCACATCTAGAACTCTCCAATGTGGTTCTTTCACCTGCAAAGCAGCTACCGATTGATCAATAGATTCATGGTAGATTCCCGTAAAGGTAATTGCAGGATGATTGCGGAATAGACGTAATATGAGGGAATAGGGAGCTTGTCTTGCACCAATTTCCGATCGCAAAAGATTTGCAGCCAGACAATCCTCTCGTTCCATCACCTCTTGCAAAATCGCGATCGCACTTTGTTCCAAAACCTCATCAGCATCGATGACTAAGATCCATTTACCCTTAGCCTGTGCGATCGCATAGTTTCGCACCTGTGCAAAATCGTCACACCAAGCAAAATGAAATACTCTCGCTCGATATTTCTTAGCAATGGCAACGGTGCGATCGCTTGAACCTGTATCCACGACAATAATTTCATCAACAAGCGATCGTAAGCTCTCCAGACATTTTGGTAGATGCTGCTCTTCATTTTTCACAATGAGGCAAGCACTTAATAATATAGGAGATGGCGATTTAGAAAATCCTTTTTTAGCTGTTTTAATACGGGACATGGAGAAATCTTGGTATTTATTTACTAAGCCGATTACGTTCTAAATCAAATCGATAGGACTGAAAGCCAGTAAAATTAGCCCGTTTTTCGGAATTAGCTATAGCCATAGCAACATGCTCAAAGGGAGATAGGTGAGCTGGTTTAGAAGTTAATAGGCGATCGTGCAGCTTCACATCATCGGCAAGACTGCGAACCCCATCATGATTGAGATAGCTCACTCGCGCACAACGTCCTACGGCAACCTTAATCAATTCATTAATATCACTAATTTCATCAATATCTTCTTGTTTAATTAGTGGCAAATGCCATTCCCCTGCGGCTAGTTGTTTGGGCTGACTCGCATCATAGGCAGCTTTCATTTTATTAGCGAGAGCTTGGATTTCAGGCTGTGCGTCAGGATGACAACGCTGCTCGAAAAAGTTTTGATATTCCGTGCCTGAACAAATTACAGTAATTGTGGAAAAAGGTTCCAAAAGGCGATTGACAACTTGTTTATGAATACCAATATGCACTAATTGTTTGGCATGACGAATCGCATCAAGTCTAGCTTCCTGCCACACTGCTGAGGCAGCTTGCATTTCCTCTTCTGTAACTTCGGTTTGGGCGGACATTCCCTTTTGATTTTTACCCCAATGTAATGGATAGACTTCTTGACTCTCGACAAGTTTAATCATCTTTTCGACAGGAATGGCGCGACTGCTGCTGCTGTTTTTGCTGAGCATTCGATGGGTCATGAATTCTGAGTGAATCATGCGGTGGTAGGTCAGCACAAAAGTAGTCAGGCGATCGCCTGTTAAATTAACGCTATCAGCAATGATCGCGGCTTGGGGTTGAAACATGATGCTTAATTCTTAATTCATCTAAGATTGTAGTCTTGATTGGCTATATGGGGTATGGCTTTTAGGATAACGGCTAATTTCAAGCTGCCCCACACCTCTGCGGGGCGCTCAGCAACAAAGTAAGTAGCTAGGCATAATTAACAAATAGAGCCAAAAACTGTAGCCCACGCTGAGCGTGGGCTACAGTTTTTGGGTTTTTATATTTAATTGCGCTCAGCAACTTACGATAAATAGTCAATTCATGACAAAAAGGCGCAAAACTGGCTGTCAAAAAGTAAACTAAGTCTTCAAGTACTACAGTTTTTTTGTATGAGCCAGCCAACAGCCCCCCAACCTTGGAGTCAGCGTTTCGAGACCGCGCTGCATCCTGCGATCGCACTATTTAATGCCAGCATTAATTTTGACATTAATTTAATTGAATACGACATCACGGGATCGCAGGCACATTCGCGGATGCTAGCAAAAGTCGGCATCATTAGCGCCGAAGAAGGGGAAATGCTTGTCAACGGATTAGAGCAGATCCGCCAAGAATATCGATCTGGAAATTTTAACCCTGGGGTTGATGCTGAGGATGTCCATTTTGCGGTAGAGCGTCGTCTGACAGAATTGATCGGTGATGTCGGCAAAAAAGTACATACTGCGCGATCGCGTAATGATCAAGTTGCTACGGATGTGCGTTTATATCTGCGTGACCAAATTCGCAAAATCCAAAAGGATCTAAGGACTTGGCAACAAACTCTAGTTAGTAAAGCTGAGCAACATATTGAGACTTTCATCCCTGGATATACGCATCTACAACGCGCCCAGCCCATTAGTCTCGCCCATCATCTCTTGGCATATTTTGAGATGGCACAACGTGACTGGACGAGACTAGATGAGATTTATAACCGAGTCAATATTTCTCCCCTTGGTTCGGGGGCTTTGGCTGGTACGCCCCATCCAATTGATCGGCACTACACTGCGGAACTATTAAACTTTGGGTCTGTGGGGCGCAATAGCCTTGATGGTGTGTCTGATCGCGACTTTGCGGTGGAGTTCCTCTGCGCGGCAAGCTTGATCATGGTACATCTCAGCCGCCTTTCCGAAGAAGTAATTCTTTGGTCATCACAGGAATTTAGTTTTGTAAAGCTAAGCGATCGCGTCAGCACTGGCTCTAGCATCATGCCCCAAAAGAAAAATCCTGACGTTCCCGAACTAGTGCGTGGTAAAACTGGACGTGTGTTTGGACATCTCCAAGGCTTGCTGACAATTATCAAGGGCTTACCTCTAGCTTATAACAAAGATATGCAGGAGGATAAGGAAGGGATTTTTGATGCTGTAGTAACCGTTCGGGCTTGTTTGGAAGCAATGACGATTCTCGTTGAAGAAGGCATTGAATTTCAGCCTAAACGCCTTGCCGAAGCCGTTGCTGAAGACTTCTCTAATGCGACCGATGTTGCCGACTATCTAGCTTCTAAGGGAGTACCTTTCCGTGAGGCATATCAACTAGTTGGGAAGTTGGTCAAAACCTGCACTAGCGAAGGGATTTTGCTGAAGGATCTATCCGTTGAGCGTTGGAAAACTTTCCATCCTCAGTTTGAGGCAGACATTGTCGATGCGATCGCACCTGCACAAGTAGTCAAGGTTCGTAATAGCTATGGTGGGACTGGTTTTGACCAAGTCAGAAGTCAAGTCGAAGCAGCGAAACAGTTAATTGCGTAGTTACAGCACTTTGCGCTCAAACCCGAACCAAGAAAATCTTTAAAAGCCTTGCAAAGCAAGGCTTTTAAAGATTTTCTTGGGTTCTTTTGATCAAAAACTACTGTAATTGCGTAAACATCACCTAACATTGTCTAAAATTTTAGCTGTGCTAAAATCCCAACATTATCCACAAATATCAAAAGGTTAATTATGCCTCTAGCAGTCGGTACGGATGCCCCAGCGTTTACCACCCAAGATACCAACGGCAATACAGTATCTTTATCTGATTTTGCTGGAAAAACCGTAGTATTGTACTTCTATCCTAAAGACGATACCCCCGGTTGTACAAAAGAAGCCTGTAGCTTCCGCGATGCCAAATCTCAATACGAAGGTAAAGATGTGGTGGTTCTAGGAGTCAGTGCTGATGATGAAGCTGCCCATCAAGCCTTCACTGCTAAATACGACCTCAATTTCCCATTATTGGCGGATACCAACAAAGCTTTGATCCAAGCCTATGATGTTGATGGTGGTGGTTATGCCAAGCGTGTCACCTATGTGATTAGCCCCGAAGGAAAAATAATTCTTGTCGATACTGCAATCAACACATCCACCCATGCCAGTGACATTTTAGCTGCATTAGGATTGTAAGGATTCTGCGATTGAATAATTTTTGTGGTGCGGTTTCGCCACACCACAAAAAATTAGTTCTTTTTTTATAGAGATAATAAGTTGAGGTGTTACGTGGAACCCTCATCCCCCAACCCCTTCTCCCGCAGGAGAAGGGGAGCAAAACCCATATTATTTTCTTGTTCCCCTCTCCTGCGGGAGAGGGGCTAGGGATGAGGGCTTTACAACCTTCCACATAACACCAGTAAGTTCTAAAACAAGAAATATCGCTGTGCCATCGGCAATACTGACGCAGGCTCACAGGTCAATAATTCGCCATCAGCACGAACTTCATAGGTTTCTGGATCTACTTCCATCACTGGCAATGCATCATTAAGCTTTAAGTCACGTTTACTAATATTACGAGTTCCTTTAACCGTGAGTACTTGCTTCTGTAAGCCTAATTGGGTAGGAATACCTCGCTCCATTGCAGCTTGAGAAACAAAGGTAAAGGATGTGGGTGCGATCGCGCCGCCATAACTGCCAAACATCGGACGCATATAGACAGGTTGCGGTGTAGGGATACTGGCATTGGCATCACCCATCTGCGCCCATGCAATGAAGCCTCCTTTAAGAACCATTTCGGGCTTTACACCAAAAAAGGCAGGATGCCAGAGAACGAGATCGGCGATTTTGCCAACTTCAATGGAACCGACATATTCGGAAATCCCATGCGCGATCGCAGGATTAATCGTGTACTTTGCCACATAGCGCTGAGCGCGGAAATTGTCGGCTCTAGTACTTTCGGAACTTGAAAGAACTCCTCGCTGCACCTTCATTTTGTGAGCAGTTTGCCAAGTTCTGATAATCACTTCACCGACTCTTCCCATCGCTTGCGAGTCAGAGGAGAGCATACTAAACGCGCCGATATCATGGAGAATATCTTCAGCAGCGATCGTTTCGCGACGGATTCTTGATTCGGCAAAGGATACATCTTCGGGAATACTAGGATCGAGATGGTGACAAACCATCAGCATATCCAAATGTTCATCGAGCGTATTTAAAGTATAGGGACGGGTGGGATTTGTGGAAGATGGAAGTACATTTGCTTCACCGCAAATTTTGATAATGTCGGGAGCATGACCACCGCCAGCACCTTCAGTGTGATAGGTGTGGATAACGCGATTTTTAAAAGCAGCGATCGTATCTTCCACAAATCCTGCTTCATTGAGCGTGTCCGTGTGGATGGCAACCTGCACATCGTACTCATCGGCAACACCCAAGCAAGTATCAATCGTGGCGGGAGTCGTTCCCCAATCTTCATGAAGCTTCAAGCCGATCGCACCTGCTTCCACCTGTTCGACTAAGCCTTCAGGCTTGCTGCTATTTCCTTTACCGAGAAAACCTAAATTCATCGGGAAAGCATCGGCAGCTTGCAACATGCGATACATATTCCAAGGACCGGGGGTGCAGGTGGTCGCATTTGTGCCAACTGCGGGACCCGTACCACCACCGATCATCGTCGTGATCCCAGAGGCGATCGCTACTTCAATTTGCTGTGGACAGATGAAATGGATATGGGTATCAATACCCCCTGCGGTGAGAATCCTTCCTTCTCCTGCAATGATTTCTGTACCCGCACCGATGATGATATTCACATTGTCCTGAATGTAAGGATTTCCTGCCTTCCCGATCGCCACAATCTTGCCATCTTTAATCCCCACATCAGCCTTGACCACGCCCCACCAATCGAGAATTAAAGCATTGGTAATCGCGACATCAACGGCTCCATTGGCATTAGTAATTGGCGATTGTCCCATGCCATCGCGGATCACCTTACCACCACCAAATTTCACCTCATCGCCATAGGTGGTGTAGTCGCGTTCCACTTCAATAAACAGTTCCGTATCAGCTAAGCGAACTTTATCACCAACGGTTGCGCCATAGGTCTCTGCATAGGCGCGGCGGGACATTCTGTAACTCATTCGTTTAATTCTCCAATTTGCCTTCTACTAAAGCATTAAATCCATAGATCTCGCGAGTCCCTACATAAGGAACGAGATTTACTTCCTTTTCATCCCCCGGTTCAAAGCGGATGGAAGTTCCCGCAGGAATATCTAGGTGTGTGCCTTTGGCGCGATCGCGATCAAAGATCAGCGCTCGATTGGTTTCATAGAAATGATAATGGGAACCGACTTGGATCGGGCGATCGCCTGAATTAGCAACCTTGATTGTAATCACTTCGCGACCAGCGTTTAATTCAATATCACCTTCTTGAGTAATAATCTCACCAACAATCATAGATTTATCTCCATTGTTATTTAATGTTTATGTAATTAGGATGTAACGCTACATCCTAGATGTTGAGAATTGCAGCAGCAGTTAAGTCAATCTCTGGAAAAGTCCGCGAATTAATTTTGTCATCTCCTGTAAATCTAGTTGTTTGATATTTACCATTTTCATCTAGCAAATTCACAAACACAGTGGGAATCTTAGGATTACCAAGAAATTCACGACTAGCGATCGCTAAATAATCCACAATCCAATATTCAGGAATACCAAGGCTTTGATATTCTGAAAACTTATCAATATAGTCATCATCCCAATTAGTTGATGTGACTTCTACTGCTAGCTGAATCGGTTTTTGCAATGGAGAATAATCGGCTGGATTAGATTGCCAAAATTGCTTATCTATCACGCTCAAGTCTGGAACCCTACTCTGCTTATCACTACTAGCAATAGTTCTAATACTCACATTTTGGCGCACTACAAGATCCAAATTTAACCTATCAATTTCTCGGTCAAATTTTTTATAAACAAAAGCAACAACATCTTCATGCTGTCTAGTGTTTACCACTTTAACGACTTCTCCGTTAACAAATTCATAGCGTCCGTCAGTAAGTCTCAGATTGACGAATTTTTCATAGGTCAGCTTTGATTCAGTTTGTGAATCTTGAACTTTAGCGATCGCAATCATCTCAGACCTCCATAGCTAAATTAGCGAATAGGATTATGTACTGTTACAAGTTTAGTTCCATCGGGAAAAGTCGCTTCCACTTGGACATCATGGATCATTTCGGGAATACCTTCCATCACATCATTACGGGTGAGCAAAGTCGCGCCATAGGACATTAACTCGGCAACCGTACGACCTTCCCTTGCTCCTTCCAAAATCTCCGCAGTGATAAAGGCGATCGCTTCAGGATAATTTAACTTCAAACCTTTAGCTTTACGACGCTCTGCTAGTAATGCAGCCGTAAAAATCAATAATTTATCTTTTTCTTGAGGCGTAAGTTGCATGAATATCTACCAAACTCATTTACTTAGTTTGTGATTTTGGCGAAGCCAAAATCACAAACTCACCAAACTCTAGGTATGCATTTACTGAGTTTCTAGTTTTGGCTTTGCCAAAACTAGAAACTCACCAGACTCTAGGTACGCATATTGCTCTATCCCTATAGGATACACGCAAAAGCTGCCAAATTTGTTGAAACCATTTACGTGCTTCACTAGAGGAGTGCCCACAATAGCGACAAACTAAACCCGATAGCGATCGCGTGACTCCTGATATTCCTTGATAATTTCCCTGCTCCCAAGTAGAGCGAATGCGCGTAATTAATTCAGGTTCAACTTGTGCGCCTACAAAAACAAAACTCGCAGCGATCGCATAATTATTTAAGCCATTAGGACTCCCTAACATTTCCGAATTTCCATTGAGATATTGCCGATCAATCCATAACGGGCTTTGGTCGCGCCATACCTCCGTATGAGATCGCCAATTCCCATCTAGAAATTTCTCACCCCGAGCCGTGCGCCCAAACCTAACAATTTCCCACATGGTTAAAGTGGCGGCTGGTGCGAGTTCAATTCTGGTTTGCTGTCGATATTGCGCTTCGGAAAATACAATTGTTTCCTGTGGCAACCATTCCAAACTTGCTCCTTCATCGATGTGAATATGGAGATTTTGTAAAGATTCTGCACCTGTGCTGCGATAGATTTTACTAGCGGCTGCCGTAGTAATCAGGGCTTGACTTTGCGGTTGTAAATGAATTTTTGCAGCCAGGCGATCGCCACCGACTAAACCGCCTGCGGTATGTAAGAGAATGCAATGACAAACTTCTTCACCTTCGGGATAAAGCGATCGCTGAATTTTCCAAGGTGCGACAGTGTAATTACGGGTTAATACGGTTTGTTGATTCCGTTTCGCAAATTCTAATTCTAATTCTCCCGCCCAAGGTGAAGCCATAGGAATATCCTCATATTGTAGTAAAGAGAAGCTATGCTTCCCTTTACTACAATACTAAACTGCTAAGAATTTCTGAATAACTTCGTTACTGAGTTCTGAAGTTTTACCAGAAGCAACAATGCCGCCTTTTTGCATGGCGTAATACCAATCTGCTTGGCGCACAAAATGTAAATGCTGCTCCACTAATAGGATCGAAATCCCTGTGGTTGCCACAATATGCTTTACGGCAGATTCAATCTCTAAAATAATCGATGGCTGAATTCCTTCCGTTGGTTCATCAAGAATCAACAATCTGGGCTGTCCCATCAACGCACGGGCGATCGCTAATTGTTGTTGTTGACCGCCGCTAAGGTCGCCACCCATCCGATTGAGCATCGATTTCAATACTGGGAATAGCTCGTACACCATATCCAAAAGATTTTGGCGCACCGCAGGCGTAACAGGACGAGACTCTAAACCGAGTAGGAGGTTTTCTCTCACGGTCATCCGAGGCATCACTTCACGCCCCTGTGGCACATAGCCCACACCCATTCTGGCGCGTTGATCCGGAGTGAGTTGAGTAATATCTTTCCCAAAGAAAGACACATCTCCTTGTCTAGGCTTCAACAATCCCATAATTGTTTTTAATAGAGTAGTTTTACCGACTCCATTGCGTCCAATTAAGCAGACCATTTTTCCAGAAGCCACACCCATATCCACGTTACGGAGAATATGGCTTTCACCGTAATAAACATTGAGATTATTGATTCGTAAAATCGGATCGTAAGTTTCTTCCATTATTCTTCCTCTTCCTGATGTCCCAAATAAACTTCAATGACTCGTGGATCGTTTTGGACTTCTTCAAAATTGCCTTCACAAAGAACGCTACCTTGATGCAAAACCGTGACTTTACGAGCAATCTGGCGCACAAATTCCATATCATGCTCGATCACGATAATGGAATGGGATTCTGCTAAAGACATGAGCAGTTCGCCAGTTTTTTCGGTTTCCTCATCAGTTAAGCCTGCAACAGGTTCATCCACTAGCAACAGATCAGGAGATTGAGCAATTAACATCCCAATTTCTAGCCACTGCTTTTCGCCATGGGATAGAAACTCGGCTTTCATTTCCGACTTGGGCATCAGTCCAATGACCTTTAACAAGTCATTCACTTTCTGCTTTTCGACTACCGATGGTGGCTTAAATAAAGTAGAGAAAACATTCTTATTGGGATTGCTTGCTAACTCTAAGTTTTCTCTAGGAGTGAGATTGAGATATACACGAGGAGTTTGGAACTTACGACCTACACCCATTCTGGCAATTTTATGCTCAGATAGCGATCGCGTATTTCTACCTTTAAATCTAACTTGACCTTCGGTAGGCTTCACTTTACCCGTAATTACATCTAAGAATGTGGTTTTACCCGCACCGTTGGGACCAATAATTACTCGTAATTCACCCTGCTCCATCTCAAAGTTTAAGTTATTAATTGCCTTAAACCCATCGAAGCTTACCGTAACATTTTCAATCTCTAAGATTCTGCCGCTCATTTTGTACCTCTGGATCTAATTCAAGACTGGGATATGTAACCTTCGGTCTAATACCAAAGACTCTCTTAAATAGCAATACACCAGTTGTGCGGAACCAACCGACTAAGCCATCAGGCAGCACCATCACCACAATCAAGAACATTGCCCCCTGAAAGAACAACCAAATTTCAGGAAACTGTTCACTGAGGATACTCTTGGCAAAGTTTACGAGGATAGCGCCGATTAATGCGCCAATGAGCGTTGCTCTACCGCCGACCGCGACCCAAATCACCATTTCAATCGATAAGCCAATATCCATAGCTTTGGGTGAAATGATGCCTGTTTGGGGAGTAAATAATGCGCCGCCAATACCAGCTAAAACTGCGGATATGGCAAAGACGAGAACTTTAAAACCTGTGGGATCGTAGCCTGAAAATCTTGCCCGATTTTCGTCATCCCTTAGAGCTATTAGTAATCTGCCAAATCTACCAGTGGTGAGCCAACGGCAAAGCGCATAGGATAGACCGAGAAAGACAACGGTGAGAATATAGAAAACTCGTTGGGTTTCAGGAGCGTTGATATCATAACCAAATAGGGTTTTGAAATCAGTGAGTCCATTTGTCCCATTGATATACTGCTGCTGACCGTTGAAGAAGTTGAAGAAAATAATCGTGGTTGCTTGGGTCAGAATTGAGAAATATACGCCACGAATACGGTTTCTAAATACGAGATATCCTAAGATTGCGCCGACTATCGCTGGTATTAAGACGATCGCTAAAAGCGTAAATTCAAAGGAGAAAAACGGTTCCCACAATGCAGGTAGTTTGGTAATGCCGTAGAGGGGCATGAAGGAAGGTAACTTATCGGTTGCGTCAGGAGGAAATTGCAGCTTTAAGTGCATAGCGAGGGCATAACCACCCAATCCAAAGAATACGCCATGTCCTAAGCTCAAAAGCCCTGTATAGCCCCAGATCAAGTCAATTCCTAGAGCCACGATCGCTAAAGCCAAAAATCGACCTAGCATCGTGATCCGAAAGGCTTGACCTGTGGCGGTAAAAATTGCAGGAATTACAAAAATCAATAATAGAGCGATCACTAAACCGACACCAATTTCAATTCCAAGCGATCGCCACTTGTTGTTTGATGAATTTTTCGATGTAGATGGAGTCGAAATCGTAGAAATATCTTCTGTCGTACTCATAATAATTACAACTCCACTGAACGACCTTTTTGAGGAAACATTCCCGCAGGCTTATATTGCAAGAAAGCAACAATCATCAGGAACAGCAATACTTTCGCCATACTTGTAGTGCCAAAGAAAGTGAAAAATCCTGCAACGGGACTTTGTGCGCCAAATAAAGTAACAAAGGTTTGGGAACCGAAAAGATAACTCGTAATCCCGATCGCCATTGCGGCGGCGATACTACCAATCAACTTACCGACACCACCAACGACCACCACCATAAAGGTATCGACAATGTAGTTCTGTCCTGTATTGGGACCTACCGAACCAAGGAAGCTCACCGCACATCCTGCGATCCCCGCCAATCCTGAGCCAAGAGAAAAAGTTAAAGCGTCCACAGTTTTCGTAGGAATACCTAAACAAGAACTCATTTGGCGGTTTTGGGTAACGGCACGAATACGTAAGCCCCAAGGCGATTTTTCCAGAAATAAGTAAATGCCGACTACACAGGCGATCGTTAAAACAATGATGAATAGGCGGACATAGGGTAATTGCAATGACCCGATCGCAATCCCACCTCTTAACCACTTAGGCGCTGTTACGTCCACATTCTGAGCGCCAAACCAAGGTTGAGTGACCGCCATTTTGTAAGTCTGTCCTAGAAATACTGCCACGGCTCCTGAAATTGCGAGGGATAGGGGCAAGAGAATCGCGATCGCCCAATTCCGAATCGCTTCCCAATTTGGTCTTTTTTGTAAAATCCAAACTGCCCCAAAATACAACAGGCTAAACACCAAGATGGCGGCAATAATCACCCAATTCACACTGCGAACAAATTGCTGCAAAATCAAGCTCACGCCCCAAGTTGCCAAAAGTGTTTCTAATGGCCGCCCATAGAGATAACGAATTACTCCCTTTTCCAAGAGAAATCCGATCCCTGCGGTCACCAAAAAAGCGGCAATCAGGGCTGCAAAAACATAAAAGTCTGTCCAAGGTTCTCCCAACTTTTTGAAGCCATTCTGCACCACAAAGGTTGTATATGCACCCAGCATCATCAATTCGCCGTGAGCCATATTAATTACGCCCATTAAGCCAAAGACGATCGCCAGTCCTAATGCTGCCAATAATAGTACCGAACCCGTACTGATACCATTAAATACTCCCTCGAGAAGTCGGAGAAGATTTTCATTCATGACTCTATCTACATAAAAAATATGAGCAGCTTCGGTAATAAATACCGAACAGAACCAAAATAGTTTGCTACGCAGTAATTGCCTGCACAGCAAACTATTTTGAGGTTTGAAAGTTAATTGATGTCAGGGATAGACGATGCAAAGCATCTCTCATACCTGCCACGACAAAGGGCTTAGCCCCTTGCCTGTAGAAGTCTAAGCCTTCTTGAATTTGCCACCCTTTGCCTTATCGGAGTAGTCGCAAGCAAAGCCCTTAGTCTCAGCTACGAATTGGTTCCAAGGTAGTGGGGGAACTGCGGTCTTAGTTTCATAGACCACCTTGAATTGTCCATCAGGTGTAACTTCACCAATACGGACAAACTTAGACAAGTGATGGCTATTTTCCATCGTTACCTTGCCTTCAGGAGCATCGAAGGTTTGACCGAGTGCAGCCATTCTTACGGCTTCAAGATCATCTGCCTTACCAGCCTTCTCAACAGCTTGCTTCCAAATGTTGACGGCAATGTATCCAGCTTCCATTGGGTCATTGGTTACACGATCTGCGCCATACTTCGCCTTGAAAGCTTCGACAAACTTCTTGTTAACGGGATTGTCAACGGTCATGAAGTAGTTCCATGCTGCATAGTGACCCTTGAGGAATTCAGGTCCGATCGCTTTAACTTCTTCTTCAGCGATACTTACAGACATGGAAGGATACTTATCAGCCGTGAGACCAGCACCTTGCATTTGTTTGAAGAACGCAACGTTACTATCACCGTTGAGGGAGTTGTAGATTACGCCGCCATTAGGAAGTGCTTGCTTAATCTTGGTGATAATTGGGGTAACTTCAGAGTTGCCCAAGGGTAGATAGTCTTCGCCAACGACCTTACCGCCCAAAGCTTCAAGCTGAGCCTTGATAATTGTATTCGCGGTACGAGGGAATACATAGTCAGAACCGACGAGGAAGAACTCTTTGCCCTTGTTCTTGAGCAACCATTCTACGGAAGGCTCAATCTGTTGGTTCGGTGCAGCGCCAGTGTAGAAGATGTTCTTCGAGCATTCTTGACCTTCGTACTGAACAGGATAGAAGAGTAAGTGATCCTTGGATTCAAATACAGGAAGTACTGCTTTACGGCTAGCAGAAGTCCAGCAACCAAACACGACCACAACCTTATCTTGGTCAATTAATTTCTTGGCTTTTTCTGCAAATGTTGGCCAGTCAGAGTTACCATCTTCCACGATCGCTTCGATTTGCTTGCCAAGCACACCGCCCTTCTTATTAATTTCTTCGATCGCAAGTTGGGTTGCATCAACTAGACTCTTTTCGCTGATCGCCATTGTTCCACTTAGGGAGTGCAAGATACCAACCTTGATAGTGCCACCTTTGGCGGCTGTAGTTGCTGCAGTTGGGGAAGCGGCTGTAGTTGCGGTTGTGGTTGCTCCTGTAGTTGCCGTTGGTGTAGGTGTAGATGGGGTACAGGCTTTAATTAAACCACTAACTCCAAGCGCCGCAGATCCATAGACAATAAACTTACGACGATTAATTTTCTTGCTCATTAAACTTTAATGCCTCCAAACAATTGATAAATTCTATTGAAGAAATTTGACAAAAACTAGGATGGAGGTTGAACCTCACTCCTCTCACACTGAAATCAATCAAAATTTACAGCTTCACAATCCTGATATAGTTAAATCAGACAAGTTGTATCACAGAATACTTTTTATACACCTTGGTTGTGTCAGAACCTATGTTTACCAGTAGTTTGCGATACAACAAGCAAGAGAGCATGTGTTAACACTTTGTGACATAGACAAGTAGGGAAGTCCTGAAAAGGAAGGTATTTACTGTGATTAATGATAGGCGGCGCTTTGCGCCGCCTATCATTAACTATGTAGCACTGCAAGTTCAGACATAAAAAAACAAAAGAGAGTTGCGCCGCAACTCTCTTTTGTTTTTTGTCTTTTCTAATATAACTGGCTATGACTATAAATATTAAATTCCACTGATATTATGCTCATATACAGCGCTTTGTGCTTACTTGTAACCCAGAAATATTTTTGAAAGCTTTGCGAAGCAAAGCTTTCAAAAATATTTCTATACTCCTCAAAGCCTCAATAGGCTGAAAGTATATGTTTAATTAGTCAGTTTGACGAGTGCACGAAATGGTAAAAGAGAAATAGATTTATAGATAGGAATTACTCCCAAGAACCTTTTTACATCTTTTTAATAATGAAATCAGTTATATGTTCTAAACCTTCCTGATTCTTAAGGTTGCTGAAGACAAAAGGTTTGTCGCCACGCATTTTCAGTGCATCCCTTTCCATTACTCCGAGATCTGCACCAACGTAAGGAGCTAAATCAATTTTATTAATTACCAATAAATCAGATTTAGTGATTCCTGGTCCCCCCTTGCGTGGAATTTTGTCACCTGCGGCAACATCAATCACGTAGAGTGTCAAATCAACCAATTCAGGACTGAAGGTGGAAGCCAGATTATCACCACCACTTTCGACAAAGATTAAATCTAAATCAGTAAAGCGAAGTTCTAATTGCTCGATCGCCGCTAAATTCATGGAGGCATCTTCGCGAATCGCGGTATGGGGACAACCTCCTGTCTCTACACCAACAATGCGATCTCGGTCTAGAGCTTCACTCCGTACTAGGAACTGAGCATCCTCTTGAGTATAAATATCATTGGTCACGACAGCAATTTGAAAATGCGATCGCATTGATTTACAGAGCGAATCGACAAGGGCAGTTTTTCCAGAACCGACGGGACCAGCAACGCCAACACGAAATGGTGACATAGAAATTTATCTTTAATCTATACTGTTTAAGGATAACGCTTAAATATTCGCATTTAATATTTTTGATGGAGCGGATTTGCAGCTCCATCAAAAATATTAAATTATGGAAAGCTTAGCGCTATCCACCATAGTATAGGTTAGGAATTATGCACATTCTCACACAACGTTTATCTTCCCATGCCAAACAACTATTTAATGCAGAATCTTTACTTACACTATCTCTAGTTGCAGAAGATAGAACTCGTAGCCGTCATCGCTTTACCACAGTAGAAGGAGAAGAGGTAAATTTACAACTTCCTAGAGGAACCGTACTAAAGGAAGGAGATTTTCTTGCCGATGAGCATGGTCAGGCGATCGCTAAAGTTGTCGCTAAGCCAGAACCCGTTGTCACTGTCACCACCCACCATCCTCTTGATTTTCTGCGTGCTGCCTATCACTTAGGAAATCGCCACATAGCCTTAGAAATTACCGAAAGTTATTTGCGCCTATCCCCCGATCCCGTTCTCGAAGATATGGTTCGCAAAATGGGATTGAATATCATTGAAGAAATTCAGCCATTCCAACCTGAAACTGGCGCTTACCATCATCACCATGATCATTAATCCCGACGCTTTGCAAATATTGCGGCTCTTGCAAATTACTAGTCCTGCTTTGCCTGTGGGAGCCTACAGCTATTCAGAAGGAATTGAGTACCTTTGCAATTCAGGAGTGATTCAGACTGAGGTGGATCTCTGTAATTGGTTAAAGAGAGAGATGCACTTTGGATTTATCACCAACGAGGCGGCGATCGCTCTCCGCGCCCATCAAGCAATGCTCAACAATGATCTAGTTGACCTTAACTATTGGAATAGTTGGCTTTCAGCAACAAGGGAAACCGAAGAAGTCCGTCTTGCCAGTTGGCAAATGGGGCAGTCATTGATGAAGCTCTGGGCGCAACTTGACGATCAACAATTATGGCGATCGCAATCAATAAATCAGATTTTGCCAACCGCTAAGGATAATTCTGAAGGACAGGGTTGTAACTATGCGATCGCCTTTGGCATTGTCGGGGCGAGTTTAGAAATTGATGCAAGTAACACCGTCCTTGGCTACATGCATAGCTGGGTATCGAATTTAGTGAGCGCGGCTGTGCGATCGGTTCCCTTTGGACAAACCACAGGACAGCAGATTATTTTTCGACTCAATACCGATATTTTGCAAAGTTCACAATCAGCATTAGACCGTCTAGATAGCGAGTTGGAATGGTGCGGCTGGGGGGCAAGTTTAGCCAGTGCCAATCATGAAACACAATATTCACGACTATTTCGCAGCTAAAACCCATATTGTTATGCTGTCTACATAGCGGGCTGCATAACAATATGAGGAGGGGCGCAGTGCGCCCCTCCTCATATTGAGCCATCAAACGATACAATCGTTTAGATAGTGGGTATCGCAAAAAATTTAGAGAATATGGCAGTAATTATTGACGGCAAGGCACTTGCTAAGAAAATGCAAAGCGCGATCGCAGAGGAGGTCGCACAATTACAAACCCAGTATGGTCGTCCTCCGGGGCTAGCCGTGCTAATGGTTGGCGATAATCCTGCCAGTGCCGCCTATGTCAAAAACAAAGAAACTGCCTGTCACAAAGCGGGGATCGCATCTTTTGGCAAGCATTTTCCTGCAAGCGTTACCCAACAAGAATTAGAGCAAGTAATTGATGAACTCAATGCCGATGATCGCGTGGATGGCATTTTGATTCAATTACCTTTGCCCGACAAATTTGATGCGATCGCCCTGTTAAATCGCCTCGATCCTGATAAAGATGCCGATGGCTTACACCCCAATAATTTAGGTAAACTAGCGCGAGGTGAAGCAGGCTTACGGAGTTGCACACCTGCGGGAGTGATGGAGCTTTTAGCCGAAGCCAAAATTGATATTGCTGGGAAAAATGCCGTAGTGATCGGGCGCAGCATTCTCGTAGGCAAGCCCGTTGCCCTAATGCTGCTCGAAGAAAATGCCACAGTGACGATCGCCCATTCCCGTACCAAGAATCTTGCCGAAATTACCCGCAAAGCTGATATTTTAATTGCAGCGATCGGTAGACCCGAATTTGTAACTGCCGAGATGGTAAAACCTGAAGCTGTGGTAATTGATGTGGGGATTAACCGCATCACCGACTATGAAGGCAAATCCCGCTTAGTTGGCGATGTGGACTATGCCAGCGTCAGTGAAGTTGCCTCCCACATTACCCCTGTTCCGAGGGGAGTTGGTCCAATGACTGTAACCATGCTCCTACACAACACTGTATGGAGCTACAAGCAAAAGTTTGCTAAACCCTAGAATTTTTGGGTTTCAATAGATTAGGTATTAAAACCCAAAAATTCTAGAGAGAGGATCGCAAGACGTTGCATAATATACATTCTGGATACTGTCTGGAATTCTGCCCCAATTCCAGCAATTATTAGGACTTACGCATCGTTTAGATGTGGCGCGGGCAAAGCCCACGCCACATCTAAACAAAAACCAGTAAATTCTTTAATTATTTATTGTCGAGTAACTGTCGAAATCACTAAAGCCAGCTATGCCATCACAAACCGTCGCATTCAATTTAGATAAGTATTTACGCGATCTCAAGCAGGAGGTTGAGGCAGCCCTTGATGCTTCGATCGCTGTTACCTATCCCGAAAAAATTTATGAATCCATGCGCTACTCGCTGATGGCTGGTGGCAAGCGTTTACGCCCAATCCTCTGTCTTGCCGCCTGTGAATTGCTCGGTGGCGATCGCGCTTGGGCAATGCCCACAGCCTGCGCGATGGAAATGGTACATACTATGTCTTTAATCCATGACGATTTACCATCGATGGACAATGACGATTTTCGACGCGGCAAACCAACCAATCACAAGGTTTATGGTGATGATATTGCAATTTTGGCGGGGGATGCCTTACTTGCCTATGCCTTTGAATTTATCGCTGCTCAAACCAAAAACGTACCTGCGGAGAGGGTTTTAAAAGCGATCGCCCATCTCGGTCATGCTGTGGCGGCGACGGGTTTGGTTGGTGGTCAGGTAGTTGACTTAGAATGTGAGGGTAAGCAGGATGTGACTGCGGACACACTCACCTTTATTCATTTACATAAAACGGCGGCTCTATTAGAGTCCTGCGTCATCTGTGGAGCATTGCTAGCAGGTGCAAATGATACCGACATTAAGCGTTTATCCACTTATTCTAATAATATCGGTTTAGCTTTTCAGATCATTGATGACATCTTAGATATCACTGCTACTTCTGAAGAGCTTGGAAAAACTGCTGGTAAAGATCTCGCTGCTCAAAAGGTTACTTACCCTAGCCTATGGGGAATTGAGGTTTCTCAGCAAAAAGCTCAGGAATTGGTAGAACAAGCAAAAGCTCAACTGGTAAGTTATGGTGATGCGGCTTTACCTCTTATGGCACTTGCTGATTACATCACTGCTCGGAAAAACTAGACTACATTCTCAAACTCTTTCTTGACCTTTTCTTACCCTTTAACTGTTGCAATTGATTATGAACATACATCCTGTTGGCGAAATCCTCGATAACCAAGTTCTGCTAATTGCTTTATGTTCTAGCCTAACTGCTCAACTTCTCAAGTTATTTATTGAGCTAGCGCAGTTTGGAAAAATCAGACCCAAGGTGATCTTTGAAACAGGGGGAATGCCTAGTTCGCATTCTGCTTTAGTTTCGGCACTTGCTACAGGGATCGGTCGTACTCAAGGATGGGATACACCACAGTTTGCGATCGCCACAGTTTTCGCATTTATCGTGATGTACGATGCCGCAGGTATTCGCCGCGCCGCAGGTAAGCAAGCAAAGGTTCTCAATCAGATCATGGTGGAAGTATTCGAGGAAGAGCATGATCCACTTAAGGAGTTATTAGGTCATACTCCTGCCCAAGTTGTTGCGGGTTCGCTCTTAGGTATTTTATTAATGTGGGTTTTCCTATAGATTGCGATTAGATTGCGATCGCTATTTCCAGCAATTGAAAGGGTAGTGCGATGCGCTGCCCTTTATTGTTTTCAGATTAAAATATTTTGTAATGTCTAGGCAATAAAATCCATGATTAGAGATATCTCAATCCAAAATTTCAGATGCTTTGAAAATACCTCTATCTCTGGTTTTAAAACCGTAAATCTCATCACTGGCAAAAATAACGCAGGTAAAACAGCACTTCTAGAAGCTTTACTTTTGGGCGGCTCTCCATACCCAGAGACACTAGCATCTCTTAAGGGTTATCGTCATGAATCTGAAGAGTTGGACAAAACCTTACCTGAAAGAGCTTGGGATTATTTGTTTTATAACCAAGACAAATCGAAGATAATTACTATTGAGACTAATACTAAAAATATTAGCGATCAGACTAATAGCCTTTTTATCAAAATTGATGATAATAAGTTAATAGAATCAAACAAATTAATTGATACTAATAAATATATAGATTTCCCATCTACTAAATCGTCTAATCTACAAATAGAATCTGTTATCAACAAAGACACATTTAAAGGCAAATTGATAGCTAATAAAGAAGGTATTCTAGGCACTTGGTTTAAGCCTTTAGGGAAGGATAATATACCGTTCATACCATCTAGTTTTGTATTTTCTCAACAGCAAATTGCAGATGAATATGATAAAGCTAGGCTTAGCTATAGAGAAAAAGAAGTGTTGAATGGATTGAGGATTGTTGATTCATCTATAGATTTAATTGAGTATTTTGGCATAGGAAGTCCTATGCTTTATTTAACCCGCAATAATGAAAAAAGATTACCTTTACCTTTATTTGGAGATGCTATTAATAGGATTACTGTTATTATTCTTTCGATAGTTAATAACAATAGCAATATATTGCTCATAGACGAAATAGAAAATGGGATTCACTATACTAATCAAGCTAATTTATGGAGAGTATTATTTCACTTAGCCAAAGAATTTAATGTGCGAATATTTGCTACTACTCATAGTTTGGAAATGCTTACAGCATTTGCTAAAGTTGGATTAGAAAGTGAATTTAGTGATTTGGCGGCACATTTTGAGATGGCTAGAAGTGTCAAAACTGGTCAGATAATTGGCATTAAACGCGATATGGAAACCTTAGAATATAGCTTGTCTCATGATAGGAGAGTTAGAGGTGAGTAACCGTATAATTGTTGAAAGTAAAAACGATAAAATCTTTATTCAATCTCTTGTAAGTTATCTCAATATCCATGACATAGAGATTCTCGAAATAAATCTGTCTGATAATGATTATATGACTTTGGGAGGGTTGAGTTTATCTTCTCTAAAAGGTGAATTAGGAGATATAAAGGCTGCTTCTGAAAACAACAATATCTCTAAAGTTGGCATAATTTTAGATGCAGATAATTCCCAACAAGAAAAGTTTGATCTTATAAATAATGCAATTAAAAGTATCTTTCCTCAATTACAACAAGTTAAGCTCGAAAGAATCAACAGTTTTATAAATATTTCTTTTGTTGCATCTGACCAAAAACTATTTTCTCTTCAGCTAGCTTGCTATTTTGTTAATATCAATGGTACAGGTGAATTAGAAACTTTACTAAAATCAATTAAATCCCAACCCTCACCATATGCTGATTGTCTTGATGCGTGGCGAAGCTGTGTAGAAAAACTTAGTAGTGAATCAATTAGCCAAAAAGATTTTGATAAATTTTGGGTTAGTAACTATTTGCGATTTGATACTTGTATTGGTGATGAGAATGATCAGGCTGGGAAAAAATGCAGCATGTCAGGTTTTGATTATGTAATGGCAAATAAACTGCATATTTGGGATTTTGAACATCCTGCTTTAGATGAATTGAAAGTATTTTTAAAAATGTTTGACTGATATATTTTTGTTAGCCAAAACAAAGGGGGCGCAGTTTTTCGGTAAGCTGGAAGATCTACCAAAAACTAAACTTGAGGTGTATTTTTGACAACTCCTCCACCGATCGCACCATTTCCCCTTACATCCCGTCCTCACGGATTAGCGCGATGGCTACCAATTATTGCCGTATTGCGAAACTACAAACGCTCTTGGCTAACACAAGACCTCAGCGCAGGACTAGTACTAACAGCGATACTTATTCCCGCAGGCATGGGTTATGCCGAAGCCGCAGGGCTACCACCTATTTATGGACTCTATGCCACGATTGTCCCTTTAATCGCCTATGCCATTTTTGGACCCAGTCGAATTTTGGTATTAGGTCCCGACTCAGCTTTAATTCCATTAATTTCGGCAACGGTGTTACCACTTGCTGGTGGTGATCCTGCCAAGGCGATCGCGATCGCAGGCATGTTAGCAATTCTTTCGGGGGGAATGTGCATTATTGCGGGTATCGCCAAATTTGGCTTTATTACCGATCTCATTTCTAAACCGATCCGCTATGGATATCTCAATGGCATTGCGCTGAGTGTCATTATTGGACAGATGCCAAAAATATTTGGGTTATCGATTACGGGAAATACCATTTGGGACGAATTAATCGCCTTAGTACAGAATGTTCACGATGGCAAAACTAATATCGTGGCTTTAGCGATCGGTTCATCCTGTTTGTTTGTCATTCTAGGCTTGAAACATTTCGCGCCAAAGATTTCGGGGGTTTTAATAGCAGTAGTTGGTGCAACTATAGTCAGTTCCCTATTTGACCTATCTCATCAAGGTGTATCGGTAGTTGGTATATTGCCACAGGGTTTACCAACTTGGCAGATTCCGAATATTACCCCAGTTAAATTTGACACTTTACTTTCTAGTGCCTTAGCAATCGCGCTAGTTTCCTTTGCAGATATGAGCTTGTTGTCACGCACTTTTGCAATTCGGGGAGGGTATAAAGTCGATCGCAATCAAGAGTTAATTGCTCTGGGCATTGCCAATATCAGCGCAGGACTATTTCAAGGATTTTCGGTAAGTAGTAGTGCCTCACGGACACCAGTTGCTGAGGCAGCAGGGTCAAAAACCCAAATTACAGGTTTGGTCGGCGCAATTTGCATCGCCCTAGTTTTATTTTTCGCCCCAATGTTATTGCAAAATTTACCCCAAGCCGCTCTCAGTGCCGTCGTAATTTCATCGGGTATTGCTATTTTTGAGATTACGGGGACATTAAGGCTTTATCAACTACGACGATTTGAGTTTGGGCTATCAATTGTCTGCTTTGCTGGTGTGGCATTTCTAGGAGTAATTCAAGGGATCTTTATAGCAGTAGGTTTAGCCCTACTAGCATTTGTTTGGAGTGCATGGCGACCACACTATGCAGTTCTTGGACGTATAGACGGGATTAAAGGCTATCACGATGTTTTGCGCCATCCCGAAGCTAGACGAATTCCGGGGCTAGTGATTTTTCGTTGGGATGCACCGCTATTTTTTGCTAATGCGGAAACCTTTTGTGAACGGGTAATGCAGTCGGTAGTGACTGCCCCAACGATGACTAATTGGGTACTAGTTGCTGCTGAGCCTGTTACAGATATCGATATCACGGCAGCAGATGCGATCGCGGAACTTGATAAGACTCTGTGCCAAGCGGGAATCGAGTTATGTTTTGCGGAAATGAAAGGGCCGACTAAGGATCGGCTCAAGCGCTATGGCATCTTTAACACCTTGGGGAAAGAGAACTTCTTTCCGACCATTGGACAAGCCGTGGATGCTTATTTAGAAATCAACAAAGTTGAGTGGAAGGATTGGGATGAATAGACTTACGAAGAGATGCTAAGCATCTCTCCGTAAGTAGTTTTGAAAAACCTTACTGGATTTGCGTTTTACTTCACGAAAGTGTGACCACACTTTCGTGAATTGGTATTAGGACTTAATAGTGATCCAATCTCTCTTTAGTAATGCTCGAAATGTGGTGATGCCTTTAGAGAATCCGTCAGGATCTTGTAAAACATAGTCGGGAAATTCTTCGTAGTTTCGCCATTGTTCCGAGGGGCTATGGCGTAAATGTAGGACATGCTCGCCATTTTCGCGCCTCCAACACATTTGACCACCAGTTGGGATATCAGACATGGTCTCCTCCTTCTTATGTGAATAAAACACTGATAGCATTTTTCAAGGTGATGTAGTTGCTTTGACAAGTCTCTACAGACAACTTGAACATAGCTATAGCGTTGTAGCAATCAATATGAGCTAATTGCTAACCTAATTGTGGCGATCTAAATATTAAATTCTGTAAAGATTGTTACCTTCAATATCGCTATTGTTACCAAATTGGTGTAGGGAGGCAAAATCGATTAGTTCATCCAAAAGGAAGATTTCTCGCGATCGCCTGCTTGTATAGACACCCGCGTTCGCTTACAAATAGGGGGATTTATAGCAATAGCCAAAATAAAACCCAGAAGAGAGTTGGGGCGCTTCGCGCCCCAACTCTCTTCTGGGTTTTGGTACTGCTATATTTGCAATTGCTTGACTACAGGGTAGTTAATCATGCGCGGTAAATGTCAAAATAAACTTTAACGTTGCGAGATTGAGGCGAAACGATGTCACTAAAAGCCGGGAAAGAGGCATTGTTGCGAAAACACTATACTGAGGCGATCGCCATCTTGACTGAATATAGCCAAGGTTGTGACGATCCTACATCCAAAGATTATGTGCAGTCACAAATCTGGCTTGTTTCGGCATACAAAAAGACAGGACGTGCCGATAAAGCGATCGCCATTTGTGAACAATTGGAAACCTATGCTGACCCACAGTTACAAAAATGGGCGCAAAAATCTTTAATTACCCTTCGCGCAATTCTAGCTGATCCACCCGATGATCGGATTAAGCGGAATGAAGATGTTGCCTCGGTAATTAAGTCCAATCCTCGTCGCTATCGCAAAAAAAACGTTACCCTCGCCCTTCCTTCTCGCTACACCTATTTTTTTATTGCCGCAATTCTATTCACAATCCTTTCAATTGTTGGATTGCAGTTTTTAATTGGCTATGGAATTTCGCTGATTTTTACTGATACCTTTACCAATACTTGGTTGATCGCCATTTCAATTGTGACATTCGTGATCAGCATTTTGGTGTTTTTTATGTCACCTTGGATCATCGACATTACCCAAAAGCAATATCACCGAATTCAATGGATTACTCTTGCAGATTTGGATGAGAAAAGTCCCGAAGCTGTAGAAGTTATTGAGGATTTTTGCGAAAAATATAATATTTTTGTACCGCGTTTGGGATGGATTGAGGATGATGCACCTGTTGCCTTTACCTATGGTGTGATTTCCAATTCTGCGCGAATTATCGTTAGTCGGGGTTTATTTGAATGTCTAGATGATGATGAAATCGCGGCGGTTTATGCCTATCAATTGGGAAGAATTCGGAATAAAAGCTTTGCTGTCCTGACCTTTATTTCTGCCCCTGTGCAGATTCTCTATTACCTCTATGTATTACTAAGCCGCCGCAGTTATCGAACCAAAAGTGCCAAACAAGTCTGGCAAATTGCCGCGACCTTTGCCAATGTTCTTTACTCCCTGAGTAATTATTTGCTGGTTTGGCTTTCCCATACCAGTACGATAGTCAGCGATCGCTTTGCCTCAGAAGTAACGGGCAACCCCAATGCCCTCGCCCGTGCCTTACCTAAAATGGCGCGACAAATGTTGCCCTATAATCAGCCTGCCATGCCGACTAATCGGCTTTTAGAATCGACAAGAGCGCTTGGTATCTGCGATCGCCAAACAATGACAGCGATCGGTTTAGCCATGGAAATTGCCCATGTCGGACAAACCGATCAAGATCCCTATCGCGTATTTCTATGGGAGTTATTCAATCCTTGGCGACGTTGGCTAGAGATCCATTCTACGCATCCCTTAATTGGCAAGCGTCTTAAGTTTCTATCTGGATATTCCAAACAATTAGGACTATTAACAGAATATGATTTTGAGGAATTACTCAAGGAAGAAAAGAAGCTCAATAAAAATCGCCTATATCGCAACTTTTGGCGCGACTTATTAATTCAAATCTCTCCATTTATCGGTGTAGCGATCTCCATAATTGCATCAACACTTTTATATCAACTCTTTAACCGATGGTTACTCCTGAGCTTTTCTCTGATTGGATTGGGTCTAGGCTTTATGTTTCAAGGCAGTTTACGCTATCCAGACTTTCGCAAAGTTGCTGATACCGATCTCGTCAGTTTATTAACCGATCCCTATGCCAGCTATGTTCAAGGCGCACCCGTCCAAATCCCAGGGGAATTACTTGGCTATGGTACTGATGAATTTTACATTGGCTATTCATTGCGTTTAGAAGATCAAGGTGGTTTAGCTTTTCTCAACTACATTCCTAACTTCCGCCAATGGATTATCGATCCTTCTAGTACGATTAAAAATTTAGAATTGCTATGCGATCGCTCGGTACTTGCTTCAGGTTGGTTTCGACGTGGCAAGTTTCCCATCATTGATTTATCAACATTACAACCGATCATGGAGGATCGTCCCAATCAACGCGCCTCTCTGATTAGCTACCACCAGTTTTGGAACAATATTGGTAGTTCGATTTTAGTTCTATTAGGTCTGTCAATTTTACTGCTAACTTCACGAATATTCTAAAATCCGCTAAAATTTCTTATAACAGCGAGGTCTCTATGGCACTTCCGTCCGAATTTATAGAAGGTTTAGCAAGGATATTACCTAAACCAAGTTGTTACCCATCGTAAGAAGAAAAAATGCTGCTACAAAGGAAAATAACTGAGTAGCAGCAAGAAAAATGAATAATAAAATTGTAGCGATTTATTGCCTATCGGTTTACAGCGTTGATAGTTTTCCGATTCCCTTCTGTAGAAATATCCACATTCCAAGGTCAAAAATCGGTAGTCCTAAAAAGGAAAGGATTTATTGAGCCCACATTCCGCTCGTAATGGAAGAAAAAAACAATTACGAAACAGGAGCAGGGAGGAGATAGTAGCGTTGGCAGGAGGGAGAAAAGAAATTCAAAATGTGAAGGCGAAGAGGAGACAAATTTGCAACTTGAGTCAGGTTCTGAAAAGAAACTAAATGAACCGCCATAAAACATTGAAAAATCCAACGCAAAGTTGGCGAATTAGTGGGTTTACCCAATTGATTAGGAATAGTATCTTGAGCGAGAGCTAAAGCAAGTCTGAGTTGTCGTTGAGCTAAATTATAAACGAGCAAGCAAAGCACCATAATCATGCCCAAAGCCTCAATGCGTTTAGCAGACTTGAGAAAAACACTAGAAGTAAAAAACAAAGGATCTTTGAGGAAACGAAAGCCACGCTCAGTGCCGAGATTGTCAAGTAAAATGTGTAAAGTCTAGAAGCTAGACGTGGAGACGATCCTCGAAGAGGATGGCAAAGCGATTAAGAGCAGGTTTCCAATCACGAATCGGCATCGTCCACTTCTTCGAGATATTCCGCATTGCTAAATAAACGAGCTTGAAAGCAGCATCATCAGAGGGAAAAATCTGTTGGGATTTAATCACCTTCCGCAAACTACTGTTCATCGACTCAATCGCATTGGTGGTATAAATCGCCCTGCGAATCTCGGTCGGGAAAGCAAAGAAGGGGATAATGTTTGCCCAATGACTGCGCCAAGACTTGGAGATTGATGGATATTGCTTGTCCCACTTTTCAGCAAAGAGTTCGAGATTAAACTCAGCCTCCGATTCCGTCGCCGCGCTATAAATAGCCTTGAGGTCAGCACAAACTTGCTTGCGTTGTTGCCAAGGTACAAAAGCGACCGAGTTTCTGACCATGTGGACAATGCATAACTGCACCTGAGTTTTAGGAAATACCGTCTCAATCGCATTAGGGAAACCAGTCAAGCCATCGACACAGGCAATCAAAATATCTTTGACCCCACGGTTGTGAATTTCGGTGAGTACTGACAACCAGAATTTCGCACCTTCATTCGGAGAAATCCACATACCCAGTAATTCCTTGTACCCGTCCATATTCACGCCCAAGGCAAAGTACAAGGATTTGTTAATCACTCTGCCATTGTCTCGGACTTTGATGACTAGACAGTCCAGAAAGACGATTGGATAGACTGCTTCAAGGGGACGGTTTTGCCATTGCTTCACCTCGTCAATTACTGCATCTGTAACATTGGAAATAAGTGTTGGTGATACTTCAACACCATACATTTCTTGCAACTGGGCTTGAATATCCCTGACACTCATACCTCGTGCGTAGAGAGCAATGATCTTTTCATCTAGTCCTGACAAGCGACTTTGTCCTTTCTTCACCATCTGCGGTTCAAACTCCCCTTGCCGATCTCGGGGGACTGCGATTTCGGCTACGCCAAAGTCACCTTGCACTTTTTTCTGGCTATAACCGTTGCGACTGTTGGTTTGTCCTTCTGGTCTAGGTTCGTGCTTACCGTATCCCAGATGGGTTGATAGTTCTGCTTCCAATGCTCTCTCCACCAACGCGGTTGTCAGTTGTTTCAGAATGCCTCCTTCTCCGAATAGGTCAGGTGGTGTTTTACATTCTTGCAGCAATTCGTCGAGCAATTCTTTGCGTATATTCATCAGTTTTAGTGTTGGTAATTGTGTGTCTAGATCATCTCTCTGTATATATCCCAGACTTTACACACTTCACTTTACACTCTCCGAGGTGAAGCAATGGCAAAACCGTCCCCTTGAAGCAGTCTATCCAATCGTCTTTCTGGACTGTCTAGTCATCAAAGTCCGAGACAATGGCAGAGTGATTAACAAATCCTTGTACTTTGCCTTGGGCGTGAATATGGACGGGTACAAGGAATTACTGGGTATGTGGATTTCTCCGAATGAAGGTGCGAAATTCTGGTTGTCAGTACTCACCGAAATTCACAACCGTGGGGTCAAAGATATTTTGATTGCCTGTGTCGATGGCTTGACTGGTTTCCCTAATGCGATTGAGACGGTATTTCCTAAAACTCAGGTGCAGTTATGCATTGTCCACATGGTCAGAAACTCGGTCGCTTTTGTACCTTGGCAACAACGCAAGCAAGTTTGTGCTGACCTCAAGGCTATTTATAGCGCGGCGACGGAATCGGAGGCTGAGTTTAATCTCGAACTCTTTGCTGAAAAGTGGGACAAGCAATATCCATCAATCTCCAAGTCTTGGCGCAGTCATTGGGCAAACATTATCCCCTTCTTTGCTTTCCCGACCGAGATTCGCAGGGCGATTTATACCACCAATGCGATTGAGTCGATGAACAGTAGTTTGCGGAAGGTGATTAAATCCCAACAGATTTTTCCCTCTGATGATGCTGCTTTCAAGCTCGTTTATTTAGCAATGCGGAATATCTCGAAGAAGTGGACGATGCCGATTCGTGATTGGAAACCTGCTCTTAATCGCTTTGCCATCCTCTTCGAGGATCGTCTCCACGTCTAGCTTCTAGACTTTACACATTTTACTTGACAGTCTCGAAACCTGCTCTTAATCGCTTTGCCATCCTCTTCGAGGATCGTCTCCACGTCTAGCTTCTAGACTTTACACATTTTACTTGACAGTCTCATAGCAACTCCAACATGGAAAGCGGTCGATGATATAGACCAATCGCCATAGCTGGAGTCTTATTCTTGCCTAAGCCCGCATGAGGTCTTACCCAGTTGTGCACTAATCTTTGCACAGTGACTGTGCGTTGTAATCCTTCAGTATTCTTTGAATACAGGTTTTGTCTGCGGCGATAAGCGCTACATCTACTTCTCAAGGCACTGTTGTTTGCTTCATTGTGATTAGCATGAACTTCACTCTTGTCGCTAATCGCTGTATAGGGATGCTCAGGTTTTACCCATTCGACCCGACGATTTCCCTGTGAGCCTTTGATTTTGATCGCCACTTCTAATCCATATCGCCATACTTTCCGATGTCCATACTCACGACTTACTTCGGTGGATTTGAGGTATACACTTGCCATTTGCCACAGTTGTTGGGCATATCTCCTTTCCCCATCGCTAAACCATCGGATGTATTGACTTGCCTTTCCCCATGTCCATGCTGTTTTTGTTGCTTTTGCAAATAGCTCGGTATTTTTCTGTCCTGCCTTTGCTTCAATCCAAGAGCGACTGTTACGTTCGATAAATATCACTGTCCACCCTTTTGATTCACTGGGGGGGAAGGTTCTCGCCTACGCGAGTATAAATTTCATCTCCTTCAATAGTCACTTCTCCTCCTGCTGGGGCTTCTGGACTCCATT
The DNA here is from genome assembly GCF_027942295.1 of Pseudanabaena sp. Chao 1811. NCBI lineage: Bacteria > Bacillati > Cyanobacteriota > Cyanophyceae > Pseudanabaenales > Pseudanabaenaceae > Pseudanabaena > Pseudanabaena sp. Chao 1811. The sequence continues at coordinate 178,956 of NZ_CP101416.1, forward strand.
GTTCTGCATGATTTGCCAGTTTTTGCTCCCATCTCATGATGCTAGTGTGTGATTTTTCTAGCACTCTCCCACTTGCTCTGATTCCCATCCCCTCTGTCCTCATTTTCAGGGCATAGGACACGATACTTGCTGGGGTTCTTAGCCTTGACATCGCTGTTCCTGTCCGTTCGTTGAATCGCTTGCCACATCCTTTCCATAAATAATTTTGGATCGCTTTGCCGTCTTGGTGGTAATCTCTGCCATTTTTGACCCCCTGTTCACTTTGGCAGTGCGGACATTTCATCTTTGCCTCCTTGTCTCTACCTCTTTATTTTAACCCTCACTCCTTTACTGACCAGTGCCCGTCAGGCATCTCTCGAATTTGTTCTGACATTTCAGTAAAGAATTCATCAATGGCTCCACCAACGCTCCATGCAAGAAAACGAACGGGTTGATGGGTATCGTTCCTGTAGCCGTGAATTGTTCCTGCGGGTACATGCACAAAATCACCAGTTTCAATCGTCAATTCTTGGCTACCTAATTGCATCACCATCATCCCTGCCAACATAAAGTAGCTTTCTTCTTCCTTAGCATGGGTATGGGGAGGAACAGAACCCGTTGGCGGAACCTCCACCGTCATTACCGCCATACGGTTGGGTGAATCCGAGGCTTTTAATTTGATACAAATGCGATCGCTTAATACTTGTAGGGTTTCACCTGCCTGACCTCGTAATACTGTCATCTGACTATGCCCTCTCTAAAATCTGTGTTTAGTTAAATAAGTGGAACTTTTGATAGCTTTAGACTACTGGTTAACCCACTTGCAAAGCAGTGACTAAAAGCGTCGAAAAAATTGACTTAAAATGTCACTGTGCTAAAAATGCCACTCTGACCATGTAATGCATAATCCTGAGAGCATTGAGAGGTCTCTCATGCAAAATTCTGTTTCAGTTAAACTCGTGCAAGCGATTTTAGAGGCTGCTGCCCACTGTGGTCTGGAGTCCAAGCATATTCTCTCTGACCTAAAGCTTGCCCCAAGCTGTCTAGAGGATGTGGATGGGCGGATTTCCCACGAGCGTTTTTGTGCGCTTTGGCAAGTCATTATGCTGCGATCGCCCACTAGCTGTATCGGCTTGCGAATGGCGACATTGGCAAAACCGAAAACTTGGGATGTCTTAGGTTATGCCATGCATAGCAGCGCCTATTTGGGAGAAGCATTTGATCGGCTAGTCCGTTACTCTCGTCTTAGACATACTGGAGCCGAATTTACCTTTGAAGTTCAGGGAGATGTTGCCCAAATTACGATGGCAATTCCTAGTACAGTCCTACCACCAAATGATGCGATGGGTGAATGGGTGGGAGCCAACTTTGTACTATTGAGTCGTCAGTTAACAGGCTTAGATTTAGTGCCGCTACACATGGGCTTCCAGCACTCTAAACCCAAGGACTTGTCGGCTTACCATCACTTTTTTAGGTCTCCTTTAGCATTTGATCAACCCGTCAATGAAATGAGACTAGATGCAGCACTGATCCAACATCCCTTAGTGCAAGCTGATCCGAGTCTCTCTTGTATTCTCGATCGCCATGCCGAAGAACTCTTGGCTCGATTGCCACAATCTGAAGGTTTACTCGATAGTGTCCATCGCTTGATGAGTCAAGGATTGCGGGGAGGTGATCCGAGTTTAAAAGCGATCGCTCAGCAACTTGGCTATGCTCCCCGTACCCTCCAACGGAAGCTAGACGAGGCAGGTACTTCTTACCATAAGCTGCTAGATGATATGAGGCGAGAACTTTCGATTTACTATTTGCGGGAAGCACAAATTGCGGTGAGCGAGGTCGCTTTTTTGTTGGGATTCTCAGAAACCAGTGCATTTCATCGTGCCTTTCGCCGTTGGATGGGAGTTTCCCCTAGCGAGTTTCGCCGTAGTGCCTAACAGCTTGGCAGTGAACTTAGATATATTGAATTTTCCTATTAAAACCTCCTCTATAAATTAAGATCACAGATAAGTTAACAAAAACTTATCGAATATTTTTAAATTCAAACGAAACCTCATCATTTTATAGACCTATCAAAACACCTAAAAGCTCTGACTAGAGGAGGATTTAGCTAATTTAGATGTACCAAAAGCAATCTATAACTATCACCTATCACCAATGATAGAAATAAAAACCTAACTGTTTGTCGTGATGCCAAGAGCGATATGATGCGTTTTATGCCCTTGTGGGTGATGGAAATAAACAGAAATTGGCTGAGTGCCTATACTTGGGTACAAATTCAAGACCACGTTTATTAATTTGGCTGCAATCTTTAAGAGGTCTATTACATTCATGGCTACTACCTACAAAGTAAAATTGATTGATAACGAAGGTAACTCTCAGACTATTGATGTACCTGCTGATGAGTACATCTTGGATGTTGCCGAAGCTCAAGGAATTGATCTTCCTTACTCTTGCCGTGCTGGTGCTTGCTCTTCCTGTGCAGGTAAAATTGTTAAGGGTGAAATCGATCAGGGCGATCAATCTTTCTTAGATGATGAGCAAATCGAAGCTGGTTACGCTCTGCTTTGTGTAACCTATCCCCAGTCTGATCTCGAAGTCTTGACCCACCAAGAAGAAGCTCTATACTAATCGCTTCTTTGTTATAAATATTTTTAAAGCTGCGATCGCCAGCTAAATATAGCCTAGCTAAAAGGCAAAAGAGAGTTGTGACATGTCGCAACTCTCTTTTGCCTTTTGTTGTCTGTTTTTTGGTATTGCTGTATCAAAATTACAAAATTAATTGTTAGCTGTAGGTCTTGCCCAATTAGAGTTGAGAGCAATAAATGTTGCTCGACTCAGTATTTCTCTCTTGTTTAGGTCTCGGATATCACTTATGATTGGGGCTGCAATCTTTAACAGGTTTATTACGGAAAACATGGCTACTTACAAAGTAACGCTTATTAACGCAGCTGAAGGCATCAACAAAACCATCAACGTACCTGCTGACGAGTACATTCTTGATGTTGCAGAAGCTGAAGGTCTAGATCTTCCTTACTCCTGTCGCGCTGGTGCTTGCTCATCCTGTGCAGGTAAAGTCGTCAGTGGCACTGTTAATCAAGAAGATCAGTCTTTCCTAGATGACGATCAGATTGAAGCTGGATATGTCCTTACCTGTGTTGCTAAGCCAACCTCTGATGTCACCATCGAAACCCATAAAGAAGAAGAGCTTTACTAACATAGAACTACTTTGGGGTGATTTGCGCGCCCTAAAGCATTTCATGAATACTGTGAATTCTTTATGTAGAGCATCGTAAACATTACGAAAGCGCCGATCGCTAGCTAACTATTATTTAGCAATCGGTGCTTTTTTCATGCTCGGTAGATAGTTATAGCTGCTGCCAAGTGTATCAGGACGTAAAACCCCAAAGGGAGTTGCGGTGCTTTGCACCGCAACTCCCTTTGGGGGCGGTATATATAATTAAAAAGCTGTGGCGCACTCACAGAGTGTGCCACAGCTTTTTAATTACGCCTTTAGTTACCACAACGATGTGATTTGGTGTTACATTTTTCAGAGTTTAAATTGTAAAGGGCAGCACCAATTTTGTCTGGCAACGAAGAAGATATCGTCATCGAACCTCAACCACCACAATCCACTAAGCGATCGCTTCTCAATATCGCGACGATTGTGGCAGTTGCCACTTTATTGAGCAAAATATTTGGTCTACTGCGCCAAGTGGCGATCGCTGCTGCTTTTGGTAATGGCACAGCCTATGGTGCATATAACTTTGCCTATGTAATTCCTGGATTTTTATTAATTCTCCTCGGCGGCATTAATGGTCCCTTTCACAGTGCGATCGTCAGTGTCCTCGCCAAACGCGATCGCCGCGAAGTTGCCACGATTATCGATAGCATCACCACGATCGTTACGGGCATTTTGCTATTGGTGACGATCGCTTTGGTGATTTTTGCGGAACCATTAATGCACCTAGTCGCTCCTGGCTTATTTGTGCCAGAGGCAGATTTATTGGCTAAGGGCATCTCCCTTGAAACGATTCAAAATCTCAAGATTACTAAAGACATTGCCATTCAGCAGTTTCAGATCATGGCTCCGATGGCAGTCTTAGCAGGGCTCGTGGGTATTGGCTTTGGGGCGCTCAATGCCTCAGATACCTACTGGCTACCTTCGGTGAGTCCGATCTTTTCTAGCTTGACTGTCTTAATTGGCATCGGTGGTTTAGTTTGGACGATGGGCGACAAAATCTTGCTGCCTGAAAACGCAATGTTAGGTGGTGCAGTCCTCGCTTGGTCAACAATGGCGGGAGCAGTGTTGCAATGGCTGGTGCAGTTACCTGTGCAGATCAAATCGGGTATGGGGGGCTTTAAACTAAGGTTTGATTGGCAGCGTCCCGAGGTCAAAGAAGTGATGAAAATCATGGTTCCTGCCACTTTTTCATCGGGGATGCTGCAAATTAATGTCTGGACGGACTTATTTTTTGCTTCCTTTATTCCTAATGCGGCGGCGGCAGTTTCAGCAATGGGCTATGCAGGGTTACTGGTGCAAACGCCATTAGGAATTTTGTCGAATGTGATTCTTGTACCGTTGTTTCCCGTTTTATCGAAACTAACCGATCCCGAAAATTGGGATGAACTGAAACAGCGTATCCGTCAGGGTTTGATGCTCACAGCTTTAACGATGTTACCCCTGAGTGGTTTGATGGTAGCGCTAGCTTTGCCGATCTCTCAGGTGGTGTATGAGCGCTATGCCTTTGATACTGAGGCTTCACAGCTAACCGCTGCTGTATTGATGGCTTACTCTGTAGGCATGTTTGTGTATTTGGGGCGTGATGTATTGGTGCGGGTGTTTTATGCGTTAGGGGATGGCGATACACCTTTTAAAATTAGCATTGTTAATATTTTCCTGAATGGACTATTTGATTACTTTCTTGTCCAAAAATTTGGCGCTCCGGGATTGGTACTAGCGACAGTTGCCGTCAACCTGATCTCGATGATTGTGATGATGTATTTACTTGATCGCCGTTTAAATGGAATGCCTCTAAAAAGTTGGAGTGTAACTATTTTGGGACTAACGATCGCCAGTGTGATCGCAGGTGGTGCAAGTTGGGGGATCTATCATTTACTCAGCCAAAGCTTTGATAGTTTTGGTATGTTGGCAAAATTTGGTGCAAAGCTAGGTGGTTTAGCGATCGCTAGTGCTATTGGTCTAACTATATTTGGGGCGATCGCGGTACAAATGAAAATCCCTGAAATTAGCACTCTCACCAATCAAATTAAGCGTCGCTTTTCACGTAAATAAACACAATCTTATGAGGCAGCGCTTTGCGCCGCCTCATAAGATTGTCCTAACAAGATGGGTGACAGCTATAAAATTACGTGAGTTCGATAACGCCATTTGCGCGGCGCTTTGCGCTACGTAAATGGCGGAAAATGGTAAAAATCGCTAAGCGATTTTTACCATTTTCCGCCTTCGTCGAACTAACGTTAAAATTGATTGGCAATATGTCAAGATGATTAGCAAATCTGAGACATTCCCAGAAAAACTTCAATAACTTATGAGTCTTACAGCAGGGCAGTTAGTCGGCGGACATTACGAAGTTATGACACGGTTAGGTGGTGGTGGCTTTGGCGAGACCTATCTCTCACGGGATTTGCATCTACCTGATCGTCCATCACGGGTAATCAAAAGATTATGTCCTCGCAATTCAGACTCAAGTTTGTTGCAGCTCTCACGACGGCTCTTTGAGACGGAAGCACAGGTGCTTTACCGTTTAGGGGCGCATCCGCAAATACCCCAACTATTTGCCCACTTTGAAGAATTATCAGAATTTTATCTAGTTCAAGAATATATCGATGGCAAAGACCTCAGCCATGAATTGATTAGAGGCAAAATTTGGGAGCAGTTTGCAGTTGTCGATCTATTGCAAAATCTGCTCACAGTGCTGAGTTTTGTGCATCAACACAATGTAATTCATCGTGATATAAAACCTGAAAATATTATTAGGCGGCGTGATGGACAGCTTTTCTTAATTGATTTTGGTGTTGTTAAGCAAATTGCTACGCCAACAATGGTTTTGAATGGACATGAGGAAGCTGTCTACACAGTGGGAATTGGCACCCCCGGATATATGCCTAGTGAGCAGGCGCATGGAGAACCTAAGTTTGCCAGTGATCTCTATGCGATCGGTATGATTGGCATCCAAGCTTTGACAGGCATTCCGCCTAGCCATTTAGAGAAAGATGACAATCTCGAAATTGTGTGGCGACCACTTGCCCCGAAAGTCTATCCCGAATTTGCAGATATTCTCTCGCGGATGGTGCGGTTTGATTTTCGCCAGCGTTATGCCAATGCCCATATTGCCTATGAAGCCCTCAAAGAATTTCGCGATCGCTATCCGATTTCTGATGTCAATCACAGCTTGCCCACAATCAGACTGAGTACGATTCAGTCTAGTAATGCTATTAGTGACTCTGTGCGCGATCTCCATTCTGCCCAGAATCCGCCATCCAAGAAATCAGCAATTTGGCAATATCTCCAACCTTGGCAGTGGTTTTTAGGATTTACAACTCTTGGCGCGATCGTGATTACCACAGTTGTACTTCTCTTATCAGTCCCACCCAAAGCAAGTCGCACTGATGTTTCGGAAGAAGTCACCCCAGCCACTACGGTTCCTCAAAACTCTACACAAACCTCATTAAAAGATGCTCCTAGTTCTGGCACGACCACAGGTTCTATTTCTTTAGTTAAGGAGTTTTCTAGTAATGATGCGATTTACGGAGTTGCTCTGAGTCCCGATGGTAAAACCTTGGCTGGGGCAAGTGCTGAGCGCAATATTGACCTATGGGATTTTGCAACGGGTAAAAAAATTCAAACCTTAAAAGGGAATACAGGTCGAGTTTACGATATTTACTTTAGCCCTGACGGTAAGAGGTTGGTTAGTGCTAGTGATGATCGCAAAGTGATGATTTGGGATGTGAAATCTAGCAAGACTTTGAATATCCTTGAGGGGCATCAGGAACGGGTATATACTGCGATTTTTAGTCCCGATGGCAAAATGATTGCTAGTTCTGGTGGCGATCGCACGATTCGGTTATGGAATGCGGAAACTGGTAAACCCATCAAGACATTCCTCGAAAAATCTTGGGTCTATGATGTGTCCTTTACGCCCGACGGCAAAGTTTTAGTGAGTGCTTGCAAAGATGGGGCAATTCACCTATGGAATGTTGAAACAGGAAAAGTGGTCAAAACTCTGGTGGAAAGTGGTAGCTCTGTCCGTGCCATCAACTACAGCAATAATGGCAAACTGATTGCAAGTGCAATGGAAGATAATACGGTGCGTCTATGGGATGCCACCACAGGTCAGTTAAAGGAAGTGCTGACGGGGCATACGGGTGAAGTGCATACCCTCGATTTTAGTAAGGATGATCGCTTACTTGCCAGTGGCAGTGCGGATAAGACTGTCCGAGTGTGGCATTTAAAAGAAAAGCGATCGCCACAGGTTTTAGCTGATCACGAACGTGGTGTTGCTTCCGTGGAATTTAGCCCCGATCAGAAGTTTTTGATTAGTGGCAGTCTCGATGGCAAAATCAAAATCTGGAAATTAGCTTTATAAAGGTATTAACATACTTGACGGACAAATCTCTAAAACCCCCTCTAACTCCCCCTTGGAAGGGGGAGAACTTAGACTTCCCCCCTTTCAAGGGGGGACTGAGGGGGGTAAAAATCTGCGCAGTGTGTCAAGTATATTAACGCCTTTATAAAATGGTCAGCATTTTGCACTGGACTTAAACCAAAAAGCTGTGACGCTCGCGCAGCGAGCGTCACAGCTTTTCATAAAAATAGATCTTTTAAAAAGAAAGATATTTCGGCGCGATCGCTGACATTGAAAAAGTCAAGGGGAACCACTCCATCCACATGCCGACTGACCACATTAAAGCCTAATCTGGCGCGTCGATAGTTAATGATCAGAGGACTATTGGCAGGTAAAGGCTGACGTAACCAAGCATCGAAATTCGTGGCTTGGTTCATGCGATCGCTCATAGCTTTAACTATGGCAACAGAACGCTCATCGGGCAAACTGCTAGAAGCAAATACATAGGCTCTTTCTAGTAATTTATCGCGCAAGTTGGGATTGAGCCAAGCCGAAACTACCATTTCTAAAGGTGTTTGTGGATTTTGTTTCACTGATGTTAATCCGTCCACATCATTAGCGATCGCCTTAGCGAGCAGTAATGCCATAGGATTTCCCGTTTGTTTGAGTTCGGTTATGGCATTCGGCTGTCCTGTCCACCATCTTAAAGCGGCAAGATGCAAGGCCTGACTGGGATTACTGCTATATTGGCGCTCCACACTTGCCACGATCTGCGGATATAGCGCTTGAAAGGTATCATCTGACCACATTGGGCTAGTAATAAAAATCGGATCATTAACTACTTCCGTAGTAATCGCCTTAATCGCTTCAGCCGTCTTGCCCTGACGCAATAAACTCACCCCTAAACCAAAATAGAGCGATTTTTTTAGAGGAAGTAGCTCTAAAGCGCGTCGGAAATAAGTCTCTGCTTCTGGCGCGGCGCTACTTGAAGTTTGCTGAAGACTGAGCCATGCCGCCGCATTGTAAGCTGCTTCGTTATTAGGGTTAGTGGCGATCGCGGTTTTGATCCATGCCAATCCCTCTTTTTGCCAAGTTTGCGCCTGCGGTAAATTGCTGTAGGTAAGGGCAAGGTCAGCTAAGTTCCAACCCAATTGATAGGGATAGTAAGGCTCCCAAGGGGCAAGTTGATTGGCAAGTTTGAGGCGATCTTGAAATTTATCAACGGCGGCGATCGCTTCAGGTAGAAATTCCTGTTTTGCATTGGCTAAATCTACCTTTGCCCTTGATAAATAGATAAACCCTACACTTGATGCTTGCCAAGCCGTATTCACAGGTACTAACCAAGCGATCGCCGCAACAAGATAAACTGTGGTAATCATTGCTAACCACAGACGGGGCTGTTTGTAATAGCCAAGGGTAATGAGTTCGCCTGTATGTAACTGTCCTAAATAAGCTAAAGCCGCAAAGATAATCACTAAACTGCCACTAATTGCAGGGACATCAAGCTGATAGTCCGTAATTGCCAACATGCCATAGCCCAGCAAACTACCAAATAGTCCATAGGCGATCGCTTGATCCTGCGGATGAGCCTGCCAACTGCGAGAGCGATGCAATTTGATAAAAAGAGATGCGATCGCTACTAATAAAACGACAAAGGTAATCACAGCACCAATCCCTAGTTCTGCCCAGAGATGCACAGGTGTGCTGTGCAATTGGAATAAAATCTCCGCTTCGCGCCCTGCCCATTGGGGACGATATTGCTGATAGAGCATAATTGCCGAGCCTGCCCCTGCCCCAAATAGCCAATGATCTAAGCCCATGCGCCAACCCACATCGGCAGCAATGGTTCTAAACAGTAATTCCCCAGAGCCTTGGGTCGGATTTGCAAAACTAGTGAGCAATCCTGATATCAAAGATCGCAAGCGATTATTTGCCGCTATTAGTAATCCGAATATGGTGATCGCCCCTGTCCCGCCAAAAATGACTAACCAGCGACTAACGTTGCTACGAAATAGTGCCACGATAATTGCATATAAAACTATGGCTCCCAATCCCAAAAATCCGCCCCGTGAACTGGTGGTATATAAATCAATTAGCCCTAGCCCAATGCCTAATAGCCAGATTGATCGCCACATCCCCTTTTGGGCGATCGCTAAACTTCCAAAAAGTGGCAACACTAACATCAAAAATCCTGCCACATAATTTTGATGCCCCATCGGGGCCCAATTGCGAGACATCAAATCCGAAAAGTCGTAATTAAGATTGAGTCCCCATTGATTTAGCTTGGCTAATTGCGCTAGCTGTGGCAGCCATGTTTGCGTTGTCCATAGAAATAAGCTTTCAATAATTACAGCTATTCCCAGCAAACCTTGAAATCTGAGAATTGATAAGACTCCCGAATCCCTAGAGTTATTTGATGATGTGGAGTTATGTCCTATATTGTCAGTTACATGCAGAAAATTATTAGTTACATATAGCGCAATCAAATACCCAAAGGCAGTCAAGCTATACCACATCCCCTGATTGGGAAATTGCGAAAACATTGTGGATAAGCAGAGGGTGACAAAGCCAGAACCAACTACCCAGTCAAAGCTGCTACCTAATAAATAAAAGGGTTTATCCTTGCGCCAGAGATTAAGCAAACCTGCGATCGCAAAGCATAGTAATCCCACTTGCCACAGCAGTACAAAGGGAAATCCCACCATTTGTGTACTGCTATCGGGTAGTAAAGTGAATAAGATATAGGCGGCGATGCCTAACTGGATGATTAACCGACCTGTACTCATAAAACTCGACACCCAAACTCAGCAAAGGATAATCAACAAAAATAATCAATAAAAATTAGCAATTTACGGGAAAGAAGACAATTTCTAGCTTTTCTCTGGTAAATCAACAGGTTAAACTTAATTATGTCAGCAATTCTCATATCAAAACCGATTTTGGGGTGGCATCATCCATAGACCTGTTTAAAAATCGGGATATTATGGCGATCGCTCATACTTTGTAACTTATGAACGAAGTTTTATCATCTTGGGATTCTAGTGAAGTAATAGGGGTTGAATTAATTGCCAATGCAATGTTCTCAAGTACTAACCCTGAAGAGCTATTAAAAATATTCTTAACTAGTTTGGGGGAAAATCTCGCTGTCAATCGAGCTGCTATTTACCAGTTTATTGACCATAATCAGGGCAAAGTGCTTGTAGAAGCTGTTTCTCAAAATTATCAGAGCATTAGAAATCAAGTATATCCAATTAATTATTTTGGAATAGCTTGCCCCAACAACTATCCTTGCGATCGCCCTGTGATTTTGTCAGATCTTTCTCAAGTAACTGAGACTTTGACTATCCATAATTATTGGCAAAGTACACAGGTTAACTCTATGATGTCAGCGCCAATCTTATTGGATGAAGCCACATCAATTAATCAAATCTGGGGATTAGCTTTTGTCCAACAATGCGATCGTTCAAGAATATGGAAATCCCATGAAGCTGACTTTCTCTTTAAAATGTCCCAAGTTTTAAGCCAATGCTTGCAATATTGGCAATTGCGATTGAGATCACCTGCCTTCTCTAAATTGTTTTCTATCGGTTCCCAATATCCAAGCCAGCCATTTGGTGATAACGATCAAGAAGAATTTATTGCCAAAAGAGTAGAGCTATCTCCAGATCTAGAAGAGATACCGACACAGACAGAGACTGGCTCTGAGGAAATCGCAGTGTCGAGTAGCTTTAATATTCCCGATGATGAAGACAATGAAATCCTTGATAGGGTTAATTTTAAAAGTAGTCAAACTTCTATTAATCAAGCTATTAATCTCGCAATGCAAAAACTGGAGAGGCAGAGGCAAAATAGTTCTGCGCAATATTCCCATGATTTTGTGCAAATAGATGATTTCCAAGAATTCGATGGATTTGATGATGTTGATGTCGAATCTTTAACTTTAGAAGATGTCTTAGAAGATATTCACCATGAGCAACCTCAAGATAAAGTTAGCTATTTGCAGCGAAGAGTCCAAGAATTGACAGAATCGCTACAGCAGAAGCTAGATGAAGTCGAAATACTTCAGGAACAAATTCAAGAATTAACGGAATCTCAAAGAAAATGTAGCGAGATATTGCTAGCTTTACAGTCAGAAAATCTCACGAAAACGATTAAAGATGCCGTCGTAGAAGTTTACCGTTCCCTTTTATCTGACTCATCAGCATAATAACTGGTAACTAGAAGCGGTGCAAAGCGCCGCTTCTAAATTCTTCTGCTATTTACGAGTTACGACTGCTTCAATATGAGCAGTTTGAGTTTTAACATTTGTGTCTGTATCAACTTTGCCTTCTACGGCAGTGATCGCCCAACGCAATGGTTCTCCATGTTTGGCTAGCTCCTGTTCAACGGTTTTAGCGATCGCTTCTTGCTTCTCATTAATCTCAATTTCCGCAGTAATAAAATGGGTAGTCATTTTGGTTGATTTTGGCTTAAGTTAATAGTTTGATTAATTAGGATTGTATAGTGATTTGCTGCTATTGGATATAACTTTCGCGGCGATCGCCTATCATCAAAAATATATAGCAGTTGCCAATAACATCATTTGCCATGAGTTCTGATTCGGAAAAGGTTAGCAAAATTAACACAAATTCTAAATGGCAGTTTTGGATTGATCGCGGTGGTACTTTTACCGATATTGTCGCCCAACGTCCCGATGGCGAGATTGTGCTGCATAAATTGCTTTCGGAAAATCCCGATCGCTACACCGATGCGCCGATTCAAGGAATTCGCGATATTTTAGGACTTTCGATCAATGAAGCAATTCCTATTGAGCAAATTGCCGCAATTAAAATGGGAACGACGGTGGCGACTAATGCTTTGTTAGAACGAAAAGGCGATCGCACGGTTTTATTAATTACTAAGGGATTCCGCGATGCCTTACGCATCGGCTATCAGCATCGCCCGAATATTTTTGCTCGCCATATTGTGTTACCTGAAATGCTCTATGAGCAGGTAATTGAAATAGAAGAACGTTATAGCGCTCATGGGGAAGTTCTCATTTCTTTAAATGAGGATTTGGCGATTCAAGAATTACAAAAAGCTTATGATTTAGGAATTAGGGCTTGTGCGATTGCTTTAATGCATAGTTATCGCTATCCGCACCATGAGCAAAGGTTAGCCGAATTAGCTGAGCAAATTGGCTTCACGCAAGTTTCTGTATCCCATGAAATTAGTTCCTTAATTAAGTTTGTTAGTCGTGGCGATACGACGGTTGTGGATGCCTATCTATCGCCAATTCTCAAACGCTATGTCGATCTCGTTAGTGCTGAACTTAATCAGACCCTCACCTCTAGCCCCTCTCCTGTGGGAGAGGGGAATGCGACCCTCACCCCTAGCCCCTCTCCCGCAGGAGAGGGGAATGCGACTACAAAATTAATGTTTATGCAGTCTAATGGCGGCTTGACGGAAGCGAAGACTTTTCAAGGGAAAAATAGTATTCTTTCGGGACCGGCAGGCGGGATTGTGGGGGCAGTGCAAACCTGTCTGCAAGCAGGTTTTGAGAAAATCATTAGTTTTGATATGGGTGGAACTTCTACAGATGTGGCGCATTATGCGGGAAGTTATGAGCGATCGCTATCTACAGAAGTTGCTGGGGTGAGGCTGAGTACACCGATGATGGCAATCCATACGGTGGCGGCGGGTGGCGGCTCGTTACTGTTTTTTGATGGCGCAAGGTATCGCGTAGGACCTGAATCAGCAGGCGCATTTCCTGGCCCCGCCTGTTATCGCAATGGCGGTAATTTAGCCGTAACCGATTGCAATGTGATGTTAGGGAAGTTACAGCCTGATTTCTTTCCGAAAGTATTTGGGAAAGATGGGAATTTGCCCCTCGATCGCGAAGTTGTGGTTGAGAAGTTTACGGAATTAGCGCAAACCATTAGCCAAACCACAGGTCAAACGGTTACGCCTGAAGTTGTCGCCCAAGGATTCCTAGAAATTGCTGTCGAAAAAATGGCGATGGCTATTAAGAAAATATCGGTGCAGCGCGGCTATGATGTCTCGGAATATGTCCTCTGTTGCTTTGGTGGTGCGGGTGGTCAGCACGCCTGCGCGATCGCGGATGTGTTAGGTATGACGCAGGTATTTATCCATCCCTACGCAGGGGTACTATCCGCCTATGGTATCGGTTTAGCGGATATTCGCACAATTCGCGATCGCTCGGTGGAGTCAGAGCTAAATTTAGAACTACTTGCGGAACTGGAAACTATGGCGCAAAATCTTAGTGAAGAGGGCAAGAGCGAGATTTTGCAAGGTAATGAGGATGGCGATTTGCAGGTTGAAACCAGTTTGCGACTGCGTTACACAGGTACAGATTCATCGCTAACTGTAATAATTCCGAATCCTCTCAACTTCTCTTCTCAAGAAACTTTTGATTATTTGCGAACTAATTTTGAAGCTTTGCACAAGGATCGCTATGGCTTCATCTTTGCAGACAAGGCTCTAATCGTTGAAGCGATCGCTGTGGAAACCATCATTTCAAGGAAAAAGGAGAAAGGAAAAAGGAAAAAGGCTAATAGCCAACAGCCAAAAGCTAATAGCCAATCTAACAGCCAAAAAGCCCAAGTCTATATGGCAGGCGCATGGCGCGAAACTCCTGTATTTCAGCGGGAGGATTTGCGGGTAGGCGATCGCATTGTAGGGGCAGCATTGATTATTGATGCGACGGGTACTAATGCGATCGAACCTAATTGGGAAGCAGAGTTAAATGAGGATGATTGTTTGATATTGAGGCGATCGCCTCAATATCAAAATCAAATGTCTGGAGGAGAAGAAATTGAAGTCCCCCTTATTAAGTGGGATTTAGGGGGATCTCTTCCCGATCCGATTAAATTAGAAATCTTTAATAATCTCTTTCAATCCATTGCCGAGCAGATGGGGTTTACCCTGCAAAATACGAGTGCAAGTGTGAATATCCGTGAGCGCTTGGACTTTTCCTGTGCGATTTTCGATCGCGAAGGCGAATTAGTTGCCAATGCACCGCATATTCCTGTGCATCTTGGATCGATGGGTGAAAGCGTCAAGGCTTTAATCAAAGAAAAGGGAACAGAAAATATCCATTTTGGTGATGTGTTTGCAACAAATAATCCCTATAACGGAGGAACCCATTTACCTGATATCACGGTAATTACGCCTGTATTTATTGATTCCGAACAGCCGATTTTTTATGTTGCTTCGCGCGGACATCATGCAGATATTGGTGGGATTACCCCCGGTTCCATGCCTTCTAATAGTACCAGTATCGAAGAAGAAGGAATTCTCTTTGACAATTTCCAACTTGTAAAAAATGGTCAGTTTTGCGAAGCGGAAACCCTCGCTTTATTAACTTCTAGTGCATATCCCGCCCGTAATCCTGCTCAAAATATTGCCGATTTACAAGCCCAGATCGCCGCCAATGAATGTGGAGCAAAGGAACTTAAGCGCATGGTGAATCATTATAGTGCGACAATAGTGCAAGCCTATATGGGTTTTGTGCGCGACAATGCAGAAGATGCTATTCGGAAGGCGATCGCTAATCTTGCCAAGGAAAAAGATGAACGTAGGTTTGTTTATCCGATTGATAATGGAAGTCAAATAGTTGTTTCCGTAAGTTTAGATCCCATTGAGAGAACGGCAAAGATTGACTTTACGGGAACTTCGGCGCAATTAGGAAATAACTTTAATGCGCCGCTTGCGGTGTGTAAAGCCGTTGTTTTGTATGTGTTCCGTACTCTCGTTGATGATGATATCCCTCTCAATGGGGGATGTTTGGAACCTTTGGAAATTATTGTTCCTGAAGGCTCGATGCTTAATCCTGTTTATCCTGCGGCGGTAGTGGCGGGAAATGTGGAGACTTCTCAGGCGATCGCCAATGCTTTGTATGGTGCATTGGGCGTGATGGCAGCCTCACAGGGGACGATGAATAACTTTACCTTTGGTAGCGATCGCTATCAATATTACGAAACTATTTGCGGCGGATCGGGTGCGGGGATTGATTTTGATGGTACTGATGCGATTCAAACGCACATGACCAATTCGCGACTCACCGATCCTGAGATTCTGGAATGGCGATTTCCTGTTCTTTTGGAAGAGTTCTCCATCAGGGCAAATAGTGGCGGGAAGGGCAAACACAGAGGCGGTAATGGTGTGACGAGGCGGATCAAGTTTCTAGAACCGATGACTGCGGCGATTTTGTCGAGTAGTCGCGTGATTCCTCCCTTTGGCTTAAATGGTGGCGAAGCGGGTGCAACTGGACGCAATTATGTAGTTAGGAATGATGGCACGATTACCGATTTAACCAGTACGGCGACAGTCCAAATGGAGTCTGGAGATACTTTTGTAATTGAAACTCCTGCGGGGGGAGGCTATGGATAGTTATGCAAAAGTATGTGTCAAATGGGTAATGAAGCGATCGCTACTTTTTCATAATTAGTTTATCTGAGATCTTGCAGCATTCGTGAAAGAGTCAAGTGGGAATGGGTTTGAGAATAATTTCAAAGCCATGACGAGCAGCAATATCGGCACTAATTTGAAGATACCTGAGAAGTTTCAACCAAAGGACAGAAGGGAATAAAACAGAAAGGGTTAAATCACAGGTAGCTTTCCAGTCCAAGATGGGAGGAAACGACCATTGATCAATCCAATGAGCCAAAAGATAAGAAAGCAGAGAGAGGATAAGCCAACGATAAACGCCAAGTTTTGTAGATTGCCCAAAACAATGCAAACCAAAGCGATGTTTGATGGTTTTGAAGAATCCCTCAATCGCCCAACGCTTACGACCTAACATCACCAGATAAGCGCCAGAATAAGGATGAGAAGAGACCACAAAGCGTAACTCCCGTTTACTATCGGCTCTTTTGAGCCAGAACCAAGAGATCGTCAAAGGCGTACTTAGCCCTTCCAGTAAAATTAGTTGTCCACGTTTGCCATGGGGATAAAGTTGTTTGACGGTACGTCCATCTTGAAGTTTACGATTGTTGCGGACACCGACAACGATGCGCCAAGACTTGGCGCGGACAGCATTGAAAAACTTCACCGTACTAAACTCAGTATCAGCAAGGACAATCACAGTCTTGCCTTGGGTTAGTTGCTTGGGTACTGTCCCCAATAACTTACAAGCTAAGTCAGAGGGACTGGAGTATCCTTTGCCGCGCCATACTCTAAAACTCCATGGTACGCGCCACTCTCCATAGACCAGATACAGTACAACCAGATGTAGTCCTCGCTTTCCGTTGAGGATTCTCACCCATGGGTCTGGTTCGTTTGGGGTGGGATTGCTCAAATGTAAAAACTTGCCGCTTTTTTCTAAGGTGGTCAGGTCTATCAGTATCTTTAATGGCACTCTCTTCGATGGGCGATGCTTGGCGATTTGCCCCAAAATTGACAGCCTTGTTGCTCGAATTAGTCCTCTTGTTGACCAGTTATAGTGATTGAGAAATCGGCTTAATGCACTCGCTGATTTTACCTGTGTATGTTCTGGATAGGGATGCCCTTGCGCTTCCAGAAATAGCCCTAATATTGCATTCAGACTTGCTTTTTGATACACACTTGGCATCAGACAAATTAGGCTATGAGACTGTCAAGTAAAATGTGTAAAGTCTAGAAGCTAGACGTGGAGACGATCCTCGAAGAGGATGGCAAAGCGATTAAGAGCAGGTTTCCAATCACGAATCGGCATCGTCCACTTCTTCGAGATATTCCGCATTGCTAAATAAACGAGCTTGAAAGCAGCATCATCAGAGGGAAAAATCTGTTGGGATTTAATCACCTTCCGCAAACTACTGTTCATCGACTCAATCGCATTGGTGGTATAAATCGCCCTGCGAATCTCGGTCGGGAAAGCAAAGAAGGGGATAATGTTTGCCCAATGACTGCGCCAAGACTTGGAGATTGATGGATATTGCTTGTCCCACTTTTCAGCAAAGAGTTCGAGATTAAACTCAGCCTCCGATTCCGTCGCCGCGCTATAAATAGCCTTGAGGTCAGCACAAACTTGCTTGCGTTGTTGCCAAGGTACAAAAGCGACCGAGTTTCTGACCATGTGGACAATGCATAACTGCACCTGAGTTTTAGGAAATACCGTCTCAATCGCATTAGGGAAACCAGTCAAGCCATCGACACATGCAATCAAAATATCTTTGACCCCACGGTTGTGAATTTCGGTGAGTACTGACAACCAGAATTTCGCACCTTCATTCGGAGAAATCCACATACCCAGTAATTCCTTGTACCCGTCCATATTCACGCCCAAGGCAAAGTACAAGGATTTGTTAATCACTCTGCCATTGTCTCGGACTTTGATGACTAGACAGTCCAGAAAGACGATTGGATAGACTGCTTCAAGGGGACGGTTTTGCCATTGCTTCACCTCGTCAATTACTGCATCTGTAACATTGGAAATAAGTGTTGGTGATACTTCAACACCATACATTTCTTGCAACTGGGCTTGAATATCCCTGACACTCATACCTCGTGCGTAGAGAGCAATGATCTTTTCATCTAGTCCTGACAAGCGACTTTGTCCTTTCTTCACCATCTGCGGTTCAAACTCCCCTTGCCGATCTCGGGGGACTGCGATTTCGGCTACGCCAAAGTCACCTTGCACTTTTTTCTGGCTATAGCCATTGCGACTGTTGGTTTGTCCTTCTGGTCTTGGTTCATGTTTTCCGTAGCCCAGATGCATGGATAGTTCTGCTTCCAATGCTCGCTCCACTAACGCGGTTGTCAGTTGTTTCAGAATGCCTCCTTCTCCGAATAGGTCAGGTGGTGTTTTACATTCTTGCAGCAATTCGTCGAGCAATTCTTTGCGTATATTCATCAGTTTTAGTGTTGGTAATTGTGTGTCTAGATCATCTCTCTGTATATATCCCAGACTTTACACACTTCACTTTACACTCTCCCACTATAGACTGGCGGAACTCCCCAAACACAGCGATTAGATGCCAAACGCAGCAATAGATCTGCCTCAATATTCGCTGTTGCTTTGACAAAACTAGCATTCCCATATCCTCGGTCATAGACAGCTAGTGAACGTACGCTTAACTGCTCTGTGACTTGTTTGAGTTGGAAGGCTGCTTTACTCACAGGAGTCTCGAAACTGCTGATCCGCTCATGTTTTATCGGTAGTGCCCAACTCCCACTTGCTTCGGGAATCCACGCCAAGGTGCTGTAGCTTTGTCCTACGTCGATACTTTCGTCTTTGCCATGATGGAATCCTCTTTCCTTCAGCGTTTCTGCATCTGGTCGCAACCATACGCTATTATCTCCTGCTAACAAAGGTTGCTCTTCCGTGGGCAACTCTTGCACCATCAGTTTCATCAACTTTGCTCTGACTGGTCGACTATCCCGCAGTCCCTCATAAATACTTGACCATTTTCGCCGAAATAATGGATTCATTGATAGACTCACATACGAGCTAATGCTCGGACTTGTCAGGACGGCATCCATTATTTCAAATACTGCATCTTTTCCTGTCCCAAGGTATTCATATATCGACTTGCGAAATTCTTGTAGTTTTTGGAAAATCATAGTAGTCAATGTCAATTTGGTTTATTGATCATTGCTCTTTTGGCAATTTGTGCCTAGCACTTCCTGCCTTTCTTTTCTTCTTTTTAGTCTAAAGTCCAGGCTGATAACGATAATTCTGCAAATGATTTCACGCTCGGACTGGTTAATACTGCATCCATTAAGTCAAATATTGCATCTCGTCCATTCCCTAAAAATCTATATACCTGTTGACGAAAGTTCTGTAATTTATCAATAATCATGGCTGTAGATGTCCTTTTTCTTTTTCATCTACTTTAGGCAGTTTGTATCTCTTTTACTCTGCCTTTCTTACCTTTTTTAGTCTAAACTCCAGTCTTTGTTAGATTCTCACCAATTCTGAGCCATTGATGGACTTGCGAACGTGAATTTGGGTGGGTAATCGCTCGGCTAGGGATTGGATGTGGGTAATCACACCGATTAAGCGATCCTGTTGGCGCAAGGACTCGAGGATTTGGGTGACGCTTTCGAGGGTTTCACTGTCGAGCGTGCCGAAACCTTCATCAAGAAAGAGACTACCCAGTTCGATCCCCATTGATAATTTTTCTGATAGCGCCAGTGCCATTGACAGGGAAGCTGCAAAGGTTTCACCACCTGACAGGGTGCGTACGCGGCGCTTTTCGCCACCATTCCAATTGTCTGCTACCCAATAGTCACCACTTTCTATTTGGAGGATATAGCGATCTTCTGAAAGTTGTTGTAAGAGAACTGAGGCACGATGAGCGAGTTCCTGTTGCAGACTATCGAGAATATATTCCTGAAAGCGATTGGATTGCAAGTCTTGAGCGAGGGTGTGATAGGTTTGCTCTTGTGCTTGAAGAGCTAGTTTACGTCCTTCAAGTTCCTGCGATTCTTGGCGTTTTTGGTAGGCTTGCTCTAGCCATGCTTTGAGGTCGGCGCGATTTTCACTGGCTAGCTGTAAGGATTCTGCGGCTTGTTGAGATTCCTCACGCAATTTTGCGATCGCCTGTTCATCAGTAGTTCGCTCAGCGATCGCTTCCGCAAACATTTGTAAGCGCGTCGTTAAATCCTGCTCTTGACGCTGATAGTTCTCGATTTGTTGTTGCCATGCGTCCATTTGCGATCGCGACGTTTGTGCGGCGAGAAACTCTAGTTCAGTGAAGTTAATGGAATTGAGTTCCTGTTGCCAATTAGATTCCTGTTGAGATTGCTCAGCAATGGCAAGATCGTGATTTTCTTGAGCCTTATTTGCTGATTCCTCCCGCTTAGCAAAGGTTTCACGGGCTTGTTGATATCTGGTTTCAATGGTTTTGAGGCGATCGCTAAGTTCCTGCTTTGCTTGCAAAATACTTTGGCGCAAGGATTCATAACTCTTGCCATTGGTAATTTCTAGCAACCGTTGCGAAATTTCATGTAATTGCGATTCTCTGAGGACTTTTTCCTGTGATGATTTATCAAATTCTGTTTGGGCTAATTGCAGACTTTCTTGACTGGTTTTAAGTTTATTTTCGGCGTTTTGAGCAGCGATCGCAATTTCCTTTTGTTCGGCAATGAGCTTGAGATAAGCTGATTCTTGCGCTTCGAGCGTTTGGCGATCGCGAAGAATATCGACCGCTTGCCAAGCAGACTTGAGAACTTGATCGATTTGTTTTTTCAATTTTGAAAGTTGTGATTCTAAATCCTCAATTTCCTGAGCTTGACTTTGCAATTGTTGCTGTGAAGCTTCGAGACTAGCCTCGATTTTTGCTTTATCTTGTAATAACTTCGCTAACTGACGCTCAGTGACATCCTTCTGTTTTATCAATCCTGTCGTATCAATTAATGCTAATTCAGGAAGTTCGGGCAATCCCTCTAAACTATAGAGATGATTACAAACGGGGCAATGATCGCCATCATGTAACTCAGCCCGTAAAGCGTTAGCGTGACTAGTTTGCAGGGCTTGTAAATTAGAAGCTTCTGCTTCCCTGAGAGCATTATTCGTAGTTTGGGAATCACTTTCAGCCTTAGCGATCGCCTGTTGTGTCTTTTCGAGTTGCTGCGTGAATTTCTGGATCTCTGTTTGGAACTGGGTTGATTTTTGCTGTTGCTTAGTGAGATTTTCTTGTAGAATTTGCCATTGTGTAAGCGGTTCAGCAATTTGACGCAATTGTTCGAGCCTAGTGGGATCGTATTGCGAATTTTTAAGAGCAGTTTCAAAGCTTTGCAGATTTTGGTTAATAGTTTGTAAATCTGATTCTGCTTGAGTTACAGCCTTATTTGCCTTTTGGAGAACCTGCGATCGCTCTTGCAAATTCTGCTCTGCCCGTTTTAACTCAGATTCCGATTGTTGTTGCTGTGTATGGAGAGATTCTGCTCGAGCAAGATTGCGCTCTTGCGACTCGATCTGACTTTGGGCGACGATCTGCTCTGAGCGAGATTGTTCATAAGCTTGTTGCTGCTGATCGAGATCTAGCCTCGAAATTTCTAGCTGTTTCTTAGCGCTTGCAAGATCAGCGATCGCAGTTTCTACTCGCTTACGCGCAGTCTGGAGAACTGTCCAAGTTCCCATAATCGAATTTGCTAACTGAGCATTTCGTAATTGATTTTCTAAAACTTGGATTTGCGATGCGTCCTGTTGCAATTGTGCTAATTTTAGAGAAAGCTGCTGGTATTGCTGGATTTGAGCAAAGAGTCTTTCTTCCACTTCCAAAAGTTTCTGACTTTGCTTTGCTTGCAGATCCAACTCAGGAATTAAAATTTCTAGATTCGCTAACTCTAGTTGTTGGGCTTCCACTTCCGCTTGCGTTGGCGCTTGCATTCCTTCAAGGACTTTATCTAAGCCTTCACGCTCAGCTTTAAAACGACTAGTGCGATCGCTTGCCTCTTTCCGCATTTGCTCAAAAATTTGAAATCCTGCCAACTGTCGCAAAATCTCGCGCCGCTTACCCGCCTCACCTTTGAGGAATTCATCAAACTGTCCCTGCGGCAAAATGATCACACGGGTAAAAGTCTCAAAGTCCATCCCGATGATGTCTTCTACCTTTTGGACGCGATCGCATCTTTCCCATTCCCCATCAATTAACTGATCAAATAGGAATTTCTTCTCGTCGGTTTTGCCGCGATTACGCCAAGTTCGCAATACCCGATATTCCGTTTGGCGCATCTCAAACCGAAATTCTACTTTTAGCTGGCTCGCGCCTTGGCTAACTAATTCTTTAGAGGAATTGGGCTTATTCGCCACCTTGTCATAAAGGGCAAAGGTAATCGCATCCAATAGCGAAGTTTTTCCTGCCCCCGTTGCACCCGTAATCGCAAACAAATCAAGGCTCGTAAAATCTAACACTTGACGAGTGCGGAAACTGGTAAATCCTTCAACAATTAATTCAAGAGGACGCATCAAAAAACTCCATGTAGAATAGCAATAATCAATTAGTCATTAGTTTTGTTTTTTAAGCGGGTATTTCACTAAATTCCATATACAACTCTTTGAAAGCAGTAATTACTTCAGGAGATAAGTTTTTTTCCCGATCGCTATAAAACTTTTGAAACTCAGCGATCGGATCGAAGCGATCGTAATCCTTTGGTTCAGGAACCTGTGCCGATTCATTTACGATTAACTTCGGCTCGACTATCACCGCTTGTGGACAAACTTTTCGCACCCGATCCGCAAGTCCGATGGGCGGTGTATTCACAGCGATCGCAAATTTCAAATAGCCTTCATAATCACGATGGGCTTCTAGATGCTCATCCAGTTGATCCAGATGACATTCCACGCGCTTGAGGGGCTTATGGCAAGTAAGCGGCTGAAATTGCACTTTCGCAGGTCTACCAGTTTCCACTTCAATTAAGTTAAATCCTTTCTCTTCGCCCACTTCCCCAAAATCCACTTGAATTAGAGAACCAGCATAATAGGTCGGCGCCGCATTGGGAATTTGCTGTGGTCGATGGATATGCCCTAAGCCCACATATTGACATTCCGAGGGAATTGATTGTCCCGAAAGACTATACACAGCACCACTATAAAAAGCTGCCTCAGAACCCGTAAACTTTGCTCCATTAACGGTCATATGCGCCAGCATCACATTTACTGCATCAGTTTTAAAGGCATTAGCAAGATTCTGGAGAACATAGGTAACCGTAGTTTTATAATCATTTCGCTGTTCCAAAGCATCCTTATTCCAAACATCCTCAGCAGCTAATAATTTCCGTTCCGAGGCGAAGGGCATCGCACCAATGCAAAGTTTACCACTTGCAGTTTCTAGATTGACCACCCCACCCTCCTCAGCAATTCTAGGACGACCCAAAGCTCTCACCCCTGCTAGCGATAGCAAATCGGCGAGGCTATCAATGCGATTTGCTGAGTCATGATTTCCTGCGATCGCTACGGAAGGAATGCTTAACTGATTGAGCTTATAGAAAAAATCATAGGCAACGCGCTCGGCTTCAGTTGTAGGATTTGGCACGTCGAAAATATCACCTGACACTAAAACGGCATCCACTTCATATTCTTTTGCATATTTGAGGATTTCGTCTAGGGCTAAGGCAATTTCAGGCGTGCGATCAACTCCTTTTAACTTTCTTCCCAAATGCCAATCTGAAGTATGTATTAAACGCATAATCGAGGTTTACCGATGAGAGCAAGCTAGGTAGATCAGAAATAGCACGAATACCAAAATTATGCCACTTAGTAGTTATTTATAGCAATTCTTTATCATTAGTAGATTTGAGGATTTATAAAAGAGATCGCACAAATAGAAGCTTTTTAGTAACGATTGAGGATAAATACTTTACATAAATTACAAGTTTGGTATAAGCTAATTGCAAATTATATTCAATTAGCTATGATGCTACGTGAGTTATAAAAAGTCATGCTTTTGACTAAATGGCGCTTACATAGTTTAATCAAATAATTGATAATGATAATCGTTATCAAATTCAGGATCATATAAATTTAGGTGAGGAACTACGCTGTGGCTAAGGTTTGGTCTCAACAAGTACAAATATCTCTGGTTGGCGCGATCGCTATTTCCGCGATCGGTATGAGTGCGCGTGCATCTGCTCAATCGCAACAGTTGAACTCAGTCGCAACTCAAGATGTAATCGGGCAAAATGTCACATCGGTCTCTCAACTTAGCGATGTCCGCCCCACCGATTGGGCTTTTACCGCTTTGCAATCCCTAGTGGAGCGCTATGGCTGCATCGCAGGATATCCCGATCGCACATTTCGCGGGAAACAAGCGACCAGCCGTTATGAATTTGCCGCAGGTTTGAATGCTTGTTTAGACAAAATTAATGAAATTATTTCCGCAGGGTTAGCTGACAAAGTTAGCAAAGAAGACCTAGCCACATTGCGAAAACTACAAGAGGAATTTGCCGCAGAGTTGGCAACCTTGCGCGGGCGTGTCGATGCCCTAGATGCTAAAGTTGCTAAACTTGAAGCACAGCAATTCTCCACTACAACTAAACTTGATGGTCAGGCGATCGTTTCAGTTACAGCAAGCGGCTCTGGAACAGATAACCTATTAACGGCAAATGGAACTTTAACGGGGAATTCGGGTAAAGCGAATACAACTGTAATTAATCGTGTGCGCTTGAATTTGAATACCAGCTTTACAGGCGAAGATTTGTTGCTCACCCGCTTAGAAGCAGGTAATGGTGGTGCGAGTATTGCAAATTCCCTTGATGCGGCTGGTGATATTTTTCGAGGTTTTTCAGGATTTAAGAATAGCTCCGTTGCCGACTACAGTGAGGTTGGCAATAATTTTGTACTAGGACGTTTGCGCTATGATTTTCCCATTGGCAAGGATATTAGAGCATCTGTAGGGCCAATCATTGCTTTAAATGATCATCTTGATAAAAATAGTTTTGCTAATGATGAATCCGTTGATTTTTCAACCCGTTTATTCATCAACAACCCGCTAATTTTGCCTGTAAACGATGGGGCTGGTGCGGCGATCGCATGGAATATCAACGGTGGTGCTTTTAGCTTGAGAGCAGGATATGTGGCGGCGAATGCTAGTAGTCCAACTGTGAATGCTGGCGCTCCTAATGGAACAATTAACCAAGGCTTATTGGGAGACTCCTACCAAGGTACGTTTGAGTTAGAGTTTGCACCCAAAAATGGCGAGGATGAAAAGCCTTTTGCGGTACGGTTGCAATATACCCGCGCATCGGTCAATAATCTCGATTACAACACTGGTGGCGTGAACCTAGAGTGGGCATTTAATAAAGCGATCGCTATTTTTGGTCGCTACGGATTTGGCAATATCAGCAATCGTGGTACAGCGATCGCCACAGCACTACCGACCTATATCAACGCTGGGGCATCGGGTGATTCGCTCAGTCCGCAAACATGGTCGGCTGGGTTTGCTTTTCCTGATTTATTTAAAGAAGGAGCAATGGCTGCGATCGCCGTGGGTCAGCCTTTAATTGAGAGTACAGTTGGCAATGCCACACAGACCAATGTGGAGTTGTTCTATCGCTTTCCAGTCTCCACCAATATCAGCATTACTCCTGATTTGCAGTTCATCTTTAATCCCAATAACAACAGTGGCAATAGCACCATCACCGTCGGTACATTGAGAACTGTATTTACCTTCTAAAAACGAATTACCGTGCAAAAAAGGCAACATGAAAAATTACTTTGTGATTCTTCATGTTGCTTTTTGTTGAAGAACCCTTCTGAATCTATGGATTCACAAAGCGAATCGTACTTGTAGGCGAAGTAAAACTAAAGTTCTTGGCGTTGATCCATCCTTTCTTGCTATAGGCAAATTGCACCTGAATCCAATCATTATTACTTGAAGATTGAACAACAGAAAGAAGCTCATTCCTCGATATCATGGTGACAATCTTAGATTGAGCATCTGGGAGTTCTCTAATTGCTACACAATCCCCTAATACCCAACCATATTGTCTATTTTGACTCCTCCATAACTTTGCGGATTTATCCCACTTTGCAAACACAGCCCCTCTAAAAAGCTGTAAGTCTAGCATTTTGTTAAGCTGAGCCCCTGGTAAATCTGTAACTCCCAAATTAACAGCTTTTGTTCCATCTGGTTTGAGAAAGAGATAAGTTATCTCTTGACTCGTATCGTCTCCCATATAGAACAATAACTCTTTCTGTCCATCACCATCGATATCACGATCCAATGTTAATCGATGTACCCAATAGCTTGCCACACTGCTTCCATAGGATTTCTCGAAAATGACCTTACCCGTCTTTTCTCCATTGGCAAATAGAGTGTATCTCACAAATTTGCCAGACACCTTATGGCAAGTATTTGTGGAATCATATTTGGGAATCCAAACGGGGCGAATGAAATAACTAGAAATAATCAGGTCAGGCTGTCCATTATTATCGACATCCTGTTTAATTACAATTTCAGATTTTGGCAAATCTAGATTTGGCTTGGCATATCCCAAAGCAGGAAATAAGCCGATAGATGTTAACCCAATGGTTAATACAAGTCCAAAATTTCTAATCATGTGTGTTATTAACGTATGAAATTTGTTTTCTCACCTTCGACGGTGAAACAAAAATACTTGTTGCGTCTAAAAAAGATTTTTACAGCTATTTATTCCCATGATTCCAACTCGATCGCTAAACCACGAAATAACGCCAAAATGCGATCGCGCCTTACTTCAAAGTTTGCGGCAACCAGAATAAAGCCAATCCCTGCAAAGATACCGAGCGCCCACATTAGGAATGAATATTGAGTGATTAAAATTACGGCTTGGGTGAGGACTAGCAAAATGAATGTCAGCGTTCCCATAAAGAGATAGGCACGGATACGGAAAGACAGCCCCAAAATGATAAAAGCAAAACTTAAGCCCCAAGTCGCAAAGGCAATACTCGGATCGCTAAAGGAATAGAGAAAGGCGATTAGTCCCATTGCCCCTGTAAGCAGACTGCGTAGGGCATGACGTAGAGCTTTGCTATTATGCGATCGCAAACTTGGTTCCACTTGCGCGAAATATAAACCTGATAGCCCAATTACAAGAACATAGCTTAAGAAATCGAATCTTCCCAAATTGGCAGCCCCTACATTTTGGAAGATTGCCCAATCCCATAGGAGAACAGTTAGATAAGAGGCTCGAATTTGATCTTGGACTCTGGCATAGATGGCGTAGAAAATCCCAACGATGACTAGGCTCAGGGCCACATTATTGGGAAATAGAGTGAATATCAAGGGTAAGGAGAAGGCGGTATTATGCCAAGGATGCTCTGACCAGCCCCATTCTTCCCAAGGTGGTAAGTAGAGAATTGCAGCAAATATACAGGCGATCGCTGCCCCATAGGGTTGGATCACATTGGTAATTAGCCAAGGATTGGGGAAGGCAAAGAAGAGGAAATAGGCGATCGCACCAAGGCCAGTAGCAATCCCTGTATAAATCCAGAGATCTGAACCCTCTGAATCCCCCTTGCGAAGGGGGGCTTGCTCTATTCCCCCCTTTGCAAGGGGGGATCTTCCCTGCGTAATTGCATAGGCAGCTAAGGCGATCGCTAAACCACCACCGATCAAGCCACCAGTGGCTGAGGGTTGATATAAACTTCCTGATAGCAAGAAGAGAACGCTGGCAGTCCAATGTAAATGGGCAGAAATGCTGATTTCACGGACAGAAAGGCGTAAATATGGCACGATCCAATCGGTAAAAATCTGATAGGCATAGGCGATCGCACAGGCAAGCGTCGCTAAAATCACTAAGCCATCGCCAAGGCTACCACCTTTGGAATTAGCAACCATTTGATAGAACAGTAACTCGTATGCCGAGAAGGTGGCGACTACCATCGATAGATAGGTTAGAGCTTTGAATACAGGATTTGATTGGGATGCTCTGCGTCCAATGCCAATACCAATTAGAGAAGTGCTTAGGGAAAATAGTCCTGTTAAGCCACTAAAACTACCGATCCGAAATAGTGAACCCATTGCCCCATAGATTAAGGGAACAATATCCCAACTACGTGGATATTCGCCCCTGTTTGTACCATCGCCTGTATGCTGCATCCACCAGTCGCCGATTAGTTGCGTGATAAAACCAAGGGCTAAATTAGCGATCGCCAATTCAATTACCGAACCATTAAAAACGGCGATCGCTCCTGAAGTCAGGAGTTCGATGCTCCATGCAATTCCCCATTCTGTCCAAAAGGGAGGATATTGTTTTGAGGAGGATTGTCCAAGGGATTGCCAGACGCGATAAATTAAGCCAAGAGTGACTAAAATCGTGCTGGGTAGCAGATTGACAAATAATTGCTCATCTGCATTAAAGGCAAATACATTAATGGCTAAGAGCGATTGCAGAATTAGTAAGCCTGTGGAAAGTACTGCCGCCCAAATATCAAAGGCTTGGGCATAGGATTGATTTAAGGGCAGGTTGAGATCGGCGACATGGCGATCGCGGCGATATTTGAGCCAATGATTGAGAACATAGAGCAGCAAAACGCTAACGATTAAACCCGTGATCCCAAAGGTGAATTGGGCAATTTGACCATCACCAACCTTAAACTTCCATAGCATCGCCGCAATAAATAACAATCCATAGCCAACAGTGTTGAAAGTGGTTAACAGAGATTTGCTACGGCGCGTATTCACCAACATCAGGGCAAAGGCAACCCCTAAGCCAATCAAACGCGAACTATCATCTGTCCATGTGAGAAATTGCGCGATCGCTAGTCCTGCAATGCTGAGTTTAATCGCCAAATCGCGATCGGTAAATTCGCGCCAAGTTCCCAAAAATGTTAGAGATAAAGGCACGGATAACCAAGCGACACTCCAATAACTACTATTAATTAACAATTCACTACTGCCAAATTGCCCCAGTCGTTGACCTTCAATTGTGGCATTCCACAGCAAAATGTAACTCAATGCCGCCAAACTCGCACCAATATGCCAAGCACTATCCCGCCATGCTTGCAAATGAGGATTCTCTCTCTGGGATAGGGGCTGGGGGCTAGACTCATCACCAAGAGAAACCGCTTGAAGTTTAAACTTCCCAATCACTAAAACCACAGTCCATTCCAGCAACATAATCCCTAAGAGAAATCCACTCCAGACAAAGATCGAATTAATTCGAGTGAGTAAATAGCTCCCTAAGCTAATGGCGATCAAACTCACAATATGAGCGCAATAAACCAGACTGCTCAAGTCTTTGCTAGTAGGCGATCGCTTTGCTTGGACAGCTAAGAGGGTAATTGCTGAAAGCGTTAAACTAGCGCACAGGGTATTCAAATTCAGGAAGCTGACACTAGTAAGTGTTACCCCAAATCCTAATGCTAGTAATTCCCCACGTATGGCTAAACTAGGCTTTTGGCGATCGCGATAAATCGCGGCAATCACTAAAAACAAAATCGCATAGGGAAATAGCAAAACACCTAATAAGGCTATTTCCGAAGTAGTTTGAAATAGAGCAAGCAAAAATTTGAAGGTATGTCCACCCCATGCTTCGGGAATTAATCTTTTAACTAGCCAAAGCAGTTGTAAACCCCAGACAAATAAATAAGTTAAATCGTTAGGTTCTTCATGCTTGAATAGGCGATCGCATAATATCCATGCAATCAGTAAACTCACCGTAAAAGCTTGCCAAGGATATTGATCCCAAATCGATACCAGCCAACCTAAGCCTAAGAGAATCTGCCCAAGATTTTTCTGAAATGATAATACTGACTTACTGCCCACAGATTGTTGGCTGAGCGAAGCCTCACCCAAATCCCCAACCCCTCGCTGGCTGAGCGAAGCCGAAGCCAATCTCTCCGTTTTATTGGTAATTTGCACCAACACCCAGCCACAAATCCCAAATGCTAATCCCAACTTAAAAACGGAAACATTAGCAAATAGAAGCGCTCGACTAACCAATAACACCGTGCTGTAAGCGCCAGTAATCAAGGCTAGCGGGAATGTAGAACTATCGGCAGTATTTAATCCCTGATCGCGATTGAGAAAAGTGGAAGTCGCGATCGCGCCAATACCTAAATAAACGGCAATGAGTGGATAGTAGGGAGATATCAGCCATCCCAAATGCAACCAAGAAAGAATCAGAATTGTAGCGATCGAAAGTTGGCTAAGCTGTCGCCTTGTGCGCCTAAGTTTTTGGGAATCTGCGTTAATTTCCTGTGTCTCGCGAAAGAGAAAGGAGGTTTGCAAAAGAAAGATGGCAATCCCTGAGAGCAGACAACCAGCGATTAATCCTAGCCCCACTCCCGCAGGATTAGTTAAGACCCTTAGCCCATCGATCGCCCAAAAGTTTGCAGGCACTAACAGCAAAGTCACCAACTGCAAAGCGCGAGTGGTCAAGCGCAAACGCTCATTTTTGCTTGTCCAGAAACTCACCCCAAAAAATCCCAGCGTATAGGCAAATAGGAGTAAATATTGCCCCTGTGCATCAAAATTATTCCACTGACTCGCGGCAAGTAATCCCGATGACACCACCACCAGAAACACGCCTAAAAACAGCAACCACATCGTGCTGAATTCCGAAATGAGCGATCGCACAGTTTGCGCGACCTTACTCGGTGGTTGGTCAACTTTAGGGGAAATTGGTCTTGGTGGCGCTTGAGGCGATCTCGTTAGCCGTGAACTAGAACCTGAACTAGAAATATTGGCAGAACGCGATCGCGATTTTGCATGACTCGATACCATCGGCTCGGCTTGTGCTGGGACTTCGGCTTTAATCTCACAAACAAAGCGCGTTCGCCCCACAAGCATAACTTGCTCATGACTCAGCAAACCCATCTCTAGCCATAGATTCAGTCCATCTAAAATTGCCTCATTCTGAATCGCGACAACCCTTAGCCGATTTACTGATCGATTAGTATTGCGCCATTGAAAATCTATTTCTGAGACTAGACCTAAATCAAACCAAGCTTCCAATCCCTCTAGAACAATGTTATAGGGAACATCTATTGGTATGTCGAAACGCAAATATTTCAAGGGGGCTGACGGCATTGGCGATCGCTCCAAATTTACAATCAGAGATTGAATTCATTATGTCCGATTTTGTATCCATTTTTTTCGTGCCTTATTCAGAAACATCACCAAGAAAATAAAGAAACTTAGTGATAATCCCTCAAACCAAAAGCTTAGTTACTATTGTTAATATAAATACATAAATATATTTTTTAATTTTAATAATGCAGTTAACAAACGCTGAGTGGACAGAAACAGAGGAAGACATTGCGAAAAAAGCTTTTGAAACTGCCTATAACAGAGAAATTAGCCACTTGATCGATTCAGTAAAACACAAGGCAATTTCCCTCGAAGAAATAGAAGATATGTGGCATTTGCATGATTTTCTGAGCGCAAAGCGTCATGAAGTCGATGGGAAGTATGACTATCGATTGCCAATGCTAGTATTTGTATTTGCGGGGTTGGTCAAAGATGGTTGGTTGAGTCTTAGTGAATTAGAAGGATTAACTTCCGATAAAATCGCTAAAATATCAGCACTTGCACGTATGTAGAGTTAAAGTGGGGATAAACAGCTATTTGTGCTTTCTATCCCCACTCTCAAATAGGAGCGACAGGGCTTTGCGCTGTCTACTCCGTTGTATAGATTGTTAGGGGATCTCTACCTTTAGAGGTTTTGAAACAGTAATGACAATATGAGTAGATATTAATGAGAGAAATCAATAAATGCACTAAAAACAATAGCTTGTTTAATTGAATTACTTAATTGCTCGTTTATTGTTGTGATTTCTCAGAATTAATTATTCTAACTATGCAGTAATTGCAATTCCTGTAATTACTTATATGCGATAACTGATTCGCCCATAACTGCTGGAATTAAGGTTCTATAAGCCTAGTTCCAGATTTGTTTCGACGGTTTATGCTCTTGTGCGGACTTAAATCCCTTCAGTCAACCCCTAAAACAACTCATATGACATATACCGTTTCCACTGCAAGAAATATTTTCCCTAATACCTTGGCTGCTGACGTTGTACCAGCAACCACAGCAAGATTCAATCAACTTAGTACCGAAGATCAACTCGCTTGGATTTGGTTTACATACCTTGAGATGGGTAAAACTGTAACAATCGCGGCTCCGGGATCAGCAAGTATGCAGCTAGCTGAGTTGACCTTAAATGAAATCAAGAAAATGAGTTTTCAGCAACAAACTCAGGTCATGTGTGACCTAGCGAATCGTGCTGATACTCCTATTTGTCGCACCTACGCGATCTGGTCTCAAAATATCAAGCTAGGTTTTTGGTATCAACTTGGCAAATGGATGGAAGAAGGAATTGTTGCTCCTATTCCTGAAGGATACAAGCTTTCTGCTAATGCTTCTGCGGTTCTTGCCACATTAATTAGTTTAGAACCCGGTCAACAAATTACGATTCTCCGTAATTCAGTTGTAGATATGGGTTATGACCCTAACAAACTGGATGGAGCAACACGCATTACTGAGCCAGTATTGCCTCCTAAAGAATTATCAAAACGTACTCAAGTTAAGATCGAAGGAATTGACAATCCCACAGTATTGTCTTACATGGATAACTTGAATGCCAATGACTTTGATGCTTTGATCTCGCTATTCGTGACCGATGGTGCTTTGCAACCTCCCTTCCAAAAACCAATTGTTGGTAAGGAAGCGATTATGCGCTTCTTTACAGAAGAATGTCAAAATCTTGTGCTTGTTCCAGAAAGAGGTGTTTCTGAAGCCGCAGATGGTGGCTACACCCAAATTAAAATCACTGGAAAAGTGCAAACACCTTGGTTTGGCTCTGGTGTAGGTATGAATATCTCTTGGCGCTTTTTGCTTGACCCTAGCAATAAGATTTTCTTCGTAGCGATCGATTTACTCGCTTCTCCGAAAGAGTTATTGAACTTGATTCGTTAAAAATTTACAGCGCTTTGCGCTTCAAACCAAGAAATCCTTAAAGAGTGTTGCTTTGCTGCACTTTTTAAGGATTTCTTGTAATTCCTTAATTTCTTCTTGAGAAATGCAAATACTTAGACTGCAAAACAAGGCGCTTAAAACTGATAACTGGATGGGCGCAATCATAACCGTTGTTATAGCCAGTTTATGGATTGCTAGTCTAGTTGGCTCGTTTCAGATTTTCGTACCAAATAGTTCTTGGATATGGCTAATTTGTTTGATCTTAATTCGTACATATTTGCATACTGGGCTGTTTATTCTTGCCCATGAATCTATGCATGGGAACTTAATTCCACAAAACCAACGCTTAAACAAGATAGTTGGACGCTTGATGTTAGGCATCTATGGATTTCTACCCTACGATCGCTGTTTGGTGAATCACATTAATCATCATCGCTATCCTTCTCAAAGTGGTGATCCTGATTTTCATGGCGATGTGGCAAATCCCATCCATTGGTATTGCAAATTTATGGGCGAATATTTCCCATTGCGATCGCTAATTACTTTCATTACGAGCATGATTGTAATTATTGCAATCTTGATGATTGCTTTCAATGTTTCCCTCACAAATCTAATCCTCTTTTGGCTTTTACCCCTCATCCTCAGTTCGCTACAGCTATTTTTCTTTGGCACATATCTTCCCCATCGCCTAATTGATAACAATTTAAACTTCTCGCCCCGCTTGCATAGCGATCGCTATTCGATGCTGTGGTCATTTTTGAGTTGTTACAACTTCGGTCATTACCATTGGGAACACCACGCATATCCCCATGTTCCTTGGTATAAATTGCCTACAGCGCTTCACACCCAAACTTAAAGAGATTTTTTGAAATGGTTTCATAAGCTTGTAAAGGTGAATTTCTCGAAGTTAGCTATAATATCACCATGAATGTTATATAAGAGATTAAAAGAAGTTTTTTAAAAAGCTGATTACGAGGGTTGTTAACATGTCAAAAATTACACAAATGACGCTGAGCTTACCTACTGATTTGATTAATGCTACCGAAAGGTTAATTCAGTCTGGACTCGTCAAAACTATTGATGATTTTGTTACTTTGGCTTTGCATCATGAGCTTTTAAAGATGCAGAAATTATCAGAAATTAGTCAAGATTCACAAGAAAATAGTGATGCTTTTGATGATCCAATTTGGGGATTAGGAGAGAATCCTATTCAATCTGGTTTAAGGGATGCTTCTGAGAATATTGATAAATATCTATACGGCACTTCAGTCTAGAACCTTAGAGGAGTTCAAGTTACATCTTTAGATAGAAATACATAGTTACTTTTGATGAATTACGCCAATTCAAGGATGAAATGCAACGGTATCTGAGAGAGTGTAAAGTGAAGTGTGTAAAGTCTGGGATATATACAGAGAGATGATCTAGACACACAATTACCAACACTAAAACTGATGAATATACGCAAAGAATTGCTCGACGAATTGCTGCAAGAATGTAAAACACCACCTGACCTATTCGGAGAAGGAGGCATTCTGAAACAACTGACGACCGCATTAGTGGAGCGAGCATTGGAAGCAGAACTATCAACCCATCTGGGATACGGTAAGCACGAACCTAGACCAGAAGGACAAACCAACAGTCGCAACGGTTATAGCCAGAAAAAAGTGCAAGGTGACTTTGGCGTAGCCGAAATCGCAGTCCCCCGAGATCGGCAAGGGGAGTTTGAACCGCAGATGGTGAAGAAAGGACAAAGTCGCTTGTCAGGACTAGATGAAAAGATCATTGCTCTCTACGCACGAGGTATGAGTGTCAGGGATATTCAAGCCCAGTTGCAAGAAATGTATGGTGTTGAAGTATCACCAACACTTATTTCCAATGTTACAGATGCAGTAATTGACGAGGTGAAGCAATGGCAAAACCGTCCCCTTGAAGCAGTCTATCCAATCGTCTTTCTGGACTGTCTAGTCATCAAAGTCCGAGACAATGGCAGAGTGATTAACAAATCCTTGTACTTTGCCTTGGGCGTGAATATGGACGGGTACAAGGAATTACTGGGTATGTGGATTTCTCCGAATGAAGGTGCGAAATTCTGGTTGTCAGTACTCACCGAAATTCACAACCGTGGGGTCAAAGATATTTTGATTGCCTGTGTCGATGGCTTGACTGGTTTCCCTAATGCGATTGAGACGGTATTTCCTAAAACTCAGGTGCAGTTATGCATTGTCCACATGGTCAGAAACTCGGTCGCTTTTGTACCTTGGCAACAACGCAAGCAAGTTTGTGCTGACCTCAAGGCTATTTATAGCGCGGCGACGGAATCGGAGGCTGAGTTTAATCTCGAACTCTTTGCTGAAAAGTGGGACAAGCAATATCCATCAATCTCCAAGTCTTGGCGCAGTCATTGGGCAAACATTATCCCCTTCTTTGCTTTCCCGACCGAGATTCGCAGGGCGATTTATACCACCAATGCGATTGAGTCGATGAACAGTAGTTTGCGGAAGGTGATTAAATCCCAACAGATTTTTCCCTCTGATGATGCTGCTTTCAAGCTCGTTTATTTAGCAATGCGGAATATCTCGAAGAAGTGGACGATGCCGATTCGTGATTGGAAACCTGCTCTTAATCGCTTTGCCATCCTCTTCGAGGATCGTCTCCACGTCTAGCTTCTAGACTTTACACATTTTACTTGACAATCTCTCTTAGCACCTGTCGCTGTAATTGCTTTTGCGACCCCCTCAACTTTATGGCAGTTGAGGTTATCCATGATGATCCTATGCTCAGGACGTAATTTAGGTACTAGGTCATCTTGGACAAAGGTGAGAAAATCTGCTCCTTTCATAGAACCCTGAATCGTTTTCAGGCAAACAATCCCATCAACTGAAATAGCGCCAATTATTGTGTATTTCTGACCTTTGTAAAAGGGACGAAGACTGAATACTCTTTTGCCACATTCACTTCTTGCCACAGAGCGTTCCATCCCCTGCCATACTCCCGTTTCATCAATACAAATCAGATCTTCAGCTTTCACTTCATTCAATGCTTCCCAAAATTCACATCTTTGCTGTTGTACTGCCTCACTTTTTACCTTTTCATGGCGATAGGTCTTTTTTTTAGAGTGATGTTATGCCTCTGGAAAAATCGGCACATGCTGCCTGTGGTCACTGATACTCCTGTTTGTTCTGCTACTTCTTCACAGTACTGCCATAGTGTCCAATCTGGATGCTCTGAGACAATTTCGAGGATTTTCTCCTGATGCGCTTCGAGGGGACTTTTGATTGGACTACCTAATGGTTTGTGGTTTAGTTCTCCTGTCTCTCGGTATTGATTCAGTAGTTTTTGCACTGTTTTCGTCGCGACTTGAAATTGCTTCGCTACTTCCCGAATCGATGTATTTCCTGCTTCGTAGTTTGCTACGATCTTTTCTCTGAGATCTAGTGAGTAAGGTGCCATTTTTTACTCTCTTTTGGGTTTTGCTATCCTAGCTTATCTTGTACTACTCTTTCCCTCAATAGGCTGTAGGAGATCGGGTGTATAGTTCAGAAGAATCACATCTTTGCTTACTTTTTGGCTTTTGTTAAGTTAGAACATCTTCGGATGAAAACTAAACTCAATTATTTTGGAGACTGTCAAGTAAAATGTGTAAAGTCTAGAAGCTAGACGTGGAGACGATCCTCGAAGAGGATGGCAAAGCGATTAAGAGCAGGTTTCCAATCACGAATCGGCATCGTCCACTTCTTCGAGATATTCCGCATTGCTAAATAAACGAGCTTGAAAGCAGCATCATCAGAGGGAAAAATCTGTTGGGATTTAATCACCTTCCGCAAACTACTGTTCATCGACTCAATCGCATTGGTGGTATAAATCGCCCTGCGAATCTCGGTCGGGAAAGCAAAGAAGGGGATAATGTTTGCCCAATGACTGCGCCAAGACTTGGAGATTGATGGATATTGCTTGTCCCACTTTTCAGCAAAGAGTTCGAGATTAAACTCAGCCTCCGATTCCGTCGCCGCGCTATAAATAGCCTTGAGGTCAGCACAAACTTGCTTGCGTTGTTGCCAAGGTACAAAAGCGACCGAGTTTCTGACCATGTGGACAATGCATAACTGCACCTGAGTTTTAGGAAATACCGTCTCAATCGCATTAGGGAAACCAGTCAAGCCATCGACACAGGCAATCAAAATATCTTTGACCCCACGGTTGTGAATTTCGGTGAGTACTGACAACCAGAATTTCGCACCTTCATTCGGAGAAATCCACATACCCAGTAATTCCTTGTACCCGTCCATATTCACGCCCAAGGCAAAGTACAAGGATTTGTTAATCACTCTGCCATTGTCTCGGACTTTGATGACTAGACAGTCCAGAAAGACGATTGGATAGACTGCTTCAAGGGGACGGTTTTGCCATTGCTTCACCTCGTCAATTACTGCATCTGTAACATTGGAAATAAGTGTTGGTGATACTTCAACACCATACATTTCTTGCAACTGGGCTTGAATATCCCTGACACTCATACCTCGTGCGTAGAGAGCAATGATCTTTTCATCTAGTCCTGACAAGCGACTTTGTCCTTTCTTCACCATCTGCGGTTCAAACTCCCCTTGCCGATCTCGGGGGACTGCGATTTCGGCTACGCCAAAGTCACCTTGCACTTTTTTCTGGCTATAACCGTTGCGACTGTTGGTTTGTCCTTCTGGTCTAGGTTCGTGCTTACCGTATCCCAGATGGGTTGATAGTTCTGCTTCCAATGCTCGCTCCACTAATGCGGTCGTCAGTTGTTTCAGAATGCCTCCTTCTCCGAATAGGTCAGGTGGTGTTTTACATTCTTGCAGCAATTCGTCGAGCAATTCTTTGCGTATATTCATCAGTTTTAGTGTTGGTAATTGTGTGTCTAGATCATCTCTCTGTATATATCCCAGACTTTACACACTTCACTTTACACTCTCTTATTTTGTTCTCAAAGCTAAACTCTACTTCAATGGGATTAGAGCTAGTTTCTCTCTTCTCCAAAAGCTAACTATTCCTTCCACATAACATCAGTACTTAATAATTGATTGAACAAAAGTGATCGCCTCTGCTCTAGAACTAATCTTGCCCTCTACCTGAGCAATTTTCACACTTTCGAGAAACTCCCCAATCTGTGGACTAGGTGGTATTCCTAAATCCTTACGCAGATCATCACCTGTAATTAAGGTAATCGGATAGGCGATCGCATCATTCGGATTGAGCCAACGCTCTAACCAAGGGCTAATCCGCTCTAACTCATAACCACTGGCGAGAGCTAAAGTAGCGATCGCTGGAAAAAACTCTAGAGTTGATTGAAAAAATTTGTATTGCTCCTTAGGGGTAGCTTGATCTAGCAAGTTAATAAACTGAGGCAAATATCTCAAAATACCTACTAACCAGCGTTGCTCAGCTCGACTTAATCCCAAAGATTCCAGAGCAGTTGCACTATTGGTTAAAGCCGCCAATTTGACGATCACAATAGCATAGCGATCGCCTGACAAATGTTTGCTAAAAAATAATTCTAAATTAGGAAACTGAGATAGCAAACTGGAGATTACTCTCTCTATCTCTGCAAATCTGGGCAAATTCAAATGCTGACTTGGTAGCCAATCCTCTAAAATGCCATCGCTGATTGCTTCCATCATCCATCGGCTACCATTGTTAATTGACAATAGATAACCTAATTCTGTGCGTACTCGTTCTGCTGCCACAGACTTTAATCTCGACGCGAGTTTCATCAAAACCTTTCGCGTTAAATCTTCGATCTCAAAGCCCAATTGTGCTGATTGACGATATCCGCGCAAAATCCGTAAAGGATCTTCCGCCAAGTTCTCAGGAGCAACCATCCTAATTCTCTTTGCTTTTAAATCCCCAATCCCATCAAAAGGATCTATAAAATCTTCTCCTGCCAATCCATCACCAATAGATTGATCTTCAATTAATTGATGACATTCCATTGCGATCGCATTCATACAGAAATCACGCCGCCCCAGATCTTCCTCTAAACTAATGCCCATCTGCTGAGCAAAATCCGCCGTACCATTCTTAAAAACAACCCTCGCAATTTTGCGTTCAGCATCTAGAACGACAAAGCCTGCTTTATATTTACGAGCAACCTCTTGAGCCGTTTCCACAGCATTTTCAGGTAATACAAAATCTAGATCAAGATATTTACCTTGACGATTCAATAGGCGATCGCGCACCCATCCCCCCACGAGATAAGTTGGTGTAGGCAAATCATTAAAATCAAAAGGAAACTGCTGCAAAATCGATTTATATTCCGCTTTTTATAAGGTTTTGATGGCTTAAGCTATGTTATACGATCATCGCACTGACAATATAAGCGATCGTACTTCGTTTGAATTCCTTAAGTTACAGATCTGACCCTAAAACAAATCGAAAAACTATAGAAACAGTCTCTGATAAGGATTATAAGATTTAATAAGGAAACGATTTTTTGTGGTGCAGCTTCGCCGCGCCACAAAAAATCGTTTCCTTATTTTCCTGCATGTCCCTAAGTAGTCCAAAGTTATAAAGCACCCTAAATCTAAAAAGTGCGCGTGCAATAACTAAGGTTTTATTTAACTCAAAATTTCCTTCACTCTGAGACTTGATTAGAGGTTTCTGAAGATTCCTCAGAGTCTGTCAAATTGAAAGATAGCTCTAATTGATCGCTTGCTTGTTCTTCTAATTGTTCAGGCTCATTACTAATAGAACTTTCTACTAAATCACTAGCAGTACTTGTAACTTGCTCCTTAGGTATATCAGCAGTAGGAGCATCTATTTCTAAATTTTGTTTTTGTGATTTATTTGCCGCGTTCCTTAATTTGTTAGCTACTTCAGTAGTTCGTTCAGCAAGTTCTGTAGTGTTTTCTAAACTCGAATTTTCTGGAGCTAATTTGGTATTTTCTTTTGCCGCGATCGCATCAAGTGCCTCGTCGGCAAATTGATCCATCTCTAATGCTAATGGGTCAGATTGTTCAGAATTTGTTTCTTGGCTAGGTTCATCAAAAAGTGCTACGAGATCAGGTAGTTCTTCGCGCACCATCCTAATGGGCAAATTGGCAATTAACGCGGTCATTCGCTTATCGGACTCTAGGCGAATATCTAAAGAACCCTCATCAAGCTCGACATATTTAGAGACGACGCGCATAATTTCATGGCGCATATTATCAAACACCTGTGGCTCGATCGCAGCCCGATCATGGGCGAGGATAAACTTCAAACGCTGTTTGACTTGCGTTCCGCTAGTAACATTTTGGCGTTGAAAAAGGCGATCGAGCAGTGTTGAAATCATCTCAAACCTCAGGAGTTCCCACTAATCCAGCTTGACAGACGGGCAAAGATTCCTTTGGGTGGAGCTTCGAGTTGTAAAAACTCAACCTCTCTACCTTCAAGTCGTTTTGCCACATTCATATAGGCAGTGCCTGCGAGTGAAGGCTTATCTGACAACACCAATGGTTCCCCTTTATTGGTGGAAACGATCACCTGTTCGTCATCGGGTATTACGCCAATTAATTTAACTGACAGAATATCCAACACGTCTTCGACACTCATCATGTCGTTATTTTTTACCATAGCTGGGCGAATACGGTTCAAAATTAACTTAATATCCGTAATTCGATTGGCTTCTAAAAGCCCAACGACGCGATCAGCATCACGTACCGCTGAGATTTCAGGAGTTGTGACAATAATTGCTTCTTTTGCACCAGCGATCGCATTTTGAAACCCTGACTCAATCCCTGCGGGGCAATCGATCAAGACATAATCAAAATATCGGCTTAAAACTTCCACCAAAGCCTTCATATGCGCGGCAGTAATCGCCGTTTTATTACGAGTTTGCGGTGCTGCCAATAAAGATAGATTCGGTTGGCGTTTATCTTTGACTAGGGCTTGGTCGAGTTTACATTCTCGCGCAATCACCTCTAGGGCTGTATACACGATGCGATTTTCTAATCCCAATAACAGATCGAGATTTCGCAAGCCAAAATCAGCATCCACCAAAACCACTTTGCGTCCGAGCTTAGCGATCGCCATGCCGAGATTTGCGGAAGATGTGGTCTTGCCGACACCACCTTTACCAGAGGTAACAACGATAATGCGACTCATGTTTACGGGTTACTATAGGTTACTATTTGACGATTAATATCGCTTTGCGCGACTAAATACTTATTTCTTAGAATAATCAACAGCTTGGACAATTTGGATCGCAGGTACACCTTGCGTACTTACAAAGGCAACTTCTGGACAAAAATAAGTACTCGGACTCTCAACACGGGCGATCAAACTGGCAATTCTAATTTGGGTAGCATCGAGGTGCAAAGCCATAACCACCGCTTGGGCATTGCCTTTGACACCTGCATGAGCCATGCCCTTCAGCTTGCCCCATACAATAATGTCACCCTCAGAGATTAGCTCTGCACCAGCATTTACATCACCGAAGATAATAATACTGCCAGAATGCCGAATTTCTGTACCAGATCTTACGGTCGCCTTAATATATAGGGGATCATCCAGAGGCGCATCAGGAATCGGATTGAAACCTAATATTTCACGAAAGATGGTTCCCTGCTCTACACAGAAGCCCATACTCGCAGCGTTAATTGCTGTCTGGCGGCGATTTGTCACCACACAATGTAACAGCAATTGATGATTTTGTAATG
This sequence comes from Pseudanabaena sp. Chao 1811, assembly GCF_027942295.1. Classification (NCBI taxonomy): domain Bacteria; kingdom Bacillati; phylum Cyanobacteriota; class Cyanophyceae; order Pseudanabaenales; family Pseudanabaenaceae; genus Pseudanabaena; species Pseudanabaena sp. Chao 1811. Next base: position 220,519 of record NZ_CP101416.1, read on the forward strand.
ACTCGGATAATTCTTGGAGTTGGCGCGTATCTAATAAGCGATCGCCTGCTTGCAAATATACCTGTGTACGGGGCTTCCAGTCATGCCCACTTGCCGCCATTCTTTGTTCTAGCTGGGCGAGTAGCTCTTGCCAAGTTAGACTCAATAATGGCGTTGCCGAGGCATTAAAATTGCCATCATTACCAGTATTTACAACTGCTTGCTCCGCATTAGTAGCTACTTTATCAAGCGTGATACTTGTCTTGTTTTCTGTCGGCAATAGTAGATTTAGCTTGCCATCTAAGGTCTTAAATCTGACTTGAAAAACCTCAGGATCGCTACTCGGTTCAGATTGCGGTTGCTTAGATGGTTTGATCGGAATCGGCTTAAGCTCCCCACCCTCAACATCCGCAAGAGTTAAAGGTGCAGGAATGTTGCCAACAGGTTCCTGATTGTCAGGAACAACAATCACTTCAGGCATCTCCGCAGATGACAAATCCCCTGCACCTGACTGGAGTTTGCTAGGCGACAGAGGATTAGTTCTCACGGCTATATTACGCTCGTTTACATTCATGAAGCTTTGGTCAAGCTGAAAAATCTAAATATAACGAAACAAGGGGCTTAAGCCCCTTGTTTATTCTAGGCTGAAGGCAGTAACTGAAGGTTGTTATCAGAACCACTTAAAGCTTCTTGTTCAATGACTTTGACCTTGCCATCGTCATCGACATCTACCTGTACCGATGCGCCTTCACGGACTTTGCCCGTCAAGATCTCTTCAGCAAGAGAATCTTCAAGTAAGCGCATGATCGCTCGACGTAATGGACGTGCACCGTAGCTAGGGTTATAGCCTTCCTGGACTAACAGATCCTTAAAGCGCTCGGTCACGGTCAGAACAATGTTCTTATCGAGCATCCGCTTGAAGAACTCGTTGAGCATGAGATCGGCGATCTCCTTGACTTCGGGCTTAGTCAATTGACGGAAGACGATGATTTCATCAAGACGGTTGAGGAACTCTGGACGGAAGTACTGCTTCAGTTCTTCGTTAACTAGGGAGCGAATGCGGGTATAGAGTGCATCCTCTTGGCTAGCAGCGAAGTCAAAGCCGAGTCCACCACCACCCTTTTCAATGACCTTAGAACCAACGTTGGAGGTCATGATCAGGAGGGTGTTCTTGAAGTCAACGGTGCGACCCTTCGAGTCAGTCAAGCGACCATCTTCAAGGACTTGTAAAAGCAAGTTGAAGACATCGGGGTGAGCTTTTTCGATTTCGTCGAATAGCACAACGGTGTAGGGACGACGACGGACTGCTTCGGTAAGCTGACCACCTTCGTTGTAGCCGACATATCCAGGAGGTGAACCGATCAGCTTGGATACGGTGTGACGCTCCATGTATTCGGACATATCGAGGCGAATCATCGCTTCTTCGGAACCGAAGAAGTAGGATGCAAGTGCCTTGGTTAGCTCAGTCTTACCAACGCCTGTAGGTCCAGAGAAGATAAAGCTTGCGATCGGACGGTTAGGACTCTTCAGACCAACACGGGCGCGACGGATCGCACGGGAAATTGCCTTAACCGCTTCATCCTGACCGATTACGCGGCTATGCAGGGTTTCTTCCATCTGCATGAGCTTGACGGACTCGGATTCGGTGATCTTGAGAACAGGTACGCCAGTCCAAGAACTGACGATGTAGGCGATGTCCTCTTCGGTAACGCGAATTTCAGGAGCATCCTCGGTAGGCGCTTCGGCTTTTTTGGTTTGGCTAAGGGCACGAATTTGTTGCTTGAGGTCGATTTCCTTATCACGCAATTCCGCAGCCTTGTCAAAGTCTTGCTTGCGAACGGCATCATCCTTATCTTTGAGGGTTTGGCGCAATTCTTTGTCGAGTTCTTTGGCGGCAGGAGGCAACTGCGAGTTAATCAAGCGCACACGAGAACCAGCTTCGTCGATCAGGTCGATCGCTTTGTCGGGTAAGAAGCGATCACTGATGTAGCGATCGGACAATCTTGCGGCGGCAACAAGGGCTTCGTCGTCAATCTTGAGTTTGTGGTGTTCTTCGTAACGCTGACGTAAACCGATCAAGATTTCGATGGTTTCTTCAACGCTAGGCTCACCGACCATGACGGGTTGGAAGCGACGCTCTAGGGCAGCATCACGCTCGATGTGCTTACGGTATTCGTCAAGGGTAGTTGCGCCGATGCATTGCAGTTCGCCACGAGCGAGGGCAGGCTTCAAGATATTCGCGGCATCGATCGCGCCTTCGGCAGCACCAGCACCGATTAAGGTATGGACTTCATCAATTACCAAGATCACATTTCCAGCCGTGCGGATTTCTTCCATGATTTTCTTGAGGCGTTCCTCAAATTCACCACGGTATTTTGTACCCGCTACGAGCAAGCCGATATCGAGGGTGACAACCCGCTTTTCTTGCAAAATGTCGGGGATGTCACTGTTAGAGATGCGCTGCGCTAAACCTTCAGCGATCGCGGTTTTACCTACCCCCGGTTCACCGATCAAAACAGGGTTGTTTTTGGTACGGCGACCGAGAATTTGGATTACTCGTTCAATTTCTTTTTCACGACCCACAACAGGATCGAGTTTGCCATCTTGGGCTAGCTGAGTCAGATTCGAGCCAAATTCATCAAGGGTAGGTGTTTTGGTGCGTCCCGATGAACCGCCACCTGCGGATACTTCAGCAGTCTCACCGAGCATTCTGATTACTTGTGTGCGAACCTTGGAGAGATCCACGCCGAGATTTTCTAAAACTCTAGCGGCAACGCCTTCGCCTTCGCGAATTAGTCCTAGCAATAGATGCTCAGTCCCGATATAGTTATGTCCCAACTGGCGAGCTTCTTCTAACGACAACTCTAGGACTCTTTTGGCGCGAGGCGTGAAAGGTATTTCAACTGCGACAAAACCAGAGCCGCGTCCGATGATTTTCTCAACCTCGATGCGGGCATCTTTGAGGTTTACACCCATGGACTTAAGTACTTTGGCGGCAACGCCAGTTCCTTCTCCGATTAGACCCAATAGGATTTGCTCTGTGCCGACAAAGTTATGACCGAGGCGGCGAGCTTCCTCTTGAGCCAGCATGATGACTTTAATTGCTTTTTCTGTAAAGCGTTCAAACATGGCGTTTCCCCATACTTTGCTGCGTTCTGGTTAAAGTTAATACTAGCACAGCATTAGCAGCATTCTGTGTGTACGGCTTTCACTCCTTTTTACCTAAATTGTTAAGATCTCTCTTAGGGATTATGTTGGTTTTTTATAGGGCGTTTTAACTCAATATTTTTAGCTTTTTGTTGCCTGTGCAACCGATTAAAGAGACTCTTTGATGTAGCAAAATGTTTTTAGCAATACTTTGAGTAAATCTTACAACTGGATTATTTGATTAAGGCGATCGCATACTTGAGTAAACAATTCAATATTCAACTTTCCTAAAGGATGGGGTTTTGCGCCACGTAATCGCCAATCAAAAGATTTGGGCTGATGACAAAGAACATAACTAGTTTTACTGGCTTTACGTCCTGAAACTTTTCCTACGGAGATTGCAAAAGGATTGTCGGCATTGTATGCGGCTGTTGTCATTGGTAAGCCAATTACGATCGCTGTTTTGTCATTAAAAATGCGTGGTGATAGTACTAGGAAAGGATGAACGTCTTTCATTTCCTGTCCAACCTGTGGATTGCAATCGATCCAAATAATGTCTTGGCGATCGGGTATCCATAGTTTTTTTACCATTGCTCTGCGCCAAGTCTTTGCGATGTTGCCATCACTTCGCCACCATGTCGGGCTGGATCAAATTTAGCTAGCCGCTCTTCAAGAGTTAATGGCTCATCTAAAGGTGTAATAACGACTTGATTATCGATAACAGATAGTTTCACTCTTTGGTTGACGTGGAGATGGGCAGCACGAGCGATCGCTGCGGGTAGCCGAACACCTAAGTTATTGCCCCATGTTTTGATATCAAGTATTACTTCAGCCATAGTAATATTCCACAAGAGAAATGTTTAAACATTAGTATAAACATTATGCCTTTTTTGATAGCAATTTGAAGGAAATAGAAATATGAAAATCAGATATTTTGCAGATACCGACACCCTTTAATATCGTCTTTTCTCAAAAAACACCTATGGAGACACGAGATTTAGACGAGAATACATTATTGGATTTAGATGAAGATGCTCAACTTTGCAGTATGACGATTGAACACGCTAAAGAAAGGGTATGTATTCCAGAGATTGATTATCAACAGATAGCTGCACAGATTGACACAGCGATCAGTTATTCCATAGATAAAATACTTGTCAACAGTTGATAAGTTGATATGTGTGGCAATCTCTGGGAAGTCTTAGAATAATTGAGATAATCCACAATGTCCGCAATTACTACAATGACTAAATATAGCCAATTTCCCAGTGAAGAAGACTTAGAAGCGCTCTTAGAAGAGGAGCCTGTGTACAGTGTGTATTGGGATAGTGAATCACTTGGGGCAGGTGCTGATCTTGAGCAAGTATATCGTTGGGGCGATAAATATATCGTTTGTCTGAGCAGTGACGAAAATACAACGGTATATTCATCACTGTTAGAGGCTATCGCAAGTAATGATCTCTTCAATGTCGGTGATGTAACTAAAGAGATCGGTAGCTCAGAGTTGTCATCAGAAGAAATTGCTATTCGTCTCAGGACTTTGGAACAAAAGCCTTACAAAATTTTAATAAATGGTGAGACTTGGCAATTTGGCGATAATCAAAAGTTTGACAGAACTTGATCTATTCAACGTTTACGAGGTAAATCTTTAACTTCATATTGATCTTTAGGATTAGTCGGAATAACACGAATATAGTCTTGATCAAGCTCAAAAACTGCCCTTTGTCCAAACATTTCTGCTAACTCACGAGCTTCATTTATACCAATACCTCCAACAGCAAAGCTATTCTGTTTCCAGTTTCCATCGGGAGATTGACCAACAACTTCTTCGTATTCCCACTTACCATCATTATTCTTTGAACAACGGCTATTGAGAATATCAAGCAGTGCGTTAGTTCTGATTTTGTTTTTGTCTTCTGAAAGCACTTCTCCTGATGGATTCGCAGCACTTATTATATAAATGGCTGGGGATGATAATAGATCTAGAGGCAAATCCACTATATTGGAACCAACCCAAAACTCCTCTTTCAACGTAACTATATGCGTACCTTCATAAGCTTTCCATAATTGCTCTCTGTAGTCATCTAATTTGGAAATAGCTGCTAACACATTGTTGATTTTCTCGTTGCGTTTAATAAGATCTTTTATATCTTTAGCAAACGAAAGTATATTTCGTCCATGAGCAAGCTCATCTCGAAGAGCAGCCATAGATCCTAGATGTTCTAATGTCACATCATATTTTTTTAAGTCATCCCGAAGATTTGATATACTAATTTCTTTTGGTTTATCGGAATACTCTTTAATTTTTTTAATTACATCTTTAAAATACTTAGGATCTCCATCAACTCCGTCTTTGGATGGGGAGTCAGTAGTAGGAATATTTGTATATGTACCCAACAATCTGCGAAGTCCAGATTCTATCATCAATAACTTTGCTAACAAATAGAAAGAAACTGCGGGTCTACCAAAATCCTCTAGAGTAACAATCCCCTGTAAGTCATTACCTGTACCGACAAAAAACCATCCTCTTTCACCTAGTTCTTTTAGTGCATCTTTAATAGACGCATCTTTCCCAACAAATTTACTTGGGTCTATTGGTTTCATACGACTTGCAATAGTTTCCCCTTCAGCATGAGCTTTGAGATCTTTTTCTCTATCAATAAAGAAAGATTTTTCGCCATCTTTTTTCACAGGAACAATATTAAAATCATTCGCCTTCATCCGAGCAAGTACTTCTACAGTAGGATCTTGTGAATCAACATATTGTAATTCTTCGCCCATCGTTGCAAAATGCTCAACATGAAGCGCATCTGCTAATTTTTCTAAGTCTTTAAAGTATCTGAACATAGTAGTAATCTCCAATAATTAATGAATATTATTTTCGTGAAGTAAATCTTCTAAGTCTTGCTGCATTAGTTGTGCAAGACTCTTGCTTGGCGTTTTCTCTATCTCGATTACGAGTTGTACTGCCTGTTGATGCCATTCTTTCTCCAGATTTGGGCAAGAAAACTCATCACGAGGTTTGTCTAGTCTCGCCATAGCCGCTACAAAGCCTGATTTTGCTGGCAAGTTGCGCTCAACTAGGCATTCAGCACCGCAGATGTTACATTCTAATGATTTATAAGCATTTGGCTCAGTAACAAAAAATCCATATCCTTGAGTTGCCATGTATTCCCCCTTAAATTGAGAGTAAAAATTGAAACATGACAATATAACTACAAATCCTCAAAATTATCTTGTATAGCAAGGAATATTTTTATATTTGATAACCATACACGAAATTCCAACAATTCAAAGAGTTAAGTTACTGTTCGATTGTTTTTGGTGAATAGATGATCGCTGTTTTGTAATGTCAATGGTGGGGCGATCGCATTTGATCAAGTTAAGCTAGAAACACAAGATTTCAGATTATGGAGACACCAACATGACATTAGCTGAAGTAATTCCAGCAGCACGGCGACTCAGTGCGATCGAAAAGCTCAAACTAATTCGTGTTCTAGTAGAAGACTTAGATATTGCTGAAGATATTGCACCAATAGAAGCATTTAAAACCTATGACCTGCCGACTCCTTACGATATGTTTGGTGCTGGTGCAATTTTAATGGAAACACTCAAACAGTCAGACACAACTCATCAATAATCTATGCGCTTTCAGTATTCCACCACTAGCCCAAGTCAAAACGAGTTTGATAGCCCCCCAAGAATTCCACTAACACTACAACAAGGCGATCGCGTATTTGATACAGTTGGCTTAGTTGATAGTGGCGCTACGATTAACGTCTTGCCCTATGAGATTGGTTTGCAATTAGGAAGTGTATGGGATGAGCGCAAGGCTATAGTTCGATTAACAGGTAATCTTGGTAATCAGCAAGCAATACCGTTTTCTTTAATCGCTCAAATTGGAGAATTTGAACCAGTCAAATTAGTGTTTGCTTGGACAAATAGCCCAAATGCTCCATTAATTCTTGGTCAAACCAACTTTTTTCTTGAATTTGATGTTTGCTTTTATCGTTCCAAGTCAGAGTTTGAAATTAAACCCAAATCTTGAATTATTAAGATCGCCTTATTTTGATTTTTGGTGAATAGGTGATAATGAAAACAATTAGTTTGATTAGCTATAACATTCATGCAGTTTGAGTGGGACGAAACAAAAAATCTTGAAAACATTCGTAAACATGAGATTGACTTTGTAGATATTCCCTCAATGTTTGATGGTGAAATGCTGATTGAGCTAGATAACCGCTTTGATTATGGTGAAGATCGCTGGTTTGGGATCGGTTTTCTCGGTCTTGGAATAGCGGTAGTAGTCTGGACAGAACGTAAAAACAACATCATCCGAATCATTTCTGCAAGAAGAGCCAACCGTCATGAACAGAGAAGATTTGAACAGTACCTCTCGTACTAACTGGGAAGCATTGAAGGCAATGTCAGATGAGGATATTGACTATTCAGATATTCCACCACTAACAGATGAATTTTTTGAACGTGCAACTTTACGCATTCCCGTAGATCAAGCTCAAAACTTAGTTCAACTAGATCCTGATGTAAAACAATGGTTTCAGAATCAAGGAGATCAGTATAAAACTCTGATTAATAGTGTGTTACGCCAATATATTGAAAACAGTAAAACTCAACAGTCCGCCTAAAGTTGTTCTAAATACTTTGATGGATAGGCGATCGCCTTATCTTGATTTTTGGTGAATAGGCGATCGCCTTAAGACTTATTCCTAACTACAGGATATTTAAAAACAGACTTCTTTGTTGCCATAGCATCCATGAGCCACCAAGTCCCATAAAAGCAAGAACAACTTGGCGGAACTGTTGAGGACTCATGCGATTAAGGAGATATTTGCCAATGAGGTTCGCAGGTATTGCGGCTAAGCCGATCGCTAATCCTGCGACAATTTGTTCCTTTGACATGGCGGCTAACGCACCGTAGGTGATGATTTTCACGACATGGATAATTGTCATATGAGTTGCTTTAGTGGCTAGCATTTTCTCCTTGACCAATCCATAGCCTAGATAAAAAGGATTTAAGACGGGGCCAGTAGTGCCGACTAAACCTGATACATAAGCCTTGAGGAAACCCGCAGGCATAATGTGCCAAGCCTGAAGTTTAAATTTGGGTTTTACTTCTTGAGGAATTAAATCTGATTTTTCAAGAGCGCTTAATTCACTTAATTCACCTAGCTGATTGATTTCGATCAGTTCTTCTATCTCTTCTAACTCCTTGGAATCATCGACCAGTTTGATCTGTTTTGCCTGATCCTCAGCAACGGTTTTTTCGGGACTTTTTTCTAGTTCAAATAAAACAGCACTCACAATTAGGAATATTGCAATCACGATTTGCAACCAATCGAGATGGATTTGGGTAAAGGTATAGGCTCCCAAAATTGCCCCTGCGATCGCCCCCGGTGCATACCAAGCTGTCAAAACCCAGTCAATATCTCGCCAAAACAGTAAAACTCGGTGGGCGTTACCAAAAAACATACCGATCGTGATTACAGGTGGAACGGCGGCAGCTCCCATGAGCAGGTTAACTAGAGGAATTAGGATGAAGGGACTACCCCCACCTGCCAAAGTGCTAACAATCCAAGCAAAAAAGCTAACCACGCTGAGATATACAATTGGCATGAGTTCTGACATTGATCGATAATCCGTTGGTATCAGGCTAGTTACGGCACTTTATGCCGCAAATCCTATGAATGTTTAGATAATTACAACACATGAGCCTATCGACCCGAATCTATCTAAGTGAGATTGATCAAAAATTTTTAGCGCAGTTAAGGGCTATTGATTGTGCGTGCCTAGGTGATTTTTGGAGTTTAGAAGCTTATCAACGTGAAATCGATAACCCTAGTAGTTGCGTACTCGGCTTAACAACGGAAAATCATGAATTACTTGGTTTTGGTTGCCTTTGGGCTGTTATGGAAGAAGCGCATATTACGGTTTTAGCGGTACGTCCCGAATATCAAGGTCAAGGTTTCGGAAAGTCTCTAGTTTGGGGCTTACTTAAAAAGGCTCGCGATCGCCATTTGGAATGGGCAACCCTCGAAGTCCGCGAGTCCAATCACATAGCGATCGCCTTATATCAAAGCTTTGGATTTCAAGAAATCGGTAGAAGACCTAAATATTACGAAATGACAGGTGAAGATGCTTTGATGCTATGGCGCAAAGGAATACATACCCAAGAGTTTGGGATATTGCTAGAGCATTGGCATGAGTCAATATCTTTCAATTTGTTAGCTAAAGGCTGGGATTTATAAAGGTATTAACAAGTCATTGCACTAAGTAAGGCAACTCGTAAGGCTGCTCAAAAAAATTATCTAGGCATTGCTATAGAATTAATTTAGGTTTAAGAACTATCAAGGTTTAAAGGGTTAAGATTTATGAAGATGCCCGACTGGACAAAGAAAGCTATCGGCTTGGTGATTGCTAGTCTAGGACTATGGAATGTGGCGATCGCTAGCACTAATGCCCAAGCAGGCAACGTTCTCGTTTATGTCGCAGGCAATAATCCTGTAACTCTCAATATTGCAAGGCAAGTGGTCACTAATCCTGTAGTGGCTTTAGTAAATGGACAGACTTCGATTGTGGCAGGAGCATTTGATCCTTCGACCGCAGATTTTGTGACCAGAGAACTGCAACGGCGTGGTGTTGCTGCCCAGCAAACTTCTTCTGCCAATTACCAAGTTAGCCAAAATCCTAATACTTCGCCTTATGTAACATTGCCAAGCTATCTCCCTACCAATCTTTCCAACACGAATAACTTGGCTCAATATCGCTACGTTACCGCAGTACCAATGGGAGCAGGAGGAGCAGGGGTTTTAGCACAGGTACAAAGTTTGATTCCTAACGCATTTATTGCGAAATCAGGTCGTGGTGATTACATTTATGCTGGTGGCTATACCAATCGTGATGCAGCCGAGGCATTGAAACATTTCTTGCGATCGCAGGGAATAGATGCCCGTGTGATTTATTTTTAAATGCAGAAGTTAAAGGAACGGGCGTTCGATAAAGCCATTTGCGCGGCGCGAAGCGCCGCGCAAATGGCTTTATCGAGTGAAGTTAAAGGAAGAAGATGGTTAGCTTTCGACAATACCTACTTCTGAGTTTGCTAGACTTTGAGCCAATCGCGAACTATTAATTTGAGAAAATTGGGCTAATTATGGACGCAATATTAAGACAAGGTAGTAAGGGTAATGCTGTAGCTGAGTTACAGCAAATTCTTCAGGTTAAAGGATTTTATACTGGCAAAATCGATGGTGATTTTGGGGCTGGTACTGCCAACGCGGTTTTAAAATTTCAAAAAGCTAATGGTCTAACGGCTGATGGCATTGTGGGTAATGCTAGCTGGGCAAAATTGCGAGCATCTAGCCCATTACCAAGTACTCCTCAACCTGCTCCGCCTTCTGCCCAATTATTACCAACTTTATTACCAGGGTCGCAAGGTCAAGCTGTAGCTCAAGCCCAACAACTTCTCAAGGCAAAGGGCTATTACCAAGGTCGCATTGATGGTGATTTTGGCGTAGGCACAAGGGATGCGATCGCGGCTTTTCAACGTGCCAATGGTTTAACTGTTGATGGCAAAGTGGGCGCACAAACATGGCAAAAATTACAAGCACCTGCGATCGCTGATGTTACACCTTCGCCATCTACAACTCCACCAACTGAGGTAGTGATTGTTCGTCCACCAGATATAACACCCTCACCTACACCTGCAACCCCATCTCCATCACCTAATCCTACTCCTACTCCTCCATCCTCAGTCTTTGTCCCTACGCCGACAGCTTCTCCAGATACCAGCCCTTCACCTGCGATTCCAGCAGCAAGCGCTATTAGTTTAGTTGATGCTGCTAATAGCTATAGCCGTGGCAAATTACCGAATCAAACCGTGGCTATTAATAATTTGCAAGCGAATATTTCAGGTGAAATATTGCAGCAATTTTTGCAACGTTGGCAAGTTGCCTCTGGTCAAGCAAATACTGTGGCATCTTTGCAGGAAGCTCTTAGTGGTTATAACAGTAGCCAAATGCTTAATCAAAATCTCGCTTTACAGTGGTTACAAAGTCAACTACTACCCCAAACCCTTGATCAGTTTCGCCAAGACTGGTCAAATCTGAACGTTGCTGTAGGCACAGTAGGTACACCATTTACCCCATCTCCTCAACCCAGCACCCAGCCCACAAATACACTCCCACTGCTCAATCTAACGGATGCCGTCAAGGTTTATAAGCGTAGTGCTAGTCAAGTAACTGCCCTAGAAAATCTCCAAGCTGCTATACCTGATCAAACCTTGCAACAATTTTTCCAACGTTGGTCAACGGCTTCCGAGCAAAGTGCGATCGCCATTTCTTTGTTAGATGTTTTCCAAGACTACAACAGCCAGCAATTTCCGAGTCAAGTTACTGCCTTGCAATGGCTAGAAAAGGAATTGACCACTGCTCAGTTAGAGAATTTCTCACGAGATTGGCAAGCTTAAAAAAGGGGGACGCTAAGCGTCCCCCCTTTTTGCATTTGTTTTTAAAACTTAATTGCCCCTTGCCGACGAACTAACCACCCCCCTTGTGTCCATTCCACGACTGTCGATGGCAAACCACTTCCTATTGGCTCAGCAATATCGATCCCATCACCTAAAGTCCATACATTTGGGAAATTAGTAGCTATTTCTAGCATTTCGCGTAAGGGGGGCTGATTACTTTTATTGGCACTAGTAGTCAGCATGGCTCCTGTTTGCTGCAAAATTGCGATCGCAATTTTACTATCAGGAATTCTGATACCTAAAGTTGTAAAGCCTTGATTTAACTTTGCGCCGCGATCGCTAGCAGGCAAAACCAAAGTTACGGCTCCCGCAAAATATTTCTCAGCAGTTTGTTCCCAAATTTCTAAAGCGGGATGTCCAATATCAATAAATGGTAAAAACTCCTGCCAACTCGATGCCATCAAGATCAATGGCTTATCAGGCGATCGCTGCTTGAGAGTAAAAATATCGGTACTGCGATCGGGGCGTACCGCCAAAGCAGGTACAGTATCAGTCGGAAAGCTAACTAACTGCCCCGATCTCGCACCTGCAATTAAAGCTGCTAAAGATACTAAACCCATTAGTTTTGTTGCATTGTTAATTGGTAATTGTTGATTGAAAAGCTAATCAGCTACATTCTGGGAAATCAACCGCAGATCAACTTCTTTATTGGCGAGTTCAGAAACAGTAGCCACAATTCCAGGACCAAAAAATCGCGTTAACTTATCTTGTTTTTCTTGCCAAACCTCAAAGCCCATTAGAGGAGATTGAAATCGCAAAACTAAACTGTAGGCTCCCTTAGTTTCTTCAGCTTGGGAAATCTCTTCATAAATACCAATCAAGAGAGGACGTTCTTCATCGGTAGGTCGCATTCCCAATTTTTCTAAAACTTCATCTAAATGTGCCTTAATCCCATAGCGATAGCGAGTAACATCCTTGCGTAACTGCTTTTGGGTTGATGTTTCTTGCAACTTACGGACAGCCAAAACATCCTCAGATTCAGGCACAATCACGGGTATGGGGGCTACCTCCGATGATTTAAAAGCAAATCCTCCCAAGAGAATCGGAAAACCATAGAAAAATCCAATCAGATTTAAGGTTGAATTTCCCTTAGAGTAAGCCCAAAAACCAACTACAAACAGGATTCCGCCAACAAATAAGCCAATTGAAGCGAGGGATATTTTATTAAGCTTAAGCATAATCAAAAATTAATAATACTTAATAAATGTATCTGAGTTTTTGCAAAATATAGTGATCCCTAGGGAATAGGTAATGAATATTGGTGGTTGGTACTATCAGCGATCGCTATCTGATATCTATGTGTTTCGAGTCAATATTAAGTAGTTGAGTGCAATTAAATATAAAAAAGCAAAGCCTGTAGCGCAAGCTGCGCTTGCGCTACAGGCTTTGCTTCTGGTTGTTAATTATGCCAAGCTACTTAGCAACTTGTGTAAAAGTAAAACTTTGGAGAATGTCGCGAAGCGATGTAATCCTAGAGGGTTTGGAGAAGAACACTTTTCCACAAACAAAAAATCTACAAATAATTGAGGACTGCGATAAATTTATTTGATAATCACTAAAATTCTTTCAAAAGTAAACAGAGCATCGCTAGACTATAAATATATAAGTAGGAATTACAACACTAGTCAGACAACTTTTAAGTATTAGGGATGTGCAGTAAAATAAAGAACCGTTTTTTGTAATGTGGCTTTGTCACACCACAGAAATTCTGACTCTTTATAAAAATCGCAGAAGCCTTATGAACTAACTTTTAGAAGTTGTTTGCATGATTCTTAAGTAGCTACAATCACCATTTTTGTGTTTGTCAAGCTACAATCATCTAGGTGTAAATCCCCGTAGACACAAGTTTTAGACAGTACGGATCTGAGGAATCTGGCATGAGCAAAGCAGCCATCGACCTACCTATTGACATCAAGTTGCCTATTGGCAAGCTTGGCGCAAATCTTGAAGAAATTGAAGAAGACCTTGAAGACTTAGATGATGATATCGATCTTGATAAGGACGACTTAATTGATGACTCAGACGAAGACCCTGATCTTGATGACGATCCCGACAAAGCTGGCAAATTAAAGGGGGCTAAGGGGAAAAGAGCCAGTCAAACCAAGAAAAAGCACTTTACCGAAGACTCTATCCGTCTCTATTTGCAAGAAATCGGTCGAATTCGTTTGCTTAGAGCCGATGAAGAGATCGAGCTAGCGCGTAAAATTGCCGATTTGCTGGAACTAGAGCTAAAGCGTGAAGAAATAGCTACCGAAATCGATTGCCATCCCGATGATGTCAGAGAGCCTGATTGGGCTGTCAAGATGGGTATGCCCCTTGGCGAATTTCGCAAGCGTCTCCACTCTGGTCGCCGTGCCAAAGACAAAATGGTGCAGTCGAACCTACGTCTAGTCGTATCGATCGCCAAAAAATATATGAATCGTGGCTTGTCCTTCCAAGACTTGATCCAAGAGGGCAGTTTAGGTTTGATCCGTGCCGCCGAGAAGTTTGACCATGAAAAGGGTTATAAATTCTCAACCTATGCGACATGGTGGATTCGTCAGGCAATCACCCGTGCGATCGCCGATCAATCCCGTACAATTCGTCTTCCTGTCCACCTTTACGAAACTATTTCGCGAATTAAGAAAACTACCAAGTTACTTTCTCAAGAAATGGGACGTAAGCCTACCGAGGAAGAAATTGCCACGCGGATGGAGATGACAATCGAAAAGCTCCGCTTTATCGCCAAATCTGCCCAGTTGCCGATCTCTCTCGAAACCCCCATCGGTAAGGAAGAAGACTCTCGTCTCGGTGACTTCATTGAGTCCGAAGGTGAAACCCCTGACGATCAAGTTGCTAAGAGCCTTTTACGTGAAGATCTTGAAAGCGTTTTAGGAACTCTCAGCCCTAGAGAACGGGACGTACTGCGACTGCGCTACGGCTTAGACGATGGACGAATGAAGACCCTCGAAGAAATTGGACAAATCTTTAACGTTACCCGCGAACGTATCCGTCAAATCGAAGCTAAGGCTCTCCGTAAGTTGCGCCATCCCAACCGTAATAGTGTTTTAAAAGAATACATTCGTTAATTCGTTCGCTGTTGAGTATCTGCTATGACTCAAGCCTTACCCAAACCTTCTAAAACCTCTCTCTACGATCACGATCTTCATCTTTGGTTAGAAGAGGCGATCGCCCAGTTAAAAGCTGGTGATTTTCAAAGCCTTGATATTGAAAATTTAGTGGAGGAGTTAGAAGGTTTGGCTGGTAGGGATAGACGAGAGATAAAGCAAAGATTGACTACGCTAATTGAGCATTTGCTGAAGCGTTGCTATGTCAAAAGTGAGTATGACTATGCAGGGTGGGTAGAAACCATTGACAGAACACGCAATGCGCTTAGAGATATTCTCAAGCAGTCACCGAGTTTAAAAAATTATGCTAGTAGTCCTGAGTTATTTCAGGATGCTTTTGATGATGCTTTACGCATAGTTAGAAGAAATATAGGTTATAAGTCTGTAAATTTTCCTGATACATGGGAATTTAGTCGAGATATCGACTCATTGTTAACTATTGATTTCTGGGAAAATAGTTGAATAAGGATCTCAAGAAAAATTGGAGCTGAGCATTGCTCAAGGCACTCGACATTTTTAAAAGCGATCACTTTGAATAATTCAGATTTAATTAACTAGGCAGGCAAAAACGAAAGATACTACCTTCATTAAGTTGACTTGCTACTTCAATCTCGCCGCCCTGTAATTCTACTAAGCATTTAGTAATCGCTAAACCAATACCAGTCCCTCCTGAACGTCGCGATCGCGCCTTATCGGCTCTCCAAAAACGGGCAAATACATGGGGCAAATCTTCGGACGCAATACCAATACCTGTGTCTTGGACTTCAATCCAAACTCGATGATCGCGGTCATAGGTACGCACAATAATTTTGCCAACTTCAGTATATTGGATGGCATTTCCAATTAAATTAACTAAAACTTGTTCTAAACAATCGCGATCGCCAATTACACTAACCGCCTTAGAGTTATATTCTAAAAACAGTTCTATATCCTCAACTAACTGCTCGGCAAACCTTTCCACCAACATTGACAAAATTGGCTTAAGGGCGATCGCTTCTAGCTTTACAGCAATAGTTCCCGCCTGCGCCTTTGATAGCTCTTGCAGATTATTCACCAATCTTTCCAAACGCCGATTTTCTTGAATTAGACTTTGAAATAGTTCGGGTGAAGGTTCAGATTTTCCATCTAGCAAACGCTCAAGATATCCTCTCGTCACAGTTAGCGGCGTTCGCAACTCATGGGTCATATCACTAATCAACTCACTCCGCTTCTGTTCTGAGTCCTCCAAACTCCGCGCCATCAGATTAAAGCTTTGACTCACATAATCGAGTTCAGGAATATCATTACTAGGTATGCGTACTTTGAAATTTCCTTCCCGAAACTCCTGCATCACTGTCGTAATTTTTTGTAAAGGATGACGAATGCGCCGCGCCACTAGATAACTCAAACCAAATGCTCCGATCGCCCCTAAAGCGATCGAAATCGTCATACTTTTTCCCCAAGAATGATGAAACTCTTGCGTAATTAGCTTCTGCTCGGTCTGCGAATCAATATCTAGCAAACCCTTATTTTGCATTTCCTGAACTTTGCGATCGAACAACAATGGATTAATTGAAACCCCACTCAAAGCAACAATCACCATACTTAGCACAACCACTAATAAATGGGAAACTAATAGCCTTGTTCGTAAACTCGGTTTAGCCATCATCATCCTCAAACTTATAGCCCACACCACTCACAGTCTTGATAAAAGTTGGTTTACTACTATCAAACTCCACCTTCTTTCGCAATCTTGCCACATGACTATCGACGACCCGATCTTCACCAAAAAAATCATCACCCCATAGTTTCTCAATCAGTTGGGCGCGACTCCAAACCCGATTCGGATAACTCAAAAAAGTTGACAATAACTTGAATTCAATTATCGTTAAATCTAGAAGTTCCGAATTTCCCCCATATAAACGAGTCACAGTTCGCCGATCTAAATCGATCGCAAAATGCTGTGTTCGATAAATTTGAACTGGCTCTAAGTGACGCAAACTACGACGTAAGACCGCGCGCACCCTAGCTATCAGTTCCCTCGGACTAAAGGGCTTCACCATATAGTCATCTACACCCGTAGATAATCCAATAATGCGATCGATCTCTTCACCTTTAGCCGTCAGCATAATAATGTAGGGATCTTTAATAGATTTATTTTGTCTGATACGCGAACAAATCTCTAAACCATCAAACCCCGGCAACATTCGATCTAACACAATCAGATCAGGCTGTGTCTTCTGCACTAAGTCTAATGCCACTATCCCGTTATCAACTGATTGACAAGTAAAGTTTTCCTCTTCTAAGGTCTGCTGAATGAGATGCCGAATCTCTGAGTCATCCTCAACGATTAAAATCTTCATTAATTACTTGTTTAGCAACGCCCCATATTTTACAAGAAACTCACTAACATCAATTCATCTCAAGTTTTTTATGCCTTGACACAAAAATGACATAACTCTAGCAAACCCTCGACATATCTCTTTTATAGATTAGTTACATCGAAAAGCAAAGGCAAGGCAACCCCGAACCTCAAGCCAATCAAAGACTAATTAATTCAAGGAGATAAAGACATGAGCATATTTAGCAAAGTGTTTAAGGTGGTTTCTGATGCAGTTTCCCAAAAAGTCGACACAGCTATTAGCATCATCAAACTACCACTTGATGTGATCAGTATCCGCGAACCTCAGGATGCAGCGCGTCTAATAATAGATGCAGCAAACAGATACACACAGACCGTTATTACTCCCTACAAAATTATTGCGGACACAATTAATATTGTGAAACCCATGGAAACTAACTCAATTTCTTCTTGGGAAAATCGCGAGATAAAAAAAGATGCCAAGACTTACATCGTAATTCATGGATTCCAGAGTGGTGCTAATGAACAGTGGGTAAAAGATATTGAGTCAGGGCTAGCAAAGAAAGACCCCTCGGCAAACATCCTTGCCCTTGACTGGCTCAATGGTGGCAATTTCATGAAGAAGTTGGTTAATAAGGAATATACCAATGCCGCAGACATGACCGCCGAAGCAGGAAAGTATCTTGCCCAGTATCTTAAAGACAAAGGGCTTGATCCTAGCAATATCACTTTAATTGGACATAGCTTGGGCGCTCATGTCGCAGGTATTGCTGGAAAAGAATATCAGAATTTGACGAAAACCAAGTTAGGCGAAATTCTTGCCCTTGATCCCGCAGGTGTTGAGAATGGCACCAATTTGATGTGGGATGGACTCAGAAACTCTTCGGCAAATCGCGTTGTCTCCCTACACACAAGCCGCATTTTTGGGACTCAGATCGAAAAATCATCAGATCCTCGTAATGCTAGATTGGCAGACCTAGATATTCATATCAATCCGTATGATCGTTATCAACCCAATTCAAAAAGCCCTATTGATAATCACAGCTATCCTCAAGAATTATTGGTCAAACTTCTCAATGGCGAAAGCTTCAAACAGGCTGATGGTTCAATCTTTAATTTAGATTCTCTCAAAAATTGGAAAGGCAATAAAGAGATTATGACCAAAAGCTCTACCCCTGATTTTTTACTTTCCAATGCACCAGACAGACTTATATCACAGTCCGAGAATTCTCCAACCGAACTTTATGCAATTCAGCCAAACTTCGCTCAAGAGTTTAATTGGATAGGGCAAGGCGGCATAAACGATGCTGAACCCGTAGAACATTCCAATTTCTATACCAATGCAGCTAACTCTTTGCAATCTGAAATGAATAGCTTTCTGGGGGGACAAGGTAATGCGCATCTTCTTGTTTCTGAGAAAAGGGTAGATTACTTTCAAAATTCCAGTGTCTTTAACAACAGTTCACCTTTCGATACCTCTTATCAAAGTAGCAATAATGCTCTTGATGTGAATACTTCTAACAGTTCTTTTAGTATGGGTAGTCTGACTCAAGTAAGTCCAATGACAATGAATGCAAATATATTGATCAATGACCAAGTTATAAGTGATGTATTTAGTACACAATCCAATCCTGAATTCATAAACTTCACTAAATCTTTATAAACAGCTACGCAAGGGTAGGTGGCACAAAGTGTCTTCTACCCTTACTTAATGCGAGGTCGGAATAATTTGAAATGGGCTTTGAGAGAGAGTTTGATACGCAAACCCTCTCTCAAAGCCCAAAAGTAAAAGCCTTGCTACGCAAGGCTTTTACTTTTGGGCTTTTAAAATTTGCCAGCTTAATCCGAACTGACGTTACTTAGACGTTACTTATTAGTATGTATCTGATGTTACGGTAAGGTTGATATTTCCCCTGTGCTCACTTTAATTGAATGGTTTCCCGATCGTTTAGGTATAGGAACAAGGATGGCGATCATGGGAGTTCTTTTTGGTGGTGCAATTACCTCCAAGTAATGGCAGTAGCTCTCAAATGTTACCTTAGTAATTGTTAGCAAATGGCTAAACACAGGTGTTATAATTAAAAGCCTGTGAAAAAATTGACATCCTTTGAAACTAAATAAGTAAGTAACGGTTATGACAAAACGTACTCTACGCGGTAGTGTCCGCAAAAAGAAACGCACCTCTGGATTTCGCGCCAGAATGGAATCCCCCACAGGTCGCCGTGTCATCAAAGCTCGCCGCAGTAGAGGCAGAGTTCGCTTGACAACCGTATAATTATTCAGATTTAATTCGCAAACCTATTCGTACTTAACTTGTACTTGTTAATTTTCTAGTGCTTCCTAATCAAAACCGTCTGCGACGGCGAGAGGATTTCGCAAAGGTATATGCCAATGGCGATCGCTACAGAGGCACGTACTTAAATCTGAGAATTCTTTTTGATAGTAATGCCGAATTCACCAAGATTGGCATTGTTGTCAGTAAAAAAGTCAGCAAGTTGGCGGTAAGCCGTAATCGATTTAAGCGCCAACTTCGCGCAATTTTTCGACAACTTCTGTCACAATTGAAAAATAGATTACAAATTGTTGTAACAGTTATTGCTTCTCAAAGCAAACCAAGTTATCAACAGCTTTGTGATGATCTCAAGAATTTATTAGCAAAGGCGAAGGTTTTGCATGGCAGTTAATGAGGAAGTTTATTACGAAGGCGCACCTCACATCGGCGATCTAATTATTAGCTTGCTGATGAGTATTTTTGTGATCACAATTCCCTTTGGCATTGCTGCGATCGCAAGGGCGCTATGGGTACGTTATCGCATCACCAACCGACGCATTACCGTTACAGGTGGATGGAGAGGTCAAACTCGCACAGATGTTGTGTATGCAGAAATTGCCAAAATTGTCACCGTTCCCCGTGGCTTAGGCAGTTGGGGCGATATGGTATTGACCCTCAAAGATGGTTCACGCCTTGAATTAAAATCTTTGCCTAAGTTTCGTGAAACATACGAATATATCGAATCAAAGCTAAGCCTGAAAGCACAAGACAGAAGTGGTGCGATCGGTAGCAAAGCCTAAAATATTCAAGGATCGCCCTAGAAAATAAGCTCTTAGGCGATCCTAATTTTAATGAGTGATAGCTGATCACTTAGTAGTCACTTTTAGATGCAAACTCAACAGTAAAGTAGAAAATGGATTTCGGTGTAGGTTTTCTTTCCAACAACATAATGTTGCCTTTCCTAGATTTTTTCTACGGCATCGTGCCGAGCTATGGACTGGCAATTATTGCTTTGACGTTGGTTGTACGTTTTGCGTTGTTTCCCGTTAGCGCTAATCAGCTTCGCAGTATGCGTCGCATGAAAATCGCTAACCCCGTGATGCAACAAAGAATCAAAGAAGTGCAAGAGCGTTACAAGAGCGATCCTGCCAAACAGCAAGAGGAGCTAGCCAAAGTAAACTCGGCAAACTTCAAAGAATTTGGTAATCCTTTGTCGGGATGCCTACCTGCGATCGTGCAATTGCCAATTCTCTTTGCTTTGTTTGCAACTCTAAGGGGATCGCCCTTTGCAGACATTAACTATTCGCTAAACTTCCAAATAGCTGCTCCTGCGGAAAATCAGGCGCAGATTATCCATCAGCCTTTTACTTCGCCTAGCCAAAACGTTTACTTTGCCGATCGCGTACATTATCCGATTCTGGCGACTGCTTTAAATGGTACAAACTTGGCGATCGGTGAGCAATCGAAAATTGTTTTACAAACTTCTCAAGGTCAAGATTTCACCGCATTATCTGCTGAGTATCCAGACGTAGATCTTACTCCTCATTGGAAAGTTACTAAAGGACAAGACTTAGTAGAGGTTTTAGCCGATGGAACCGTAGTCGCCAAGCAAGCTGGTGATGTCACTGTTCAAGCGACTGTACCGGGCTTAGCTGCCAATAAAGGATTTCTCTTTATCAAAGCACTTGGTAAAACTGGTGTAACTAATGCTGATGGCAGTATTAATTGGGACATTGTCATCATGGTTTTGGGCTTTGGCGTGAGTCTTTATGCCAATCAAAATATCTCTGGTGGTTCTACGCCTAAATCCAGCAATCCCAGCCCTGAGTCTTCCCAGCAAGACACCATGAACAAACTCACACCAATTATTTTCTCTGGTATGTTTTTGTTTTTCCCCTTGCCATCTGGTGTAATGCTCTATATGTTGATTGCAAACATTTTTCAGACATTACAAGCATTTATTGTGGCTAAAGAACCACTGCCAGAAAATCTGCAAAAGTTAGTTGCGGTTTCGGCAAATGAGGCTCCTGCGAGTAAAGCTAAAGCTGATCCCAAAGCAATCACTCCTAGCAAAGCCGAGTCTAGCAAAATCCCCTTCGATGCTAAAGCTAAAAATACAACTGTAGTAGATGACAAGACTAAAGGTGCCAAGCCGCCAACTAAATCAGCTCTACCCTTTGAACCCAACTCTAATTCTTCTAAGAAAAAGAAAAAGAACTAGACTATAGGTTGCCAATCACCACATAGTTGGAAAGATAAACTTACTAAATCAGGTAGTGCTTTGTGCTGCCTGATTTAAAAAATATTTATATTGAGTGGGAAACTACCGTTTATGCAAGATGCTTCAGCAAGTGCAAATTGGCTTCAAGAGCTTTTAAGCTTGATGGGGTATTCGGCTTCGGTGAATACTCATCTGCTAGAAGCATCTCCAGAACAAGCTGCTAGTAACTCTAAAAATTATTGGCTGGAAATCAGTACGGATGGTTTACAAGAGCAGCAAATTCAAAAATTGATTGGTCAGGATGGCGTAGTAATTGATTCGCTCCAATATCTTGCTAATACTGTCCTGAACAGTCATCTTCCATCAAATTTAAATCAATCATCCAGTCATCCACAAAACCATAATTTTTATACTGTCGAACTAAATGGCTATCGCTCAAAATATTTAGCTAATTTGAATGACTTAGCTGAAAAAGCTGTACAACAGGTTCGCGAAACCCAAACAGAATTTGCTATTAAGAATCTTTCATCTGCCGATCGCCGTTATATTCATCAGTTTTTAGAAAGTTTTCCTGATATTCAAACCTATAGTCAGGGCAAAGAGCCAAATCGTCACTTAATTGTTAAATTGGTGCAGATCTAATGGAAAAACTATATATCCCTCAAATTGCAAGAGCTGTTGAAGCAACCGAGTCTTTTGAGTTTAAGGAATTTATCGAAGGACTCGAAACCCTCACACCTGTTCAGGGATTTATCTCTGTTTGTCATCTTGGTGCGTTTCTTGAGGTCAATGCCAAAGCTTCGACAATCATGACCTTGACCTGCGATCGCACATTGGTGCAGTTTAACTATCGATTGGCGATCGATACATCAGAGAAGATTTGGTTAGCCGAGCCATTACCCGAAAGTGAATATCCCAAGGAAAGAGAGGTCGAATCAGGAGATTTAGTTGAGTCTTTGTCTCCTAATGGATATTTTGATCCTGCGGCATGGTTATATGAACAGCTAACTTTAGCTATTCCCTATCCTAAGATTGCTCCTGATGCTCCTGCTTTGGAGTTAAGAGATACAAGTGCAAACTTAGAAACTTCCGTAGATAAGCGCTGGGCAGCACTTAGTTCACTCCAGTTATCTGAATAAAAAAGTTTCACAATGCGCGGCTTTTATAACAGTAGCCATTATGTTAATAGGAGAACTGGGGCGCGAAGCGCCCCAGTTCTCCTCTAGATTTTATGTCTTAACTTATTTAACGTGAGTTCGGGTTAAGCTGGCAAATTTTAAAAGCCCAAAAGTAAAAGCCTTGCTACGCAAGGCTTTTACTTTTGGGCTTTGAGAGAGGGTTTGCTACGCAAACCCTCTCTCAAAGCCCATTTCAAATTATCCCGAACTCGCGTTTATTTAGCCATAGCTATAACTTAACTAGCACAAGTAAATAATTTGCCCAACTGTTCTTTTTCTTTGGGATTCTCGATTTCTTGAGCGATTGCTTGGGCTTTATCCCGTTGACCGATCGCCCAGTAGGTACTACTAATATCAGAGAAAGCTCTAGAACGAATATTGGGATCAGGGGCAGTTTTGGCGAGAGCAAAGCTATCTTGCAAAATTGGCTCCACTTTATCAACTAAGCCAAACTCCCCATAGGTACTGGCAATGATGTTGAGAGCTAAAAGTCTTTCAGCAGGTTGAGTCAGTTTTTGGGCGATCGCTAAAGCTTGATCCCAAGTTTTGCTTGCCTGTTCTGTATTTTGAATGGTTTGGTATTGACGACCAATTTCAACGAGTATATTAAAAACATCTATTGAAGGCGCAAATTTACTTAAGTCTTGCAGACTTTGAGCGAATAATTTATTCGCTTCATCAACCTTCTTGTCCTTAGCATTGGCGATCGCGACATTGGCAAGTCCAATACTTTTCTCAATTACTTTTTCGTCAAGGTTGTTGATGACTTCTAGAGCTTTGTCATACTGCTTGGAAGCTAAATATTGACCAGCAACTAAAAATAGCGATCGCGTTTTCAAGATTTCCGCGTTAGCTCGCTCTGTTTGTTCGACAACTTGAGGATCGGGGACATCTTTTTCATCCTTAGCAGAATCATTTTTGAGAGACTTGGTTGCTACTTTGGGAGATGATTTTTTGGTAGTTTTCGCATTTTTGGCAGCGTCCTTAGCTGAGGCGATCGCATTGTCGCGGATTGCATCAAACTCTTGGAAAACATTGGACAATGAAGCAACTGCCTTAGCATGATTGCCTGCCTGAGCGTAGCTTCCTGCTATCTCAACTCTTGCTCTAGTTTTAGTATTGCGATTGTCGATCATAGACAATAGCTCAGTGGCTTCGGAAATCGCTGATTCAGAATTGAAATCATCACCTAGTTCCGTATATATATTGGCGATCGCCGCAAAGGCTCGCGATCGGACATAGGGATCAATAACTTCAGGAGTGGCTTTAATCGTAGCTGCTAGCAAGTTTTTCGCAATTTCCTTTTTGCCAGCTTCACCATAGGCTTGAGCAATTTTGATATTGGCAAACACTCGATCTACAGGATCAGGTAACTCCTTAGAAATTGCTAAAACGCTATCTAAAGTATCTGTTGCTAGTTTTAGTTGTGATGCCTTAGTCAAACGACCTGCTGTATCTAATAACGCAAAGGCTTTTAGAGATGGATTAACGATGTCATTGGCAGCAAGGATGCTCTTCTCTAACACCTTCTTTGCCTGATCGGGACGTTGTAATTCTAAATATTGACCCGCGATTTCAGTATAGGCTGCGACCTTGGCTTCAGGAGAGTTGCCTGCATCAGCTAGGGATATATAGCATTGCAGTGGTATACCCTGAAATTTTGGATCTCCAGTCTTCTTAGGGGCCGCCGCCCATACTGCACTCGTGGTGGTCAAATTGATCAGTACAGCTAAACAGCCCGCTAGAAGCCTAATCCATATTTTTCGCATAATTAATTCTGTCCTTGCGTGGATTATTGATTGTAATGTCTTTTGGATTCTACCCAATTCATTAGCGATCGCACCAAAATCATCATCAAAATTACCGCTTTGACATGGGTTGAGAATTTCTTCCTAAAGGTGGAAAACGTAAAGAAAGATTGCAAATCCTTAATAAATCTGTTACATTTCGCAATGTAGAGCAATTAATTCATAAGGTAAATCGATATGTCTGACGAAAACCGTAATGTATGGAGTTTTGGATTTAATACTGGTGCTGAAAATTGGAATGGACGCTTAGCCATGATCGGCTTTGTATCAGCACTAGCGATCGAATTAATTAGCGGTCAAGGCGTATTGCACTTTTTCGGTATTCTGTAATTAACAAAAAGAGGCCGTGATTTTCACAGCCTCTCTTGCTTTAGGGGTGGCGCTTTGCGTCACCCCTAATTTATTGGATTCTTTATTCAGCAGTAGCTACTTCTTCTACAGGAGCTTCAGCATCGGGAACTACTTCACCACCATCTTCAGCAGCTTCTGGATCAAGCTTAATGGTTAGGTAACGAATCACATCGTCGCCGAGACGAAATGTTCTTTCTAAGGTTTCAATGGTTTTAGGGGTTGCTGAGTAATTAACTTGAATGTAGATACCTTCACGATGTCCCTTAATGTCGTAGGCTAATCTACGTCTACCACGATGTTGAATTGTGATATCTTCTGCTTCTTGTTGTACTAAGAAGTCTTGATATTTGGCGATCGCTGCATCGGCATCCTGATCGGGAAGATCAGGGCGCAGGATATACATAGTTTCGTACAAACGCTTAACAGTCATTTAGTTATTTCCTTACGGTCAAGTAATTTGGCTTCTACTAGCTTAGATATTAGAAGCAAGGATTTATTATTATATCGTGTTAAGGCAACTAAAACATTCTACTCTCAAGCAAAAAGCACATTTTCATCAAAAAAGCTGTTTAGTAATACTTTCAAGGAAAATAGCTCTGTTTAGTAGTAATCTAGAGTGTAGGATAAGCTGTGTTTTAATGTCCTAATTCTAAAGATTTTCACCCTGAGTTTTATATAGTAATCATATAATTAAAATATAAACAGTGCTAGAAGCGGTTTATTCCCATTATAAGCAAGGCGCAGTAAAAAGCATGACGGTGCAGACTAATACGATAGCAAATGTCTTAATTGTGGAAGATGAACTTGTTACCGCAAATGCACTTTCAGACGTTCTATCGGATTTGGGGTACAGAGTTCTCGAAATAGTTGATAGCAGTGACGAAGCGATCGCATCTATCCATCGGCATCAACCCGATATTGTTTTGATGGATATTAAGTTAAGAGGCTCTGATACTGGGATTATTGCGGCTAGCGAAATTCATAAAATTGCACCTATTCCTGTAATTTACTTGACAGCCTTTAGTGATCCAGAAATTTTACAACAAGCAATTTCTACTTCTCCCTACGGGTATCTTACCAAACCCCTCAGATATGCCGAAGTAAATATGGCGATGATGCTTGCTTTAAAGAAGCATCATGAAGAACAAATCCTCCGAGAAGCCTTAGAAAAAGAGAAAGAGCTTCATACTTTAAAAAATCGCCTACTTGCGATGGCATCCCATGAATTCTCTACGCCGATGTCAGTAATTAGGTTGTTGATTTGGAAATTACAAAATTTTGAAGAACAACTAAGTAAGGAAAGTAGAGCAAAAAATCTTGCTTCTATTCAATCAGCAATTAAAGATATCAACTGGCTACTGGAAGAGATTAAACTAATTTCCTGTTCTGAGTCTGGCAAATTCCCATTTCACCCTGAAAATGTTGATGTTAAAGCATATTGCCAGCAATTAGTTGATAGTTTTCAGACAGAAGATAGCAACTGCAAATGCCGTATTAAATTTCAGAGTCATGGAAAATGCCAAAGATTAAAAGTTGACAAGAAATTGTTATGGCATATAGTCATGAACTTAGTTTCTAATGCGATTAAATACTCCTATGAAGGTGGTACTGTTGATGTTGATTTAAACTGTGATGCTCAGCAGTTGATTTTAAGTATTCGCGATCATGGTATTGGCATACCTGATGAGTACTTAAATAGTTTGTTTTTACCCTTTTTAAGAGCTGAGAATGTTGGCAGTGTTAAGGGCTTAGGAATGGGGTTATACATCGCTAAGCAAGCTGTGGATGCACATAATGGCAAAATAGCAGTGGAAAGTGAAGTCAATGTGGGAACCAAGTTTACGGTTATGTTGCCTTCAGCGAATACCCAGTCTAAGCAGACACATCCAATCATTCCATAAGTTAGAACGGATCAAAATTTAGAAATGATAGCAAGAGATCATGAAGTCATCCTAGCTTCCCATGAGTACTGGATGCAGCGATGTATTGATTTAGCGAAACAAGCTAGAGGTCAAACAGCTCCAAATCCAATGGTAGGTAGTGTGATTGTTAAAAATGGAGAAATCTTAGGTGAGGGCTTTCATCCGAAGACAGGTGAACCCCATGCAGAAGTATTTGCCATTCGAGCAGCCCAACAAACGGGAGTCGATTTGAGTGATGCGACTTTGTATGTCAACTTAGAACCTTGCAATCATCATGGTCGTACTCCTCCC
This sequence comes from Pseudanabaena sp. Chao 1811, assembly GCF_027942295.1. NCBI lineage: Bacteria > Bacillati > Cyanobacteriota > Cyanophyceae > Pseudanabaenales > Pseudanabaenaceae > Pseudanabaena > Pseudanabaena sp. Chao 1811. The sequence continues at coordinate 247,678 of NZ_CP101416.1, forward strand.
TGTTCCGAGGGAATTATTCAAGCAGGAATTGGTAATGTGGTAGTTGGTGCGATCGATGCTGACCCTAGGGTGTCAGGCAGTGGTTGCGATCGCTTAAGATTGGCGGGCATTAATGTGACGACAGGTATTTTAGAACAGCAATGTTTAGACCTTAACGAAGCATTTTTTCACCGTGTAAAGACTAACTTGCCCTTTGGCATTTTTAAATATGCGATGACCCTTGACGGCAAAATTGCGACAACTTCAGGACATAGCTATTGGATTACAGGGAAGGAAGCGCGGCACGTGGTGCATGATTTACGCCTTGGCTGTGACGCAATCATTACAGGTGGGAACACGGTCAGGTTAGATAATCCCCACTTAACGACGCATGGATTGAGTGAGCATTGCCCTTTACGGGTAGTCGTTACCAAGAGTTTTAATCTTCCTGAAGAAGCGAATTTATGGAAGATTACTGATATGGAAAAAACCCTCGTGATTACATTGCCTCATCAAAATCCACAACTCCAACAAAAGCTAAGCGATCACCATGTAGAAATTCTAGAACTAGAAGATATATCACCACCAATAGTCATGAAGGAACTAGCTAAGCGTGGCTGTAATCAGGTTTTGTGGGAATGTGGTGGTAGATTAGGTGCGGCAGCAATTAAAGCCAAAATGGTACAGAAGATATATGCTTTTGTTGCTCCTAAACTAATCGGTGGCTTTACAGCCCCCAGCCCCATCGATGATCTAGAGTTAAATTTGATGACTGATGCAATTAATCTACTACAACCGCAATTTCAGCAAATTGGTACAGACTTTTTAATTACTGGCTATACACGTTAATAAATGTTTTGTAATGAATGCTCTGTAATGAATGCCTGTGGTGCATCATTCTGTAATCCACATAATAATCTATGAATAAAATCAATTATCTAACGCATTTACCAATTGTCGAAACCTTTCATTCTGTTCAAGGAGAAGGTACATGGATGGGGACAAATGCTTTTTTTATCCGCTTAGCAGGTTGTGATGTAGGTTGTCCTTGGTGTGATACTAAGATCTCTTGGAATGTTAAAAAGCACCCTGAGATTGCGATCGCCGATTTGGTTGCAGAAGCTGTAAATGCTGATCCTGCGATCGTGGTCATTACAGGTGGAGAACCATTGATGCATGATTTAACAGAGTTAACACAGCAGTTAAAAGCGAAAGGTTTGCAAGTTCATTTAGAAACATCAGGTTCTCATCCATTCAGTGGCAAATTTGACTGGGTAACTTTTTCACCGAAGCAGTTCAAACATCCCCATGCAAGTATTTATGAACAGGTGAGCGAACTTAAGGTAGTAGTCAAGGATGAATCAGATTTAGACTGGGCAGAAAAGAATGCAGCCAGAATCCCACATAATGTGGTGAAATATTTACAGTCTGAGTGGGAAACTTCCAGTAGTAAAGATCTAGTGTTGCAGTATGTTCTAAGTCATTCAGACTGGCGAGTGAGTATCCAAACTCATAAGTTACTGGGTGTGCGGTAAGGTAATTGAGGAAATTAAAATGACCGAAGCAACAAGTTCTCCAAATCTTAAAAGCACTAAAAAAGCAGTGGTTTTATTGTCAGGCGGTCTTGATTCGTCAACGGCAGCAGCTCAAGCGATCGCTGATGGCTATGAAGTGATTGCCTTATCCTTTCGTTACGGTCAAAGGCATGAACGAGAGTTGTTGGCAGCAAGACAGGTTACAGCAGCGCTAAAGATTACTGAACATTTGGTTGTCGATGTGAATTTGGCACAGTGGGGTGGCTCAGCATTAACCGATGACACGCTTAATGTCCCAACTGAAGGTGTACAAGCAGGAGAGATCCCGATTACCTATGTACCCGGACGCAATACGGTATTTATTGCGATCGCCTTATCTCTAGCTGAGTCAAAAAGTGCTGAGGCAATCTATTTGGGTATTAATGCAGTGGACTATTCAGGTTATCCCGATTGCCGTCCTGAGTATTTGGAAGCATTTCAGAAGCTAGCCGCTCTTTCCTCCAAAGTGGGTGTGGAAGGACATGCCCCAAAATTGATTGCGCCTTTAGTTATGGATTCTAAAACTGATATTGTGCGACGAGCAAAGCGTTTAGGTGTGCCGATTGATCTGACATGGTCATGTTATCAGGGTGGAGAAACTCCCTGTGGTGTCTGTGATTCCTGTCGCATTCGTGATAAAGCAATCCTTGAAGCTAATATATAACAGCGCTTTGCGCTTAAACCCGAATCAAGAAAATTTTTAAAAGCTTTGCTTCGCAAAGCTTTTAAAAATTTTCCTGTAGTTCTTGTGCTCGAAAACTGTTGTAATTTATCTATGATAGGAATTGGCACTTTGTCCCACTTTCCAATTATACAGAACAGTTTTTTGAGGAATGAAACATATTAAAAAAGTCCTGATTTTAGGTGGTACAGGTGATGCGGTTAAATTAGCTGCGAAACTAGTCGATATCCCTACAATAGAAGTCATTAGCTCCCTCGCAGGACGCACCAAAAAGCCATTAGCCCTAGTTGGACAATTTCGCATCGGTGGATTTGGTGGTGCGGAGGGCTTAGCCAATCATTTGCGAGAGAATGCTATTGATTATCTAATTGATGCCACCCACCCCTGTGCTGGACAAATTACGGTGAATGGAGAGATCGCTGCTCAATTAGCTAATATTCCTCATTTAATGCTTGTGCGTCCTCAATGGGAAAGGCAATCTGGCGATTATTGGATTGAAGTGGAAACGGTGGAGTCTGCGGCTAAAGCCATTCCTGAATCGGTAAAGCGTGTATTTATTACGTCAGGAAGACAACAGTTAGAGCCATTTTTACAGCGATCGCAGACCTATCCAGATACTTGGTATTTAATGCGTTCCATCGATCCCCCTGATATCGAACTTCCTAATAGCAAAGTATTACTAGATCGCGGTCCTTTTAGTTTAGAGCAGGAACGAGAATTACTTCGCGAATACCAGATTGAGGCAATTGTTAGTAAGAATAGTGGCGGTGATGCGACCTATGCCAAGATTATTGCCGCAAGGGAATTAGGAATTCCGATCGTGATGGTACAGCGTCCTGCAATACCTGAAGGCGAGAAAGTGACAAGTATTGAAGAAGCGATCGCTTGGTTAAACTCTCAAATAAAACCATTTTAAAAATGTTTTTATTGCCATACATTTTTTGAAAGTTTTGCTTTGCAAAACTTTCAAAAAGGCTTTATTGCTTGCCATTGTGTAACAGGACGCATCGGTTTCCATCCTAGAAAAGATCCGATCACTTCGGCACGACTGATCGAGATTTGCGTAAGCGTGCCGCCATATTTTTGTTGCCATTGAAATAGTTTTTGCTCTCCCTCAAGCGTGACAACGTTAGCAACTAAACGTCCCTGCGATCGCAAATTTGCCCAACAAGTCTCAAATAAATCTGGAACAGTCGCACCACCACCGATAAAAATCGCGTCAGGGGTGGGTAAACCCTGCAAAACTTCGGGAGCTTTGCCCTCGATAATTTTGAGGTTAGGAGTACCGAGAGCGATCGCATTTTCAGCGATGAAATGGGTGCGGGACTTTTCGATGGCGATCGCTTGACAACGGGGATGACTTCGCATCCATTCAATGCCAATGGAACCGCAACCAGCCCCAACATCCCAAAGTAATTCGCCAGCATTGGGGGCAAGGGTAGATAGGGTAATTGCTCTGACCTCGCGCTTAGTTAACTGTCCATCATGACAAAAAGCATCATCGGGCAGCCCTACCATCCGCGATAGAATTTTCGTTTCAGGATTAGGAATACATTCCACGGCGATCGCATTGAGATCAGCAAATTCGGGAAAGCTCTGAAATTGATTAGTTACAGTAGAAATAATCTGTTCTTTAGTTCCGTTGAGATGTTCTAAGACCGTAATTTTGCTATTGCTAAAATTGCGATTGCAGAGCATATTTGCCACAATTTGCGGTGTTTCTTTTCCCGAACTCAGGATTAGCAGTTTAGCATTTGGATAGATATAGGACTGTAAAAGTGAAGCAGGACGACCGCATAGGCTCAGGGTTTCCACTTCGTTCAATGACCATCCTAATCGCGCACAAATCAAACTAAAAGTAGAAGGTGAGGGAATAATCGCTATTTCCTCAATGGGAATTCTCTTTAATAAAGTTGTGCCAATGCCAAACCAAAGGGGATCGCCACTAGCTAAGACACATACTGATTTACCACGTAAATTAATGATTTGCTGAATAGTTGCCTCAATGGGCGATGCCCAAACAATTTGAGATCGCTGATCTTCTGGCAACATCGCTAAATGGCGATCGCCACCTACTAATATTTCAGCATGATCGATTAGCGATCGGGCGGATGAGCTTATTCCCCCTAAACCATCCTCACCGATACCAATAATCTTTAGCCATTTTTCACTGGTCATCGACACAATTTATAAATCTATTAAGTATTTTTTCGCAAGGCAGTCAAATTATTGTAAAGTCAAAGACTGTTCTAGTTTTAACGGGGAACAGCCGTTAACAGATGTAATTGTTTCTATGACTTGATTCTAAGCTTCTTAGCCCAAAATTCTTTTCAAAGATACAAAATTGCAAATGGGGAAAGTTTGGTGAAAGTCCAACGCTGTACCGCAACTGTAAAGGATACCTCAGTAATATCGTTTTCCTTCGGAAAACGATATTACTATTCCCAAAGTCAGGATGCCCGCTAGAGCTAGTTTAATTTGTCCATATCTGCGAGTTACAGAGTATGAATTTATCTAAGATTTTCGCTTCAGTTCAATCTAAAGCTCTAGCGATCGCCATTGGTTTTAGCCTTTTAGTAGTGGCTAGTCCCGCATCAGCACATCACGCAATGGGTGGCGGGATGCCCAGCAACTTTTTTGAAGGGTTTATGTCGGGCTTGGCTCACCCAGTGATTGGTGTCGATCACCTTGCCTTTATTGTTGCGGTTGGTTTGTTTGCCGCGCTTAAGCCCCAAGGTATTTTTATTCCCTTATCTTTTGTTTTGTCGGCAATGCTCGGCACGGGAATCCACCTGTTAGGTGTATCTCTGCCAGTAGTTGAACTCATTGTTTCCGCATCAATTTTGCTATTTGGGATTTTGATGGCAATGAAGAATAGTCCTAACCTATTAGTTATGGTGGCTCTGTCGGCAGTAGCAGGCTTGTTTCATGGCTATGCCTACGGTGAAGCAATTTTTGGCGCACAAACTACCGCTTTAGTGGCTTATTTAGTTGGCTTTACCACGATTCAATTAGTGATTTCGAGCGCAGCCTTCTTTGTCGGTCAGAAAGTCCTTAAAGGTGATTTTTCTCAAGTATCGCCTAGCCTCAAATCAGCAGGTTTAGTAATTTGCGGAATTGGTGCTGCATTTTTTGCATCAAGTCTTTCTTCTTTGATTCTCCCAGTGCCTAAGGGTTAAATCATTTTTCAAGGTAGGGGCAGTTCATGGCTTGCCCCTATTTTTGAAATTTCTATTAATAACTGATGGCTTCGGCTTCGCTTAGCCATCAGACTTATTAACAACAAGGGATTTTAAAGTTTTTTAGAGAGAATTATGGCAGCGAAAATACCTGTAACTGTGATTACTGGTTTTTTGGGTAGTGGTAAAACTACCCTCATTCGAGAACAGTTACAAAATAACCAAGGTCGGCGGATTGCCGTACTGGTGAATGAATTTGGCGAGATCGGCATTGATGGCGACTTGCTGCGTTCTTGTCGGGTGTGTGATGAAGATGGCACAGAAGTTACGCCCAATATTGTGGAATTGACCAATGGTTGTCTTTGCTGCACGGTGCAAGAGGAATTCTTGCCAACGATGCAGGAACTTCTAAAAAGACGCGATCGCATTGATTGCATTCTCATCGAAACCTCTGGCTTAGCCTTACCCAAACCCTTAATCCAAGCCTTCCGTTGGCAAGAGATTCGCAATGGCGCGACGGTTGACGGTGTGATTGCGGTAGTTGATTGCGAGGCTGTCGCTAGTGGCAAATTGGTAGGCGATCTGGATGCGATCAATGCTCAGCGTCAAGAAGATCCCAATCTCGATCATGAAACTCCGATTGAAGAATTGTTTGAAGATCAGTTAGCCTGTGCGGATTTGGTCTTATTGACGAAAACGGATTTGGTGGATGTTGAAGCTCAGAACAAAGTTCATGCTTGGCTTAAGCAGGAATTGCGGGATGGCGTTAAGGTCATTGCTTGCGATGAAGGCAAAATTAGTTCTGAAATTCTCTTAGGCTTCAATGCGGCGGTTGAGGATAATCTTGATACTCGTCCTAGCCATCATGATTCTGAAGAAGAACATGAGCATGATGATGATATTAATTCGATTAATATCGTTACCGATCGCGCCTTTGAGCCGACACAGTTACTCACATCGCTAAAACAAGCGATCGCCGATCAAGAGATCTATCGGATTAAGGGCTTTGTGAATGTCCCGAATAAGCCGATGCGAATGGTGTTACAAGGCGTAGGCGATCGCCTCGAAACATCTTACGATCGCCTATGGGCTAGTGATGAATCTCGCCAAACCCGTTTGGTATTTATCGGTCAAGGTCTAGAGCGATCGCAAATTGAAGCGGCGCTAAGTTTATAAGACCCTCACCCCCCTGCCCCCTCTCCCATTAAGGGAGAGGGGGAGAAAGAGCTTTTCTTGTTCCCCTCTCCCTTAATGGGAGAGGGGCTAGGGGTGAGGGCGCAATCTATATTTTTTGGAATTTTCTCAATTGCAATCTACAACAGCTATTTGTCCCAGTCTCTTTAATGCCACCACTGCTCAAGATGGCATTCTTTCGCGTATCCGTTTACCTGCGGGATTAATTACTTCTACACAATGCGAAGTTCTCACAGAGGTCGTCAATCAATTTGGTAATGGCGAAATCCAAATTACCAATCGCGCAAATCTGCAAATCCGCACCAGTCAAGCTTTGCCTGAAGAAGTGCTACTAGATTTCCAAGACTATGGACTTGCCTCTAGTACCGAAAGTACCGACGGTTTGCGGAATATGATGGCTAGTCCCAGCGCTGGGATTGATGTCCATGCCAAAATAAATACAATTCCATTGGTTAAAGCATGGAATTTCTATCTACTACAGCATCCTGAATTAGCGATTCTTTCTAATAAGTTCAGTATTTGCTTTGATGGCGGTGAGGCGATTAGGGTTAGTGATCGCCCCAATGATATTTGTTTGGTAGCTATTGAAACTAAAAGCGAGATTTATTTTGATTTGCATTTAGGCTTAGGCGATCGCGGCGATTCGCCAGCACCAGTCGGTGTTGTGATTCACCATAATCAAGTCTTGGAAGTTCTTGCAGCTCTAACAGAAGTTTATCGGCAATATACAGAGCAAAAGCTAGAGCAGAAGATATATTCGCGATCGCGTCCGCCTAGATTGAGGGAATTACTGCATGATTGGGGCGTGGAAAAATATCTTGATTTAGTTGAACAGCAATTAAGTTATTCATTAAGACCCTCACCCCTAGCCCCTCTCCCATTAGGGGAGAGGGGAACAAGAGCGTATGAACATTTAGGGATTCATGCACAAAAGCAATCGGGACTTTTTTATATTGGTGTGGTTGTGACCTTAGGAAGATTAACTTCGCCGCAACTCGCAGGATTAGCAAGCCTTGCTAAACAATATGGTGGTGGGGCTTTGCGGTTAACGCCTTGGCAAAACTTGCTGATTACGGATATTGCGGAAGCTGATCTTGAGCAGGTAACGCAAGAGATTTTGAACTTAGGATTGTATATTTCGGCTCATCATCCCTATGCGGCGATCGCTGCTTGTTCTGGCTATAAAGGCTGTAAGTCAGCCTTTACGGATACTCAATCTGATGCCAAGGCGATCGCCTCGCACTTAGAAAAATGTATTCAACTGGATGATCCCATTAATTTGCATGTTTCAGGTTGTGATAAATCTTGCGCTCAGCATCATGCAAGCGATATTGCGATCATCGGACAAGCCTCTGAAACTTACAAAGTTTATGTTGGTGATGGCGAGATTAATTTCGGCAGGGAACTCTATGCCGAATATGCGGCTCATGAGCTACCGCATTTAATGGAACGATTGATCAATATCTATCAAAACCAACGCCAAAATCCTGAACAGAGTTTTCGAGAATTTGTCAATCAATGTAATTTGCAAGAATTAAGGGAAGTGATCAGCCATGCTTGATTACATTCGTGATGGCAATGAAATCTATCGCAAATCCTTTGCGACGATTCGTGCTGAGGCAAATTTAGCTATCTTGCCAGAAGATTTAGAAGTGGTAGCGGTGCGGCTTATTCATTCCTGTGGGATGACCGATATTGTTAATGATCTTGCCTATTCTGAAGATGTGGTTAAAATCGGTAGAGAAGCGCTCAAAAATGGTGCAAATATTCTCTGTGACGCACAAATGGTGGCGAATGGAGTTACTCGTAAGCGCTTACCAGCAAATAATGCCGTAATTTGCACTCTCAATGAACCTGAAGTTCCCGACCTAGCTAAACAAATCGGTAATACGAGATCGGCGGCGGCGATGGAACTGTGGCGATCGCATATTGAGGGATCGATTGTGGCGATCGGTAATGCGCCTACAGCGTTATTTCGACTCTTAGAATTGCTTGATGACGGTTTTCCGAAGCCAGCCGTTATACTAGGATTCCCCGTTGGTTTTGTCGGTGCGATCGAGTCAAAAGCAGCTTTAGCGGAAAATAGTCGTGGTGTCCCCTTTTTGACCATTCACGGTCGGCGTGGGGGAAGTGCGATGTGCGCCGCCGCCTTGAATGCCTTAGCGATGGAGAATGAGCTATGAACCCCGTTGAACCAATTGAGAATGAAGTCAAAAAAGGAAATTTATATGGACTAGGCATTGGGCCTGGCGATCCAGAGCTATTGACCATTAAGGCGCATCGCATCTTAACCTCAGTTCCCGTAATCGCCTATCCGACGATGGAAAGCGGCAAGGTTTTTGCGAGGGCGATCGTTGCTGACTTTATCCGTCCTGACCAGATCGAAGTACCGATGCCGCTTCCCTTTAGCGTAGAAAGATCTTCACAGCCCTATTACGATATTGGCGCAGAAAAAATTGCCGAACATTTAGAAGCAGGGCGCGATGTTGCCGTGCTTTGTGAGGGCGATCCTATGCTGTACGGTTCCTTCATGTATATTTTCAAACGACTATCCGATCGCTTTCATACTGAGGTCATCCCTGGAATATCTTCCACCTTTGCCAGTGCCGCCATGCTCGGTGCGCCGCTCACTTTTCGCAATGACGTATTGAGCATTATGCCTGCAACTTTGGAAGCGGAGATTTTACGCGATCGCCTAGCGGTTGCTGATGCTGCTGTAATTATTAAACTTGGTAGGCATTTCGCCAAAATCAAAACGATTTTGCAAGAATTAAATCTGTTTGAACGCGCCTTATATATCGAACGGGCAACTTTGCCCAATCAAGTAATTAGACCGATCGCTGAAGTTGATCCCGATAACGTTCCCTATTGGGCGATCGTCATGATTCCCAGTCAAACTAATCCTCAATAAAAAAGTGGTCGCTAAGCGACCACTTTTTTAGACTTTGACTTCAGGAAATACTAGTGGCTCATTGAGGGTTTGACTCATGTTGCCAATAATCGCTTGCAAATAGACCCTTAATTGCTGGAATTTAGTCACATTTGGCTGATAGGTTCCATCGGTCTCTAGCTCAAACAACCGACCTGCGAATAGCTCACTGCTAAGAGTTGGATCTTCTAAGACGGCTCCATGTTCAGGCTCTTGCCAAGGGAAAATTCCTTCTGGCAAATCACCTTGCAAAATGCTGAGAATGCGATCGCGGCAAGCCTTAATATTGACACCCCGCATTTGTAACTGCTTCAGCAATTGGTTAGGATTGACAGATTGGGTGAGGTTGAGGCGGCAAATCTCTTGCAATAGGAAATAATCGGAATATTGCTGACGCGCCACATCATGTAAATTTGCATATAGGGGAGCAACTGCTAAACCATTGGCGACAACCGATGCACCTAAGGGATCAATCTTGGCATTAGGTAGTTTTTGGGCTAACCAACGGGACAGCAATGGGATATGCATGGTATTACCAAGGAGCAACACTTGACGCACATCTTCTCCTAAAATGCCCGCATTGCTAATAATGGCATTCAGTTCGCGATTAATGCGTTGGATAAATGGTTGCAAAATCAAGTTTTCCACTTCACGGCGTAACACCACAATCGGCTGCCCCAGCAAATCCTCATTCCAACTATCAACACTAATGTCTTGACCAAAGGTGACCTTAAGGCGATCGGCTAATTCCAACATCTGTTGACCAACATTAGAACCTAGTAAGTACTGTTGTAGGGGAATCCGTTGCTGTGGTGACTCTGTACCGACTTCTGGCAAAGTGAGATGATCAAATTTGCAAAGATGACGATTGGGGTTAGTAATTAATTGCCAATGGGGATAGAACAACTGCACGATAATATCTTGGCTCAAGCTATTACCTGCATAGTCCAGACTGCGGATATGTAATTTTGAGCGATCGCTCGTTTTTCGATCCAGACTGCCTTTGATTAAACATAGACTAGTTGTTACTGCCCCTGCATCTATGAGGAGTGTAATTTCTTGGGAAGTTTTCTGCTCATGGATCAAAGCCAACACTGGTGCGATCGCTTGATCAACTGCCATTACCTGTTCTGGTTGTACAACTAGTCCTGATTTGAGAATTGCTTCGCGTATATTCAATACATAGGTATCTGACCAGCTTGCTGGATAGCCAAATACCACACCACTGAGCTTTAATAAAATCAAGCCTAGATCAGGAAGTTTCGGATGATTGGCACGGGTTTGAATTTGTTCAATCAGATTTTTAAGTGCGGCGATCAACCAGCGCAAATTTGCCTGATGACTATCCGACCATTGAATAATCGGCTGCCAAGTACTAACTCCACGATAGGGCAATCCCAGTTTCAAGAACTGCTTAAAGTGGGTAATTGCTACCTCTCCATTTTCTAAATCCGATATCTGGGATTTCTTAATAAGTACTCGAATATCCTTAGTCATCGGATCATCCAGACTGTGATCTTCAGTCCAGACTAGCCGACAGGGAAGCTCATCAACATCATCTAAATACAGAGAATAAACCTTACCTGTATTAGCATTCAGTAAACTAGTACGCAGCGCGGTACTACCAAAATCGATACCAAGAACCCAAGTATCATCTAGGCTATATACTTCCTTTTCAGGTGGAGGGGGTATGAGTGCGGCACTGCGAGATTCTACGACTAATGAATCAATATCTAAAACATTATCAAGGCTGTCCGTAATCGGTGCGACTGATGATAAACCAAGCTGTTCTCGGTGATCATCTAATAATGGTTCGCTGAAATTGAAAGCATTTAAATCATTTAATAGATTGTCCCAATCATTATCCAAAACCTCATTTTGGGAATCAGCAAACTCATTTAGTAATAGATCGGCTGAGTCATCCTCAGAGCTAATGTCTAGATCAACTAAATCAGCGATCGCTTGATTTGAGGATTTAGTTGATGACCAAGAAGTCAAAGGATCTAATTTTTCACTAGCATCTGCAAACATGTTGAGTTTATTGCTCTCTAGCGAAGCAAAGAACTCATCGGCTGAAAGTTCACCAACTTCAGGTTTATACTCGGAATTCCTGACGGGTTGAGTTAATTTTGCTTCCAGTTCCTCTAGTGCAAAGCTCCATTCATCTTCTTGGGTAATGTTTGCATTCGGATTTTCAAGAACTGTCGGTAAGTCCTCGATCATGACAAAGTTCGTATCTTCTTCAACAGAACTAGCTAGGTCTGACACTTCTGTTCGAGCTAAACCTTGCAAAATCGTATCCAGTTCTTCTACATCTTGCATAGATTCAGGAAAAGTAAGCGCTTCCTGCATGGTTACTGCCCCAACATCTAGCCCTGCATAATCATCCTGTTTCCATTCCTGCAATACTGTATCGAGTTCATTAACTTCTTTGAGTTGAGGATCATTGTTTTTGACAACGGGTAATTGTGGGGTGGTAGCGGTGATATCTGGGCTAGCCAATTTATTGATAAAGACATGTTCAATTTCAGTGTCAGGATCGAAGCCAAATAAAAGCGTATCCAGTTCACTCTCATTCATTTCTGCTTCGGCTTTGATTCTCTCCATAGATGCTTGCGAATCAGCATCAACACTACCAAGATGATCAAAATCGATATTGGATGCAGACTTGTTATTTTTCCCAGTTCCCTCAAATAATTCATCAAGCTCGTCATTAGTTTCAAAGGGAGGGGATGGGGCAGCATACCTCGCAGTTGTTTCGGCGATAACATCCGCAAAAATAGCCTCCATGTCATCATCGATAGAAGAAGATTGTGAAACTTGCAGTGGAGTTTTGCCTGCTATCTCAAATAGAGCGTCAGGGTTGTCAAAGATCTCAGGGATTTCGCTGGATTCTGTACTAAAAGGTGATGATTGTGAGTCTGTATCAGTTACTGTCTGCTCATTGGAGAGATTAATTTGCAGTTTATCCTGATTATTTTCTAATGACTCAGTGGTTTGTGGCTGAACTTCTGTAGGTGGCTTAGCTGAAACCTCGATAATTGTAGGATAAGCTTGTGACTCTTCAGTTTCCCAGTTGATTAATGCATAGGGAGTGTTGCGAATAAACTGATCTAGACTGGTTGTAATTTCTGGATCAACAATTAAACCCTCGTCAAGGTGTTCTAGATCTGAATTTAGCGCATTAACTAATGCAGCTTCCCATTCTGGAGACTCGATACTACCAGTATTTTTGTTAGTGAGTAATATTAGTGATTCATCTGAGTCAGAGGCTTGATCACTAAGAGAATGATTAGAAGGTAGCTGTTCAATCTCGTTGTCTATTTGCTCACCTTGATTCTCACTAACAGCAATTTCAGTTGAAGATTCCAGATCTACAGACGCAGCCAAATTAGTATTAATAATTTCTAGATCTGAGATCGAATTGGTTACTATAGATGCCTGTTGTGGTTGCTTAGGTATTCTTGCCATATCAAGCGCGTCATTACCTAGCCATGATAATAAATCTTGATCAGGTGATATTTCAGCGATATTTGTGGTAGGAACGGGACGATTACTACTTTCCTCTAACCATTGTAGAAGTTCTGGTTCATTAACTGTTTGTCCAGATTCAATGGCTAATTCTGGAGATAAACTGAAGGGCTGTAAATCCAGTTCATTAGTTTCTTCAATGCTCGTAATATCCTCATTAAAACTATCAAATATTTGCGTTTCTGCTTCTATATCAAAGTCAGGACTAATTTGAGGAGCATTGATATTACTTTGAGGATCTTCGCTAAAACTGGGATCTAGATATAAACTTTCTGCATCATCAAGGAAGCCAGCGAATGGCTCATCGTTCTTGCTAGTTTCAACTGGAGACTCGAATAGAGTGTCAGAGGAAGCGCCTAGAATAATTTCAATCTCGGTAATCTCCGAGTCATCTTCGTCAGAATCATCGGTATTACTCGGCTCTACGAAGTTAACTAGTTGATCACTAGATTCGTTCTCATTATTACTATCTGTAACCACAGATTCTAAATTTAGCTCTGAGTTGAGATGGAGATCGGTTAACTCTGCATTCATCTCCTGTTCAAGCATCTCAGCTTGAGGCACATCTATTAATGGAGATACTTCAATAATTTGCTCAACAACTGGTTCAGTAATTGTTTCGCCGAACTCATTACCAGCTAGTAGGGCATTAATGAGATTTTCGTCAGCAGGTTCTGTAACAGTTTCAAGATATTGGGCGGGAATATCGTCTGGTAATTCGGGTAATATGTTGCTGGACTCAGATATCGAGTTTTCGACTTGATTTTCGCTCTGTTGACTAATTCGATCAACTAGAGCATTAATTAAAGCTTCCCCTTTCTGTTCTAGGGTTTCTATATGACCAAGCTTGGCTTCGATGGAACTTTGATATTCTTGGATATCCTGTTCTAGAGCTCGAAACGTAGAGTTAAACATTTCATCTAAGTGCAGTAAAAAGCGATCGGTTTGCTCCTGTACTTTGTTTACAAATTCCTGTTCACGATTTGATTCAGTTTCTAAATTGGCATTAACTGATGGCAGATTTACTAAATTATCTTGTAATGTAACTTGAATTGTGTCTTGAATTGTTTGGGCAACAGTTTGATTAACTGTTCCTGTCACTGTTTGTTGTACGGTGTCGCTAATCTGATCGCGAATCTGATCCTGTAGATAAGTATTTACCGATCGCAAAGATCGATCTAACGACTCTTGCTGTGAGGATTGAAATTCTTGAAACTGCTGCATCCAAGATGCGCGATCCGATTCTAGCTGCGAAATTTCCGCACTTAACTTTTGCTTTTGCTGATTTAACGTTATTAATTCCTGACTTATTTGCGATCGCTGTTGGGATTCGACAATTTTATTTATGCTCGCGGAGATTTCTCCCACCATCAAGGCTCTTTCTACGGCGAGAGTTTGACTAACGACTTGCTGTACTGATAGCTGAACTGACTCTTTGACTACCTGTTGCAATGTTTGTTGAATTGCTTGCTGGAGCGCGGCAATCATGCGATCGTTGACAAATGAATTGGATTCAGGCGTGCCATTCGTCATTGTGCTAGTCTCCTGTATTAAGTCAGATTCAGCACCAAATAAGTTGCTAACTACTGGGCTGACTAATAGGGTTGGCAATGTCTCTAGTTTATCTGTTCTGGGGGCTTGGGTGTTTGCGGTTAAATGCTCAATATCTTTGCCATGAGGACTTTGCAAACGGATGACTAAAGCTTGGTACTGTTTGTCTAAGTTTCCTATTTGAGAGTCATCGGTTAAGCTTTCGAGATGCGATCGCAATTGTTTTAACTGCTCTCTTTGGTGAATTGTATCTGGGGATGCCTTCCTAGATACCGATCCTACGGGACGGCTCAGCAATACGTTAATTTCATCAATCAAACTATTAATCAGAACTTTTGACATAACGCCCCCTAGATGACCTCCATGACGACACAAAAAATAATGGGTAAATATTAAGGAAATAATTGACCGTTAAATTGGCTCTTGAATGAGCTACACTTTAAAGCCAAATTTGTTAGCAGACAATAGCACACATCTTTCCCAGTTTTTTGCTAATATCTTGGCGATTTTTGTATAATTTTTTTTGTGAGTTTCTGGCGAAGATAACTATGAAAAACAACTCGCATGTTTCTCCGATTTTTCCCCTTGCAGGGCGGTTGCGTAGATTTACTAACTACTTAATGCTTTCGGCGATCGCGTCTTTATCAACTATGGCGATCGCCAGTAGTGCTGTTGCGGAACGTCGTGAGGTCGATATTCGGATGCTGGTCAATCAAGATGAGGGTTTTGCGGTGATGACTCGTAAAGCTGAAATACTAGCGCGATCGGCTGCCCAACGCACCTTTGATCGCGAAGTCCTTGTCTCGGACGTATCGGTCAAAATCACTGCCCAAAACCCATATCAAGATCAAGCGGCAATTATCTTGCAATTGATTGTTTCGCGTAGTGAATGGGCAAGCCGTCCCGATCCTAAAGTATGGGCAACTTATTTCCCGATGGCAAAAAAATTAATTGGTATTAAATAAAAACAGGGGTGGTGCTTTGCACCACCCCTGTTATACAAAAGGGACGCAAAGCATCCCTTTTGTATATTAGAACGAGAATACGGTTCTCAAAGTACCAACGAAAATGGTGCTACCAGATGTGTTGTTAGGATTGAAAATAAACTGAACATCAGGAGTAATACGGATGTTGTTGGTTACAGGGAAGTTGTAGAACAATTCCAAGTTGGTTTGTGTAGCGTTGCCAATTTGGTTTTCGATGAAAGGCTGACCTACAGCGATCGCAGCCAAAGCACCTTCCTTGAACAAATCAGGGAAAGCGAAACCTGCCATCCAAGTTTGAGGACTCAAGTTAGTTGCTGCAGCATTAGCTCCAAGTAGACTTGTAAAAGGAGCTACATTAGCAAGAACACCACGGTTGTCAAGTGTGCCAAAGCCATAACGACCAAAGACAGCGATATTCTTGGCAAATTTCCACTCAACGTTAACACCACCAGCATTAACACCAGTATTGTTTACTGCACCATTGGTGTACTGAAGTTTAATGGCAAAGGGCTTATCGCCATCAGCATTCTTAGGTGCAAATTCCAATTCAGCCGTTGCTTGGTAAGCATCACCGAATAGACCGCGATTAACACCAGCAGCAGCAGTAGGGCTACTAGCATTACCTGCTAAGTAAAGACCACGAAGAGTGAAAGCACTCTTAGCAATATTCCAATCGAAGGCCGCACCTGCTCCACCAGTTTGACCATTAATCAAGACCATCAAAGGATTGTTAATGAAGAAGGTAGAAGCAAAGTCATAGGCTTCATTGTTGGCAAAGCTGTTGGTGTCGATGTGGTCATAGGCGTGCATTACGGGACCAATCGATACACGAGCATCAGCAACATTGAAGTCGTAACGTAGTTTAGCTAATGTAAAGGTTGTACCACCAGTCAAACCTGTGTAGTCTTGACCATAGGTTTGGAAACCAACATTGCTGCTGACTCCAGTAGTTCCAGTAGTTGAAGCAGCATTAAAAGTCCCAGGGATATTAGTTGTTCCATTGCCAACTTCTAGTCTGGTTTTCAACAGATCGCTACCTGTGAAGCTAGTGTTGAGGTCTAAACGAACACGGCTAGACACAAATACGTTTGTACTTGTGGGGAATCCAACTGTATTGTTACCGCTAGCACCTTGTACGGAGAAAATAGCTTCGCCAGTAAGCTTGGTAGTGGTGGAGAACTGTTGTGCTTCAAGCTTGGTAACTTTGGCATCAAGAGCATCGACACGACCGCGAAGGGTTGCTAGCTCAGCCGCAAACTCTTCTTGGAGCTTTTGTAGAGTTGCGAGATCTTCTTTGCTAACCTTGTCAGCGAGACCTGCGGAAATAATTTCGTTGATTTTGTCTAAGCAGGCATTCAAACCAGCAGCAAACTCATAGCGGCTGGTTGCTTGCTTACCACGGAAAGTGCGATCAGGATAGCCAGCGATACAACCGTAGCGCTCTACCAATGATTGCAATGCAGTGAAAGCCCAATCAGTAGGCTTAACATCACTGAGTTGGGATACTGAAGTTACGTTTTGAGCAACTGGATCGCTGCTCATTGCTTGGCTAATTTGCGAAACACCAGTGGTTTCTGCAAAAGCTGGACTTGCGGCTACTGCACCAATAACGCCTAGCAAGCCGATACTACCAACCAAATTCAAAGATACTTTTTTCATATTCCACTCCTCACGAGAGTAAATTTTTAGTTTATGTATGTCTAACATATGTATTCCGTAGGAACAGTGGATGACCGATATGCTATTGGCACGTCAGTCAATCTATGGGAGTAGATTTGTTTAAACTACTCTTTTATAGCGACGGATACTGATAAGTTAGCTACATAGATAGAATCACATTTGTATACTAGCATACATGGCTCCCATGTTTGGGTCATCCAATCGGGGCATTTCGCTATCTTTAATTTCTCTATTAATACTTATATTTTTAAGTTTTTGCTTTTATGTTTTCTAACGATCAGAATCTAAATTTACGCAATATTGCTCAACAGTTAGAGAGTGAAAATTCTCGCGATCGCCTCCGTGCTTTGGTATCTCTGCGAGATTTATCGCCTGAAGAAGCAGTACCTTTGATTCTGAAAGTGATTGATGATGATAATTTGCAGATTCGCTCAATGGCTGTATTTGCGTTGGGATTAAAACATACGGAAGATTGTTTTCCAGTATTGTCAAAAATACTAGAGACGGAAAATGATTATGGGATTCGTGCTGACGCGGCGGGAGCCTTGGGCTATTTACAGGACAATCGCGCAGTAGAACCTCTATTAAGGGCTTTTTACGAAGATACAGAATGGTTGGTACGATTTAGCGCAGCAGTCTCCCTTGGTAATTTGGGTGACATACGCGCTTATGATGCTTTAATGCAAGCATTGGAAAGCAAAGAAACGATGCTGCATCAAGCGGCGATCGCAGCTCTAGGTGAAGTAGGCGATTTGCGTTGTATAGATAAGATCTTAAGGTTTGCGCAGTCCGATGATTGGCTAACCAGACAACGTTTAGCCGAGGCGTTAGGACATCTCAAGTGTGATAAGAGTTTGTCAGCTTTGAATTACCTAGTGAAAGATCCCCATCCGCAGGTAGTAACAGCTGCAAAATATGCAATCGAAAAATTTGGAGCAGATAGCAAATAAATAATGGGTAAAGATTTGACAGTCTCAATCTTTACCCAATTTAGTTTCAAGGTTCTTTTCTTGTACTTCTTCTAAGGACACAGACATGACAATAATTTTAGCTGGTGATATCGGCGGCACTAAGACACTTTTGCGTCTTGCTGAGAAGAGTGGAGCAGAATGGCGATCATTGTACGAACAACGCTTTGCTAGCGCTAACTATGCCAGTTTCTCCGATGTTTTACGTGAATTTCTTGCTCAGTCAAAGCAGAATTTAGGTGATCTGCCAAATTTGGCGGCGGCTTGTTTTGGGATTGCGGGACCAGTGCGCGATCGCCGATCTAAATTAACTAATTTAGGCTGGTCGTTTGATAGCGATCGCCTTGCTGAGGAATTTAATATTCCCAAGATCAGCTTGATTAATGATTTTGTGGCGGTTGGTTATGGGGTTTTAGGATTGCAACCCCATGATTTGCATACTTTACAAGATGGGAATGTGTTAGAACGAGCGCCGATTGGAGTGATTGGTGCGGGGACAGGCTTAGGTGAGGCATATTTAGGATGGAATGGCGATCGCTATGAGGTCTATGCCACAGAGGGTGGACATACTGATTTTGCGCCGAGGAATGAGTTAGAAATTGAGTTGTTAAAATATTTGCAACAGCGTCATGATCGCGTATCCGTGGAGCGGGTAGTCTCAGGCATGGGGATTGTGACAATTTATCAATTTTTGCGCGATAACCAAGCTGCACCTGAATCTTCAGAGATTGCCGAAAAGGTGCGTCAATGGGAATCGGGAGATGTGGAGTCGGGAGCCGCCGCCGCGATCGCTAAGGCAGCTTTAGCAAATTGTGGAATCAATAGTGAAACTAATGGTGATCATCTCGCTACACAGACAATGCAAATGTTTGTGGAAGCCTATGCTGCCGAGATTGGGAATTTAGCTTTAAAGTTAATTCCCAATGGCGGCTTATATATTGCAGGAGGCATTGCCCCAAAAATATTGCCACTATTACAGGATGGAACATTTTTGCGAATTTTAAAAAGTAAAGGCAGAGTCAGCCCAGTTTTGGAAGATATTCCTATTCACATCGTGCTGAATCCTGAAGTGGGGCTAATTGGCGCAATGCTTTATGGGGCAATCTCTATTTGAGTCGCAATCGAATCTTATCGCCTACAGGTAATGGAAATACTTGATTGATTCTCTCTGGAGATTTTTTTAACTCAGCGATCGATAAGTAGTTCAATACCGTAAAGTGAGTTTTTTCTACGGCTGCAACTTTAACTGCGCCTTCGCCAATTAATGCTTTTTGTCTAGATATTTGTCTATATATTTTCACCCAGATGTAATATTTAGGCAAAGCAACACCAACTTGAGTTGGCTTAGCTCGCAGTAGTTCATATTCAACAGTTACAGTTTCTTTATAGGTGTCCTGAAAATAGTTGGTGAGATCTCGCTTGAGAAGTTTGTCAAACTGTTGAGGTACATCAGGTGTATTGACCTTAACATGCGAACCTTGAACGATCGCTAATGGATGTAATAGCTTTAATGGAGCATATCCAAAGCTAGCAATTCCAATCAATAGGATCATGCTATATTCCATAACAATTAGCCTCTACATAGAAATATCGTAAGTTTAAGGAGCTAGTCTATGAATTTGCCATGATTGATCTTCTTGCAATGTATATAAGAAGCGATCATGCAAGCGGTTAGTGCATCCTTGCCAAAATTCAAAGCTAGTCGGAACTACGCGATATCCTCCCCAGAAATCAGGCAAGGGAATTTCTCCATCCATAAATTTCTGCTTAATCTGTTCAAATTGCATGAGTAGAAGTTGTCGAGAAGAAATAATAGAGCTTTGTTGAGAAGTCCATGCTCCTAGCTGGCTACCGCGAGGACGAGAGCTAAAGTATTGCAAAGATTCGGCAGTGCTGACCTTCTCAGCGGTTCCTGTGATATGGACTTGACGCTGTAGCGGTAGCCAAGTAAACAGAATTGAAACCTTGTGATTATTCTCAATCTGTTTTGCCTTGCGACTTTCATAGTTAGTAAAAAATACTAATCCCTTCTCATCAAAATATTTCAGTAATACTGTCCGCATAAACGGTTGACCATCAGCATTAACAGTTGATAGCGTCATGGCATTAGGTTCTAGCAATTCAGCATTACATGCCTGCTGAAACCATTTCTCAAACTGCTTAAAGGGATCATCATATAGATCTTTGCGTCTTAGTTCCCCCTTTTTATAATCTTCTCTTAGCGCATGGATATCCATTTTCTAAACTCTATAAGAACAACTGATTTTAATCTCAGTATATAGCGATCACCCCTTGAATTATGCTGAGATGTGGCACTTTACACTGAATTTCATTCCATAGCCAATTAATGCCCATGATAAAATCAAGATTGCTATAGCAAGTATCAGCTAATGACAATGACTTAAGTGAGGCATATCAATGCTAGTTCAAACTAAAAGGTTTACGATCGCGGAATATCATCGCCTCAGTGAGTTGGGAATGTTGCAAAGCGAGTTTGAATTCCCACGCACCGAATTAATTAAAGGAGAAATCGTATCAATGTCAGCTAAAGGTACTAAGCACACAGTTTGCTGTAGTAATTTAATTGCAGAACTGTCAGTCTTGGTTAGGGGGCGGGCAATATTGAGATGTCAAGATCCAATTTTTTTGCTTCCTGATAGTGAGCCTGAGCCAGATTTTACGATTGTGCGCGATCGCGAAGATAACTATCTCACAGGACATCCCACAGCCGATGATATTTTGTTAGTCATTGAAATTGCTGATTCTTCTCTTAATTATGATCGCGATATAAAAGGTGCACTTTATGCCGAAGCGGGGATTGAGAACTACTGGCTATTTAACCTAGTAGATAATCGTTTAGAGGCTTATAGCGAACCTTACCGTGATGCTCAAGGTAAAGGTAACTATGCTCAAAGGAAATATGTTCTTGCCCATCAAGCGATCGCTTTACCAGCATTTACTGATACGAGCATAGAATTGAGCAAAATTTTACCTAGTGCCAAGTAGGAGGTGCGGCGCTTCGCGCCGCCCATCCTTTTCTGTAGCTTTTTGTTAAGCAGTGTGAAAAACCACGATAAGATCTTAATTAGTTGAACCAAATTATTTAGCAATCCTGATCGCATGATTTTCCCTGAGTATTCTGACTTTATTAAGCTTGCTGAGCAGGGCAACTTTGTACCTGTATATATGGAACTGGTAGCGGATCTGGATACCCCTGTGTCGGCTTGGTATCGCGTTTGTCAAGGTCAACCCTATAGCTTTTTGTTAGAGTCAGTCGAAGGTGGCGAGAGAATTGGTCGTTACAGTTTATTAGGTTGCGATCCCCTCTGGGTATTGGAAGCAAGGGGCGATCGCACGACGCAGACATTTCGTGATGGCAATGTCAAAGAATTTATTGGCAATCCCTTTCAGCATTTGAGTGAATGCCTTGCACCGATTCAGCCTGTGCATTTGCCACAGTTGCCACCGAGTCTGGGGGGACTATTTGGCTATTGGGGCTATGAATTAATTAATTGGATCGAACCGAAAGTACCTGTGTTTCCCTGTCAGGAAGGAGATACCCCTGATGGTGTGTGGATGCAGGTGGATAGTCTGTTGGTATTCGATCAGGTCAAGCGCAAGATCTGGGCGATCGCCTATGCCGACTTGAGTAATGGCAATGATCCTGAAGCTGCCTATAAATCCGCTAGCGATCGCTTGACGATATTGGTGGATAAATTGCGATCGCCCCTAGATCGACAGAAGACCGCGATCAAATGGACAAATCCTCGCTTGCAGCCGCCTGTAAACTTTACGAGCAATGTCACCCGTGAAAAATTCTGTAAGGGTGTTGAACTAGGTAAAGAGCATATCAAGGCTGGCGATATCTTCCAAGTTGTTCTCTCGCAACGTTTGACAACGGAATTTAAAGGTGAGCCATTCAGTCTGTATCGCTCCTTGCGCGTAGTTAATCCTTCGCCCTACATGGCATTCTTTAACTTTAAGGATTGGCAGCTCATTGGATCTAGCCCTGAAATCATGGTCAAGGCAGAAGTAATTAATGGGGTCTCCAAGACTGTGCTCCGCCCGATCGCAGGCACAAGACCTAGAGGTGCAAACTCTTTAGAGGATGCAGAACTTGCCAAGGATTTACTTGCCGATCCTAAGGAAGTTGCTGAGCATGTCATGCTCGTAGACCTAGGCAGAAATGATTTAGGTCGCGTTTGCAAAAGTGGCACGGTCAAAGTCGATGAGCTAATGTCCATTGAGCTTTATTCCCATGTCATGCATATCGTCAGCAATGTCGTCGGAGAAATTCGTCCCGAAAAAAATGCTTGGGACTTACTGCAAGCCTGTTTCCCTGCGGGTACGGTTAGCGGTGCACCCAAGATTCGGGCGATGGACATTATCCATAACTTAGAAGGAGATCGCCGAGGCACTTATGCAGGAGCCTATGGCTATTATGATTTTGAGGGACAGTTAAATACTGCCATTACCATTCGCACGATGGTGGTCAAGGATGGCAAGGCAAGCGTACAGGCGGGTGCTGGCGTAGTTGCTGATTCCGATCCTGAGAAGGAATATCAAGAAACCTTGAACAAGGCAAAGGGAATGTTGGAGTCTCTACGCTGCTTAGGTTAGCTTTAGCTTTGCACATCCATTAAGCATTAAGTTTGAGCTAAACTTGATGCAAAAAGCCAAATCGTGAATGTTCCCTGATAATGAATAGCTAACCATGAATATTACTGTCAAGCTTCGCCGCCAAACATCTCGTACTAGCGAACCCACCTATCAAACCTTTGAAATTGAAGCCGATCCCGATCGCACTACAGTATTAGATGTATTGATTAGGATTCAAAGTGAACAGGATGGCTCCGTTGGGTTTCGGCGCAACTGTCGCAATGCGATCTGTGGTTCCTGTGCAATGCGAATTAATGGGCGATCGGGCTTAGCTTGTCAGAAACATATTAGTGAAGTGATGGGAGAGCATGATACGGAATTGGTAATCGAACCAATGCAAAATCTGCCTGTGATTAAGGACTTAATCGTGGATATGACAAAGTTTTGGGATAACCTCCACAAAGTCGATCCCTATGTCTCCACTGCATCACGGCAAATTAGCAAAACGGAATATCTGCAAACCCCTGCTCAACGCACCAAACTCCAAGTCGCCGCCAACTGCATTCTCTGCGGTTCCTGCTATTCCGAATGTAACTCCGCAGCAGTCAGCGATCGCTTTGTTGGTCCCCATGCCCTAGCTAAGGCATATCGCGTCATGGCAGATAATCGTGATGATCGCACGGTCGAACGGGTCGAAAAATATAATGAGTCGGGCTTTGTTTGGGACTGCACGCGCTGCTATAACTGCAATGAAGTTTGTCCAGTAGAAGTGCAACCCCTAGATCGGATTTCCCAAATCAAGCATGAGATTCTCGCTAATCGTGATTTGCCAGAATCTATGCCACAGCGTCATCGTCATACTCTGCTCGATTTAGTCAAAGAAGATGGTTGGATCGATGAAAGTAAATTTGCGGTACGACTAGTCAGTGACGATTTCAAAGATTTAAAAGCATTGCTGGGTATTTTTCCCGTCGGTATTCGGATGTTGCTAAGTGGCAAAATCCCCTATCCTTGGCAATTCAAAAAGTCGGAAGGAGCAGCCGAAACTAAAGCTCTAATTGAGGCGATCGCTTCAGCAAAAACAGAAAAATAAGAGACGGTTCGCATAGCAAACCATCTCTTAGAGAAACTAGGGTACTTAAACATGAAAAGTACATTGCAAGGCGAACTTGTCCCAGAGATTAATCGGATCTTGAAACCGCATCGGATTGGTCGTGCTTATCCTGAATTGCGTTGTACCTTTGGTGGTCGTTCAACAGTGCCCGATATTACTGTTTTCAAATGGGAGAGAATTCCCCGTGAAGCTAATGGTGAGGTCTCTAATACTTTTGCGATCGCACCCGATTGGACAATAGAAATCCTCTCACCCGATCAAAGTCAAACCAAAGTAACCAAAAATATTCTGCATTGCCTAAAGCACGGCACACAAATGGGTTGGCTAATCGATCCAGATGAAAAAACGGTATTTGTCTATCAGCAAAAACAAGAAATCGAAGTTTTTGAAGAACCAGAGGCAATTCTTCCCGTTCCAGATTTTGCTAATGGCTTACAACTTACAGACAAAGACTTATTTGCGTGGCTATTAGATTGAGTATGGTTTTCTTAAACCACATCTTGTAACCATTGCCGACAAGCTCTCATGGCGACATTTCGACCTTGGTGAAGAGCGATCGCGACAAACTGGGGAATTGCTTCGGTAATTTTTAGATTTGGGAAGATGGGACTCATTGCAGTGGCGATGTAGCGATCACCTTGCAAAATGTAAATCAATAATTGGCGATCGCTGTAGCACCATAGCTCTTTAACTTGTAAAGCTTCATAAGCTTTTAACGTTGCAAAAGTAGGCAGGGAGGGGTTTTATAAAAGATAACCACATCGTAAATAAAACCCCTATGAAAGAGATTAACTGAGATCTTGCAGCATTCGTGAAAGAGTCAAGTGGGAATGGGTTTGAGAATAATTTCAAAGCCATGACGAGCAGCAATATCGGCACTAATTTGAAGATACCTGAGAAGTTTCAACCAAAGGACAGAAGGGAATAAAACAGAAAGGGTTAAATCACAGGTAGCTTTCCAGTCCAAGATGGGAGGAAACGACCATTGATCAATCCAATGAGCCAAAAGATAAGAAAGCAGAGAGAGGATAAGCCAACGATAAACGCCAAGTTTTGTAGATTGCCCAAAACAATGCAAACCAAAGCGATGTTTGATGGTTTTGAAGAATCCCTCAATCGCCCAACGCTTACGACCTAACATCACCAGATAAGCGCCAGAATAAGGATGAGAAGAGACCACAAAGCGTAACTCCCGTTTACTATCGGCTCTTTTGAGCCAGAACCAAGAGATCGTCAAAGGCGTACTTAGCCCTTCCAGTAAAATTAGTTGTCCACGTTTGCCATGGGGATAAAGTTGTTTGACGGTACGTCCATCTTGAAGTTTACGATTGTTGCGGACACCGACAACGATGCGCCAAGACTTGGCGCGGACAGCATTGAAAAACTTCACCGTACTAAACTCAGTATCAGCAAGGACAATCACAGTCTTGCCTTGGGTTAGTTGCTTGGGTACTGTCCCCAATAACTTACAAGCTAAGTCAGAGGGACTGGAGTATCCTTTGCCGCGCCATACTCTAAAACTCCATGGTACGCGCCACTCTCCATAGACCAGATACAGTACAACCAGATGTAGTCCTCGCTTTCCGTTGAGGATTCTCACCCATGGGTCTGGTTCGTTTGGGGTGGGATTGCTCAAATGTAAAAACTTGCCGCTTTTTTCTAAGGTGGTCAGGTCTATCAGTATCTTTAATGGCACTCTCTTCGATGGGCGATGCTTGGCGATTTGCCCCAAAATTGACAGCCTTGTTGCTCGAATTAGTCCTCTTGTTGACCAGTTATAGTGATTGAGAAATCGGCTTAATGCACTCGCTGATTTTACCTGTGTATGTTCTGGATAGGGATGCCCTTGCGCTTCCAGAAATAGCCCTAATATTGCATTCAGACTTGCTTTTTGATACACACTTGGCATCAGACAAATTAGGCTATACACTAAACCTTGGGCGTGCTTAACGATGCTTTCCATAATCGTTATTTAATTTACTACTACGCCCTTTTTTTCACATCTTTACTCTCTTTGCAACCCCTTTCCAGAATGGTGCAAGTTCTCAGTTAACCTATTCCGAGAAAAGTTGCAGCAACATCTGCAATGGAATAGAGCAAGACTAGCCAGAGATTAACCTATTCCGAGAAAAGTTGCAGCAACATCTGCAATGGAATAGAGCAAGACTAGCCTTTGTGTGCATGTTCTTGATCGCGCTAATGCGAGTAAAGACAGTAAACCTAGCTGAAATTGCCACAGGATTTAGTGGTTATGCCAAAGTCGAATCACACTATAAGAGGTTACAGAGATTTTTTCGAGACTTTGAAGTGGACTATGAAAACATCGCACTCATGGTAGTCAAAGTCATGCAAATCCCCGAACCTTGGGTAATTTCTATCGACCGCACCGATTGGGAATTCGGTAAAACCGTGTTTAATGTGCTGACATTGGGAATAGTGCATTACGGTATTGCATTCCCGTTGGTATGGATGATGCTGGACAAAAAAGGTAACTCAAACACCCGTGAGCGCTGTGAATTGTGTAATCGATTTCTGGAAATATTTGGAGACCGCAAAATCGACTTTTTGAGTGCAGACCGAGAGTTTGTCGGTGAGGGAGACTGTCAAGTAAAATGTGTAAAGTCTAGAAGCTAGATATGGAGACGATCCTCAAAGAGGATGGCAAAGCGATTAAGTGCAGGCTTCCAATCGCGAATCGGCATCGTCCATTTCTTGGAAATATTCCGCATGGCAAGATAAACCAGCTTGAAAGCCGCTTCATCGGTCGGAAAAATCTGTTGAGATTTAATCACCTTCCGCAAGCTACTATTCATCGATTCAAGTGCCTTGGTGGTATAAATCGCCCTACGAATCTCAGGGGGGAAAGTAAAGAAGGGGATAATGTTCGCCCAATGACTACGCCAAGACTTGGAGATTGATGGATATTGCTTGTCCCACTTTTCAGCAAACAACTCAAGGTTAAACTCCGCCTCCGACTCCGTTGCAGAGCTATAAATAGCCTTGAGGTCAGCACAAACTTGCTTACGCTGTTGCCAAGGTACAAAAGCGACCGAGTTTCTGACCATGTGGACAATGCATAACTGCACCTGAGTTTTAGGAAACACAGTCTCAATGGCATTAGGGAAACCAGTCAAGCCATCGACACAGGCAATCAAAATATCTTTGACCCCACGGTTATGAATTTCGGTGAGTACTGACAACCAGAATTTCGCACCTTCATTCGGAGAAATCCACATACCCCATACTGGACTTAGAAGACTTATCGCAACTTAAGAGATTAAGAGCAAAGTGACGCAGCATCGCCATATTTTCAGGAGAATTATCTTTGCGAATACGGGAAGCATCTTCGTGAAAAGAGACATCTAAAACCCAATGCAATGAATTTTCAATCGACCAATGAGTACGAACAGCCTCTGCAATAACGGTTGCATTGGAAGGCAAGCTAGAAATGTAGTAGCGATTTTCAGTGGAGACTTTCCCATTGATTCTGCGTTCACTCTGAACTAAGGCAATAGTTTGTAAACCAGCCCATAGAGGCAATTGAGTCAGGTAATCCAAGTTAGGGATTGTCCGAAGTCGAGAACAGGTGCGTCATTTCCTGAAATCGATGGGAATGAGTTGTCGCCGAGTGGGTCTAATACCTGCTAAGGTTGACCCAGCAGCACAAGAGGAATTTCTCAAAAAAACTAGAACCACGCTTAGAGAAAGCTAAATCTGGACAAAGAGCCGTTTTCTTTGTCGATGCGGCACATTTTGTCCTCGGTGCTTATTTAGGCTTTTTGTGGTGTTTTGAACGCTTGTTTGTCAAATCTGGGGCTGGAAGGCAGCGTTTTAATGTCCTCGGTGCACTTAATGCTGTTACTCATGAGTTGATTACTGTGACTAATGATTCTTACATCAATGCTCATGTCAGGGAGTTGGGCAATCCCTTTATGTCACGAGCGAATCAGTAGTTTTGAGACAGCAGCCCAAAGAGGTGCTTTCCAACTGAGGCAAGTATGTCGCGATTTGTCGGTAAGACCGATCGCCACCTATGACAGCGAATATGGCAGTGCCGCATTTATAAATTTGACTGAGGATATCCCAGCAGACTTACTACTGCGTCTACGCCCGAATCGATGCTTGTACAAATCTCCTGAGGCATATAGTGGCTGTGGTCGTCCCCGCAAGCATGGTGATAAATTCCAACTTGCTAATGCTGATAGTTGGGGAGAAGCCCAATCAACTTTTACCCTAGAGGATGAAACGGTCGGACAGGTGCTAATCCAACAATGGTCTAATTTACACTTTAAAAAAGCAGCCCAACGACATTTCCACGTTATTCGAGTCACCCATCCCCATTGCTCTAGTTTGTGGTTAGCTTGGGTGGGTGAACAGATGCCGACTTTGTCTCAACTTTGGCGTTTGTACTTACGCCGTTTTGCTATCGACCATTGGAACCGTTTTGCTAAACAAAGATTACATTGGACTCTGCCCCTTTTGTTGACTCCTCAGCAAGCTTTGAGATGGAGTGACCTGAGGCAATTGCTCTCTTGGCAATTGTGGCTAGCACGTCAACTGGTTATTGATACTCCTTTACCTTGGCAGAAACCTCAAACTAATCTCACCTTTGGTCGGGTTGCTCAGGGCTTTGCGTCACTTTTAGTCAGGATTGGCTCTCCTGCTTGTGCTCCGAAACCTCGCGGTAAGTCTCTTGGTTGGAAATCTGGACGTAAGCGTTCTCTTCATCTTCGGTTTCCCATCATCAAAAAACGGGCTTCTCGTCCAAAAAAGGACAACAAAGACAACCCTAATTCCTAGTCCTGAATATTCTCCTTTGCATTCTCTTGGATTTGCTCAGTTCTCCATTTTCTGGGTTTCTTTTTCCTGCTCTTTTTTTCTTGTCTTAATCAACTTAGTCTAAACTCCAGTAGTTATCAATATCGATGTCAATTGTATCGAGACCTTGACAGTATTCTGGCTCTGTTACCGACTCAAGAAGATGGACTGAGATTACAGAAGCGATATCTGGAGTTACGAGAAAACTTATTCCTGTTTTTGGATGACCCCACCATTCCACCGACTAATAACTCTAGCGAACAATCTTTGCGTTGGAGCGTCATTTTTAGAAAAGTTACGAATGGGTTTCGCTCTGATTGGGGGCGTGATTTATTTGCGGCTGTTCGTTCCATTGTCAATACTGGAAGAAGACAAGGCTTTTCTGCTTTTGAGTCCATTCTCATCGCTTTGAACCCCGTCAAATCCTTGTTTGCTATAGGTTGAGCAATTACATTTATAGTTACTTTGCAGTTATCAAAAGATCAAACTTAATTCAAATCTTAAATACAAGGGGCAACTCACGAGTTGCCCCTTAAAAGTAGACTTATAAAACGCCTTTAGAGCTAGGAATCACACTGGCGCGACGTGGATCGACTTCGATCGCCACTTTCATCGCACGGGCAAAAGCTTTAAAAGCAGCTTCGATGATGTGGTGGGAGTTGCCGCTTTCTAAAAGGCGAATATGTAAGGTCATTTGAGCATGATTGACTACGGCTTGAAAAAATTCTTTCACTAGCTCGGTGTCGTAAGTCCCCACACGTTGATTGGGAATCACTAAGCCATAGACGAGATAGGGACGACCCGAAAAATCAAGGGCAACCTGCACCAGAGACTCATCAAGGGGAGCCACAAAATGTCCAAAGCGATTAATGCCCTTGCGATCGCCTAGTGCTTGTCCGAGCGCTTGTCCTAATACAATCCCCACATCCTCATTGGTGTGATGGTCATCAATATGTAAGTCGCCTGTAGCTTGGACATCAAGATCGATCAAGCCGTGGGAGCAAATTTGATGCAGCATATGATCGAGAAAGGGAATACCAGTATTGATATTGCCTTTGCCCGTGCCATCAAGATTGAGCGACACGGTGACATCGGTTTCACCAGTTTTGCGATGGACTTTGGCAATGCGAGGAGTATCGTAGGACATAGCAGAGCAGAATTGATAAAAGTTGTAAGTTGTAAAATGCCAGGTTTACTACACTTTAACCTTAAATTGCGATCGCATTATTTTTTGACGTAGCATGAAGAATCGATGTCGAGGTAATCATGCAAAAGATTTTCAAGTCTCTTCCAGTCGCCTTGGGACTGTCTTGTATGGCGATCGCGCCTGCTGGCTCGCAAACCATTGCTCAATCTCAAAACTATGGCGTTGCACCACCCGCTTGCCATGAGCAAACCCAGATTGCGCTTAATTTCTGTGCTGTGCGCTGGGCAAAAACCGCTGATTTTTTGCGATCGCTAGTTTATGAAGATATCAAGACGCAACTAACTTCAGCCAAGCAGATCCAACTGAAAGCGATCGAAACAAATTGGAATTCCTATCGCGAGAAACACTGCCTAGATTTGAGCAAACCATTCCGTACAGGTTCCATTTATCCATTGCTTTACCACAGTTGTCTAGCTAGGGTAACGAATGATCGCATTGCTGATTTGCTAGGCAAAAGTAATTCGCAACTTTCTCCCGATGAAACATCTCAGCGTCTTGCCAAAGTTCTCAATCAAGATAATCTCAAAAATTCGGCTGGGCAGATTCAATGGCTACGTTATCAATCTCTGCAATGTCGATTTGAGGCTTTACAGTTTACGGAGACACCTCAGAGGGCAAAGCAATGTCGCGATCGTTTAGCAGCAAGTCGGCTAAGGGAACTAGAGAAAATTAGATAGAGAATTGAGTGCCGCCACAGGGTAGGCAGCACTCGATTCACTCTCGATTCACTTATGATTAATTCTATTTTCTGTAATAAGAATGATTGCTGTGCCAAGAGCATAGGCAATAATATCCGCCCAATCAAAGGTGGAGCCTAAAACAATTACTAAGAGCCTGTACTGACGCAATCCTAGCTTGTCAATAAGATTTAGATACTGCAAGCCTTCGATCGCACAAGCAAAGATAAAAACTGATAGCGCTACGGCTTTGACTGGGGCTTGCCAAAAAGATCTAATAAAACAATAGATGAGAATGACAACCAGAACGTCTCCAACCAAAGGACGAATCAAGCGATCGTCAACCCAAATTGCAATACAGACTTCTATTACAAAGAGAAGAATTGTTAAAAGGAAGTATTTTCGATTGAAGGTAAGTCTATTCGCTAACATCTTTAAAATAAAAGCTTGTACTGAAAGAATAATAACGAAATAATGGCTAATCGCTTCTTATTTATACTGTTGTTGCTTTTGCAACTAATTTGTCTGGGAATACTGTGGATTAGTTGCTTTCCGGGCGAGCTTGCTGACCTACGCTTTTTTCTGATTGTGATTGTCTATATTTATGGAATCCCGATTGCAATTACATTTGTCGTGATCACTGTAGTTGGGATGCAAATCTTGAAGAAAATCAAATTTTTCCCTGCAACTCAAACTTTAGTAATTACTGCCGTGATAACTTTAGGTCTAACTGTAGTTTTATTGAAAACAAATCTGCCCCAAACCATTGCTTTTTCGATATCACGCCCCGCATTTGAGGAAGTTATTGCTAACGCAGATAAGCTCAACTCTATCTGTAATAGCAAACCAGTTAAACAACAGTTAGGCTTGTATCGCGTCATAGAATGCGATCGTGATCGCCGTGGTGGTATCTATTTTAGTACTGGGAACTTTCGCTTTATTGATATCTCTGACTTTTATGGATTTGCCTATCAGCCTAACCCCGATGGGAACTACCACTTTGGCTCTGATGTTTATGAATATTATCCCATTGTCGGGGAGTGGTATGGATTTACGGCAGGTAAGCGTTCTTGATATTACAAGGGTTTTGCACTCAAAACCAAACCAGAAATATTTTGAAAACGTTGCTTCGCAACGTTTTCAAAATATTTCTTGGTTTGGTTGATCGAGAATTGCTGTATGGCAAACTTTATAACGCTTTGCGTTCAAACCCAATCCAAGAGATTTTTTGAAAAGCTTGCGAAGCAAGCTTTTCAAAAAATCTCTTGGGGACTGCGATCGCGCTCATCAGTCGCAATACATCTTAGCTTCGAGATAGCATAGACTCTGATAGGCTTAAACAGAGACTTCAGAACTAAGAGCGTTGACAACCCAAATGGCAACAAATATACCAACCAACCAAGTTTGGCACGCACTGACTGCTGAAGAAGCGATCGCGTCTTTGGATGTTAATCCAGAGCTAGGGCTAGAGTCTTGGCAAATTAGCGATCGCCGTGCGGTCTACGGGCGTAATGAATTGACTGGCAAAGCAGGACGTACCAAGCTGAGTATTTTTGTCGATCAGTTTACGAATATCATGCTGTTGATGCTGATGGGCGTAGCCGTGGTGTCAGCAGTATTGGACTTGCGGGTGGGTAGTTTCCCAAAAGATGCCGTAGCGATCGCTGCGATCGTCATTCTCAATGGGATTTTAGGCTATGTACAGGAAAGTCGCGCCGAGCAAGCATTGGCAGCTTTGAAACGGATGGCGGCTCCCAATGTGCGGGTATTGCGCGAAGGCAAAGTTGCGGAAATTCTGTCGGCAGAATTGGTGGTTGGCGACATTGTATTTGTGGATGCGGGGATGCAGATTGCGGCGGATGGGCGCTTACTGGAGGCGGCAAAGCTAAAGGTGCGGGAAGGGGCGCTCACAGGCGAATCGCAGGGAGTTACAAAGATTGCCGATCAAGTATTTGGAGAGGATGAGTCCTTAGGCGATCGGCGCAATATGGTCTTTCAGGGAACTGAGGTGTTGCAGGGGCGGGGGATGATGGTAGTTACGGCTACGGGGATGCAGACGGAATTAGGAAAGATTGCCAATCTGCTGCAAGATGTGGAATTGGAAGAAACTCCATTACAGAAGCGAATGACGGAACTATCGAAGGCGCTGGTAATCGCCTCCTTAGTGCTAGTAGCTCTGGTAATTGTGGTGGGACTATGGAGAAATGGGGACTTTGTGAAGTTACTCAATACTTCCCTCAGTATGGCAGTAGCCGCAGTTCCCGAAGGTTTGCCTGCGGTAATTACCGTGACGCTTGCCCTAGGAACGCAGAGAATGGTGAAGCGCAATGCGCTCATTCGCAAATTACCTGCGGTGGAAACCCTCGGTTCCGTTACAACCATTTGTTCCGATAAAACGGGAACTCTCACCCAAAATAAAATGGTTGCCGAAAGCCTCTTTACCGCGAATTATGCAGCACAAATTAATGGCACAGGTTATGAACCCATTGGCGAATTTGCGATTTCCCGTTTAGCAGGAGATATGCTCGCCAGTGATTTGAATGTTTATCAATGTCCTGAAATACAACTTCTGCTAGCTGCAAGTGCGATTTGTAATGATGCCTATTTGCAGAAAACTGGTTCTAACAATCAAGGAACAAAGGGCTTAAGCCCCTTGCCCGTTAACACTTCTCAATGGAAAATCATCGGTGATCCGACGGAAGGAGCCTTATTGACTCTGGCAGGTAAAAGCAATCTTTGGCAAGCCCAATTTACGAGCTATTTTACAAGGGTTGCGGAAATTCCTTTTACCTCTGAGCGCAAGTTAATGAGTGCGATCGCGGCGATTCAGAGTATGGATGCTGAAGATGCGCCCGAATCGATGCGAACGATCGCTAGTTTATTGCCCGATGCTCCCTATTTCTTATTTTGTAAAGGGTCTCCTGAATTGATTCTAGAGCGATGCGATCGCATTCAACTCGAAAAGCAAATTAGCTCCATTACAATTTCCCAAAGATCAGCGATCAATATCCAAAATACACTCCTTGCCACGAAGGGAATGCGCGTCTTAGGTTTTGCCTATTTGCCTTTAGATCATCTGCCAACGGAATCAGAACTTAATCATATTGAAAACAAACTGGTATGGCTGGGACTAGTGGGCATCCGTGACGCACTACGGTCAGAAGCAGCAGTTGCGGTGCAGGTGAGCCGCCATGCAGGGATTCACACGATCATGATTACAGGCGATCATCAACTGACGGCTCAAGCGATCGCCCGTGATTTGAATATCTTCTCTCCTGAAAACGATAAGGTATTGACGGGGCAAGAAATTGAATTAATGGATGATGATGAGTTAACGGAAATTGCGCGACAAACTGCTGTCTATGCCAGAGTCTCACCTGAGCATAAATTACGCATTGTCCAAGCATTGCAACGCGGAGGCGAAATCGTGGCAATGACAGGGGATGGGGTAAATGATGCTCCTGCATTGAAACAGGCGAATATTGGCATTGCGATGGGAATTACGGGAACGGATGTATCTAAGGAAGCGAGCGATATGATTCTGCTCGATGATAACTATGCGACGATTGTGGCAGCAACGGAGGAGGGGCGAACAGTTTACGCCAATATTCGCCGCTTCATTAAATATATTCTCGGTAGTAATGTCGGTGAAGTGATTGCGATCGCTTCTACGCCATTTCTAGGCTTTGGCGCAGTGCCTTTGACTCCACTACAAATATTATGGATGAATCTCGTTACCGATGGTGTGCCAGCCCTTGCCCTTGCCGTGGAACCCGCTGAAGCCGATGTGATGGAGCGACCTCCCTTTAATCCTCAAGAGAATATTTTTGCAAGGGGTTTAGGTTGGTATATTCTGCGAATTGGTGTGGTTTTTGGATTGCAGACGATCGCCTTAATGGAAATCGCCTATAACTCTGGCAATCTCTCATGGCATGAGCATTGGAAGACGATTACCTTTACGACGCTCTGTATCGCGCAAATGGGTCATGCCCTTTCCTGTCGTTCTGATTCCAAATTACTGATTGAATTAAATCCTATTTCCAATCCCTATCTGTTAGTGTCCGTCATATTCACCACAATTCTGCAACTGTCATTGCTCTATGTGCCAACATTACGGCAATTCTTCGGCACTGATGCGCTCACAGCGTCAGAATTGGGCTTATGCTTTGGATTTAGTATGCTCCTAGTCCTCTGGACGGAATCTGAGAAACTGGTGTCAAGATGGTGGGGTAAGCGTCGTACACCAAAATCCATTGTCAAGAATCAGCCCTAAGCCCTAGAAGCTATGAGAAGAAAGTTCCCTTGGTTGCGATCGCTAATTGTTTTAGGCTGTTTTGGTCTAGTAATTTCCTTTGTTGTTCCCTTACTCGATCGCATTATCCAAATCTATCAACTCGTCGCCAAATCATCGCCAATTTTGGGCGGCTTTGTGGTGCTGTTGGTGATGGGTGTATTAGCAGGCTTATTTTTTGTAACTTGGCGCTATATCAATCTCTTCCAATCGGAACCAACGCCACCACGCCCCATTCCTGACGCGCCCACCGACAAAATTGAGGCGGCTCAAGACAGTCTCGAAGCCCTAGAGCGCCAAGTTGAGCAGATCCAAGATGAGGTGATGCGGCGATCACTAGCTGAGCAGACCGAACAGTTAAAACAGAACTTCATTCGTCAAGAATTGCGCGTTGTCGTATTCGGTGTCGGCTCCGCAGGTAAAACTTCCCTCGTTAATGGCTTGCTAGATTTGTCACTGCAAGATATTGCCAGTAAAGGGGAAGTCGGCGCAACGATGGGAACTACGCAATTAGGCAAAGTCTATGCTCCCGTGCAGTTTCAAAATCTGGAAGTACCGATTCAATTTACCGATTGCCCCGGAATTTTAGAGGCAAGTGCCTTGGGTAGCGATCGTGAACAGGAATCGCGAAAAATTGCGACTGAGGCAGATTTGATCGTATTTGTAGTTGACGATGATTTGCGGCGTTCAGAATTTGAAGTCCTAAAAGCGCTTACGGAAATTGGTAAGCGCACGATTCTCGCTTTCAATAAAATCGATCGCCTTACCAAAAGCGATCGCGAAATGATTCACACCAGTTTGCGATCGCGGGTTTTGAGTTTTATCGCACCTGAAGATGTGGTAGCGATCGCCGCTAGCCCAAGTCCAATTACCCTCGACAATGGCGAAGTCGTCACCCCTAAGCCCAAAATCCAGCCATTGCTAGCGCGGATTCTCGATATTCTCAGCTATGAAGGCGATGAACTGGTGGCGGATAATGTGTTATTGCGATCGCAAAGGCTAACGGAAGAGACTCGCGAAGTTCTCTCTCAACAGCAACAAGCGGAAGCGGAAAAGGTGGTTGAGAAGTTCCAATGGTTAGTAGTCGGTGTGGTCTTTGCGACACCTTTGCCCGTAGTCGATCTCTTGGCTACTGCGGCGATCAATGCCCAAATGGTTGTGGAAATTGGCAGAGTTTACGGTTGTGAGATCAATATCGATCGCGGTAAGGAATTAGCGAATTCCCTCACTCGTACTTTAGTCAGTCTCGGCATTGTCAAAGGTGTAGTGCAGATCGTGACTACTGCTATTTCGGTAACCTTAGTAGGCTTAGTTCTCAAAGCAACAATTCAATCAGTAACGGCAGCTTATCTCACCCGTATTGCTGGCAAGAGCTTTATCGAATATTTTAGTCGCGATCGCGATTGGGGGGATGGTGGTATTGCGGAAGTGGTACAGCGTCAGTTCCAATTAAATCGCCGTGATGAGTTTCTCAAGGCTTTCTTACAAGATGCGGTGAATCGGGTAATGGTTTTGGTTAAGCAACAAATGTAAACTGACGTATTTTGTGATCGCCCAGTCAAGAGATCGCTACACCTTGCTATAGGGATGATGCAAAGTAACACCTGAATCAGCATCAAAGGCATAGAGCTTATGCAGTTCAAATCGCCAAAAACTGCGATCGCCAATTTGCCAATGATATTCCAAACTAGTATCGGCGGAAACCCTTGCTCTGATTTCACTATTAGCGAGTTTTAATAACACAATGGTTTCCGAGCCTAGCGCTTCGACTAGTTCGACAGTGCCTTCTAAATGGGCATTTTCAGCAGTTGTGGGTTGTAAATCTTCGGGACGGAAGCCGAGGGTAAAAGCACGATCGCGCCCAATTTGATTAATTGATAATTCATTAATGAAAATAGGCTGATGCAAACTCTCACCATGTAGGCTGCCATTACTATCGACCTGTACTGGCAGAAAATTCATCGGTGGTGAACCCATAAAGCCAGCCACAAAAACATTGGCAGGTTGGCGATAGATATTTAAAGGCGTATCCACTTGCTGAATGTCACCTTTGTTTAACACCACAATACGATCGCCCATCGTCATTGCTTCCACTTGGTCATGGGTCACATAGATCGTTGTTACTTGTAATTGCTTTTGTAACTGCACAATTTGCGATCGCGTATCACTGCGTAACTGAGCATCGAGATTTGATAGCGGCTCATCCATCAAAAAGACCTGAGGATTGCGGGCGATCGCTCGCCCGAGGGCAACCCGTTGTTTTTGTCCGCCCGATAGTTCCTTGGGTTTGCGGCTTAGTAAATGGGAAATTTGTAGAGATTCCGCAACCTGTTGTACTCTCTGATCGATTTCGGATTTTTGTTTTTTGCTGCTGGGCGATAGCCAAGCGAGGGGGTACAAATTGCGCGATCGCTGCCGTCTTAAACCAAAGGCAATATTGTTATAGACGGTCATGTGGGGATAAAGCGCATAGCTTTGAAATACCATCGCAATATCGCGGACTTTGGGTGGTAGGTGATTAATTTGGCGATCGCCCAGATATATGGAGCCGTCGGTTACTTCCTCTAAGCCAGCTATTAACCGCAATAATGTACTTTTGCCGCATCCTGAGGGACCTACCAAGACCAGAAATTCGCGATCGGCTACTTCTAGATCAATTTCTCGAAGAACGGTGTTTTCTGCAAATTTTTTGGTAACACCACATAGACGAACGGGAGCCATTTTGAATTTCCTTAAATTTTATTTTTGTTGGGGGGAGGGAACCACAGAGGCACTAAGACACTAAGGTTTAGAGGGCGATGCGTTTGATGCCGTCTTTGATGAGGGGGACATTGAAGTTGATTAGGAGTCCGAGGCGGTGTTTGGTGAGTTTGAGGTAGGTCATGAGTTGGGCAGTATGTACTGGCAAGACATATTCTACGGCTTTGAGTTCGACGATGACGCAGTTATTCACTAAGAGATCTAGACGAAATCCAGCTTCAAGCCTTATGCCGTCATAAATTACAGGAATCGGTACTTGTCGCTCCACCCTTATCCCCCTTTTCCTTAGCTCATGTTCCAAACAAATTTCATAAACACTTTCCAACAACCCAGCTCCTAACGTAGAATGCACCCGAAAAGCTGAATCCACAATCTCCTTAGCTACCTGATTCACCCCCTCCGAAATCGCCTCTCTCATAATCCCTTTGTGTCTCCGTGCCTTTGTGGTTTATATTCCTAAAATACCAAAATAATTTTAAAATTACCCATGTCCGATCCCAAAGTCAGCGAAGCCGTTGCCAAACTCTACAACACCTACCCCTTCCCACCAGAACCCCTCCTAGATGAGCCACCTCCCGGATATAACTGGCGCTGGAACTGGCAAGCTGCCTATAACTTCTGTACTGGACAAAAACCTACTAAAAATGATATTCGCGTTCTCGATGCGGGCTGTGGCTCAGGCGTAAGCACCGAATATCTTGTCCATCTCAATCCCGAAGCCCATGTTGTCGGTATTGATCTCAGTGAAGGAACCCTCGCTGTTGCCAAAGAACGCTGTAAAAGGTCAGGCGCAACCAGAGCAGAATTCCATCACCTCAGTCTATTTGATGCAGACCAATTGGAAGGAGAATTCGATCTAATCAATTCCGTAGGTGTTCTCCACCATACCGCCGATCCCATCCGTGGCATACAAGCATTAGCAAATAAGCTTGCCCCCGGAGGATTGCTGCATATTTTTGTGTATGGCGAACTAGGTCGTTGGGAAATTCGCTTGATGCAGGAAGCGATCACTTTATTGCAAGGTGATAAGCGTGGCGATTATGTCGATGGCGTGAAAATCGGTAGAGAAATATTTGCAAACCTACCTGAAACTAATGCACTCCGTCGTCGTGAAACTGAACGATGGGCAGCAGAAAATCAGCAGGATGCCTGTTTTGCGGATATGTATGTGCATCCCCAAGAGCTTAATTACAATGTGAATACGCTCTTTGAATTAATTGATGCTTCAGGTTTAGAATTTCTCGGCTTCTCCAATCCACAAGTATGGGATTTAAATCGCTTGATCGGCAAAGCCCCTGACTTAATTGAGCGATCGCAACATCTCACCGAGCGCCAACGCTATCGCCTCATCGAAGTTCTCGATCCGCACACAATTTCCCATTATGAGTTCTTCTTAGCCCGTCCACCACTTGAGAAGAAGACTTGGCAAGTTGATGCGGAATTACTCAGGGCCATTCCTGAACCAAGCCCCTGTATTTATGGCTGGCGCGATAGTTTACATTTCTTTGATTACAACTATCAGCTTGTTAAAATCAGCGATTCTGCTTGGAAGTTCCTGTTAGCAACTGATGACAATCAAAATAAAGGTCAAACTGTCGCACAGATACTAGAGTCCGTTGAGGCTACTTTAGAAGATGTACGATCGCTCCAGCAGCAACAAATTATCTTATTAACACCTCAGTAGATTGCAGCGCTTTGCGCTAAATTAAACTCCAAAGAAATTTTTGAAAGTGTGGCTCCGACACATTTTCAAAAATTTCTTTGTACTACTTAAAGCCTCAAGGCTGTATATGAAGATATTACTCATAGAAGAAGATGAAATCTTAATCGCTAATTTAACTAAACATCTCACCGCACATCATTACATCGTTGATGTAGTCAAAGATAGTGAAACAGCTTGGAGCTATGGTTCAACCTTTGAATATGACCTGTTTATCTTCGATATTACATCACAAAGTTTAAATGGAATTAATCTCTGCCATCGCTTTCGAGTAGAAGGCTATATGATGCCCATTCTGCTCATCACCGAAAATAGTAGTAAAGTCAAGATAAATGGACTAGATGCAGGCGCAGATGATTGTGTAGTCAAACCCTTTGATATGTCAGAATTAATTGCAAGAGTTCGCGCTTTATTGAGAAGGAGCAATGCCAGTTCGTTCCCTTTGTTAGTTTGGGGAGATTTACTACTCAATCCTAGTACCTGCGAAGTTTCCTATAATAGTCAGCCGCTAACACTAACCAATAAAGAATATGAATTATTAGAACTTTTGCTACGCGATAGCCAACACTTACTCAGTGCTGACGAAATTCTCGATCGCCTTTGGTCTTCCGATGATTTTCCTTCTGAGGCAACCGTGCGATCACATATTCGTCGCTTGCGTCACAAGTTAGTCCAAGCAGGCGCTCCCTCAGATTTTGTTGCTACCGTGCATGGGCGAGGCTATTACCTCAAAGCACCAGATAAGAGTCCAGATTTAGAATCAGCAAAAACATCACAGATTTCTAATTTACCTGACTTATCTGGCGTAGATTTCCCGTTAACCCCAATCGTCGCTAACTCATCGCTCTCATTCACCATCAAGCAACCTCAAGCCGCAATTAAATTAATGGTTGTTGATGATGATATTGACTATTTGCGATCGCTACCAGAGCTACTTGCACCTTGGGAATTTAAAGTTACGACCCTAGACGATCCACAGGAGTTTTGGTCAGTTTTAGAAGCCGTATTACCAGATGTTTTAGTCTTAGATGTGAACATCCCCCCCTTTGATGGAATAGAAATTTGTCAGGCTCTCCGTAGCTACCCTCAATGGCAACGTTTACCAGTTTTGTTTTTAAGCGCTGTAAGCGATCGGCATACGCAAAACCTAGCTTTTAGTGTCGGTGCTGACGACTATTTATGTAAGCCGATCTCAGGTATCGATCTGGCTAACCGTATTCGTAATCGACTACAAAGAATTAGTGCATATAAGTGAGAGACAGCACAAAGCACTGTCTCTCATATCAAGAAACTGCTCTATAGCAAATGGCGTTATCGTATTTGGAGATTAATAGGTTTTAGCCTTATTAGCAGCATCTTTAAGATTGCTATTAAAGAACATAGGAATGAACTTCTCAACAAAAGCAGAAGGATCTTTTTCCCATGCTTTCTTAAAGAGATCGATTCTAGTCTTTTGCAATTCAGCAGAGAACAATGTCTCAGGTAGTTGATCGAGCAGATATTGAGGGCGTTCCCATAGAGGAAGGGTATCTGCAATTTTTAACAAATTCTCAAGACGACGAACTTCTGCACCAGCGAGAACATCCATTTCTGATTCAAAGGCAGCTTGCTCGATCGCTACATATTTGCGTTTAGCCGCCTCGACTTTAGCGTGGTGAGCCTCACTCTTTTTGCTAATCTCAGCAAGCTTGCGATTGCCCCAACGCACATGGGCTGCCTCTTCAGGCAGGATTTTCTCAATGGTTTCACGGATTTTGACATTTTCGGGAGTCTGTTCCGCCTTCTTTAGAGAACGAATATGCGCGGCAAAATATTCACAACCACGCTTTTCCGCAACATTGATTCCAGCCAAGGCATCGATCACGAAGTCTTCGGGATCGGAAATTGGATATTTGCTCAAACGCGAAAATTCATCAATATACAAAGTTCCATCGGGTGTACCGATCTCCTCACCTAGATCGTAGAGTAAATCAGTCAACCATGCAGCATGACGGGCTTCATCAGATACGTGATGAGAAAGGTCTTGAATTAAATCACGAGGCTTGCCATCGAGGAATTCAATTAGTCCAGTCAAGTCTTTGCAGCTACGTTGTTCGCTAAAGCGATAGCGATTTAGCGTCTTCATGTGGATTTCACGCTGACGCACAACATTATCAAGGATATCTTCGGCGCTGAGTTGACCGCGAAATTTACGAGGATATGCAACAGTCATTTTTTAAACCTAGATGGATAATAGCGATAGGATAAACGGCACATACACCTATTTATCCTATAAAGATTTTAAACTGATTTGTAAAGAAGTGTGAAGACTGAACCTATATCTACTCCCTATGACTGGCTCGATCGCTCCTTAGACTCCATTCACAAAGCTAATTGGTATCGTTCTACGCAGACTATCACCAGCAAGGCAGGAACAATCGCCACCATTGATGGGCGCGAAATGCTGATGTTTGCCAGCAATAACTATCTAGGACTAGCAGGCGATCGCCGTTTGATTGAGGCTGCCATTAGCGCAACGGAAATCTACGGCACTGGCGCAACGGGATCACGCTTGGTAACGGGGCATCTTGCCCTACATGAAGAATTAGAAACAGCGATCGCCGATCTGAAAAATACAGAAGCAGCTTTAGTCTTTAGCTCTGGTTATTTAGCAAATTTGGGGACAATTTCGGCAATTGTAGGACAGAGGGATTTGATTTTAGGTGATGAATATAATCACTCCTGTTTAAAAAAAGGAGGGGTACTCAGTGGAGCAACCGCGATCGATTATCAACATCTAAATTTAGCTGACCTCACTGCTAAATTGCAGGATCATCGAGCTAAATATCGGCGTTGTTTGATTACTACCGACAGCGTATTCAGTATGGATGGCGACCTTGCACCATTACGAGAAATTATGGACTTAGCTAACCAATATGACTGTATGGTCTTAGTTGATGAGGCGCATGGTACGGGAGTATTTGGCGATCGCGGTGGCGGCTTGACAAATGCGTTAGGAATTCAGCAGAACTTAATCCAAGTGGGAACCCTCAGTAAAGCTTTAGGAAGTTTGGGGGGCTATGTCGCAGGCTCAGCAAAATTAATCGACTATCTCCGCAATCGAGCCGCAACTTGGATCTATACAACGGGACTCTCGCCTGCGGATACGGGTGCAGCGATCGCGGCAATTAATATCGTCATAACAGAAACTATTCGCCGTCAGCAGCTTTGGCAAAATGTGGAGACTGTGAAACAGGGTTTACAGGATTTGGGTATACAAGCGATCGCCTTAGATTCCCCAATTATGGCGATCGAAGTTGGCGATATCCCACAAACCCTGAAAATGGCTAAACACTTACGGGATAATGGAATCTTTGCCCCTGCCATCCGTCCGCCCACTGTTCCCACACCACGTATCCGCCTCACCTTGATGGCAAGCCATACTCTCAGCCAAATTCATTTTTTGATGCAATGTTTACAAGTTTGGTAAATCTTGACATTCAGACCATGATCTTCATGACTAGCCTTGATGCGATGTTGCAAGTATCAATGCTCGTCTTTTTATGCTTTTTGGTAAATCAATATCGAGGCATTAAAACCTATACAATCGGCAAAATTTTTACAATATCGAGCTATTTCATCACTTTCAGCAAAGTTTTTCCAGTATCTGCCACATTAATTACTGCTGGGCTATTCCTCTTAATGGGTAGTTGTATTACATGTATCGCTATAGCTCAATTTACTGGTCAAAAAATTAAGTTCCATTACTTTCTCCTATTCAATCTTCTATTTATCGGAATTCAATCATATTTTGTAATTTTCCAAGATATTTTTCTATTCAAAACTATTACCCAATCAGTTTTTCAGATCGCAATCTTTGCCCTATCTATTTACTATTTGCGATCGCATTCCCATACAAGTTTTGTTGGCTCAGCTAGATTTATGGTGAGCATTATGGCTGGTTTAATACTGTCATTAATAGCCAGAATTATCATCCTGATTCAGAATCCACCTGAAAATCTATATGCACATACCGAGATTAATTCCGCCTCATTACTCATCATTTTTATCTTCACTTTTTTGATGACGGCTGGTTTTATCATGATGGTATGCCAGAGGCTCTATTACGATTTACATCAGGCAGCTAATACTGACGTACTAACTCATCTGCTCAATCGCAGGGCAATGATGCAGAAACTTGAGAAAGAAATCAATCATTTCTATCGTAGCGATCGCCCTTTTGCCATTATCTTGATCGATGTTGATTTTTTTAAGCGCGTTAATGATGTTTATGGACATGATGGCGGTGATACAGTTCTCATGCACCTTGCCCAGATTCTACAAACAAAAATGCGGCATATTGATTCGGCTAGTCGTTGGGGAGGGGAAGAGTTTTTGATTTTGTTACCTGATACGACACTCTATAAAGCGCAGGAAATTGCCGAGCGATTACGCTCCTACATAGAAGCTAACCCCACCCAATCCAATATTCAAATCACCATTAGTTTAGGAATAGCCGTAATTCGTCAGCATGGGAATTCTTTAGAAAGCTTAATTACGGCTGCGGATCATGCTTTATATGAAGCCAAAAGAACTGGGCGTAATCGTGTAGTTGTTGCCCAAGCATAAAGAAAGGGAGGTAAAGCCTCCCTTTCTTTATGCTTTTTGCACCTAAAATGCTATCGGAATTATGCGTTAGTTGCGGCGGCTGCACGAGCAGCGGCTGCCTCATCGGGATGAATACCCAGACGAGTGAGATTAAAGCGTCCACGACTATCAACTTCGCGGATTTTAATCAGGACTTCATCACCAACGGCAACTTCATCTTCGACTTTGCCAACCCGTCCTTCGGCAAGTTGCGAGATATGCACCATTCCTTCCTTTCCAGGGAGAAACTCAACAAATGCGCCAATGGGAATGATCCTTGTGACTTTGCCCAGATAGACATCACCTGAACCGACGCGACGAGTCATATTTTCGATAATGCGTTTCGCCTTGAGCGCACCTTCACCACTCATCGAGGAGATCATGACCGTGCCATCATCTTCGATATCAATCTTGGCTCCCGTTTCTTCGGTGATACCCTTGATATTTTTACCTCCAGGTCCAATGATCATGCCGATTTGTTCAGGATCGATGCGAATGGTCAGCAAGCGTGGTGCATAGGGAGAAAGTTGAGGTCTTGGTGCAGGCAGAATTTCCAGCATTTTTGACATGATATGAGCGCGACCAGTTTTTGCTTGAGTGATCGCCTCACGCACGGTACTCATGGAGATGCTAGTAATCTTCATGTCCATTTGCAGAGCAGTGATACCAGTATCTGTACCAGCTACTTTGAAGTCCATGTCACCTAGAAAATCTTCGATACCTTGAATGTCAGTCAAGATACGAACTTCTTCACCTTCTTTGATTAAGCCCATCGCCACACCACTAACGGGTTTAGAGATAGGAACACCTGCATCCATCAAGGCAAGGGTTGACCCACAGACGGAACCCATTGAGGTTGATCCGTTGGAGGATAAGACTTCAGAAACTACACGCAGAATGTATGGGAATTCAGACTTTGATGGTAG
The DNA here is from genome assembly GCF_027942295.1 of Pseudanabaena sp. Chao 1811. Taxonomy (NCBI): domain Bacteria; kingdom Bacillati; phylum Cyanobacteriota; class Cyanophyceae; order Pseudanabaenales; family Pseudanabaenaceae; genus Pseudanabaena; species Pseudanabaena sp. Chao 1811. The sequence continues at coordinate 292,669 of NZ_CP101416.1, forward strand.
TACAGGCAACAGGGCGCGTTCGGCTAAGGCTCCGTGACCAATTTCGCGACGACCGGGAGATCGCATTGGTCTTGCTTCACCCACTGAGTAAGGAGGGAAGTTGTAGTGGTGCATATAGCGTTTTTTCGCATCAGGATGCAAATCGTCCATTTCCTGAGCATCTCCGGGGGTGCCAAGGGTAGCGATCGATAACACCTGTGTCAAACCACGATTAAATAAGCCACTGCCATGCACACGAGGTAATACGCTTACTTCTGTCCAGATGGGGCGCACTTCATCGAGCTTACGTCCATCAATTCGCACGTTCTGCTCGATCACCTGCAAACGCATCAACTTTTTGGTGAGTTCCTTATAGATGGCACTCACCACTTTTTTGTCCGCAGCAAGCTTGATTGGATCTTCATCGGGCAATGCAGCGATCGCTTCTAACAGCTCAGCTTTGATCGCATCAAGGTTAGCATCACGGACATTACGATCCTTTTCACAGCTAGCAACTACTTCAGCAACTTTATCCTTGACGGTATCAGCAATAAAGTTTTCTAGAGTCGGATCAGTTTCAGGGGCTGTGAGGTCGGGAGGGGCAATTCCTAGCTCTTGGAGCAAATCAAGTTGTGCCTTGATCAGCTCTTGCACTGCTTCATAACCAAAGTCGATCGCCTCGATCATGTCGGCTTCAGGCAATTGATTAGCCCCAGCTTCCACCATGATGATCCCTTCGGCAGTACCAGCTACAACCAGATCCAGATCACCTGCTTCAACTTCAGCATAGGTGGGATTGATAATAAATTCATCACCGACTAGTCCCACTCTTACCCCTGCCATAGGTCCCATAAAGGGTAGTCCTGCAATTAGTGCCGCCAATGACGCACCAGTTACCGCTAAGACATCGGGGGGGACTTTTTCATCGATCGCCATGGTTGTAGCAACGATCTGGATATCATCACGCAACCAATTGGGGAATAAAGGACGCATGGGGCGATCGATCAACCGACAGATCAATGTTGCTTTTTCAGGCGGTCTACCTTCACGACGCAGGAATCCACCAGGAATACGTCCTGCAGCATATAAACGCTCTTCGTAATCTACAAGGAGGGGTACAAAATCTACACCTTCACGAGCAGGACCTCTGGTCGCTGTCACTAAAATTGCGGTTTCCCCACACTGGACTAATACTGAGCCACCAGCTTGAGGTGCAAACGTGCCAATTCTTAATTTAATTTCCCTGCCATAAAAAGGGATAATTTTTGTTACGGCATCCATCTATAATCTTCTTCCGTTTTGACTTTTTTCTCTTTATATATCTCGCAATGTTAGCACTGATGTAGTAAAGTCTGTCGCTTGCAGTCGAGAAAGTAGATAGCAACGCAAAGTACACCTATCTACTTTCTAGTAGCAGTTCTTACGCTGATATAGATAATGAAAAAACTGTAAACCAAGACAAATCTAGGTTTTACGATTTTCAAATTGTCTACGACAATTTGAAAATCGTGATCATGACTCGATAAATATTTATTAACGTTTGTCAGACTGCATCTGAATTAATAAACGTTTAATTAACATGATTGCCGTCTGCTTTATAGAACTTAATAATTGGCGAATTCCGCCAAAGCTTCCCATCATTTTCCAGATAAATACAACCCAATGCCAACCCTTAATGATTTCTCCCCAGAGAGTAATCTTTTCAGGGGTAATGACTTCTGCGTCAGGTTTAGCAGCTTTAGCTTCATCTGAAGTATTGAAGTTTGATTGCTGAGTCATAATTTTGCTCTCATTTACTTGATTGCTACAGAGATCTGTAATTTGTTGTGGTAGATATACCTATCACAACCACAGGTAATATTTCGACAAAATGTAGTCATTTTGTCCAGCCAGAAACCAACCCTCACTCAATAAGAGATCTTTCAGTAGTAATATTGCTCTTCGCAGAGTAAGAGACATGATCACTAGCAAGGGTTTGAAAGTCTAACAAGGCGACATTCTGAGATTGGGTAATAGCGCTTTCAAGCAAGCGAGGTACAGGGGGTTGTGTCCCCGTGACACAACCCTCTACTTTCCTAGATTGGTATACGCTATAAGTAGCATTATCTAAGTGTTCGCGGATCTCGTAAAGCTAGGTACGTCCCAAAACCAGGAAGGAGATGCGGCAACTCTTATTTTCTTGGTTTTACATCCAAAGTTGCCAACATGTTAAAAATTAAGAAAATTAAATCTTTGCAGCCTCTTAGTTATTAAAATGAAATAAAGAGAATAAAAATTTCTCAAATTCCAAATTTGTTGTCCGAATTGCAGTGTTAGGTAGGAATTATGTTTAAAACTGTTTTATTTCCTTTAAACAGAAGTCAAGAAACCCGCCAAGCTGTAGCCGTTGCGATCGATATAGTCCAGAAATATCACGCGCAACTATATATACTGTCGGTTACTGAGCATGATGCCAATGATAGCGATCGCACTTCATCCCAAGATTTGATTGAAGAAGTAAAGACTTATTTTGCAGAAGTCGGCATTTCCATCCAAACAAAGATAGCTGAGGGAAAAGCTGCTTTTGTAATTTGTGATTTTGCTGATGAAATTAACGCTGATTTAATTGTTATGGGTTCAAGGGGAGCGAGTTTGACCGAAGAGCATCCTGATGAAAATAGCGTCAGTCAAAAAGTGATCAATCTATCACCCTGTCCTGTTTTAGTTGTGCCATAAAATTTTGGGTAGTCCTAAAAAGGAAAGGATTTATTGTGGTAAGGATGGGCGGCGCTTCGCGCCGCCCATCCTTACCTATTTAGCACTACCAAATTTTGAAAGGGTTGCAAGCAACCCTTTCAAAATTTCAAGTTAATAGCGACTCAAAATTTGATGGATAGCTAATGCTGTCCACTCAACATCAGCTTCAGTCGTAGATTTACCGAGGGTGATGCGAATACTATTTCTTGCTGCTGACTCGGTATAGCCCATTTCTAATAGGATCTGACTTGGCTCGATCGCTCCACTACTACATGCCGAACCAGAACTAATCGCGATGCCTGCGTAATTTAGTTCGCGCACAAGGCGACGACCATCGAGATATTGATGATAAAAGCTGAGATGATGGGGTAATCTCTCTTTACTGCCTGTGGCAATGAGATCGGGAATATCATCGAGTAGAGCATAGAGGTGATCGCGTAATTTTTTGAGCCGTTGAGCTTCATTAACTAATTCTTTTTCAGCTAGCTCGGCGGCAAGACCAAGCCCTGCGATCGCCGCGACTGCTTGCGTACCAGATCGATAACCCCGTTCCTGCCCACCACCTAAATTGAGGGGAACTAGTGATTGCTTTTTAATAATTAGGGGATGAATATATAGCGCTCCGATTCCCTGAGTGCCATAAAACTTATGCGCTGAGAGGGATAACAAATCAACTGGTAAGGTCTGCATATTGAGATGCATCTTCCCAACTGCTTGGACTGCATCGGTATGGAAAAAGACGTTGGCATTACGACAAATTTGTCCTAGTTTCTCAATTGGTTGAATTGTGCCAACTTCATTTTGGGCGGTAATTACTGACACCATTACAGTGTTAGGACGTAGCGATCGCTCTAAATCCTGAGGAGATACCTTGCCTTCGCAATCGACTGGTAATCGTGTAATTTCCCAACCATGCTGCTCAAGATACTGAGCAGGTAAACGTATTGCCGAATGTTCAACTGAGGAGATGATCATGTGCTGTGGTGTTTGATATTGCCGTGCAATCCCCATCAAAGCCATGTTGTTCGACTCTGTACCACCTGACGTAAAAATTATGCCTTCAGGCTCGGCGTTCAGTAAACTTGCTACTTGCAAGCGGGCGCGTTCGATCACCATAGTTGAACGTTCACCCCACCAGTGGAGGCTAGAAGGATTGCCCCATTGAGATCGCATTACTTCTGTCATGAGGTCAATGACTTCTGGTCGCGCAGGGCTGGTAGCACCATGATCTAGATATATTTGCATAAATCAATTTTAGCGGTTTGTTGAGTACGCCTAAGCAACGGAGAAAGTAACAACAATATTTCTAAGAACCAGATTTTTTATAGCGAGGCAAAGCCTCGCTATAAAAAATCATTTCCTTCATGTTTGAGAAGTTCCCCCCTCTAACTCCCCTTTGGGGAGGATTTGAGTTTCCCCCCTTGTAAGGGGGGATAAAGGGGGGTAAAACAAGCTTCTATATAGGGTTCTATGTTTAGTAATTGTTATTCCAAAGAGGAGTGCGACGAACAAAGGCGAAGATACAAATCCCAACGCCAATACCTAGCCAGCCACATATCAGAGTTAGCAAAGGCAATGATTGATTTAATGTGACCAGAGTGGAGGTTTTGCTTATAGTTTGTGTAGCCAGAAAAGCGCTAATCAGTAAAATTGCTGTGCCGATTTCCCAAGGTTGCAACTGATTGTGGGGATAATTTGGGCGATCGCTTTGGAGACTATTAGTTGCAACTAATTTCAAAACAAATCTAGCGATCACAGGGCTAACGATGCAAACACCAAGCCAAGCAATCACACTACCGACCAGTTGGGTAGTAATCGGAAAAATTAGTAAAATCAAACTACCAATAATCGTAAAAGCGGTTCCTGCTAAGATGCCTGCTCCTTGTGGTAATAGCACATGGGCTAGACCTAAACTATCGCTCTCAGTTTCCTGTTTTGCTAGATGAAATTCTTCCCTTAGGGTTTGTCCTAGAGGATCATTTTCACTGGATTCTTCTTTGATTTGACCAGTTAACATTGTCATAGCTAAAGGCAGCGTAATCTCACTATTACCACCTGTTAGCTGCATCCAGCTCAATTCACCATTCGCTTCTTGTAATTTCACAACCGATAGGCGGGAAAAGGGACGTAAATCAATCACATATTCCGCCGCTACACCCCACAGACCGCTAAAGCTGAGATGCAAAATCTTTTCAGTCGATCGCAATTGTGCGTACCATGTAAAAAAACCCGTCAAGCCTGTCATTGTACAAACTATGGCTGCGATCGCCCGAACCCAGCTAGGGAAATCGAGCATTGTCCAAAAGAACAAACCTAATAGAATTAACACCAAACTATTAAATTGCCGTGGTTGCTGCGCTAATGAAGATGGACTAATCAAAACGGTTTGATCTGAATAGGTAACAACATTCAACGATTCAGCATTGGTGACTTCTAAAGCTTGCAGATTATTGGCAACTGCCAATTTTGACTTTGTAGATCGCAGCATCATGGCACTGGAGATACCCGTAAAAATTGCCGCAGGTAAAACCCACCAAATTGCCACAAAAGATTGCCCAACAGTTACAGAATAATTACTACTCGCTACCAGCAAAACTAACCAATAACTAGTAATCACAAGGCATTGACATTGGGAAAATTCATAGTCAGCATTTTGACGACATACCTCAACAACTGACTTAGCTGCATAGATCCCAACTAAAAATCCCGCTAGTAAAAGTAACCCTGCGATCGCTAAGAAGCTCGGCTCATTCGTCCGCACTAATTTGGAGATCGCCACTAACAGCATCAAAATTCCTGCAATACCAAAATTAGCAGAGATTGGATAAGTCGCCTGTCGCCAGCCCCAGCCAACTTTACCCGATACCAATTGTCGCTGTGAGTGAGAAGGCGAAACTTGCATAGGCGAGTAAATTGGTTGTTGATAGTTGGGATCGGTTATCGAGATAGGTTATTGGGGATTAGTTTTCCTTTTTACTGTCCCCTTTTTACTTAAAGGCTTCTACTTAAAAGTTTGTTTTACTTAAAAGCTGAATTGAAAGGCTGAATTGAAAGCTATACAGTGGCGATCGCTTCGTGACGGGCAAAGATCATCCGACCTGCGGAGGTTTGCAAAGCACTAGTGACAATCACAATGATTTGTTTACCGAGATACTCACGACCTTCTTCAATTACTACCATTGTGCCATCTTCAAGATAGCCGATACCTTGCGATGCTTCTTTCCCTTCCTTCAGCACCTTGATTTCTAGGGCATCTCCGGGCAGGTAAGTTGGGCGCAAAGCTTGGGCAAGATCATTAATGTTTAAAACTTCAACCTGTTGCAAATTGGCAACTTTGTTGAGGTTATAGTCATTGGTAATCAAGGTGCAACTGAGTTCTTGCGCGAGGCGTACTAACTTAGCATCAACAGTATGCAAATCTTCATAATCTGCTGAGTGAATCGTGATGCGATCGCTATATTGCTCACGCATATTATTGAGAATATCAAGTCCCCTTCTGCCCCTTACCCGTTTTTGATCGTTAGAGCTATCAGCGATCGTCTGTAATTCTTGGATCACAAAATGTGGAATTAATAACTGTCCCTCTAAAAATCCCGTTTCCATTAAAGTTTGAATACGTCCATCAATGACGGTGCTAGTATCCAAAACCTTGGCACTGGCAGTTCGCAGGGTTCCATCAGCCAGCAAGCTACTTTCTACATTATTGGGATTAATCAAACGCAACAAAGCACGTCCATGGGTATCAGAAAGCGTCATTCCCGAATAGGCAAAGATAATGCTCACCAAAATTGCGGTGAGAGGCTTAATAAATGTAAAGTCATCGGAAATCGGAATCAAAAATAATGGCGCTAGCATCAAGTTAGCAACCAATAGACCAAATACTAAGCCAACGGCTCTGCCCAAAATTGTCTCAATCGGCAAAGCTCGCACATTTGCCTCAATGCGGCGATAGGTATTTTGGACTACTAACCCTGCTACTAGCCCAACAAATGAGCCAACTCCAAGAGTTACCCAACGAAAATTTTGGACATTGATATTAGCCAGCGTATCCGATGGCAAGAAATCGATGCCATGGAAGCCAGTGCCTGCTCCCGCAAGAATGAATGTGAAGATGATAATAGCGTCAATCATAGGGCGGAACTCCGCTTAGACGAATAAATATAAGGGTATGAGATCAACAAATAATTTCTAGCCTATCGCTTTAATTGAGTTTTCGGTGATACTCTTCCAACTTTCTCAATCCTTTGCATACAATTCTACACAACTACTTCAAGGATTGTTTCAATCCTTGGCTATTTTGCTGGTTTAGGACAACCTTCGCTAGATTTTTGACCGTCAGGCATAATTGCGCCACAAAAGTTAGTCTCTGACATATAGGCTCCTGTCAGATCTGCCCCTGTGAGATCAGCACCTCTTAGATCAGCTTGATCTAAAATTGCGCCAATAAGATTCGCTTCTCGCAAATCAACAAGTTTGAGATCCGCAGAAAATAGATTGGCATTGCGTAAACTTGCACCTCTCAGGTTCGCAAAACTTAATTTCGCACGTACCAGATCGCAGCCATCACAGGATCGCGTTTGCAAAACTTGACGGATTTGATTGGGATCGGCAAAGGCTGATTCTGCATAGCTAAACGTCGCGATCGCCCCGATTAGTCCTGAAATTATCAAGCAGGAATTAATAAAAGGTTTCATAGTTGATCTCTTAGTTATCCAAGTAGGTTATCCAAGTAGCTGGGCGGAATTAAATATAAAATATAAAATCCTAAAACCTTTAGGGCACGCCCATTGTGCGCTAAAGGTTTTAGCTTTATTTTTTAATTATACCTAGCTACTCAGTTAGTTATTTCGGTCGTTTTTTAGATTAAGGATAATCCACGCAAAATACGGACAAAATGCCAGTGAGCATAGAGTTTTATGTAGATGTTTTGGGCGGAGCTACCTTGTATTAGATGATTTATATATTGCTCCAACAACATCCTAAGTGATGACTTTAGCAGGGTAATTTTGCAAATCACGATGGAATGCGATCGCAATCACAAGAGGTGATAGCTGACATCACTGGCAATCATTGTAAAAAGTTTGATGATGTTGTTATTGAGTTAATCGCTCATGGGTAAAGTTCACCCAGTCGATTGAGTTGATAGTAGGAAGTCGCAATCATAACTTCTGCTGGAAAATTCAATCATAGAAGTTGAGCTTTAGGATTTTGGTTTTGATTTATCAATTTCATTGAACGCAGTTAGAGAAAGTAGCATCGAGGCAGTTATGAAAAATACTTTTGTCGCCACATTATTAGCCATTTCGGGTTTCGCTATTTCAGGGCTTGCTCTTGCCACACCAGCCAATGCCCAAACAGCAATTATTGCTGCTCTCTATCAAAATCCCACCACTTCTCAAACCGAAGTACGTTACAACAGTACTGAGGCTAACTCAAATCAAATCATCGTTGCTGTCAATACTAGTCCTGAAGTACTCACAATTACGGAAAACCTCATGTTTGGCAATAGCTATGATCGCATCGTCACCATGAATCACGCAGAAAATTTAGCTTGTATGGTCAATGGCAAAGGTTCGACTGATGGCGCTGTAATGTGTGGTTTGATTGACCACGAATAACTAAGAAGGGACGTCAAGCGTCCCTTCTTAGTTATCTAGGCAATGTTAGCGTTATTTTTAATTTCATTGAGTTTTTGTAAACCAAACTGAGCACGTTTAATTTGTTTTTCGCATAATTCCTCAATATCGGTACGCCCAATTTCAATGCCATGTTGCGTATCCGTAGAACGATCAAAAAACACGATGCTATCTACCTGTTTCATACCTATTAAGCGAAACAGCATATCAATGACGTTATATTCGCCACATTCAAGATTTTCATCATTTAATTTCAAACGATCAATATTTGCAGGTGTGCGATCGCAATAGGCATAAATTGTAGTTTTCTCGATTTCAGGATTATCGTGATTGCTTAGAGGTGTCAGTAACCAACCACCCTCAATATCTTGAATTACGAAATAAATTGTATGTTTTAGATTTTGAGCAATTACCTTCAGTACTGAGGCAATTAAGCTCACAGCACTAGCAGTTTCCTCATCGGGCGTGCTTTGTACTAGTAAAGCGACTTGGCGATCGAGAATTTGATCTTTAGTTAGCATTATTGATCTTTAAATTGACATTGTGAGCAGATCTTTTGAGGGCAGGTTTAAGCGTATTGGTTTCTAGTGCCTCCAAAGTCTCAAAGATTGCCTCGCGCATCGTTACTTCTGTTTCACGGTTTAGCAAAAGCTGACAACAATCGGCGATCGCCCGTTCTTGAGCAGCAGGCAAAGGATTTGCTTGGATGTATTGAGTGATTTGTTTAATAGCAATCAATCGGGCAAGATCATCATTCACCGTCAGTTGAGTAACTAGCTGATCAAAGTTGTCCTGTTGACGCTGTAACCATTGGCTAAATGCTTGACGCGCTAACAGTGCGAAAACTCCTAAAGTGGCAATGAGCTGCAAAATACTAGCTGAAGCTAACCAATGATTTTCTTGAGTTGCCCAGAGTGTAAGTATGGTATAGGTCAAAAAAACTGTCACAGTGCCGCTAGCAACCGATAGAGGCAAATGGCGATAGGGACTTTGGAGGAATTTCTGGACTCGCCATAAAATCACATTCCAGTTCCAGTCCTGCACAACATAAATCGCGATCATTGCCACGATCCCTGCACTAGTAGCCGCAATTAACTGCCAATTCCACACTAGCAACAGCACCAAAAAAATCGCTAATAAAGCCCATACTGGCAATCCCTGCTCCCGTGAAAGTACACGAAAAAGCGATCGCAGCAATTGCTGAGATTGCGAAGTCGTTGTTGAAGTTGTTTCTTGCTCTTGAAAGCGAAAGTCTTTAACCACTGTTTATCCCTAAGGACTCTAATAGCTACTTTACAGGATTTTAATCCCAAAAATATAGAGTATATAGAGTGAGTACTTGCCACTCACCATTATCAACATTATTTTTTATTTGATGTAATTTCGACGAAAGCTTGCAAAATTTGCAATTCCAGAATCAAAAGCCTTGCTAAGCAAGGATTTTGATTCTGGAATTTAAGAGAGGGTTTGCGTAGCAGACCCTCTCTTAAAGCGAGTTTTAAATTATCCCGATCTCGATTTATTTAGCGGTCTTTTTATACATATTCTGAAGACTAAGTAGTCCCACACCGCCTGTAACTAGAAATACTCCAAATAACTGAATCGGGCTTAGTTTATCTCCCAAAACCGTGAATGCTAAAAACGTGGTAAATACAGGTCCACTAGCACTCACAATCGAAGCCTGAGCTGCACCCATTAACTTTGTACCAAAGCTGGTCAGTAAGTATCCGCCCAAAGTAGTTAAAGCGACTAGGAAGCACATGAACACCAATGAGCCATTTAGGGAAATTGATGACAAAGTAAAAGGTATAGTCCCAATACATAGGAGCAAGATGATTGCAAAATTGATCGATGTAAATGAAACAGGATTCAGTTGTTTGAAACAGGCCTGTGAGGTGATGATATATCCTGCAAAAGCGATACCTGAAATCATTGCAGCAATTACGCCCCATGTGTCAGGCTTATTCGCTCCGAAGATGTTGTAGGTTAGCATGATCCCCGCATAGATGATCCCAATCACAATCCAACGCTCTTTGCTGGGGCGCTCGCCTAACAACAACCAAGCCATTAATACCGTAACAGTTGGGAAAATGAAGAATAGGGTAACAGCAAGTCCGGGATTCAAAATGCCTAAAGCTACATAAATAAATGCAAAGGAGGCAAACTGTAATAAAGCGCTAAAGGCAACTCGACGAAATAGCGATCGCCGAGTGGGATGAAGTAATTGTTGGAAATCGCGAAATACATCTACTCGAAATATTACTTTGGCTACCATCCACATAATTGGTGTGGCAAATGCCATTCTTAGCAACAACAACATAAAAGAGTTGGGGACAGAAGCCTTAATCAATCCACCAAATTGAAAAAGCCCCAAAATATTTGAGTTTGAGAAAATTACCCTCACCAAAATATTTTGCAAGGATAAAACTACCGAAGCGCACAACACCAAAACAAATCCAAACCACCAATCATTAAGACGTTTGGTTGGTTGCGCTAGGCTGGGTTCAGGGACTGGCGATTCAAAAGATTGAGTAGGATCGTCTGTATAGGGGCGCGTGTCATTGGGGTTATATTGCCGAAATTGACTACTGCTGTTATTAAATGTCGGAACCTGAATTTGACTGTAATTGCCATTGCCATTAGATCGGACAGGTTCTGTGCTGTTTACATTAGTACCCATCGCCCCCGCAAAGCCAGATGTCCCTGTAAAGTTAACTGGTGGATTTCCCCCTACATTTCCTCCATAGCGATCGGCTGAAGATCGTCGTAAATATTCATCAATTCTTTCTACAAGGGCAGACAGCATCAGTTCGCCCTGTTGCCTCTGGGTATACATTCTCTGCATTTGATCATCGAGATCACGCTGATAGGTATCTACATCTCGTTGCAAAGACTGAAATGTAGTGCGGATAGCACTATCAAGGTTGAGCATTAGCTGCTCGAAGTTTTGCGAATGATCGCTAAGAACTTGGGAATTAGTAACAACCACATCATTTTTAAGGTGATAGGTGATCGCTTGAGCAAGTTGCTCAATCCATTGCTGACGCTGGATTTCCTGTTGATTCATCCCCTGTTGTGCAACGGTTAACACTTCTAGCTCTTTACGTTGAGACTGGAGACGATGAATGTCATCGGTAAGAGCATTTTTTTGGGCTTGTAAAATTAAAATCTCACGACTGAGCTTGCCCAAGATATTTGCCCGCAGATCTGACAAGTCCTTGGTGACACCCGCAAGGGTCTGCTCGTAAGAACTACTACGAATATTATTGTTCTCCATTTAAGAAATCACCTCGTAACAATGCCATCTGAAATAACGCTAGGGACTATGGTTGGCACTAATTTTTTAATTGGCTTAACTTGGTTGCGTCTAGTTTGCGAACTTTATAACACTAATTTGAGCATCTGGCATATTTTGTTTTGTTTGTTGTTCGTGAAAGTAGATACCAGACTTAGGGAATTAGCAAATCGCTAACAGCCATATAGCAATCCTAAATGGGTTGTAGAAGCGCACCCCTTCGGGGTGCGCTTCTACAACCCTCAAAAATCCACAAATGATCTAGGACTGCTATATCCATATATTTGGAGTCTAGGGTTCAGCGATTTAATAAGGAATAGATTTTTTATGGCGCGACGAAACTATGCCACAAAAAATCTATTCCTTATTTTCCTGCGAGTCCCTCAGCTCTTTTTTGGCTGACTATTGCCGTTGTTGGTAGTCCTAAAAAAGGAAAGGATTTATATGGTAAGGATGGGCGGCGCGAAGCGCCGCCCATCCTTACCTATTTTTAGCACTACTACCGTTGTCAATGGGGTTTTATAGGCTTTGGCGATAATGTAAACTTATTTTAACTAAACACTTATTAGTCCTCATCACTGAATCCTGCTGTAACCAAAGCCAATGCAACCAACTGATCCGAAAAAATTTACTGAAAAAGCATGGGAAGCGATTGTTAAATCGCAAGAGGTCGCGAGACGATCGCAACATCAGCAACTCGAAGTTGAGCATTTAGTAATGGCACTCTTGGAGCAGGAAGAGGGCTTGACAACGAATATATTCACTGCGATGGCAGTGCCAATGGCAAGGGCGCGGCGACAGGTCGAGGAGTTTTTGCGCCGACAGCCGCGTGTGGCAAGTCCAGAACAGTTGTACTTAGGACGTAGCTTAGAGGTGTGGCTCGATCGCGCTGAGGAAAGTCGAAAGAGCTTTGGTGATGACTTCATGGCGATCGAGCATATGCTAATCGGATTGGCGGATGACGATCGCCTCGGTAAGCGTTTATATCGCGATTTGAGTATCGATCGCAAAAAATTAGAAGAAACGATTAAAGCGGTTCGCGGTAGTCAGACAATTACAGATCAAAATCCTGAAGCTAAGTATGCAGCTTTAGAGAAATATGGACGAGATCTGACTGAACAAGCGAAAGAAGGCAAGCTTGACCCTGTGATTGGTCGTGATGATGAAATTCGGCGAGTCATGCAGGTGCTATCTAGACGTACAAAAAACAATCCTGTATTAATTGGCGAACCGGGGGTAGGGAAAACAGCGATCGCCGAAGGATTAGCCCAACGCATTATTCGAGGTGATGTTCCTGAATCCCTCAAAGACCGTACAATTATCAGCCTTGATATGGGTTCTCTAATTGCAGGAGCCAAATATCGTGGTGAGTTTGAGGATCGCCTGAAGGCAGTCCTTAAAGAAGTTCTCAATTCCGATGGCAAAATTGTGCTGTTTATTGATGAGTTACATACGGTTGTGGGGGCGGGAGCCACGCAACAGGGGGCAATGGATGCAGGGAACTTGCTTAAACCAATGTTAGCGCGAGGGGAATTACGTTGTATTGGTGCGACCACCTTGGACGAATATCGCCAGTATATTGAGAAAGATGCAGCTTTAGAACGACGCTTTCAACAAGTTGTTGTCGATCAGCCCACAGTAGAAGATACGATCTCAATTTTGCGCGGACTCAAAGAACGCTATGAAGTTCATCATGGGGTGAGTATTTCTGATTCGGCACTCGTAGCAGCAGCAACCCTGTCTAATCGCTATATTACCGATCGCTTTCTGCCAGATAAGGCGATCGATCTCGTTGACGAATCGGCAGCAAAGCTAAAAATGGAAGTAGATTCACGACCATTGGAACTCGATGAAATTGATCGCCGCCTAATGCAACTGGAAATGGAAAGACTCTCCTTGCAAAGAGAGGGTGGTTCTACGCCCATCGAACGTACCGAATCTGAAGGTAAAGTAGTCTATAAAACCAAGAGTGGTAAAGCAGTCCAAGATCGCCTTGATCGCCTTGACAAGGAAATGAATGAGTTGCGTGATCGCCAAATTGCCCTTGATGATCGTTGGCAACAGGAAAAAGATACCATTGATAATCTGCGAACTCTGAAAGAGCAGATCGATCAAACCAAGCTACAAATTGAACAGGCAGAACGGGAATTTAATCTTAATCGGGCAGCAGAACTGAAATATGGTAAGTTGACGGAACTAGAGAAAAATCTCGATGAAGCTGAGTTAGAACTGAATCGTGCAAGGGCGGATGGTTCGATTTTATTCCGTGAGCAAGTTACTGAAGATGATATTGCCGAAATCGTGGCACGCTGGACAGGGATTCCGCTTAAGAAATTATTGCTATCAGAACGTCAGAAATTACTGACGCTAGAAACGCATCTGCATGAGCGCGTAATTGGTCAAGAGGAAGCCGTAAGCTCGGTAGCATCGGCAATTCGTCGCGCCCGTGCAGGGATGAATGATCCTAATCGCCCCCTTGGTTCATTTCTGTTTTTAGGTCCAACGGGTGTTGGTAAAACGGAACTAGCCCGCGCCCTTGCTGAATTTTTGTTTGATTCCGATAGCTCAATGGTACGCATTGATATGTCGGAATATATGGAAAAACATTCCGTATCGCGCTTAATTGGTGCGCCCCCTGGTTATGTAGGCTATGAAGAAGGCGGGCAATTCTCCGAAGCAGTACGTCGCCACCCTTACTCTGTAGTACTTTTCGATGAGGTCGAAAAGGCTCACCCCGATGTATTTAACATTCTCTTGCAAGTGCTTGACGATGGACGTATTACCGATAGTCAAGGACGCTTAGTCGATTGTAAAAACACTGTCATCATCATGACCAGTAATATTGGTAGCGATCGCATTCTCGAAGTATCCAAGGACTTGCCTACGGAGAGCGATGGTGACTCACGCTATGACGAAATGCGCGATAAAGTCCTAGATGTTCTTCGCAATCATTTCCGTCCAGAATTTCTGAATCGGATTGATGAAACGGTGATTTTCCATGCGTTGCGCCGTAACGAGATTCGCTCGATCGCCACGTTGCAAATTAAACGTATTGAGAATAGATTAAGCGATCGCAAGATCTCCCTCAATTTAAGCGAAGAAGCAAAAGACTACATCGCAAATATTGGCTATGATCCCTCCTATGGCGCACGTCCGCTAAAACGAGCAATCCAAAGGGAAATTGAGAATCCGATCGCTACCAAAATCCTTGAAGGAATATTCGGAGAAGGTCAGACAATTTCCATCACTGTAGAAGATGAAAAGTTAGTTTTCAATTAACATCCATTTTGCGCTATTTGCGCCGTGCGAAGCACGGCACAAATGGCTATTATGCAATACTGCTGCGTTTGCGGGACTCTTTATAAGATGTCGTGATATTGCGTAAACCAGACTTCACCATTTGTTGTTCTAAAATCGCAAAAAAACGACGGCGATCGCTACCTGTGACAACTGCCTGATTATGGGCTTCTGCAAGCACTACAGGATAGCCATAGCCCTTTTGTACCTGTGCGAGAATAATTTGCAAAGCTTGCGATCGCATTTCAGGATCAAGGGCAGTCCATGCAGGCATCTCGATTCTGGCGATTTCTGTGCCCACATGGAGATAGCAAAAATAAATCTGATGTTCGCCATATTCCTGTAAAATCCGTGCCTGACTTTTCCAGAGAGGACTACATTCTCCGACTTTTAATAAGCGACTCCATAATGTACCATCCCGCAGAGGTTGAATTTGGCTACAGGGAGCAGAATCTAGTGGCTTAGTAGAACAATGAGTATGACAATCAGGCTGCTCAAAAGGACAAATTTGCAAGCGCAAAAAATTAGTCGCTTCCGCCGCACGAGGAGCGCTGATATAGCCTGCTAGGGGAATCCGTTGAGATTTTAAGTCGTCCCACGCAGCGAGAATATCTAGCAAAAGTTGCGATCGCGCATCGGCGGGAATCTCATCAAGCTCCCAATGGACTAAGGCTCCATCGCTAAAAGCTAGCATTGGTGACTGAGGATAACTCCCAATTGTGGCGATCGCTAAATTGGCTAATGCAACATTCTCGGCAACAGTGCGTTTGAGGGTCATCCATTGCTCTGTCTGAATTCCCCATTGACGAGCTTTATAGAGATCTTCAGTTTTATAAAAGACTTCAGGAACATTATCGAGTAAGGGATAGATGCCAGAATTATAGTAAATGGCAACTCGACCAATATTAATCAAATAGCAATAGGCAATTTCATGTCGGCTAGGGGCAATCTGTGAGCCATCGGTGGCAAGAACAATATGTGGTGTGGTTATGGGAGATATAGATTGAATTTGTCCCAGAGGTTCAACAGGCTCCGCGCAATTAAATATGAAGCGATCGCGCAGGATTTCACTATGTTGACAAAGATTAGCTTGGTTTGCAGTGGCTTGATGGAATATGGTTTCAGCGCGATCAAGTTTGCCTGTCAATTGCTGAGCCTCCTTCTGCAATTGTTCAGACATCCCTTGCATCTGTCCCATCAATTTCTGTAAATCCAGCATAGTTACCTATAATTCATTGTCTCGGCAGAAAGCATTCTCCTGAAATATCATCTATTCATTTTCTGAGCAGCAGCCCGACTTAACAAACCAAATATCAACCCCAAAAATCCATAAATGAATACTAAAAGTCTAGCATTATGCAAATGTTCTTCTTTTAAATCAAACATCAATTGAGAGGATTCAATAAATTGATTGATGCGTGATACATCTTGCTTAGTAGACTCACTGACTTGATCACTTAAAGGAATTTCACCATGTTCTGTCAATAGCAGAACAGTATATCTTTCTGTATATTTGTCTTTAGTTACTTTCTCATAGGCATATTTTAGAGAGGTAATATTAATTGTTTTACGATATACCATTGAGGTTTGTACTAACACACAGCTCGGTAAACTTGCTGTACTACGATAGCAATGTAATTCGCCATCTTGAACAGTAAATGCGATAGCTAATGTAGCAATTACAAAAGCAATACATATTCCCATCAAAGCCCCAATTTTTTTATAAGCTGGCATATTTTCTAAGATAAAACAACCATATTGCTAATTTTTACATCAGCCTAGTTTTTTATTAACAAAAAAAGCGGTGCAATGCACCGCTTTTTTTGTTAGCTAGATTTTATTTAGACAGAAACAGTTTGCCATTCAAGACGCTCTAATGTGTGAGAACGCTCTAGCGCACGCTCGAAGCTATCAAGTTTAGGTTCAATCAAGAAGGGTTCGCCAACATAACCTTGAACTGCTTCCTGAGTCTTCAAGCCATTACCAGTGATATAAACCACGGTGGTTTCTTCAGGATCAATCTTGCCTGCTTCC
This sequence comes from Pseudanabaena sp. Chao 1811, assembly GCF_027942295.1. Classification (NCBI taxonomy): domain Bacteria; kingdom Bacillati; phylum Cyanobacteriota; class Cyanophyceae; order Pseudanabaenales; family Pseudanabaenaceae; genus Pseudanabaena; species Pseudanabaena sp. Chao 1811. Next base: position 309,646 of record NZ_CP101416.1, read on the forward strand.
ACTAGCTTCTTCAGGACAGCAATTGTGGTTCCACCAGCAGTTTCTGTGAAGATACCTTCGGTTTCCGCGAGTAACTTCATTGCTTGGATGATTTCGTCATCGTTTACCGATTCGATGTTGCCATTGGTTTTGTGAGCGATATCGATCGCATAGATACCATCTGCAGGATTACCGATCGCCAAACTCTTAGCAATGGTCTTAGGCTTAACAGGGGTAATGAAATCGCGACCTTCCTTGTATGCTGAAGCGATCGGAGAACAACCTTCAGCCTGTGCGCCACTGTAACGAACGGGCTTGTCTTCCACTAAGCCTACCTTTACAAATTCATTGAAACCCTTGTAGATCTTGGTGAAAAGAGAACCAGAAGCCAAAGGTGCGACGATGTGATCGGGAAGCTTCCAACCAAGTTGTTCGATTACTTCATATCCAAGAGTCTTAGAACCTTCAGAGTAGTAAGGACGGAGATTGATGTTTACAAAGCCCCAACCGTGAGTATTGGCAACTTCTGAGCAAAGACGGTTTACTTGGTCGTAGTTACCATGGACGGAGAAAACTTTAGGATTGTAAATGGTTGTACCAAGAACTTTACCTGCTTCGAGGTCAGAGGGAATAAAGACACAACACTCCAAGCCTGCATGGGCTGCGATCGCCGCAGTGGAGTTGGCAAGGTTACCAGTACTAGCACAAGCAACAGTAGTAAAACCTAGTTCACGGGCGCGACTGAGAGCAACCGACACCACACGATCCTTAAAGCTCAAGGTGGGCATATTCACAGCATCATTCTTAATGTAGAGATTTTTGATGCCGAGACGCTTGGCAAGGCGATTTGCCTTGATCAAGGGAGTCATGCCTGTGGAGACATCGATATAGTTGTCAGTTTTGACGGGTAGAAAATCACGATAGCGCCAGATGGAGAGGGGGCCAGCTTGAATAGTTTCGCGGCTAACTCTAGCGGCGATCGCATCATAATTGTAGGCAACTTCTAGAGGACCAAAGCACAATTCACAAACGTGCATTGCCTTGGCTTCGTACTCTGCACCACACTCTTTGCATTTGAGATTACTGAAGGTATCAACACGCTCGCTGGTGTAAGGAGAAGCAATGGTTGCTGTCATGTTCTTGGTCGCCCTTTTAGTCGCTAAAAGTTTTTTTGATTTCTTTGATTGAAATGAACCTTAACATTATGGGTCTATAGTCGTCAAATATACCAGACTAAATTAGTCGGATATAGATTAAATAAAAAATTAGAGCCGCTAGTGGCTCTAATTTTTTATTTATGGTAAAGCGAGTAAAACTACACGGGTGATTAGGATAATTAGCCCTAGAGGTAAACTCCAACGGAGGAAATTAGAGATCTCAGCCACAATGTATTTGCCACCAAATAGCTTTTCGAGGGATGGATTCATAATCGTTGCGTTAACGGCTAATCCAAGAAACTGGAAGGCAAATCCTAGAAAAATCACTTGAAAAAAGACATTTTCCACTCCCAAGGCAGGATAACGCACCGATAGGGTGAAACTAAGGGCAACCATGGTCAAAATACTACCTGCCCATGCCGAAATGCGCTTGTCGAGATCCGTATTAGTCCAGAGCGCCACAATCGTAGGTACTAATAGCACTAAAAACAGAGGGATAAATACATTAGGTAAATGACTTGCAGGATTGCGCTTCATGGCGATCTGCGCTTCTAGTTGGGGATGGAGATCGCCATCTAAACCCTTAAAACTTGATGGCACAAAGCTAACTCCGCCAGTATTCCAACCTGACAAGCGAATTTCCTTTGGAATGCCCGAAAAATCAATGTCGTCTTGGGTTTGCCAGAAGATGATTTTATTACTGTTGTATTTGGAGATTAGACGGATCGGTAAAGTTTGAATATCAAAGGGGAAATTCGCAAGCTTGTACTTCGCCTCTAAAGTGACAGTTAATCGCTGGAGATAGATCACCGTACCATTAGCATTCAAATAAAGCTCTGATTCTTGCTTTAATGGTTTCTCTGCTAAATTGGCGATCGCAACTTTCGGGTTCCAGATCGTCGCTAATTTGTTAGTAGCATCGTCGCCGACAAAACTTTGCTCGCTAGTACCGACAGTTTTCGAGTCGAAGGCTTGATTGGGATTGTACCAACGCAGGCGCAAATCAATATCTGCGGTAAACGTACCCGTCGCATCCATAATCTTCGAGATATTGTTAATGACGAGAGCAACTTCTACCTTAATCGGCTTGGGAACATTGGAGGGAAACTCATTGGTTGGTTTAGTAATTACAGTGGGTTTCGGAACTGGCGTGACTGGAGGCGTAGATTGTTCTTGAGCATAGGCAATCTTTGCACCTGTCAGAACGAGCAAAAAGCAAAGTCCAAATGTAATAAGGAATCGATAGAATTTAAGCATTGTGATTCTGACCTTTGCTATCTTCTTTCAATTTTTGCTGGAGTAACTCACATCCCCTTGCAATTTTGCCAACTTCATCCTTACGAATAGCCAGATCTTCTATCGATTTTGCAACGGTATCACCGATCGCTAAACTAGTGATATAACTGCCCACAGCAACCATCGGACGCATCAGCAAGCCATTAAATAGAATTGTTGCCGTTCCCGCTAAGACAATCACCTCAAATAGAGCTATCACTAAAGAATTGACTAAAATCGCATTAGCTTGACTTGTTAAAGCCTGAAAACTTTTGCCAGCAACAATTACACCAATTTTTTTACCTTTAAAATCTAGTAAAGGGACTAAAGCAATCCCATAATCAATGCCATCAATTTTCTGAACTTTTACAGTCGTATCATTGACCTTACGCAATACATCAGGTGTGAGTAATGGACGGATAAATCCCCAGTTAGTAGCATTCTCATTTCTTAAGCCACCAATTACGCGATCGCTTTCAGGTGCAGGCAGTCCTGTAGCAACTTTAGTCATCAATTCATTATCAACAAATACTCCTAGCTCAAATCCAGTTATCTGTTTAACCGCTTCTAAAACGCTATTAAAACTCATGCCGACTTCAAAACTCCCAATCGCGCCTTGAGCATCAGAGATAGGGACAACACCACGAATATTTAGTCCATGACGACTGATTTCTACGCCACTTTGCGGTTCTTGTTTCTGATTGGTAATTACTACTGTTTCTCGAAAGCTAGTCAGATCCTCGCCATAATTCTTCAGATAAAATAAGCGTAAGAATGATGTCGCTGGTGCTAAATGAAAATGAGCATCACGGACTTCGTAGCGATCTCGTTGAATCAAAAACGTAGGAACAAGAATCTGCGCTAGTTGGTCACGATCTTTAGCGCGAAAAGCCTGTTGGACTGACGGGAGAGAAGCGACTAACTCAGCCCTAGACAAGGCTTTTTTCGTTTGTTCATCGGTATATTTCTGGATTAAAGTAACTGTAGTTGCTAGTTCCTCTTTTTGGTTATTCTCAATTGATTGAAGAGACGTTTGATAGAAGAATAAAGTCAGTAGAAGAGAAGCAATAAAAGTAACAAGTGTAATTAGTAATGGAACCTTAATCCTTAACTGCATGAATATATCCGATCAAACTTAAGAATAGACGGAAATTATATAGCAATAAAAGGATTGCTTAGGACATAAACCCCAAAATATGAGTGGCGACGCTTCGAGTCGCCACTCATATTTTGGGGTTTGATTCATCCTATCTATCTCTTTATATTTGGTGCAGATAGTCCTGTGGCAAGTATGGGCGGCGCTTTGCGCCGCCCATACTTGCCACAATAAAGCTTTTCCTTTTTAGGACTACCTAATATTTAGCAAATGATCGACTAGGTGGAGCAGTAAACTGTGGCGGGCGATCGCTATTTGAGTTATTTGTACTTTGAGTACTATTTCGTAGAGGCGATCGCATCAGTGCTTCAGGATTAAAGCGATAACCAATATTTCGTACTGTTTGAATTAAATTAGGTTGTTGCGGATCAACTTCTAATTTTTTCCGCAACGATAAAACATGGGTATCCACAGTACGCGGATTATTAATCTCATCTGGCCATGCTCGTTGTAAAAGCTCTGCACGACTTAGGGCTAAACCCTCCGATTGAGCAAGGACATATAGCAAGCTAAACTCCTGCGGCGTGAGATCGATCGCACTGCCCTTGAGTCTGACCTGTCGCTGGACTAGATCGATTTTTAATACGCCATAGTCAAGACAAGCAGGCGGAGCAGAAGTGCGTAATCTGCGTGTTAATGCCTCTACCCTTGCCAAAAATTCCTGCATTCCAAAGGGTTTTGTCAAATAATCATCCGCACCCGCTTTCAAACCCTCCACAATGTCCGACTCACCTGTACGAGATGAAATTATAAAGATCAAAGAACTTCTTTGCTTATGTAACCAACGACATAGCTCAATCCCATCCCCATCAGGCAGATCTGTACTCAAAATCACCAAGCTTGGCTGTTGCTTTTGAAATACCAACTTTGCTTGCTGACCACTGACTGCCTGAAATACCGAATAGCCAATTTGCTGTAAATGCCAACCCAAGAGAGAGGCAAGATTCGGATTACCTTCTACAATTTCTATACTGATCGGAATCAAAGAAATACTCTCCTGCCGAGTAATGCCTATAGCTCTCGGATTATGAGTCTGCATAATAACCTAGTACTAACCTGCATTTTGTAGCTGTAATTACCCTCTAAGACACAGAAAGCAAAGCCTTTCACCTTATAGTTGGGAATAATGTTTAACTCTAGTCATACTCCATAACAAATAAACCTTAGAAATCAAGCAAATGGCTTATCGCAATCCTACTCCTACCGTTGATATCATCATTGCCCTGCGCGATCGCCCCCATCAACCGATTGTGTTAATTGAACGACTTAATCCACCGCATGGCTGGGCGATCGTTGGGGGATTTGTGGACTATGGCGAGCGTTTAGAGGATGCAGCAAGGCGTGAGGCTGAAGAAGAAACGGGTTTAAAGGTTGAGTTAATCGATTTATTAGGAATTTATTCTGATCCTCGTCGTGACGAACGACTGCATACGATCAGCGCTGTGTATATGGCGGAGGCAGTGGGTGAGCCTAAAGCGGATGATGATGCTAAGTCTGTGGGAATTTTTGCGGCATGGGAAATGCCAAGCCAGTTATGTTTTGATCACGCCCAAATTTTGCAAGACTACTGGCGTTACCGTAACTATGGCATTCGCCCCTCAATTAGTTAAAAAGCCACTACTTAGGTGGTGGCTTTTTAACTAATTGCTTCGCAGTAAAATAAGAGCCCAGCTTTTTGATGGTGCGGCTTCGCCGCACCATCAAAAAGCTGGGCTCTTTATTAAATTGGAAAAGTTTGGTTTAGGTGTTGACAAACTAGCAACTAAGTAGGTATCTTAATAAAGGTCAAGAACACGCCCCCATCGTCTAGAGGCCTAGGACACATCCCTTTCACGGATGCGACGGGGATTCGAATTCCCCTGGGGGTATTCTTGATAAGCAAAAAACACCTGCGGAGCAGGTGTTTTTTGTCGGAAAGAAAACTTAGCTCAATTAGCTAAAAAGCAAACTCAAACAATACGCCCCCATCGTCTAGAGGCCTAGGACACATCCCTTTCACGGATGCGACGGGGATTCGAATTCCCCTGGGGGTATTCTTTATAAACAAAAAACACCTGCGGAGCAGGTGTTTTTTGTTTATAAAAGTTTTTCTAATCCGTAAATTAGTGACTTGAGAGCAAGTACTTTGCGGACACAGAGCAAGACTCCTGCCATGTAGCAGGTGCGATCGCTAGCATTATGCTCAATTTTTAAAGTTTCTCCCATTGCACCAAAAATCACTTCTTGACGAGCGACTAATCCTGGAACGCGAAGACTATGAATGCGAATGTTTTCACCATAGGTTGCACCTCTTGCGCCTGTGAGATGTTCTTTTTCATCGACAAGGGCAGGATTGAAGGATTGACCTAATTCTGAGAGCATTTGGGCGGTTTTAATTGCCGTGCCGCTCGGAGCATCAGCTTTTTGATTGTGGTGCAATTCGATGATTTCGACGTGCTGGAAATATTTGGCGGCAGCGATCGCTGCTTGTTGCATGAGGATTACGCCCACGGAGAAATTTGGGGCAATGATACAGCCTGTGCTTGCCTTGTCTGCAAAAATGGCTAGGTCATCAATTTGTTTTTCGCTTAAGCCCGTTGTACCGACGACGGGACGCACACCATAGGCGATCGCTGAGCGAATATTGTCATAGATGATGCTGGGGTGGGTGACATCGACCATTACGGGGAGTTGTGATTCTTGGGCAGCTTGAGCAAGGACAACTTCGAGATTATCGGTCACAGGTATTTCTAATTCGCCAATACCAACAACTTCGCCAATATCTTCGCCAAGGTGCTTCCGCCCGATCGCCCCTACAAGATACATATCTGGTGCTTGGGCGATCGCTTTGATAATTTCGCGCCCCATTTTGCCTGTCGCCCCAGAGACAACAACAGGAATTTGTGCATTATTGGTCATGGATTAAAACTGGAAAGCATTATGTTTTACGAGCTTAGCTTACAAGTTAGCCAGTTTCTTGGTTAATCGCTCTATTAGTGAATTTAATCGCACCAATAATTAACAGGAAAATCACACAGCTTAAGATTGCCAATATTGTTTCCTGTGGCTTAGGGGAAATAATTACGATAAAACCTTGATCTTTGATCAATGAAGAGAAACTAGATACGCAAAATGGCATTAAATACAGTCGAAATATTTGCCAAGAATCAACTTTGCTATTGCTATTAGAAACGCTTAAAATAAGTGCAGTACCAATTACTGAGCTTATTCCGATGGCATTGACCCATATTTTAGGCGTAGGATCAAAATAAAAAGTGACGATCACTAAATACCAAATTAAATAGCACCATAAAATCAATTTATTGAGTTTGATCTCTCGAAAATATTGCATCAACCAGTTCATAGTTTCTACACACTACAAATTACAATCAAATCTCAAGAGATTAATTTAACCCAAGTTGCTACCTATTAAAAATCGGCTCAAAACAAGTTAAAAACAGCCTCGCTAAGTCCAAAATGACGCTATTTTTATATAAAAATCTAGCATTTTTTATTTTAACTTTAGTCTTAAATGAATAGGTAGCAACTTGGGTTAATTTACTTGTAAAGTGAGCAAATCAGCCTCTTGAGAGTCTTAAGAAGCCTATGTGCTGAGCAATACAGGTTGATATCCTGCGGTAGCGGGTGAAACGGTTGAGATAAAAACTAACGGTTCTTCGCCATCGTTCAATACTCCATGCACAAAGCCTTTGGGAGCAATCACAATATCGCCTGCGGCGATCGCTTCTGTATTCCCTTGTTGGTCTAAATAATATTTGCCTCTGCCCTGCAAAATAGTCCAAGTATCCTGTCCATGGGGGTGAAGGTGGGGCGCAATTTCTTGATTGGGGTTAATATACCAAGCAACAACGACGGTATCTGGGGATTCTGTAACGACTGAGCGAATAGGCTCTCCGTCTGTTGATTGAAAAAACTTAGCACTATCAAAAATTCGGCTATTACTCATTTGTATCTATCTGTCCTACCAAGAGTTAGGCTATCTATTCGCAACTCTTATTGTCTGGCTAAATATCTTTGTTGTTTGTCTAACTAATCACCGTGACGAAACTTTTTTTAGGATTGCCTAAGTATGCTTTGAGGTTGTAGTATGGTTAGCTGGACTGAAAAAATAGGAGACTAGTACTATGAGTCGCGTATGCCAACTAACAGGCAAAAAAGCCAATAATGCCGTATCGATTTCCTTCTCACACAAACGCCATAAGCACTTACAACACGTAAACTTACAAGATAAGAGAATTTGGTGGGAAGAAGGAAAGCGTTTTGTAAAATTACAAATTTCCACCAAAGCAATCAAGACTTTGCAAAAGAAAGGGCTTGCTGCATTTGCTAAGGAAGCTGGACTTGATCTCCGTAAATTCTAATATGCGTAAAGGGGTGCTTTGCACCCCTTTATTGCATTGGAGCCTCTATGAAAATTGGTATCGTCGGACTGGGATTAATTGGTGGATCACTAGGTTTAGATCTTCTCGTTGCAAATCAAGATTCTAAACAAGATAATCATGTATGGGGCATCAGTCGCAATCCTGAAACCTGTAAACAAGCAGAAGCGATCGCTGCTGTAAATATTGCCAATATAAATATTGAGAATATTCCCGATCGCATTTTGGCGGAAACAGAGTTAGTCGTCATCTGTACCCCGATCGCTTCAATATTACCAACGCTTATGGCGATCGCGCCCAAGTTGCCAAGCCATGTAATTTTTACGGATGTTGGTTCTGTAAAAGCAGCGATCGTCGAACCTGCATCAAAAATTTGTGCAGAGTTCGGGCAAAGATTTATCGGTAGTCATCCCATGGCTGGCACAGCTTTTCAAGGAATCTTAGCCGCCGAAAAAAATCTTTTTCAAAATCGCCCCTGTGTGGTTACGCCTAGCGAAGATCGGGAAGCATTAGAGAAAGTGCGATCGCTTTGGCAAGCAGTGGGCATGAAAGTCCTTGAATGTAGTCCAGAAGAGCATGATCGGGCGGTAGCAATGATTAGCCATGCACCTGTGATGATTAGTGCCAGTTTAATTGCCTCTTGCCAACAGGAAAACGATCAGAAAGTTTTAAAATTAGCCCAAAGTTTAGCAAGTTCGGGATTCCGTGATACTAGCCGTGTGGGGGGTGGCAATCCTGAACTGGGGAGGCTCATGGCGGAATATAATCAATCGGCAGTATTGCGATCGCTCCATACCTATCAGCAATCTTTGCAGCAAGTAATCAATTTAATCGAGTCCAAAGAATGGGACAAACTCGAAGCATTTTTAGCTAATACTCAGCGCGATCGCCTGTTTTATGTGGAATAAAAACGAGCATTGCTTGTTTTGGCTGAATATATTGTCAAATCTAGAGTTGTCAGCTATATTAGCTATCAGGTTGAATAAGCCTTTCGATGTCAGACATCGAAACCCCGTTTGATAATAAACATTTAGACAACAGGAGGTGATGCCCATGCAATCAGATAGTAGTAACGGTAAACGTATGGGTCTTCAGGTTTCCGAGCTGTGCGCTGGGGCTGTTCTGTAAGGTATCTAGTTAAATATCTCTAGTTCGCTAGTTTGATTTACTAGTAAGCCTGAGATCCTTCCAGCAGTTGACTGTGACCTAAAGATCCTAAAGTATTCCGAAACAAAAAGACCGAGCCAATGGCTTGGTCTTTTTGTTTGTTAATTAAGATGCAGTGCTTCGCACTGCATCTTATCTATTAGAGTTTTATTCCCAGAAATCAACATTTAACATCGTGTCGATATCATGCCCAAACTGCCACACATCAGGAAATTGATATCCTTTTTTGGAATATTCTTTTCTCACATCTCTCAATGCAGCGCGAAAAGCAATATCGAAGGTATCATTCCACAAAGCTTGTAAGCTAGGGGAGTCATCAAGTAAGAACTCAATTTCAGTTCTTTGATTTCTGATAGTTCGCTCCCAGCCATTGAACTCTTGAGGCATATCAACATATATACGTTTGATCAAATGTTCTAGCAAGGTTGTTAGTCGGCTTTTAATCTCCTTTTTTTCTGATTTACCCAAACTTTCGATTTCCTCTATCAAGTTTTTCAAGTCCACATGGTCAAAGTCCTTAGCCTTTAGCTTGGCTACTGTGTCTTGAGTCCAGAGCAGAAAATCCGACTCATATAGCGATTTACTAAGGATTGCTTGTGTCATTTTGATTTAGCTCCTTTATTATTGGTGCGATCGCTATTCCCAAAAATCAACATTTAACATCGTGTCAATATCGCGGTGAAATTGCCATGTTTCAGGAAAAGCCGTTTCAAGATATTCAGTCCGTACTATTTTTAAGGCTGTAGCAAAGGAATCATCAAACATTTTTGAGAAGTGAAGTTTGAGGCTTGGTGATTGCTTAAGAAGTTTTTGGAGTTCATCGCGTTGATTAATAATCGTGACTTCCCATCCTCTAAAGCATTCAGGCATATTGACATAACAGCGTTTAAGAATATGTTCAATTAGGCGTTTTAGCCTAGTCTCTACCTCACGTTTGTTACTACCCGACAAGCCCTCTAACTCCTCTATTAAATTTTCAACATCAAGATTGTGAAAATCACCTGCTTTTAACTGGGCGATCGCGGTTTCTAACCATAGGTCAAGGTCACGCTCGTATAGGGTTATTGACGGAGTGATTGCTTGAGTCATTGATTGCAACTCCTTTGATAAAGCTAGTTATACCAAAACTAAAAATGGCGTAGCCATTTTTAGTTTTGAAAACCCTTACTGGGTTTGTTTTTTAATTCATAAAAGTGTTGTCACACTTTCGTGAATTGGTATTAAGCGCTAGTCAGGAATAAAATTACATCGCCTTCTTGAACGACATATTCCTTGCCTTCACTGCGTAGTAGTCCCTTGGCACGCGCAGCACTCATTGATCCTGATTCTACAAGATCCTTAAAGGCAACGGTTTCGGCACGGATGAATGCTTTTTCAAAGTCAGAGTGAATCACACCTGCGGCTTGAGGAGCTTTCATGCCAGCATGAATTGTCCATGCTCGCGCTTCTTTGGGGCCAACCGTGAAATAGGTGCGTAAACCTAAGAGATGATAGGTAGCTCGAATTAAGGATTTTAAGCCACCTTCCTTAACCCCAAGAGATTCTAGAAAATCTTGACGCTCTTCTTCGGGGAGTTCTAGTAACTCTGCTTCCACTTGGGCGGAGACAATGGTTACTTCTGCATTTTCCGCATCTGCGATCGCTCTCACTTTATCGACAAAAGCATTACCTGTTGCCAAATCATCTTCAGCAACATTGGCAGCATAAATGGTTGGCTTGAGCGTTAACAACTGCAATACTGAAATTGCATTTTTTTCTTCATCAGTAAGATTAGCTAAACGCGCAGGCTTACCAGCATCAAGGACTTCGCGGACTTTTTCTAAAGCAGCCATTTCGACTTTTGCTTCAGAGTCATTACTGCGGACTCCTTTGCGGGTGCGCTCAATGCGGCGCTCAACTTGGGCTAAATCAGACAGTGCGAGTTCAAGGGTGATGATCTCAATATCACGGGCAGGATCGATTGAGGCTTCTACATGGATGATGTCATCGTTTTCAAAACATCGAACCACATGGACGATCGCATCGCAAACTCGAATATTTCCTAAAAACTGATTTCCTAAACCTTCACCCTTACTAGCACCTCTGACCAGTCCTGCAATATCGACAAACTCGACTCTGGTAGGGATGATTTGCGCGGACTTACCAACTTCAGCGAGGGTTTTGAGGCGATCGTCAGGGACGGACACCGAGCCAACGTTGGGTTCGATCGTGCAAAAGGGAAAGTTGGCTGCTTCGGCTTTGGCGTTGGCAACTAGGGCATTAAATAACGTAGACTTGCCCACATTGGGTAGTCCGACAATCCCAGCTTTGAGCATGGCTATCTAAACGAAAACTTTTTTGACATTGTGCTTATAAATTTTGTCATAAAAGTCTCACTACATGAGACTTTTCGCAAAACAAACAGTAATTCTCTGTTTTTTATAGCAACGAAAGAGATAGCTAGGATAAACCAAAACCCAAAAGATGAGTTGCGGCGCTTCGCGCCGCAACTCATCTTTTGGGTTTTATGCCCTAATTTTGAGCATCCAATGTTCGAGCATTTCTTGGAGTTGTTTGCGGCGGATGGGTTTACTGAGGTAATCATCCATACCAACCGCTAAACAGCGATCGCGATCTTCCTTAAAGGCATTCGCAGTCATAGCAACAATAAATATATGCTTGAGCAACTCCTGAGTCATTTCCATTTGCCGAATCGCTTGTGTAGTGTCATATCCATCAAGCAAAGGCATCTGACAATCCATCAAGATGATGTCATAATCTTTAGATTTGATTAATTGCAGTACCTGTTCTCCGTTATCGGCTAAGTCTGCTTGACAGCTTAGCTGAGATAAGTAGGACATCATAATTTTCTGATTAACAACATTATCTTCAGCTAACAGGATCTTCAAATTACTAAGCCTTTCTATGGCAGAGTTCTCTCCTATATTATTTTCCTGTTCAGCTACTAGTTGAGTAATGACCAAATCATCAATGGAAGGTAATATGTCTATATCTAAAGCCAAGGATATAGATTTTAACAACCTTTGTCTTTTAAAAGGCTTGGTGATATATCCACAAAATCCTTGATCAATGACTGTTTGTATTTCACCTTGACGATTAGCTGTCAATACTGCAATTAGTGGGATATTTCTATTTTGTTGAGACTGGATTCGTTGAACTAATTCAACGGTATTAAACTCTATTAGTTTCCAATCAATTAGAGCGATATCAATTTGTTTGCCTGTATCCAAATAAGCGATCACATCTAATATATTGGTTGCTTCATAGACACCTGCGCCAAAATCCTTAAGATAATAACAAATCGCCTCACGAGTATGTTGATTTTCGTCAACCACCAAAATAGTTCTCTTACGTAGAGGTTGATTTTCGTCTACTACTAATGATGATATATTGTGGGGCTGCCGATAAAAAGGTACTCGAAACCAAAAGCACGTACCTATGCCTTGCTCTGGAATAACTACGCCAATTTCTCCCTGCATCAACTCCGCTAATTGACGACAAATTGCCAGTCCTAGACCAGTACCACCAAAACGACGGGTTGTAGAAGCATCAACTTGGGAAAAAGGCTGAAATAACTTGTCATAATCTTTTTCATGAATGCCAATACCTGTATCAGTGATGGAAAATTTTAAATAAATAGGAGGCTGCTCTAAGTAGTTACTTGTTGCATTCACCTCTGAATTATTCGCTGATTCCATTAAGGTTTGCTCAAATAGGCGATCGCGCTCAACCCTAACAAATACTTCTCCCTTATCGGTAAACTTAATCGCATTACCAATTAAATTCATCAGTATTTGCCGCAACCTGACTGTATCCCCTAATAAAAAATTTGGTAAGTTCTCTTCAAAGAGGACATTAAGCTCTAAACCCTTACTATGAGCTTGCAAAGAAAATATTTCTAGAGTCTCTTCCAAACACTGTTCTAAATGGAAAGCCAAGCTTTCTAATTCCAGTTTCCCTTCTTCTAGTTTTGATAGGTCAAGAATACGATTAATTAAACTCAACAATAGATTGCCACTGAGCCGAATATTATCAACAAAATCTTGCTGACGAGGATCAAGATTTGTACTCAGCAATAAGTCTGTCATACCTAATACACCATTAATCGGAGTACGGATTTCATGGCTCATATTTGCTAAGAAAATATTTTTTGCTTGAGCAGCTTGCTCTGCAAATTGTCTAGCAGCTAACAGTTCCTGCTCTTTACGCTTAATTTCGGTAATATCCCGTCCAACATATACAAAATGATGGCTTGGCTCAATATCATATTCTAATTGATGGTTAAATATTGTTGAGCAAGAAAAAGAGATGAGAACTTCTTCCTTCTGTTTTGATAAACAGAGAATTTCAATATTATAAAAATTGCAATTGTCTTCTGTAACTTGACCTCCATCAGATTGACAAGAAATAGCATCAAGCTGATGAGCATCATTAAAGATTAGCGTGATTGAACTGCCGATCAATTCATCTTGAGAATAACCAAACAAGTTTATAGTAGCGGTATTGATCGTTTTAATAATGCCTTGATGATCGGTAACAATTAAGGCATCTGCCATTGACGAAATAATTTTATCAATATATTCCTTTGATTTTGTAAGTGCATTAGCTAATAACTCTGACTCATTAATTCTTTGCAGCAAAACCTGAGATTGCATCATCATTTCTGTAACGTCTTCAATACAGATAATAATATTTTTGTCTGATTCGTCTAGTTCGTTTGTACCGATGATATAAAAATCAAAATAGAGATTTTTCCTTGTAGGAGAAGAGCGACAAATCCCCTTAATTTCAAAACTAGTTGATTGATTAAGCCAAATATTATTGAAAATCCCCTCTAAGCCAATAGTCTCTGGAAATACTTGGCGAATATCTTTATCTAACAAAGACTCATACGGACATTCAGAAAACCTTTCAGCCCCATAGGATGTGTCTGTAATCACAAACTGTCGATCAATCGTTACAAATGAGCGCTCTGAAGCAGTGAGAAGCTTTTTAAGGATTTTTGACTGTTTCATAGCAGCTAATGATGTAAAAGAATACCGACCTTATTGTTCTTTTAGGATATTTTTATCAATATTTTTGTTATTCTATTAAACAAATAATAATGTACTTATTCTAGCATTAGCATCTGATACGCTAGTGTTTGGAATATCTCATCAACGCCTTCTCCTGTCTTCGCTGATGTCGCTTTCAATAGTACTTTAAGTTCGGCAAATTCCGTAGGAATAGATTCAAATAGAATCTCTTTTTCATGGGCTGTGATTAAATCGACCTTATTCAAAGCAACGATTACATGGGAATGGGGATTAATTGATTGAAAAAGTTGGACATGTCCTTTCAGGCTCTGCATACTTGCTTGCCTCGTAACGTCACCGACAATTAATGCACCTTTAGCTCCTTGGAGATAGCTAGGAGCAATTCCTTGAAAGCGCGTACTTCCTTCAATATCCCAAACAATTAGTTGTAATTGCTTTAAATCTTCCTTGTCGGCATTTTCAATAGAAGTTGCGATAGATACGAGTTTCCGTGATATTTTCACCCCGACTGTTGATAGGTACTTATCGCTAAATTGTCGATCTACAAATTGACGGATCAAGCTAGTTTTGCCAACGCCAAAATCGCCAACAAGACACATTTTTTGAGAAATTACTTTTGGTGAAGAATTCATTTAGTTAAATAGTCTCGGACATTTATTTTAGCGTAGGTTCAAACTCTACCCATCTTGCTATTTGGTCAGAAGGTTGCTGAATAGATGGTTCTATTATCCCAGAAATATGTAACCGATTTGCATTGATGCCCTTCTTTAGCAGAGCATCACGTAATGCTTGAGTACGCTTTACCCCTAGTTGATAGTTCACTGTGCGATCGCCGATATTGTCACTTTTGGCAGAAATTTTGAGGCTGTAGTCAGGATACATATCTAGAAAAGCCTTAACTTCTATTAATTTTTCTAACTCTGATGGTTGGAGGATAGTTACACCAAAAGGGAAGTAAATGCGAGTCGATAGCTTCGGCACTATGAGTATCGTGGCATTGGTTACGGCAGTAATTCCCGCAATTTTGGTGAAAGTTTGAGTGATTTTAGGGATCAGGCTGGGTTGCTCGACTTGCCCTGTAATCGTCAATTGCCCATTATTGAACTCTGTAGCAATATTGACCCCTTGGGTATAGTTAAGCACTCTAGTAAGCCGTTGGACTTCTGCCGCAACGAGTATGGGATCTGGTGGGATATTAACGGCATAGATATTGTTGTTAATGTTGGCGATCACTATTTCCGTTTTGGTTACTTCGTTGGCAACTTGAAGGGCGCGATCGCGTAAATTTTGATTTGGTAATTTACCTGAGAGTTTGAGTTGCTGACCATTGGCAGCAACATTGAGGCGATAGACCGCAAGTTCTGGCGTACTTGCAAAGGCTTCTAAAACTTTGGCTTCGATTTGGCGATCGCGTTGGGATTGATATTGATAAATTCCCATTGGTACAAAAACTAAGGCAAATAGGGCTAAACCCAGAAAAATCAGAGCTTTTGATGATTTTTTAGGCTGAGTCTTTTCTACTTCCATCAAAGTCTTTAGTTCTAGATGAACTTTAAAGGGAACCATACTGGGATCACCATCAAATTGTTTGAGGCGATCACCATAAACTTGGATAATTTGACCAAATATATCGCGAATTTTCGTCACAAATTCGGAGTCTGGCTCCCCTCGAATGATGACTGCGAGATAACAATAGCCAGCAACTTCTAATAAAATTTTTGAGCCACTATAGTTAATTGCATCAATCTCAGCTTTTTCTTCTGATGAGCGTGACATACATTCGTTGGCAAAGCTCCGAATTGCAGTTAACATCCCCGCTAACATATCCGAGTCAAGCGGCTCGATCAGAGTATTAAGATCACTCTGTTGAATATCAACCATCACTAATCCCGAAAGATTATGAATCAAAAATATTGCTTGCACCTCAAAGGGAACTGATTCTTTGAGAATCAATTCTGCTTCTGAAACCCCCTGAATTTTGGCTCGCAATTTACGCTGTAAACCTCCAACACTAAAGGTTTGCTCTACTTTTTCATTAATAGATCGAATAGCTTCAGCAAAATATTTGGCGATCGTATTGCCAATTACTGGATAAAGGGCATCTACCATTGAATCGCGTTCAAGGGCAATTTGGCGTTTGATTGCGGAACCCATCTCTGGGGCAATGGCATCAATAATTGCATCCCGATCTAGGCGAATTTGTTCACGAATGGCAGCTCCCATCTCTGGGGCGATCGCCTTGGCAATCCCTTCAGGACTACTATGAATATGCTCACTAATAGCACTGGGCAAAATATCAGAAATCGCATGACTCATGGCAACTCGATCTAGTTGCGATCGCTCAAAGATCACTTCCGCAATAATTGGCATGATCGCTTGACACATTGATTCTCTAGATTCTGTCACTTTCAGACTCAGGATATCCGCAATTACTGGCAGCAAAAGTTGTACTAGTTCATCTGGTTCATTAATTCGATTTTCTAATTGAGCAACTCGCTCTCTCACACCAGCAATTTCGGTAGGGATATTGTCATTCTCATTATCAATTTCTGTAAGTCGTGAACCAAGACTACTTAACCCAAGAGAAGCATTTTGAATTAAGCTCTCTAATCCCTCAATTTTATCCATTAAGGCAGGATTGTTAACCTGACTTTCAACAATTCCGAGTTTTTGTTCGACAGAAACTTTAAAACTTCTGAGATCTTCGATCTCTGGTACAACCAGAATATCTTGGAGAAGGTGCAATGCCTGATCATCTTCTAAGGGACTTGATGCAGAGCTATAGGAAGATGGATCTTTTTGATTGCTTTTTTGATTAACGCTATCTAGTTTTTGTGGTTGAGTTGCTGATTGCATTGGCAAAACAGATTGAGATTTGCCAATGCTTAATTCATTTAGTTCATTCTCTGTTGGCAAATTAGGTTGAGTTTGATCAAGTTTTAGTTCACTTCTTAAGAGAAGATCATGAATAAGATTGATAGTTTCATTTTCTTCTGCTTTTTCTAGTGGCAAAGATTCTCTAGCATTTGATGCAGTGCCATTGCCATTGTTCTGAGCCGCATTATTACTATTGTTAATGCCATTATATTCAATGGGTTGAATATTCTTTAGAAAAGGTAACTCATCAAGAAGGCTAGGGAATGGATAACCTGAAGGCGATCGCATTTCTAAAGGTTCATCTAGAGATTCCTTAGATGATTCAAGATCTACCAATCTAGATCTGTTTTTTAGCTCTTCATTCTCAGGATTAATATCTACAAAGCTAGAATTATATTCGTAGTCTGCAACCTGTTCCTCATATTCTGATTGCAAAACCAGTGACTGATTTTGATTCTCAGAGTTTCGAGTTTTTTGGGATTCAATAATGTTGAGTTCAGAGAGCAGAAGGAAAAACTTCTCAACGTCGCTGAGAGAATTATCATTGATATTTCCATTTCTCTCTGACATAGGATTTGGGATAACAACGTTATTCTATACGATAGCGTCTTTCAGGCTAGTCATGGGAATATTACTACCCTAACACTAAATTCACAACAGCAAAATATATAAGAGTTTGTAATTTATTTTAACGTCAGTTCGACGAAGGCGGAAAATGGTAAAAATTGCTAAGCGATTTTTACCATTTTCCGCCATTTGCGCGGCGCTTCGCGCCTCGCAAATGGCGTTATCGAACTCACGTTATTTTAGAAAAAATGCAAACTAAAAAACTAGGTAGTCCTATAAAAGAACGGATTTATTGTGGTAACTGGTGTTACGTGGAAGTCTTCTAAAGCCCTCACCCCTAGCCCCTCTCCCGCAGGAGAGGGGAACAAGAAAAAAATATGGTTTTGCTCCCCTTCTCCTGCAGGAGAAGGGGTTGGGGGATGAGGGGCGATCCTAGTTCCACGTAACATCAGGTGGTAAGTATGGACGGCACTTCGCGCCGCCCATACTTACTTAATCTTAAACTGAGAACCTATGAGAGTTTAGATTTAGAGCGAGCTGTAGTTTTTGTTGTGCTGCTTGAAGTTGTATCTGAACCTAGTGAAGTCGATCGCTCATTTTTTGGTTCCGAACCAATTATATTGACCTGCTCATATTTCTCATCAACTCTTTCTTCGGCTGCCTCACGCAATTCAGGCACAAATTCTGACCCCTTCAGTCTCATGCCTAACTCAAATAGCAACTCCGCCAAATCATCTTTAGAGAGCTTGTCTTCACGGAGAATCGAGAAATGACGGTCTAGCTCTTCTAAAACTAGCGATCGCAAATCACGGGTATCATTTTGCAGACTATCTCTAGTTTGCGCGAGTTCATCCCGCAGGGCAACTCGTTGAGCTTCAACGGTCTCATCAAGGGTTTCAATACTATTGGTAAACTTGCGATTAAGGCGATCGAACTGTTGGCGAAGGTCGGCAGCTTCTTCTTGGGCAGTCGAACTAATCGTTTTTAGGCGTTTATCAATAGACTCAACCGCAGTCCTTAATTCAGTGGCTAAAGTTACTTTTAGGTCATTCAGGCGATCGCGGACATCCTGTTGAATTGCCGAAATATCTGACTCTGCTTTATCTAGACGACTAGTATATTCGCGCAAATGTGCGCCGAAAATGATATCGCGAATTTGATCAATATTGCCTAAGCGTTCGCGGATTTCATCTCTGGTGATTTCACCCATTGGATTACCTCTAGGAATGTTGGGAATAAATATAAAGTTTTAGCCAAAGTTTTAGCCAAAAATTCAGCTTTTGGTCTTTGTATATTCTGGCGATCGCCAATACAAAATAACCATAGCAAAGTCTTGCCATTTTTGCTGTATAGCTCATGATGGCAAAAGTAAAAGCAGTGCTTACCATTGCTTTTTTTGGTTTCGCAATTGGGTAAGATAAATACAGCAATGCTATTTGGCAAGGCTTAATTATTAGCAAAATATGTCTGCGATCGCCCAATTACCTCCCAAAAAACTACGCTGGCAGAGAATTAAAAGCTCTTCCCTTGCCCGTCAACGAGAAGTATTTTTAGCTACATTTACATTCCTGTTTTTTATATGGTGGGATAAGTTTTGGCAAATTGATACATCGCGTACCCGCAACAAACGAGCTGAGTGGCTAGTTCGCAACATGCTCGAACTAGGTCCAACATTCATTAAGATTGGTCAATCACTATCTACTCGCGTTGATATCTTGCCACCTGAATACATCAGCAATTTATCGCAGCTTCAAGATAAAGTGCCAGCTTTTAGTGCTAAAGAAGCTAGAGACATCATTGAGTTAGAACTAGGCAAATCACTCTATACCATCTATCGTGATTTCGATGAAGTGCCTCTTGCTGCCGCTAGTCTTGGACAAGTGCATCGCGCTACACTGCATACAGGTGAAGATGTCGTTGTTAAAGTTCAACGTCCGGGGTTGAAAAGATTATTTGATCTCGATTTACTAGCCGTTGGTAAGCTTCTCAAATTTTTTGATCGCTATTTCGCTTGGACTCGCAAATATAATCTACAAGGGATTTATAACGAATTTTTTACCATTCTTTATCAAGAAATTGACTATGCGATCGAGGGGAGTAATGCCGATCGCTTTCGCAAAAATTTTGAAGGCTATCCAAGGATTGTTATTCCTAAAGTTTATTGGGAATATTCTACTTCGATGGTTTTAACCTTGGAATACGTTCCAGGAATCAAGGTGGATGATCGTCAAGCCCTTGAAGCTTGCGGGTTAAACCCTAAGGAAATCAATCAATTAGGAATCTGTTGTTATCTCAAACAACTACTCCAAGATGGCTTCTTTCATGCTGATCCACACCCCGGAAATTTAGCCGTTAGTCCTAGCGGTAGTTTGATTTTCTATGACTACGGCATGATGGCAGAAGTCAAGACTATGGCAAAGGATCAAATGGTAAAGACCTTCTTTGCTGTATTACGAAAAGATACGAATGAAGTCGTTGATACCCTCATGAGTATGGGTTTTATTGAACCGATCGCCGATATGAGTCCCGTCAAACGGATGTTGAAATTCGTATTAGATCGCTTTACAGAACGACCTGTCAATATCTATGAGTTTGAACAAATTAAAGGTGAAGTGGTTGCTATCTTTGAGAAACAGCCATTCCGTTTGCCACCACAGATGACCTACCTGCTTAAATCTCTAACGACCCTTGATGGGATTGCCCGAATTCTTGATCCTGAATATAACTTTTCTACAGCGGCTCAGCCCTTTGTTAAAAGCATTGTGCTTACTAAAGGTCGAGGCAATACTCTAGGAGCTTTAGCCCAACAAGCCAAAGACTTTCTGGTCTATCAGCTCAATAAACCAAGTCGTATGGAAATTTTGCTCGAACGCTTGGAAGAAAGGATAGAACGGGGCGAATTGATGATTCAAGTAAAGTCTACTGAAAGCGATCGCACCCTCAAGCGGATTAATATTGCGGTTAAAGCTCTAATCTATGCCTGCTTAACAGGATTTTTATTACTAGCAGGTGCTGTACTTTTAGTTGGGACAAATGGGTTATATAGCGGCTGGGCGATCGCCGCCTTTGTGGGGGCAGCTTTTTCAGGGTTATCCTTGCTTCGTGCTTTAGTCCAGCTATCAATTCGCGAAAAAATTGACAATCTTGCTGAACAATAGTCATGATTTAAACCCAATACTTAGCCTATTTGAAATGTCTCTTTTGCAAGATAAAAGTCGGTGCATCTCGCCGACTTTTATCTTTGAAATTTTAATTTTGAACAGAGCCATCAGGCATAATTGTCCCAAACAATTTTGCCTCTGATAAACTGACTTCATTGAGATTGGCTAATCTTAAATTAGCTTTTGCTAAATTAGTACCAATTAAAAACGCTGCATCTAATTTTGCGGAAATCAATTGAGCCCCATTCAAAGTTGCACCACTTAGATTGGCATTACTTAAAACTGCATCACTTAAAATTGTATCTTCCAAGTTACTATTGCTTAGATCAGCATGGCTAAGGATCGCATTACTAAGAACAGCACTTCTAAGATTTGCATTACTTAAGTTCGCATTACTTAAATTCGCATTACTGAGAACGGCATCAGTTAGATTTGCGTAGCTCAAGTTTGATTGATTGATAGTCGCATTGCTCAGATCACATTCTTGCAAATTAGCATTACTCAAATTTGCTGTACTAAGTTTGGCATCAGATAAATTAGCATTACTCAAATCAGCAAATTCTAAATTTGCATTTGTTAAATCACTACGCCTCAAATCTGCATTGGTGAGGCTTGCATTACTCAAAATGGCATTACTGAGATTAGTCTCACTCAAGTCGGCATTCCTTAAATCGCTAGAATCTAAATCTGCACCACTCAAATTAGCTCCATTAAAAGAAGCCTCAGTTAAATCGGTTCCATAAAGATTTGACAAACTCAGGTTACATCTTTGCAAACAAGCTTCACGCAGGTGGGCTTTACTCAAATAAGCTCCACTAACTTCAGCATCCCTTAAATTTGCCTTATACAAATCTGCTTCTCTGAGGTTTGCTTTTACTAAGTCAGAGCTACTTAGATTCGCACCTAGTAAATTGGCATTACTTAGATTTGTCCACCGTAAATTTACTCCACTTAAATCGGCTTCGCGGAGATTAGCTCGTCTCAAATTAGTACCACTAAGATTGGGAATAATCTCAGGATTCTCTAGTCGCCATAGATTCCAGCTAGCTACTCCTTGTTTCAGTATTGCAAGATGTTCCGAGTTTCCCATATGTCTCTTCCTATGACCCCTTGATCTGGTTGGGTGTAGCTATTTTTTAAGTATTTATTTTTATTTAAGAGCGCAGAGTGAGCGCTGTATGAAATTTAGACTAAATTTTGAATGGCTTATCTTGCCACTAAATTAGCCACTAGCGAAACAAGAAAAAATCAGATTTTTATAGATCCGCCCAAGACAAAATCATTGATAGTCGCAATTTATTGATGTCAATTAGTGACTAGGCACAATTCCTGAAACTCTATCGTTTTTTTGCAAAGCTCAGTCGCGAGAGATTGATGTCAATGGTAGTAAAGTCAAGCTATTAAAAAGCTACTTAGATTTACAAGACTTAAATCAGCTTGTATCTAGCAATACCTGTAATTCACGCTAGTTTACATTAGTTAATATTTTAACTACACAATCAGTCTAAAGAGTTAGGATACTGAAATGGGAGTAGCGCAAAGTTTCTAACTATATAATCTTAATTTTTTGAAATATGTCTTCTTTTAAATCAGAACCATTTTTATGGATTCATCTATCAGGAATTGTGGCTTTCCCAGTCTTTTTGGGAATTACTTGGTTTAGCTTATCAGTCAGCGATCACTCTTCTACACTCGGACTAGAAATATTGCTAATGATCGTAATTGGCATCCTTCCTATTTTTCTTATGCAGTGGACTCGCCCTTTTGAGATTTTTAGTTTACTGATCCTTGCGATGAAGCCCGATAAGATTTCCTGTCAACAACGCCAAATTTTGAGTTTATTTAAAGCTCCAAAGCAACGTATTCTCAGCACAGCAACAGCGATCGCAATGATGGGGATATTGTATGGTCTATATCAATTGCCTCCCTTAACAATGATTGAGTTACCGATACTTACTCAATTACTTAGTCAATCCCATATTCTGGGGCTAGTGGTTGCCTGTGGCGCTTTTCTGGGAGCTAATCTGTTTTTGCAAGTCCCTATCAGCGTTTTAGGAGTATTGCTCAGCAACGAACAAGATTTTGCGGCGATCGCCCCCTATCCCACTGACAAAATTACACAGGATTTTACCTTGGCGGGGTTTTGGGTCGATAAAATTATTGCGATCAATTCAATAACTCCACAAAAATAAAAATTAAAATCACTAGTAAAAATTAAAATCGCTTATTTCGGTATAGTTTTCCTAGTAGTTGGTGACTGGCTCCAATCAGGAAGGAAAAATGAAACGATATTCGCTCGCGATCGCAGTTCTAATCACCTGTATTAGCGGACTTCCTACTTTTAGTCACAAATTATCCGTTTGGGCAGAATCAACAAATTCTTCACCAGTTATTGCATCACAGGTTGTCACACCTCAAAAAGCGATCGCTCGTTTACTTAATTCTCCAAAGCCAAAAGCGGAATGGTTTACTACTGAATTCTTATCTCAGTTATCTCTTGCCCAAGTTGAGCAAATTGTTGCCAATCTCCAAGTATTTGTCGGAAATTGTCAGCAAGTGCAAGGTCAAGATGTCAGCTATCTAGCAATTTGCGATCGCGGAAATGTACCAATCAAAATCAAGCTTAATCCAGAAGGGAAAATCGCTGCATTTTTCTTAGGTACAGCCTATTGAGGGAAAGAGTAGTACAAGATAAGCTAGGATAGCAAAACCCAAAAGAGAGTAAAAAATGGCACCTTACTCACTAGATCTCAGAGAAAAGATCGTAGCAAACTACGAAGCAGGAAATACATCGATTCGGGAAGTAGCGAAGCAATTTCAAGTCGCGACGAAAACAGTGCAAAAACTACTGAATCAATACCGAGAGACAGGAGAACTAAACCACAAACCATTAGGTAGTCCAATCAAAAGTCCCCTCGAAGCGCATCAGGAGAAAATCCTCGAAATTGTCTCAGAGCATCCAGATTGGACACTATGGCAGTACTGTGAAGAAGTAGCAGAACAAACAGGAGTATCAGTGACCACAGGCAGCATGTGCCGATTTTTCCAGAGGCATAACATCACTCTAAAAAAAAGACCTATCGCCATGAAAAGGTAAAAAGTGAGGCAGTACAACAGCAAAGATGTGAATTTTGGGAAGCATTGAATGAAGTGAAAGCTGAAGATCTGATTTGTATTGATGAAACGGGAGTATGGCAGGGGATGGAACGCTCTGTGGCAAGAAGTGAATGTGGCAAAAGAGTATTCAGTCTTCGTCCCTTTTACAAAGGTCAGAAATACACAATAATTGGCGCTATTTCAGTTGATGGGATTGTTTGCCTGAAAACGATTCAGGGTTCTATGAAAGGAGCAGATTTTCTCACCTTTGTCCAAGATGACCTAGTACCTAAATTACGTCCTGAGCATAGGATCATCATGGATAACCTCAACTGCCATAAAGTTGAGGGGGTCGCAAAAGCAATTACAGCGACAGGTGCTAAGATTTTGTACTTACCCACCTATTCTCCTGATTTTAATCCAATTGAGATGATGTGGTCGGTTCTCAAATATTTTATTAGATTGCTTAGACCTCATTCTCAAAAACTACTTCAGCATTTAATCAACGTTTTCCCTTACTTGTTAGAAAAAGATTTCTTCAAAAATTGGTTTACTAAGTGTTGTTACTGTACTACTTAATCCCTCAATGGACTGTAAACATCAACAAACCTTTGAGCAGGCTGTTGCTAGTTTTAAAGCCCTAGACGGCAAAGTTAGTCTTTTGGTGATGGAAGGTAAAAATCAACGGGCAGGTATCCAAGTTGATAGTCCGATGGCAGTGGGTTCTGCTTTTAAATTAGCAGTACTAAATACTTTAAAAAAGCAAATTGCTGAAGGAAAAATTACTTGGGGGAAAGTTGTCTCACTTCAGGCAAACCAACAAAGCCTACCAACAGGACTCTTGCAAAACTGGTCAGCAGGTTCGCTTTTAACTGTTCAGACTTTGGCAAGTTTAATGATTTCCCTCAGTGATAATACAGCTACAGATACACTGATCGATCTCATTGGCAGAAATGAAATAGAACGTTTCTCACTGCGTAATCGTCCATTGCTCAAAACCCGTGAAATGTTTACATTGCGAAGTGCGAAGAATGCAGATCTATTAAAGAAATATCGACTTGCAAATACTAGCGATCGCCTACAAATATTGCAAGAGATTTCCCGTCAAGATTTACCTGATGTGATGGAATTCGTAACCAATCCTCAGATTTCTCTCGATGTTGAATGGATTTTTACAGTACGGGAGTTATGCACTCTCATTGAAGATGTTGCCGATTTACCATTAATGTCATTTAACGCAGGTATAGCCGATCCGACCGTATGGAAAAAGGTAGCTTTCAAAGGTGGCTCAGAT
Organism: Pseudanabaena sp. Chao 1811; assembly: GCF_027942295.1. Lineage (NCBI taxonomy): Bacteria > Bacillati > Cyanobacteriota > Cyanophyceae > Pseudanabaenales > Pseudanabaenaceae > Pseudanabaena > Pseudanabaena sp. Chao 1811. The sequence continues at coordinate 334,790 of NZ_CP101416.1, forward strand.
GCAGGTGTTTTAAATTTTACAACCTTGCTCCATTCCAAAAATGGTAAATCCTATTGTATTTCTGCAACATGGAATAATACTAAGCCTGTCAGCGAAGTTCAGTTTGCTACTTTATATAAAGGATTAATTGATACGCTTCCATAGTAAAAACATAAACTTAAGCTATGAAAATTGCTGTAAGGATTGCAATTCAAACTTTGGTACTGGGTTTAGCCTGTGCAGATACCCTATTCGCTCAAACCCTTAAATTACCTCCAAATCTAATTCCTTTTAACTCTATAGAAGGGGAAAAGCTATTAATTAATAGTCAGTTTAGAAATGACTATTTCCCATTAAGTATTCATTTTGTGACTCAGAAAAATCAAGCTTATTGTGGGGTTGCTAGTATGGTAATGGTGCTAAATGCTTTAAATATTACTGCGCCTGAAGCCCCTGAATATCCCAGTTTTCATACCTTTACTCAAGACAATTTTTTTGACAATGAGAAAACGAGTAAGATTTCTTCTGCCAAAGTCATTTCTAGGCGAGGGATGAACCTAGAGAAGTTAGGTAAATTATTGGAAAGCTATGATGTTAAGGCAAAGGTTTATCATGCTGTGGACATTGACATATCACAATTTCGCCGATTAATTACTGACAATTTAAAACAACCAAATAACTTTGTCATTGTTAACTATTTACGAAAATCTATTGGTCAAGAACAAGGAGGACATATCTCACCGATCGCTGCTTACGACCAATCCACAGATCGATTTCTAATTCTTGATGTTTCCCGTTATAAATATCCGCCAGTTTGGGTAAAAGCGGAAGAATTATGGCAAGCAATTTCTACTATCGATTTTGATGGTGGCAAGACACGCGGTTTTGTCTTAATCAGTCAATAAACGAGAGTTAGATAACGCCATTTGCGCGGCGCGAAGTGCCGCGCAAATGGCGGAAAATGGTAAAAATCGCTTAGCGATTTTTACCATTTTCCGCCTTCGTCGAACTGACGTATAGTTAATGTGAGTTCGGGATAATTTGAAACGGACTTGAAGAGAGGGTTTGCATAGCAAACCCTCTCTTCAAGTCCAAAAGTAAAAGCCTTACTGATGTTTAATAATGTGCCAAGATACGCACAGCAACTTATCACATGCTTTTCAACAATTTAAACAATGCGCGCCAAGATTGATAACGAAGTTCTATTTATTCACCGTGAGGATGTCCCGAAGTATAACAAACAAGGATCTATCGTCCGTAATAGTTACTTTTGGGCATTGCGATCGATCGCAGGTAGGTCAAACTCTCGCTATGATTGGGAATTTGAATCGGAAATATGGATTGCCTTACAGCGCATGTTACTCTCTTTCGGCGAGTCAGGCTATTTGCCGACCCGTGAAACTCAGTTAGAATTTGCCCCCGATACAGAAGATATTCCCCAAGTTTTGCGATTAGTATCCACCATTGCAGATCCATAGCAATGCTAAGGGGCTGCAATCGCAAAACATAATCCTAGAGAGCTATCCCGAATTGTGTAACAAATTGTTAAACTAATCTATACGCCAAGTCTAAAAGTGAGCCAACAAAAGTCCTATGTCCGCACCAAAATCAGACTTTGAGTTAGATCGTTATGATATCAATGCGATCGCCGAATATTATCGTAACCAACCTTTGCGTGTCTGGTGGCGTTGTGTAGTGATTTTCGTGCCACTGATCTGGCTATTTCTAAGATTGCGCCTCAGTGCCAAATCCTCAGCCGCAGAATTAAAAAAATTAGCGATCGAATCACGGGAACTAGTAACCCGCCTTGGACCCGCATTTATCAAAATTGGGCAAGCCCTCTCTACCCGTCCAGACATCGTACCGCCAGTATTCATGGACGAGCTTGCTGAGTTGCAAGATCAATTACCTGCCTTTCCCAATGAGATCGCTTTTCAATTTATTCGTGATGCCCTAGGAGCCGATCCCTCAGAAGTCTATGCGGAAATATCGGAAAATCCGATCGCAGCTGCATCCCTTGGGCAAGTCTACAAGGGCAGACTGAAAACAGGGGAACTCGTAGCTATCAAAGTCCAACGTCCCGATATCGCCGCAGGCATTGCCCTTGACATGTATATTTTACGGGGCATTGCCACATGGATGAAAAAGACCTTTAAATTTGTCCGCACTAATTTAGCCGCAATTCTTGACGAATTTGCTAGCCGCATTTTTGAAGAAATGGACTATACCTTTGAAGGGCAGAATGCAGAAAAATTCGCTAAATATTATGGCGGATTAGAAGGGATTTATGTGCCAAGAATCTATTGGCAATACACTGCTAAGCGAGTGTTGACAATGGAATGGATTGAAGGCATCAAGCTCACCAATGTTCAAAAAGTTAAAGAAGCTGGTTTTGATAGTCGCCACATTATTGAAGTTGGTGTGCAATGTTCTTTGCGTCAATTGCTTGATTATGGCTATTTCCATGCCGATCCCCACCCAGGGAATTTATTAGTCATGAATGATGGCAAACTTGCCTATCTAGATTTTGGCATGATGAGTGAAGTTTCCTCCGAACAAAGATTTGGTCTGATTGAAGCGATCGTGCATTTGGTCAATCGTGATTTTGATGCGTTGTCTAAGGATTATGTGCGCTTAGGATTCTTGACTGAAGATATTGATTTTGGAGCGATTGTACCTGCCCTGTCAGATGTCTTTAATCCGCCTGAAGGTCAGAGTCTTACGCAAATGGATTTTAAAGACATGACTGATCAGCTATCACAGATCATGTATGACTATCCCTTTCAAGTACCTGCCTACTATGCGTTGATTATCCGATCGCTGGTCACACTAGAAGGTATTGCCTTTAGCGTCGACCCGAATTTCAAAGTCTTAGCAGTTGCCTATCCCTATGTCGCCAACCGCTTGCTCAATGACTCAGCCCCAGAATTAAGGATGGCGCTCAAGGACTTGCTATTCCGTGATGGCGAGTTTCGCTGGAATCGTCTCGAAAATTTACTGAGTAATGCCCAAATTAACCCAGACTATAACTTAAATGGAACTATTGATAAGGGCATAGATTTCCTACTTTCCGATCGCAGTGAATTTATGCACGATCGCATCATCGATGAAATTGTCAAAGGTATTGAAGTAGAAGCGAGCAAGCGTTTACCTGCCAACCTCCGCACCTCTCTAATTGGCGATATCGTTGTTGATCCTCAAGTTAAAGAAAAAATCACGCAAGCTGGAACCCCTTCTAGTTTGGGTTACATTGCAAGGCTATGGTCAATCTTGCAAAAAGATAAGGCAATTACTCCCAATGAGATTCTACCCTTAGCTACTCGAATTTTGAGTAAACCCCAAACCTTAACGCTCGGTCGTGATGTCATCTCTAAACTAGCTCAGCGATCACTAGTCAGGACAGTGCGAGGAATGTTACTACGTGATGAGAAAAAGTACCAGACTGAGAAACAAGAACAAAAAGAAGAAAGAGAACTCATCGGCTCTGCTGTTTCAGGATTGAGGCGATCAATCAATGGACGCAGTTGGTAGTATGAATTCAGTCTATTGACTAGCGTTTACGTTATGTTTCCTAGGCAGTGGTTAAGGTAAGGGCGAGAGATCATGTTAGGATCTTAAGTACTCGATAATAATCAGGAATATCTTCTATAAAACAAAGCTGATTATCATTGGGTAGCGGGAGTTGCTCAAACTTTCGTCCTCTCGATTCTAATCACTTTGTAAATCTCCATGGACAACAATCAAGAACTACAGTTAGCCAAATGCCTCACAGGTATTCAAGGACTCGATGAAATCACTGATGGTGGATTACCCCAAGGTAGACCGACCTTAATTTGTGGCTCTGCGGGTTGTGGCAAAACTTTGTTTGGGGTCGAGTTTTTGGTGCGCGGGGCGACACTGTATGGAGAAAATGGAGTTTTAATTACTTTTGAAGAAACAGCGACAGAAATCACTAAAAACGTTTCCTCATTGGGATGGAATTTAAACCAATTAATTTCGGATGGCAAAATTTTAATTGATCATATTTATATAGAGCCAAGTGAGATTGAGGAGACAGGAGAATATGACCTCGAAGCACTATTTCTGCGTCTGAGTTATGCAATTAAAAAAATTGGTGCGAAACGGGTGCTGCTAGACACGATTGAAGTTTTATTTGCAGGTTTAGCAAATAGTAATATTGTTCGTGCTGAGTTGCGACGCTTGTTTCATTGGTTACAGCCTATTGAGGGAAAGAGTAGTACAAGATAAGCTAGGATAGCAAAACCCAAAAGAGAGTAAAAAATGGCACCTTACTCACTAGATCTCAGAGAAAAGATCGTAGCAAACTACGAAGCAGGAAATACATCGATTCGGGAAGTAGCGAAGCAATTTCAAGTCGCGACGAAAACAGTGCAAAAACTACTGAATCAATACCGAGAGACAGGAGAACTAAACCACAAACCATTAGGTAGTCCAATCAAAAGTCCCCTCGAAGCGCATCAGGAGAAAATCCTCGAAATTGTCTCAGAGCATCCAGATTGGACACTATGGCAGTACTGTGAAGAAGTAGCAGAACAAACAGGAGTATCAGTGACCACAGGCAGCATGTGCCGATTTTTCCAGAGGCATAACATCACTCTAAAAAAAAGACCTATCGCCATGAAAAGGTAAAAAGTGAGGCAGTACAACAGCAAAGATGTGAATTTTGGGAAGCATTGAATGAAGTGAAAGCTGAAGATCTGATTTGTATTGATGAAACGGGAGTATGGCAGGGGATGGAACGCTCTGTGGCAAGAAGTGAATGTGGCAAAAGAGTATTCAGTCTTCGTCCCTTTTACAAAGGTCAGAAATACACAATAATTGGCGCTATTTCAGTTGATGGGATTGTTTGCCTGAAAACGATTCAGGGTTCTATGAAAGGAGCAGATTTTCTCACCTTTGTCCAAGATGACCTAGTACCTAAATTACGTCCTGAGCATAGGATCATCATGGATAACCTCAACTGCCATAAAGTTGAGGGGGTCGCAAAAGCAATTACAGCGACAGGTGCTAAGATTTTGTACTTACCCACCTATTCTCCTGATTTTAATCCAATTGAGATGATGTGGTCGGTTCTCAAATATTTTATTAGATTGCTTAGACCTCATTCTCAAAAACTACTTCAGCATTTAATCAACGTTTTCCCTTACTTGTTAGAAAAAGATTTCTTCAAAAATTGGTTTACTAAGTGTTGTTACTGTACTACTTAATCCCTCAATGGACTGTAAAGGATCAAGGTGTTACGGCTGTAATTACAGGAGAGCGAGGAGATAAAACTCTAACCCGTCAAGGTCTAGAAGAATACGTTTCCGACTGTGTGATCAAATTAGATCAAAAAACCGTTGAAGAAATTGCGACGAGAACGATTCAAATTGTTAAATATCGTGGATCTCGCCATAGTAATAATGAATATCCTTTTTTAATTGAAGAGGATGGCATTTCTGTCTTACCGATTACTTCTCTCAATCTCAATCATGAGGTGTCTAATGAGCGCATCTCGACGGGGATCGCCCAACTCGATGAGATGTTTGGTGGTGAGGGTTACTATCGCGGTAGCAGTATTCTCATCACAGGTAGGGCAGGTACAGGTAAAACCACACTGGCAGGTTATTTTGCTCAAGCAACCTGTATGAGGGGTGAACGGTGCTTATATCTGGCGACCGAAGAATCGCCGCAACAAATTCTTCGCAATTTACACTCGATTAGTTTGGACTTAAATCCATATTTGGAGCAGGGATTATTAAAATTTGATGCGGTACGTCCCAGCAATTACAACTTAGAAATGCGATTGTTTAAAATCCATAAATGGATCAAGGAATTTCAGCCAAGCGCGATCATTATCGATCCGATGAGCAATCTCATTTTAAGTGGGAGTGCGATGCAAACCAAGAGCTTTTTTATGCGGTTGATTGACTATTTAAAGAGTAAGCAAATCACGGTTTTCTTGACTAATTTAACATCTGGTGAGATTGACCTCGATCAAGAAAGAACGGAAGTTGGTGTTTCTTCGCTGATGGATACTTGGCTAGAAGTGCAAACGATCAAGGTCAATGGCGAGCGTAATCGGATTCTTTATGCGCTCAAATCTCGCGGTATGCCTCACTCCAACCAAGTCCGCGAATTTATCGTTAACAGTCAAGGTGTGAAGTTGGTAGATGTTTATTTGGGTGAGGGGAAGGTGTTGACGGGTACAGAGAGAATTAATCAAGAACTGGCAGAAAAATCTCTTGCGAAAAAGCGTCAACAGAATTTTGAATTGAAAAAACGTGATTTTGATCGCCAAAAACAACTGCTTCAAGCCCAAATCAATGCTTTGCAAATGCAGTTAGCCAGTCAGGATCAGGAATTTGCATTACTGCTAGAGGAGGAGAAGGAGAGCCAAAATGCAACCCTTACCAATCGCATTTTTATGGAAAAATTGCGGCATATTAATCCTTGAAGAGATCCCCCCAGTCCCTCTTTTCAAGGGGGATTGAAAGGGATTTCTCAAGATAAATTTTAACTGAGATCTTGCAGCATTCGTGAAAGAGTCAAGTGGGAATGGGTTTGAGAATAATTTCAAAGCCATGACGAGCAGCAATATCGGCACTAATTTGAAGATACCTGAGAAGTTTCAACCAAAGGACAGAAGGGAATAAAACAGAAAGGGTTAAATCACAGGTAGCTTTCCAGTCCAAGATGGGAGGAAACGACCATTGATCAATCCAATGAGCCAAAAGATAAGAAAGCAGAGAGAGGATAAGCCAACGATAAACGCCAAGTTTTGTAGATTGCCCAAAACAATGCAAACCAAAGCGATGTTTGATGGTTTTGAAGAATCCCTCAATCGCCCAACGCTTACGACCTAACATCACCAGATAAGCGCCAGAATAAGGATGAGAAGAGACCACAAAGCGTAACTCCCGTTTACTATCGGCTCTTTTGAGCCAGAACCAAGAGATCGTCAAAGGCGTACTTAGCCCTTCCAGTAAAATTAGTTGTCCACGTTTGCCATGGGGATAAAGTTGTTTGACGGTACGTCCATCTTGAAGTTTACGATTGTTGCGGACACCGACAACGATGCGCCAAGACTTGGCGCGGACAGCATTGAAAAACTTCACCGTACTAAACTCAGTATCAGCAAGGACAATCACAGTCTTGCCTTGGGTTAGTTGCTTGGGTACTGTCCCCAATAACTTACAAGCTAAGTCAGAGGGACTGGAGTATCCTTTGCCGCGCCATACTCTAAAACTCCATGGTACGCGCCACTCTCCATAGACCAGATACAGTACAACCAGATGTAGTCCTCGCTTTCCGTTGAGGATTCTCACCCATGGGTCTGGTTCGTTTGGGGTGGGATTGCTCAAATGTAAAAACTTGCCGCTTTTTTCTAAGGTGGTCAGGTCTATCAGTATCTTTAATGGCACTCTCTTCGATGGGCGATGCTTGGCGATTTGCCCCAAAATTGACAGCCTTGTTGCTCGAATTAGTCCTCTTGTTGACCAGTTATAGTGATTGAGAAATCGGCTTAATGCACTCGCTGATTTTACCTGTGTATGTTCTGGATAGGGATGCCCTTGCGCTTCCAGAAATAGCCCTAATATTGCATTCAGACTTGCTTTTTGATACACACTTGGCATCAGACAAATTAGGCTATACACTAAACCTTGGGCGTGCTTAACGATGCTTTCCATAATCGTTATTTAATTTACTACTACGCCCTTTTTTTCACATCTTTACTCTCTTTGCAACCCCTTTCCAGAATGGTGCAAGTTCTCAGTTAACTAATAAATTTTAACTAATTTCTAAATGAAACTATGACAGATCACCTATCAAAAGAGCCTACTGACCTCTCCCAACCAGAGACTTGGCAATTGCGGCTCTATGTAGCGGGGCAAACCCCTAAATCTCTGGTGGCTTTTGCGAATTTGAAGAATATTTGTGAAGAATATTTGCATGGTCAATATAGCATCGAAATTATTGACCTAACTAAACAACCACAACTAGCGATCCAAGATAGCATTGTGGCTCTACCAACCCTTGTTAGAAAATTGCCCGAACCAATTAAGAAAATTATTGGTGATTTATCAAATACAGAGAAAGTGTTAGTTGGACTACAGATCATTTCCCTTATAAATGAATAGTAGATCAAGCTTTAGATACTGAATCTAGCAAATAAATTCAGTAAGTAAAATAAGTATAAGGCAATAATAATGACTGATCCAGAAGAATTAGAACTAACAACTACAGAGATTTTTGAGCGATCGCTTTCTCATTCAAAAGAGCAGCACTATATCCTCCGTCTTTACATCGCAGGGACAACGATCCAATCGGTGACGGCGTTACGCAATATTAAGAAGATTTGCGAAGAAAATCTCCAAGGACGCTATGAATTGGAAGTCATTGATATTTACCAACAGACAGAGAGTCTAGCATCTGAAAATATTGTCGCAGTTCCTACTTTAATTAAAGAATTACCATTGCCTTTACAAAGGATGATTGGCAATTTATCAAATACGGAAAAGGTTTTAATTGGTCTAGATCTTTTGTCGAAAGGGAATTTAGATATTACTGGAGAGGAAGATAATGGAAAACTCTCAAGCCCATCTTGAGATACTGCGTCAGGAAGTCGAGAGCTTACGGCAGCAATTGGCGGATACACAGGAGCGTCTAGCGGTAACGGAAGAAACGTTACAGGCAATTCGTTCGGGGGAAGTTGATGCGGTGGTGGTGTCTACATCGCAAGGGGCGCAGGTGTTTACATTGCAAGGGGCGGATTATGTTTATCAGTGTTTAGTAGAACAAATGGGTGAGGGGGCAGCAACGGTTTCTACGGAAGGTTTGATTTTGTATTGCAATAAACAGCTTTCAGAACTACTAAATTGTCCACTTAAAAATTTGATTGGTGCACAGTTAGAAAATTTTGTGGCTCCTCAAAATCGCAAAGAGTTTGGACTAATGTTGCAACAAAGTCAGCAAGAAGCAACGCTAACAATGGAGTTATCTTTGATAGGTTTAGTAGAAACTAAAGCCCAATATCAGGATCAGGATATTAGTAAAAACAAAGAAATACCCGTTAAGTTATCGCTGAAACAATTTAATCTTGATCAGCTTGTCGTTAATAGCATTGTGATTACGGATATTACTGAATCTAAGGTGAAGGAAGCAACAAAGCTTAACCAAATTCTGAAACGCGCGATCGCCACAATTACCAATTATCAATTTTATCCTGATTGCACTCGGGAGTTTGAGTACTGGTCTGATGGTTGCGAAGTCCTCTTTGGCTATACCGCCGCAGAATTAATGGCGGATCAAAATCTTTGGGCAAGTCGAGTTGAGCCTGAAGACTTGAAAATGCTTATTGCTCAGACCCTTGCCGCCTGTCAGCAAAATCAAAGTAGTAATAACATCGAGTATCGCTTCTATCACAAAAATGGCGATCAGCGTTGGCTGTCATCTTCTCAATTTATTAAATGGGATGAAACAAATCAATATTGGGATATAAATACAATTTTAACCGATGTTACCAAGCGTAAACAGATCGAAATTGCCTTACATGAAGAGAAAGAAAAATTAAGTTTATTTATCCAATATGCACCTGTGAGTGTAGCGATGTTTGATCGCCAGATGCGTTATCTTGCGGTCAGCCAATACTGGATAGATCTGTATCAACTTGGCTCTAGGGAAGCAGTGATGGGGCAATCGAACTATGAGGTCTTGCCGAATATTTCGGAGACTTGGCGACAAATCCATCAAGAATGTTTAGCAGGAGCAACGAGAAAATGTGAACAAGACTCTTTTATTCTGCCCGATGATTCCGAGAAATTATTGAAATGGGAAGTGCGACCTTGGCTTCAGAGTACGGGAGAAGTGGGTGGTATTTTGATTTTTGTAGAAGATATTACGGAAACAAAGAGACTAGAAGAACAATTTTATCATGCTCAACGCTTAGAGAGTTTAGGAACATTAGCTAGCGGTATCGCCCATGATTTTAATAACATTCTGACCCCAATTTTAGGTGTTACGCAACTGCTGCCTCTCAAGATTTCTAACCTTGATGAAAGTGTAGCCAATTTATTAACAATTCTCTCTAACAGTGCGCGGCGTGGCTCTGAGCTAGTCAAGCAAATTTTATTGTTTAGTCGCAATACTGAGGGTGAATATGCCATATTACAACTAAATTCTCTTCTTTTAGAGTTAATTGGAATTGCTAAACAAACCTTTCCTAAATCGATTGAGATCATCTCAGAAATACCTATTCAAAATCTCTGGAATATTTTGGCTGATGCGACCCAAATCCACCAAGTATTTCTGAATCTGATGATTAATTCTAGGGATGCCATGCCCGATGGAGGAGCATTGACAATTTGTGCTAAAAACCTGCAATTAGAGGAGGATAATGCGCTGATGAGTTTAGCCGCCAAAGCAGGGGAGTATGTGGTGGTGACGATGACTGATACGGGTATAGGGATTCCCGCAGAATTATTAACTCGTATTTTTGATCCTTTTTTCACCACAAAAGAAGTCGGCAAAGGCACAGGACTAGGACTATCGACGGTAATGGGAATTGTCAAACATCATGGCGGCTTTATCACCGTAGAGAGTGAAGTGGGCAAAGGTACAGAATTTAAGGTGTTCTTGCCAGCGATCGCAGGAGCAGTGAATCAGTCTAGCATCGAAGCATCAACTCCTAGAGGTAATGGAGAGTTAATCTTGATTGTGGATGATGAATCCGCCATTCGAGAAGTAACCAAGGCTACTTTAGAAAGCTATAACTATCGGACAATTTTGGCTAGTGATGGTATCGGCGCGATCGCCCTCTATGGAAAACATCAACAGGAAGTCAGCGTCGTAATTATGGATATCATGATGCCTAACCTCGATGGTGTGACGACCATTCATACCTTGAAAAATCTAAATCCTCTAGTCAAAGTTATCGCTACGAGTGGACTGATTGATAATCGTAAACTCGCTCTAGAGGCAAAGGCAACCACATTTTTGTTAAAGCCTTTCAGCATCAAGCAATTATTACAAACATTAACGGGAATCCTATCGCCCAATCAATCCGATCAATCCGATCAAATTCAAAGCGATCACCTCATGTCCATTGAGATAAATCCATCTCCTACACCAAAAGTAGAATTATCTAAAGAAATGATCGCCATAATGCCTCCTGAATGGTTACAGCAAATGCACGATGCGGCTTATTATTGCGATACTGAAGTAATGCTGGAATTAATTACTCAGATTCCATCTTCACAACAGGCGATCGCTCAAGTACTCAAAGATTTAGTCCTAGATTTTAAAACAGACCGCATTATGGAGTTAACTGAGGCTATAAACCCATTTCAGAATTAATCTTGGAGACTAGGATAGGCAGTGCTTTAGGCTTTAGGCTATCTATCCTGAATACTGGAATCTAAGTTTTTAAGCTCATAATGCTCTTGCGTTTCTGTAGTGAACTATACTAATGCGAGTTCAGAATAATTTGAAATTGACTTTGAGAGAGGGGTTGCTACGCAACCCCTCTCTCAAAGCCCAAAAGTAAAAGCCTTGCTACGCAAGGCTTTTACTTTTGGGCTTTTAAAATTTGCCAGCTTAATCCGAACTGACGTTATACTAGATATAAGAATCATAAACACCATAATGAATAGCGATCCAGTTACTAGTGATCGGGGCAATATTTTAGTTGTTGATGACTTACCAGACAACTTACGTCTGATTAGAGACGCATTAAGTGAACATGGATATAAAGTTCGTAGTGCCACAACTGGAGCAATGGCTCTTAGAGCCGCCGAGTCACCATTAACAGAATTAATTTTGCTGGATATCAAACTTCCTGATATGGATGGTTATGAAGTTTGTAGCCAATTAAAGTCTAGCGCTCGCACCGCAGATATTCCCATCATTTTTTTGAGTGCGCTCAATGAAACCTTCAATAAGGTGAAGGGGTTAGAGATTGGCGGCGTTGATTATATTTCTAAACCATTTCAAGTTGAAGAGTTATTAGCAAGGGTCAAAACCCATTTAACGATTCGACGACTCCAACAGAACCTTCACGAACAGAACTTGCGACTCATGGAAGAGATGCAAGAGAATCAGCGACTCAAAGATGTCTTCTTTGCGGAAAAAGAGTTAGCACAAGTCACCTTGCAATCTATTGGTGATGCAGTCATTACCACTGATGCTCATGGTAATATTCGATATTTCAATCCTGTTGCCGAACAGTTAACTGGTTGGAAAGCGGAGGAGGTGGAGGGAATATCACTATATACAGTTTTCCAAATTATTAATGAAACAACGCGAAAGCCTGTAGAGAATCCGATCACCAAAGCTCTGACAAAGGGGCAAATTGTGGGTTTGGCAAATCATACGATCTTGATTGCGCGGGATGGAACGGAATATGCGATCGAGGACTCGGCTGCACCAATTCGCGATCGCCAAGGAGTGATTATCGGTGCAGTAATCGTCTTTCATGATGTCACCGAATCTCGCAATCTTGCCAATCAACTCAGTTGGGAAGCTAGTCACGATGCCCTCACAGGTTTGACTAACCGTCGTGGATTTGAGCAGAAACTTGTCGATGCGATCGACTCTGTCCAAGATGGTAATCAGCACCATGCCCTCTGTTATTTAGACCTAGATCAATTCAAAGTTGTTAATGATACCGTTGGTCATATCGCTGGCGATGAGCTACTGCGCCAAATTACCGTCATTATTCAAAGAGGAGTTCGAGCAAATGATCTGCTGGCGCGTTTGGGGGGTGATGAGTTTGGGCTTTTACTCATGCAATGTCCCCTCTCTCAAGCTGCACAGATTGCCGAAAATCTGAAAGAATTGGTGCGTCAATTTCAGTTTGTGTGGAATAATAAAACCTTTATTATCGGTGTCAGTATTGGGGTAGTTGGCATTGATCAAACTAGCCAAGATTTAATTCAAGTTTTAGGGGCAGCAGATGCCGCTTGTTATGCTGCTAAAGCCGAAGGTCGTAACTGTGTCCATGTATATCGGATCGATGATTGTGAACTCATTAAGCAACGGGGCGAAAGGCAAGTTGTGTCTAAAATCAGTCAAGCTCTCAAAAGCAATCATTTCCGTCTCTACTACCAAAAGATCCGCTCGATATCTCCACAGCCAACAGCCGAGCATTATGAGGTTCTTTTGAGGATGCTCGATGAAGATGGGCCCTAATTCCTTCATTCCCTCTGCCGAGCGCTATGGCTTAATCACTGATATTGATCGCTGGGTCATCAGCACCTTTTTTGCGAATTATCATAATTTATCAGGGCAACAGGCTTTTACAGAAGGTTTGTATACGATTAATCTTTCGGGCGCGAGTATTTGTAACAATCAGTTTATGAGGTTTTTAGTCGGGCAGTTTCCACTTTACCAAGTCCCTCCAGAGATCATTTGTTTTGAAATTACTGAAACTGCTGCGATCGCCAACTTTGAGCAAGCTAGATATTTCATTAGCGAACTCAAAAAAATTGGCTGTCGATTTGCTTTAGATGATTTTGGCAGTGGTTTAAGTTCCTTTGCCTATCTGATGAATTTACCCGTTGATTACCTCAAAATCGATGGTGTTTTTGTGAAGAATATTTGTCATAATCCAATTGCCCAAGCGATCGTAGAAGGGTTTAATCGCATTGCCCATGCTATGAATCTCAAAACCATCGCTGAGTTTGTTGAAGATGAAGCAATTTTAAAAAAGCTACAAGAGATCGGCGTAGATTATGCGCAGGGGTATGTGATCGCTCGTCCCGTTCCGATTAACTTTAACTAAATGGTAGTCCTTTTATTGTGGTAAGGATGGGCGGAGCTTCGCGCCGCCCATCCTTACCTATTTAGCACTACCCGCAATTAAATATAAAATCCAAAAACCTGTGGTGCAAGCTGCGCTTGCACCACAGGTTTTTAGTCTGGGTTTTAATTATGCCCAACTACTTAGTATAATGAGGTTAACTTGCTATCGTAATTTAGTAGGCTAAATCAGACTCATTAACTAGGGAATGTAGCTCAGTTGGATAGAGCGAGCGCCTCCTAAGCGCTAGGCCATCGGTTCGATCCCGATCATTCCTGTTCTAAAGATAGGCAAAAATCCAGATTTAAAACCTGCGGTGCAGGTTTTAAATCTGGATTGTAATTAACGTGAGTTCGGGATAATTTGAAACGGGCTTTGAGAGAGGGTTTGCTACGCAAACCCTCTCTCAAAGGTAAAAGCCTTGCTACACAAGGCTTTTACCTTTGAGCTTTGAAAATTTGCCAGCTTAACCCAAACTGATGTTAATTGTGATTACTTGTTTGAAAATTGGGATATTCCGCATTACGGGTGGGATACCGTTAATGAAAGTTTTACTTAGGACATAAAATCCAAATAAATGAAGGCGGTACGAAGTGCTGCCTTCATTTATTTGGATTTTAGTTTGTCTTAGATATCTCTTTTGCTATATTGCTTTTTTGTAACGAAAAAGCTAAAAAGTATCTGTTATAGTTCAGATGTAATTTATTTTTAGCTCTATTTCTAAGATAAGCAAGAATTAATTAGATTTGAGTAATCACATATAACGTTGATCCGAGTATGTTTGCCAATGAGGATAAATATTCATGGCAAACATACTCGGATCAATCACAGCAAAGTTTTTTGGGTTTTCGTTTTGCATTAGGCAAAACGAAAACCTCTATATTTCTTCTAAAGGAAAAATTTAGGGGAACATTGGCTATTTCCGATCAATCGAAATTATATTTCTATATGGAGCATTGCCATGAAAGCCCTGTTGTTATACCCCCAGTTTCCTCAGTCATTTTGGTCTTATGATCGCGCGATGGCAATGGCTGGACTCAAATCCGTTATTCCTCCACTCGGAATTCTTACCGTTGCAGCACTCTTACCTCAAGAATGGGAGATTCGATTTTACGATCGCAATGTGGGTTTAGAAACGGATGCAGATTGGGAGTGGTGCGATCTGGTTATTCTTTCCGCAATGCTAGTTCAGAAGCCCGACTTTCATGCCCTAATCCAAAAAGCTGTGCGATCGGGCAAAAAAGTGGCCGTGGGTGGTCCCTATCCGACCTCAGTTCCTCAGGATGCCTTAGACTCTGGTGCAGACTACCTAATTCTAGATGAAGGGGAAATGACCGTACCAATGTTTCTCGAGGCATTGGCTCAAGGACAACATCAAGGTGTATTTCGCTCTATCGAGGACAAGCCTGATGTCACTACTAGTCCAATTCCCCGATTCGATTTACTGAATATTAATTCCTACTTTATGATGGCAATTCAGTTTTCGCGGGGATGTCCCTTTAATTGCGAATTCTGCGACATCATTAGCCTTTACGGAAGGAAACCGCGAACTAAAGAACCGAGTCAAGCCTTAGCAGAGCTACAAACTCTCTATGATTTAGGCTGGCGTGGCTCTTTGTTTATAGTCGATGACAACTTTATTGGCAATCAGCGCAATGTCAAACGCTTCTTGCGCGAACTGATTCCTTGGATGAAACAGCACAACTATCCCTTTACCTTTATCACGGAAGCATCAGTAAATTTAGCTGAAGACGATGAGATGCTACAACTGATGGTGGAGGCTCGTTTCTGGGCAGTTTTTCTAGGTATTGAAACTCCCGATCACGATAGTTTGCATGTTACTCAAAAAGTCCAAAATACTCGTAACTCCCTCGTAGAAGCCTGTGACAAAATCAATCAAGCTGGAATGTTAATTTTTGCAGGGTTTATTCTTGGATTTGATGGTGAGCGTACAGGTGCAAGCGATCGCATTCAAACATTTGTGGAACAAACCTCGATTCCTCAACCAATGCTGGGAATCCTACAAGCCTTGCCAAATACTGCCCTCTGGAGTCGATTGCAAAGGGAGAAACGATTAATTGAGAATGTCCATACCACAGCGACAGGAGATCAGAATGCTTTAATGAATTTTGTTCCTACTCGTCCGATCGCAGAAATCGCTAGAGAATATGTGGAAGGTTTTTGGAATATGTATGACCCTAAAAAATATCTCAGTCGATGTTTGCAGCAATGTATGAATATCAGCGTCCTCAATGGTTCTCAACAAACAATGAAACTTCCTTTGGGCAAAGAATTGCTGGTTTTTGCTCAGTTGATTTGGCATCAGGGTATCCGCCGTCCTGAAATTCGCGGACAGTTTTGGCAACAGTTATGGACAGTTTTACGCAAAAAACCTCAAGTTTTAAATATGTATTTGTTTCTTTGCTTGACTGGCGAACATTTTTGGGAATATCGCAGTGTTGCAAGACAAAGGATTGCTCAAGAGTTAGGCTACGATCTGCTCACAGCTTCGGAAATACCCGACAAGCCATTGGTAACAATTTCTAGCAGTAAGGCTTAGAGAGTGTGAGTTTGTGTTCCTAAGTAGCTGGATAAAACCCCAAAACCTGTGGCGCACGCTGCGCGTGCGCCACAGGTTTTGGTTCTGTTTTTTAATTACGCCTAACTACTGATCGAAGACAAGAACATGAATTGAGATTTTAATATGCACCTTTGCCGAATATCACTAGTCTGACTGTTTCTATCAGAATTTCTAGATCGAAGTTTAATGACCATCGATCTATATAAAACAAATCTAATTTTGCAACATCATCAATCGTATCTAAATCCGATCGCCCCGAAATTTGCCAGAGTCCAGTAATCCCCGGCATCACTAAATGACGTGTGTGATGCCAGCTAGTGAACCGTGCGACATCACGCACAGGCAAAGGACGTGGTCCCACTAAACTCATTTGTCCAAGCAATACATTAAATAACTGAGGTAGCTCATCGAGACTAGTACAGCGCAAAAAATGTCCTATGGGAATAATCCTTGGATCTCGCTCAATTTTAAACATCACACCATCAGCACTTTTGTTGAGATGCTCTAATTCAGCTTGGCGGCGATCGGCATCCATAAACATACTGCGAAATTTCCACATACGGAATACATGCCCTTGTAAGCCAATTCGCTCTTGGGTATAGAAAACGCTACCTTTAGAACTAGTTTTGATCGCGATCGCAATCACCACGAATACAGGTGACAGGACAATCAAGCCAATTAAAGCCGCAACAAAATCTAAACAACGCTTAAAGACATATTCCCAATTTGCCAAAAGTGATGGTTCAATCCGAATCATAGGCATAGAGGCAAAAATTTCAGGATTGCCCCGCCGATGTAGCAACATTAAACTCGATGGTACTAGCCTTAAACCAATTCCTGCATTGCGAAGTTGCCAATATAACTGGGAAGCTAGCTGCGTTTCGGGCAGCCCTTCGGCTATGACCTCCTTTGCCCCCGAACTCATAATTGCTTGAATGGAGTGGGAAGAATTAGCTAAAGAAGAAGCTAGCACTCCCACCACTCTATAACCTGTGCGTTTTTCAACAACCTTAGCCAAGTATGAAAGGCGATCGCTAGGGGCAATGATAAAAACAGGAGTATGGGTTCGGGCGATCGGAAACTGATCGAAAATCAGCGTCAGTAATAGCCGCAAGCCAATTATCATCACTACACTGCCAAGCCATGCTGGTAAAAAAAGCGATCGCGGCGCATCTACCTTAGGGTCGTAAAAGTAACAAACCACCAATGACGATAAATAGACACCACTAATAAATTGAGCTTGTTTTACATAGTTGCGCCATTGGGACTCACTTTTATAAAAATTGTGATAGGCAAAGCCTGTGACGATTACTGCCGCAAATGCCCAAAACAAACCCGTTAACCCTGCAAATTCTCCCCAATTTAGTTCTGGTGGCAAAGTTGAGAACGCTTGATTAAAATTTAGGGATACTTTCCAAACTATCCCCAAGCCCAAAATATCGCTCAAGATCAGTAATAGCGTTCGCAACCAATTAAGCTCAACCACATTCCATCGCTGGAAATAATTTCCTGCCCGAAGGTCACGCTTTATAGAACGCTTTTCGGTTGGTTGGCGATCGCTACTCACTCTCATCTTCCTCTTTGCTCTGACCCTGATTTTGCACTACAACAGATACTCTGTTAACTCCTGTGTATTATCTTGCCCAAATTTATGTAGTGGGTAGTCCTAAAAAGGAAAGGATTTATTGTGATAAGAATGGGCAGCGCTTCGCGCCGCCCATAGCACTACCTAGTAGTGTTATAGGCAATAACTAAAGGCTAATGAATAAAAGCTATTAGAGCCAATTTTTTGTGGCAAGGGTTTGCTGTGTCACAAAAAATTGACTCTTTGAACCCTTAGTCTCTGGCTATGAGTTTTGTCCAAGCTTTATGCTATTATCACTAAGGCAAAAAATACGGCTTTGGAGTCTTGATTCGCTCGATGAATACAGAAATTGCAGAAGATTTATTCACTCAAGGTTTAGAACGCTACAAACAAGGTGAATCTGCGGCGACCTTAATTCCTGTGTTTGAAAAAGTGTGCGATCGCCAACCCAAAGTTGCAAGTGGTTGGATTTGTCTGTCTTGGTTGTATTTGCTAGACAACAATGCCAAACTTGCTCTCAAAGCTGCCCAAAAAGCAGTCAAGATTGCTCCTGAAGATCCTCAAGGACGCATTAACCTTGCGATCGCCATGTTGGAATTGTCTCAAAAGGGTGTGCGCGAACAAATCGAAGCTGCTCAAAATTGGTTGATGATTTTGAAAGATATTAAGCCAGAGATTGTTGAGAATTTTGAAGAAGGTTTACGCCGTCGTCCAGACTGGAAAGCGCTTGAAAAGGTTAGAGATTGGGTACTCAACTAAAATTTCAGCGACGACTTTAAATGGTTATTAATATTTGTTAAAGCTAACTGTTTAAGTTAGGGATATAACTTTACCTAAACTCATATAACTTCATAACTATCATCACTTTGTCAGAAAAACTTAACACAGGTTTTTTGTCAAGAGTGCTAGGCTACCTAAATATAAGCGACTGATAAAGTTGTTAAATTTTTTTATTGCTGATAGTTGTACATCTTTGTATTGAAAAGGAAGTTAGTCCCATGATCTTAGAAAACGTCAGAGTCAAGCCCGATACCCGTAACCACAAAGGCTTTTTTGTATTGGAAGCTTCTTACAAATTGATTAATATTGATGGCAATGGTTGGGCATTGATTTGTTTAGATGATTATGCCTGTCATTACGTCGATCCTGACGATCTAAAGTTACCTAGAGGATGGAAAAAAACAACTAGTAACCAAGTTGTCAATGCTTAGCGATCATCTTTCTTTTTCCTCCCTATGCTGGATATTGAAAAATTACCGATTTTTAAAGACAAATTAATCATAAAAAAGAGCGAACAATGTTCGCTCTTTTTTATGATTAATTGCAATTCCTTTTATTTCTTTTAATCATAAAAAATCCAGAGGTAAGATGTCACCTCTGGAAGATGTAATAAAAAAGTTCAACAGTTAATATCTGTAGTGTTCAATAAAATCCCCACTTAGCAGTCGCATAAATAACCGTACAAATCTTAGATATACTTAGCCAGAAAATAAAAATAAATCGGGCTAAATATATTAGCTTTATTAGCGACGACTCCATAACCAAATCTACATTTGCACTATTTGTCACGATAAACACCGTTTTTAATAGAGACAAGTATTTATGATTATGTGTAGAACGCGAAGAAAGTAACACGGACTTTAATAGTGAGGCTTTTTATTGTTCTGTGATGAGTTGATAAAAATTTATCTAGATACAGCAAGTGCAACTTCTCTTTCTTCAGGCGGTTTTAGACTAGGGAACAAGAAGTGATTTTCTTCAACATACTGTGCTCCAAATAGTCCTTTCTCTGCCCAGAAGTATCGATCTGTTGTATGCTCGTTGCGTCTTACAAGCAACAGTGCTGGAGGAAGAATGCCATGGGTATGGATGTACTTACGTGCAGCCGTCACAGGCTTATCTTCACCGCTATCGATACTAAATTGAGGAATATGTTCTAGGATTTTGCGCCCTTCTTGGCGACGTCTACTCTTGCGCTTACGTCTCCTTGCCAAATCAATACCTCCTAATTTAGACCCTGAAATGCGATCGGGATTACAAAACATAGCTATTATAGCTAGGGTAAATAAAAAATTTCAACTTTTCTTTACAAATTTTTGTCAGTTGTCATTAAGTGTGCTTTAACCTGATACACTTTATAGACCATAAATGAGCTTATCAGCCTATAAATTGGGGATTTATCGCAATTTCAAAGATGTCAATGTAATTTACTACTTAGCGTCAAAGTGATTTAAAGCTTCGGCAAAATCCCGCACCCCACGAAACTGTCGATAGACTGACGCAAAGCGCACATAGGCAACTTCGTTAATATCTTGCAAATATTGCAAAACCATTTCACCAATCTCGACACTAGAGACCTGATGGCGATCGCGTGTTTGTAGTTGTGCTTCAATTTCATCGATGATCGATTCGAGGGTAGTCTGGGATACCCCAGTTTTCTCACAGGCACGGATCATGCCTCGCAATAATTTAGAGCGATCGAAGGACTCACTCACACCATCACGCTTTAACACGGTAATGGGTACAAACTCAATGCGCTCGTAGGTAGTAAAGCGACGCTGACAACTGAGACATTCCCGTCTGCGTCGAATACTACTGCCTGCCTCTGCCGAACGAGATTCTAAAACACGGCTATCGGTATGCTGACAAAACGGGCAGAGCATGACATATCTCAAATTTATGAATTATTGCTAGCTTAGGCTTTGTTTTGGACTGTCCCAGCTATTTATTAACTTTAAATTATAGTGAGTCATTCCAAAATAATTTTTGTTGAAAGTGTTGCTTTGCAACACTTTCAACAAATCAAAGACAAGGGCTAACCTGCATAGGGATGTAAAACGACGGCTTTGAGAATGCGATCGCCTTTCCATAGTGGTAAAGACAGCCATAATTTCCCTGCATCGATCCATTGTTGCCGCAGGAGTGCACTACTAAGGTTTGGATTATTAGATTTCAAACAGATAATATTTAGAGTTGGTTCACAGACTAGTTCTAATTCGGGTGATGCTTCTACCCATTGTCTCAAGTTATCGGATAGATCTAGCGATCGCTCGACGAGATAGCGACAACCCGAAATGCCCATCGCTTTTAGTGCCATCCACAGCTTCAGGCTATCGGTACGGCGCGTTCCCTGTAGGTTAAGATTTCCAAAATTGAGAGTGCGATCGTCCATATAGGGAAGTTCGCCATCAAAGCCATCGACAAGATGCTGCTTATCTTTGACGATGAGCATGGCACAGGTTCGCGCTACCCATAGCCATTTTTGCGGATTAAAGGTGATCGAGTCCGCAAGTTCACAGCCTTGAAATAGCGGTTGTAATTTCGGCGAAAAAATTCCTGCACCACCGTAGGCAGCATCGATATGAAACCAGCAGTCATAACGTTTAGCGATTTCTCCCACGGATTGAATCGCATCGACTGCGCCTGTAACTGTCGTTCCTGCGATCGCTGCCACAAAAAAAGGTTGTTTCCCTTGTCTAATTGCTTTTTGGATTTCCAGTTCTAATTCTTCGAGAATAATTTCACCCCGATCATTAGTGAGAACTCGCACTAAGTTCTCTTTGCCAACGCCGATTACATTCATCGCCTTCTCAAAGGAAGTATGGGCTGCATCAGAAACAAAGGCAACTAAATTATTCGCCTCGCCTACAGTCTTGCTCTGTGGTTGTTTCCAGTTTCTCGCTAATAATAGTCCCGAAATATTGGCGAGACTTCCCCCTGCGGTCAATGTACCAAAACAATCAGTTCCCATTCCAAAGAGATTCCCAAACCATTGCATCAGTTGTGCTTCCATTTCTGTAAATACGGGAGCGAGTTCATAACTGAGCATATTGTTGTTAATAGCCGAGATGAGCGCATCTGCCCAAATCGTAATCGCAGTAGGTACACTGTCCATATGTCCCATGTAGCGAGGATTTTGGAAATTGACAGTACGAGGCAAAACCTGCGATCGCACTTCGGCTAACAAGTCTGCAAGTTTATCTCCATGCTCAGGGATATTGATCTTAAAAGAGGATTCATCCTGAACGAAGGCTTGATTTTGTGTATCTAGAACCGAATCAACAATGAGATCGACAAAGGCATAGCCCAACTTGCGGATGTCTTCAAGATTAGAGCGATCGGGATTGAGAAAGTGGGAATCAAGAAAGTTTTGCGGTAAAAAATCGGGAGGGAAATCGGGCATTGTCGCAGTTAATGAGTTATATGCGTTATAGAAATGATGCTTCGCATCATTTCTATAACCTAATTATTGACATAGGGAATACGTGGAATCGAAGCGATTAAAGACTTGGTGTATTCATGTTGGGGATTGGTCAACACTGCCTCAGTACTGCCCTGCTCTACAATTTTACCCTTACGCATCACCGCAATGCGATCGCAGAAAAATTGAGCCACGGCGAGATCGTGGGTAATGAAAATATAAGTTAGCTTAAATTCCTGTTTGAGGTCACGCATCAGTTGCAAAACTTGGCTCTGAATCGACGCATCGAGCATACTCACAGGCTCATCGCAAATAATAAATTTGGGATGCGTAATCAAGGCGCGGGCGATCGCTACCCGTTGCAATTGACCACCTGACAAGTCCGAGGGATAGCGATCGGCAAGCTCGGAATTAAGTCCGACTTTTTCCAGAATTGCATAGACCTTATCCTTAGCCGCTTCGAGATTGGGGGCAAAGTTATGAATTATCAAAGGATCGGCAACGCTGTTAAAAACAGTCATATAGGGGCTAAAGCAAGCGCGAGGATCTTGGAAGATCATTTGCATTTGCGATCGCATTTGGCGCAATTGCTCACCCTTGAGTTTGGTTAACTCCACCCCATTAAATCGCACAGAACTACCGCGATCGGGTTTAATCAATTGCAAAACTGCTCGACCCGTCGTACTTTTGCCAGAGCCACTCTCGCCAATAATGCCAAAGGTTTCTCCTGACATTATTTCTAAATCAATGCCATCAACTGCTTTGACTAAACCACTAGAAGGATCAACAAAGCGCGTTAACAGATTTCCCCCCGTAACATAATGCTTTTGTAGGCGATTGACATGGAGAATCACTCTGGGAGCTGGTTTCACAGAAGTCACAGACTTCTCAATCATCGCAAATTCTTGACTATTTCCTTGAGCATTAGTCTGTTCTTGACTATCTTCTAGAATATTGATATCAGAAGCTACAGGAGCATCATCTGCAATCTCTTGATTAATTTCCTCCCCAGTATCTTGATCTTGAGATTCAGATTCATCTGTTCTGATAGTTAATGCTTCTGGATTGAAATGGAGAACTGAAGCTAGCAAGCTTTTGGTATAGGGATGTTGCGGATCGCGGAAAATCTGCTCCACATAGCCAGTTTCCACAATATTCCCGTTATACATTACGGCAATGCGATCGCAATATTCCGCAACCATACCAAGGTCATGGGTAACTAACAACAAGCCCATCGATCGCGTTTTGCGAAGTACCGTTAGCTCCTTGAGAATATCAGTAGCAACGGTGACATCGAGGCTCGTAGTTGGCTCATCGGCAATTAATAAAACAGGATTTAGCAATAGTGATAAAGCGATCGCCACTCTCTGCCGCATCCCGCCGCTAAATTCGTGGGGATATTGCTTAGCGCGACTAGGATCGATGCGAACTGAGCGTAGGGCATCATGTATGCGTTGTTTTGCCGACTGCGATGAAAGTTTCGGATAGTGGGAAGACAATACTTCTAACCCGTGATCCTCAATGCTCATCAAGGGATCGAGCCTTGTCATCGGATCTTGGAAAATTAAGCCGACCTTTTCGCCGCGCCATGTTCCATCCTTTTTCTCCGCAATTTCTTCCCCATCGACACAAATCTTCCCCTCAACATTGGCATATTTGGGTAATAGCTTGATTAGAGATCGCCCGATGGTGGATTTACCACAGCCGCTTTCACCAATTAATCCGAGTGCTTCACCTGCTTGCAAATGAAAAGTCACGCGATCGACCGCAGGCGTTGCTTCGCCATAACGAACAGTCAAGTTGTCAACTTCAAGCAGCATGATTTTTTGGGGCTTTTTAAGAGTTAATTGATAAGCATCTCAAGCTAAAATATCATGCTATTGCCACTTAATCGCCGCAAATAATTGCTGAGGTGACATTTGGAGAATCAATGATAGCAGTTAAGGGCAGGGCAGGGCATTCCCGATTTGAGGCGATCGCAGAATTTCTAGATTGTGACACGAATGCTCTGCTTCTGAGAGAACTATGAAATCAATCGCCGTAGGGGTAGAGCATTTGCGGCAATGTCTGCAAATTACCACCAAAATCTCTATACGCAAATGCTCTACCCCTTGGGCATTTATCGATAAATTATCCCTGCGGTTTGGGGATTGTCAGTGAATGCTGGAGGTTTGGGCGAGGTTTGGGATTTTCGGTGAATGTTGGAGGTTAAGGGCAGAGCATTCCCAATTTAGACACATTTGCAAAATCATAAATTTCTGTGGGAATGCTCTGCCCCTACGGGAATTATGGGAATGCAAACATTATTTCAATTTATTTGGTATCGCGATCTGTCCAATTAGCTGGGTTGTTTTCAATGTATTCACGCAGTTTTTTTAATTCCTGCTCAGTCTTTACAATCCTTTCGCAATAGTTGCGTTGCCAAATTGATATGCCGTAGCTTTTGTTAATACGGTTGATTTTGCGAGAAGAAATAGATTTAAAGTTTTGAATGATGTTGGCTAAGGAGGATTTTTCCTTTGATTCGGAAATTATGATAATTCCATGTAGATGATCGGGCATCAGAATAAATCCATCAAGTTCTACATTCGGAAAATGCTGAGGAATTTTTTGCCATAGGTTAGAAACAATTTGACCGATCGCATTTATTTTCATTTCTCCGTTATCTATCTCTCCAAATAAATGCTGTCTTTGATAGCAACAGATGGTTACAAAATAGATTCCTGCATTTGTATAATCATACCCCTGCAAACGAATAGAACGCCGATGATGAATTTCAGGGTTGTAAGACATAAATCAAATGCGGAAAGATGACAAATGGTAGGGGTAGAGCATTTGTGGCAATATTTACAAATTATTACCGAAATCTGAATACGCAAATGCTCTACCCTCTTGGCTTTTACCAATAAATTATCCCTGCGGTTGGGGGATTGTCGGTGATTGTTGGAGTTTTTGGGCAGAGCTTTCCCAATTTAAGATGGTTACAGAATTTATAGATTGGGCACTGGTGAGTTAATTAGTGAGACAATGAAATCCCCTAGAGGATAATAATTCCAGCATAGAAACGGGACGATAAAAAAGTCCGATCGGAGAGTGTAAAGTGAAGTGTGTAAAGTCTGGGATATATACAGAGAGATGATCTAGACACACAATTACCAACACTAAAACTGATGAATATACGCAAAGAATTGCTCGACGAATTGCTGCAAGAATGTAAAACACCACCTGACCTATTCGGAGAAGGAGGAATCCTGAAACAACTGACAACCGCGTTGGTGGAGAGAGCCTTGGAAGCAGAACTATCAACCCATCTGGGATACGGTAAGCACGAACCAAGACCAGAAGGACAAACCAACAGTCGCAATGGCTATAGCCAGAAAAAAGTGCAAGGTGACTTTGGCGTAGCCGAAATCGCAGTCCCCCGAGATCGGCAAGGGGAGTTTGAACCGCAGATGGTGAAGAAAGGACAAAGTCGCTTGTCAGGACTAGATGAAAAGATCATTGCTCTCTACGCACGAGGTATGAGTGTCAGGGATATTCAAGCCCAGTTGCAAGAAATGTATGGTGTTGAAGTATCACCAACACTTATTTCCAATGTTACAGATGCAGTAATTGACGAGGTGAAGCAATGGCAAAACCGTCCCCTTGAAGCAGTCTATCCAATCGTCTTTCTGGACTGTCTAGTCATCAAAGTCCGAGACAATGGCAGAGTGATTAACAAATCCTTGTACTTTGCCTTGGGCGTGAATATGGACGGGTACAAGGAATTACTGGGTATGTGGATTTCTCCGAATGAAGGTGCGAAATTCTGGTTGTCAGTACTCACCGAAATTCACAACCGTGGGGTCAAAGATATTTTGATTGCATGTGTCGATGGCTTGACTGGTTTCCCTAATGCGATTGAGACGGTATTTCCTAAAACTCAGGTGCAGTTATGCATTGTCCACATGGTCAGAAACTCGGTCGCTTTTGTACCTTGGCAACAACGCAAGCAAGTTTGTGCTGACCTCAAGGCTATTTATAGCGCGGCGACGGAATCGGAGGCTGAGTTTAATCTCGAACTCTTTGCTGAAAAGTGGGACAAGCAATATCCATCAATCTCCAAGTCTTGGCGCAGTCATTGGGCAAACATTATCCCCTTCTTTGCTTTCCCGACCGAGATTCGCAGGGCGATTTATACCACCAATGCGATTGAGTCGATGAACAGTAGTTTGCGGAAGGTGATTAAATCCCAACAGATTTTTCCCTCTGATGATGCTGCTTTCAAGCTCGTTTATTTAGCAATGCGGAATATCTCGAAGAAGTGGACGATGCCGATTCGTGATTGGAAACCTGCTCTTAATCGCTTTGCCATCCTCTTCGAGGATCGTCTCCACGTCTAGCTTCTAGACTTTACACATTTTACTTGACAGTCTCTCCGATCGCCATAGCAGGAGTCTTATTCTTACCCAAGCCCACATGAGGTCTCACCCAGTTGTGAACTAGTCTTTGCACAGTGACTGCTCGTTGTAATCCTTTGGTATTTTTCGCATACAGGTTCTGTCTGCGACGATAAGCACTACATCTCCTTCTCAAAGCACTGTTGTTAGCTTCATTGTGATTGGCATGAATGTCACACTTGTCGCTAATAGCCGTATAGGGATGCTCAGGTTTGAGCCATTCGACCCGACGATTTCCCTGTGAACCCTTGATTTTGATCGCAACTTCTAAGCCATGTCGCCATACCTTGCGATGTCCATACTCACGGCTTACTTCGGTGGATTTGAGGTGCACACTTGCCATTTGCCACAGTTGCTGAGCGTAGTGTCTTTCGCCATCAGTAAACCATCGGATGTATTGACTCATTTTTGCCCATTGCCATGCTGTTTCTGTGGCTTTAGCAAATAGTTCAGTATTTTTGAGTCCTGCTCTTGCTTCAATCCAATAGCGACTCTTACGCTCAATGAATGTCACTGTCCAGCCTTTTGACTCACTGGGGGGAAAGGTTCTCGCCTACGCGAGTATAAACTTCATCGCCCTCGATTGTGACATCTCCTCCTGTTGGGGCGGATGGACTCCATTGTTGGGATTGGGTTGCTAATTTTTGCTCCCATCTCATGATGCTGACATGGGATTTTTCCAGTACTCTCCCACTAGCTCTGATTCCCATCCCTTCACTCCTCATCTTCATCGCTAAGGACACTACACTTGCTGGTGTTCTCAGCCTTGACATTGGCGTTCCTGTCCTTTCACTGAATCTCTTGCCGCATCCTTTACATAAATAATTCTGAACAACTTTTCCGTCTTGGTGGTGATGTTTGCCGTTTTTGATTGTCTTTTGGCTTTGGCAGTGGGGGCATTCCATGGCTTTCTCCTTGGCTCTGCTTCTATTTTCTCATGCCACTAATTTACTGACCAGTGCCAGATTTAAAGAAGATTCTAGAAAATAACCCAGATGGGATTACTTTTTTTGAAGCAAGTACAAAAACAATGGAACTAAATCCTGCAAGACGGTTGCATTATGAACAATACATTAGACAACTTCGGGATGAACAATTAGTTGAGATAGTAAGAGATGATAAGGTGTTT
Organism: Pseudanabaena sp. Chao 1811; assembly: GCF_027942295.1. Taxonomy (NCBI): domain Bacteria; kingdom Bacillati; phylum Cyanobacteriota; class Cyanophyceae; order Pseudanabaenales; family Pseudanabaenaceae; genus Pseudanabaena; species Pseudanabaena sp. Chao 1811. Next base: position 362,502 of record NZ_CP101416.1, read on the forward strand.
AATGGTAATGGCTCTTTAAAACGACAGGACATTATTAGAAAAAGACGAACTACTCAGCTATCCTTTTTTAAATTCCCTTTTTAGAGATTTATTCCTGACAATTTTTAGTCAATATCCTAAAAAAGCTTGATTAGCGTATAACTTTGTTTGAGATCGTGTAGTTTGTGACTTAAACCTATGACAGTTGAGTTAAACTAAAAGCCTAAGTCTCTTAATATGTAGTTGCTTTACGATGGAGTCACTGTTTTCTACTCAAGGCATCATGGTTATGCTGCTCGGTGCATATGCTGTTGCCATGTGGATGTTTCTCACCAGCGCACCGAAAGTACATACGATCATGGTTTCTGACCTCGATCAAGCGCGATATTTTTACGAAGGCGAGTTAAAACTGCCGATCGCTGATGTGCCGCTACATTATTACTATGGCTATGAATACGGCATGGGTGCACCTGCTGATCCTATTTATATCCCTGCCACGGCACGAACCGCTAAGTCTAAATATTCAGCAGACATGGAAGGCGCATGGTATCAACTAAAGAAGAATGTGCAACTGCATATAGTTCCGGGAGCAAATACCACAGATTCCAATCGCAGTCGGCATATTTGTTTTAATCGCGACTGTGTAGAACAACTCTTGTTGCAAATTCAAATTAAAGGCATTAAGCACAAAGTCCGTAGCGAAAAGCCACTTAACTTTTTAGTCAAAGATCCTGATGGACAGGTAATTGAAATTGCTGAAGTGATTAGCTAATCAAAAAATAATCTATAAAGAGGGCTTGCATTGCAAGCCTTCTTTTTTGATCTTGTGACCTAGATAACGTTTAGAATGATCGCTAGTGTCCAAAATAAGTGGACAGCAACGAACGAGTATTTGAAGATATGGCAACAAAGCAAGCAGCGATTTTGGTCTTGGCGGATGGTACTTGTTACCGAGGCTATGCCTTTGGCGCGTCTGGAACCGCGATCGGCGAAGTGGTATTTAATACAGGTATGACTGGCTACCAAGAGGTAATGACCGATCCCAGCTACCGAGGACAAATTGTTACTTTTACCTGCCCTGAACTTGGCAATACAGGCGTAACCCCCGAAGATGATGAATCCGATCGCCCACAAGTGCGAGGCGTAATTGCACGTAACATTACGGCTGTCCCAAGTAACTGGCGATCGCGTCAGTCCTTACCCGATTACCTCAAGGCACATAATGTTGTTGGTATTGCAGGGATCGATACTCGCGCTTTAACACGCAAATTGCGATCGCTCGGTGCAATGAATGGCGGCATCTCTACGGAAATCCTCGATCCTGAAGTATTACTCGCTAAGGTGAAAGCAGCACCATCAATGCAAGGGCAGAACCTCGCTCAAGAAGCTTCCACCGATCGCATTTATGAATGGACAGAAAAAACCATCTCTGAATGGGAATTTGTGGAGCCATCACAGTTAACAGGTGAAGCCTTAACAGTTGTTGCGATCGACTTCGGCGTAAAGCGGAATATCTTGCGCCGACTCGCCAGCTATGGTTGCCGCGTGATCGTTGTTCCCGCCGATACCCCCGCCGAAAAGATTCTCTCTTACAACCCCGATGGCATCTTCCTATCCAACGGCCCTGGCGATCCCGCCGCCGTTACCCAAGGCATTGAAACCGCTAAGGCTTTGCTAGCTGCGGACAAACCAATGTTTGGAATTTGTCTAGGACACCAGATTTTAGGCTTATCGATGGGCGGCGACACCTTCAAGCTCAAATTTGGACATCGCGGACTCAATCAACCTGCCCAAAACCAAGCTGAAAATGCCGATCGCCGAGTGGAAATCACTAGCCAAAATCACGGGTTTGCCCTCACAGGTGAATCCTTTGACTCCTCTCCCGCGATGTTGACCCATATCAACCTCAATGATCGCACCGTCGCAGGGCTAGAGCATAAAACCTTGCCGATCTTCTCGGTGCAATATCACCCAGAGGCTAGCCCCGGTCCTCACGATGCCGATTATCTCTTCGAGCGTTTCGTGAACTCCATGCGCGAACACAAAAATTCTAAGCAGGTTGCTGCTTAATTTACCCTCACCCCAACCCCTCTCCCGCAGGAGAGGGGCTAAAAATCCATTTATAAAAATACTATGCCAACTCCCGTAGCCAATCTTCCCACCGACTCTGAAGGACTTTTGAGACTCTTACGCCATAAGGAAGGAACTTGGGTGCAATGGGGAATTGCTTGTCAAATGCTGCAAAAAATGGGTGAAAACTCCCTTGCAATTTTTGAAAATACTGGCTTTGAACCAATTCAACAAAACCAGATTGTGGTTGCGTCTCAGGTCTATGCCAGTCTACAAGCAGGTAATGCGGCGGATATTGTATTAGCTCATTTTGAGCAGAAAGGGAGTGACATTCTCAATGAGTTGCGTGTACTCAATCAGTCTGAGAGAGTGGCGATGGCAACCTTTGCGCTCGAAAAAAATCTAGATGTTTTGGAAGCGAAAGATGTAGTTAAGGCAATGAAGGAAGCTGCATCTGTGGCTAATTTGCCAGAAGGATTTACCCGCCATCCGGGAGATGCCGTAGTTTTACAAATCCTAAAAGCAACACAAGGTAAAATTGATCCTCAGGAACGTACGAGATTGATTGCTCGTGGTTTACGCTTTGCTCACAGTGAGAAGGCTCGTGCAGCGATCGAGAGACTTCTTACCGATATGGCAAATCCTACTAAGAAGAAAGCTCCCAATCTTCCTAATTTCCGTTACGATGCTGAAGATAGTATTCCACGTATTTTGCCTGTTGTCGGCACTTTGCCTCTATCCGTGGAGAAATTTACAGCCGTGCCACAAGTGCAGGAATTAACTCCTTTTGGAATTGTCAGCTCCTCAGTTGAATCAACTTGGGCAACTCTCCCTGGTTGGTTTGTAGTCCACGAAGCTGAGGATGGGGTGATTGTTTCCTGTAATACTGATACTTTGCAATCAGCCATCAATCAAGAAGTACTTAGCTCTGTGCGCGATCGCGCTGAGGATATCTTGATACTAGTTGATCGCTCTCAACGCACATGGGATGAAAATAGCTATTTTGCGATCGCGGGTGAAGATGGCAACCTCAAGTTTGCATGGTTTGATACACAGCCAACCGTAGAAATTTTAGGCAAGGTCACTTTAACTTTGCGTCCCAAACGGTTCTTTGATGAAAAAGCCTCCCAAGATCGCTGGCAGTTTGAGGAATAATGGGCAATTACGATCCAAAGTTTTGACTGGCAAAGATGTATAGCAATCCTAAATGTTTTGTGGAAGCGCACCCCGCAGGGGTGTGCTTCCACAAAACCAAAAATCTACAAATGATTTAGGATTGCTATATTAACGTAAGTTCGACAACGCCATTTGCGCGACGCGAAGCGTCGCGCAAATGGCGTTATATTAATCAGGATTAAAGATTAAGTCAGAATCATAGGAGGCTTAGATAATGGCATACAGCGATTTTGATCTAAGAAAGGTTAAGCAGAACCTCGGCGTTAATTTAATTGAAAGGGAAAATCTTTTTTCATCTATTCAATGTTTTAGTATCAGTGCATATCTTAAAGAAACTCTAGCCGAAAATATTCCTCTAGCGCGTGCAATTAATACTGAAAAAGCGCGATCAGAGTTGATCATTGCCAATATTTTAGTTGAGTTAAGAAAAATTCTAGAGCATAAAATAAGTTTTTTTTCTGGAATTGAATTTAACGTTGATAAAGAAAAAGGACTAAATGGATTTTGTGATTTCATTATCAGTGCATCCACCGAACAATTAATGTTAAGTAATCCCATTGTTGCTGTTGTGGAAGCGAAAAATGAAAATATTATCGGTGGATTAGGTCAATGTATTGCGGAAATGGTTGCATCAAAAATTTTTAACGAACAGGAAAATGAGGCAATCGTAAAAAGAGTTTATGGAGTCGTAACGACAGGAACAACATGGAAATTTCTAAAGATAGATGATAGGGATGTGTATATAGATTTAGACGAATATCCAATTGAAAATCCTGAAAAAATTATCGGTATTTTATTAGCAATGGTGTCTCAGAATGCCTAGTATTGGGCAATGGTCATTTACAGCGCTTTGCGCTGACTTGAAACCCAGAGAAATTTTTGAAAGCGCGGCTTCGCCGCGCTTTCAAAAATTTCTCTGGACGACAAAGTACCAATTTTAAGATTTCTGGCTATGAACGAACTGGTAAGCAAATTGTACGGGTGACTTTACAATTAATCCCTTGATAATCGCGGCAAACTTTTTTAGCTGTATTTTCGGCAGTAATCGAACTGACAGCCCAGCCTGAGCCTGCTGCTCCATTAGAACCTTCGGCAAGGGACATACAAGCATTTCTTGACCAGATCAATACTTGACAATCTCCAGGGCTAGAGAGACTTTCACATTCACTTAAAGCTCTAGCTTCGGCAGCTTTTTGGGTAGTGAAATTCCAAGAGTATCCCTTATCTTGTGTTGAAGGCGATCGCGCGATCGCCCCATAACTGTCGGTTCGACTCAGTGGATTAGTTGGCGAAGGTGTTGGTGTAATGCTAGGAGTTGGACTGGGAATAGCTGTTGGGGTTGCCACAGGCTGAGTTGTTTCGGGACTAGGGGAAGCTGTCGGTGATTCTGTAGGAGAGGGACTTGCGGAAACAATGGGAGAAGCGCTAGGAGAACTTGAGACAGAGGGAGTGGTTGATATATCGCTCTTAGAATTGTTGTTGGAATTATTGTTGGAGCTATTGTCCGCCTGACGATTAGTTAGCTTTGGCAAGATCATCGCTGTGGCGATCGCCGCAAATACTGAGGTCAAGGCAATCAAAGCAATCCACAGAATTGGGCGAAAGTTACTTAAGGAATGGCTAGGAGCAGAAATCGTGGCATGGGGAGCCGTATGCGACGGCTGGGGAGTCGTGGGCGCAGGGACAGGCACAGTCGGATTGGAAGCAGGTGGCACATTAGAGCCTGAGTCTGGATAGGGTGAATGCGTAATTGCTTCGGTTGGGGCGATATTCACCGTAGGAATATTCGCAGGAATAAAATTAATATTGGTAGCAGATAGGGATTGTATGGCGTGTAAAGCCTCAATCGCCGATTCATAGCGCTGACTAAAATGATAGAACACCATTTTTTGCAATATTTCGGCAAATTCATGGCTAACTTCAGCGCGATCTCGCCACAAAATTTCACCAGTATTGGCATCTTCCTGCAAGCTATCGGGGGCTATACCTGTGAGTGCCTGAATGCCAATCATGCCTACAGCATAAACATCACTACTCAAACGAGGTTTACCCCTTGCCTGTTCGCTAGGCATATAGCCTGGGGAGCCAATACTAACGGTGACATTGGTATTTCCTTGGGAATCAGTACCTAATACACCAACATCCTTAACAGCACCAAAATCAATCAGCACAATTTTGCCATCTTGACGACGACGCATCAGGTTAGCGAGTTTAATATCCCGATGGATAACATTATTTTGATGGACAAAGGCGAGAACTTCTAGAATCTCTAGCAGTAGAGTAATTGTGGCACTTTCTGAGAGTTTGCGACCGATGGGAATCTCGGCGGCTAAGCTATATCCATCCACAAATTCTTGGACTAAAAAGAACTCTCCATTTTCTTCAAAGTGAGCAAATAGCGTAGGGATTTGGGAATGGGAATTACCTAATTTATAAAGGTATTCAGCCTCGCGTTCAAATAAACTTTTAGCGATTGGCAAAACCTGTGGACTCGTATCTTTAGGCTTAAGCTGTTTTACTACACATTTGGGATAGCCTGGTAAGTCTATGTCTTCAGCTAAGTAAGTATCTCCAAAACCACCACTTCCTAGCACTTGCAAAATTTTGTAGCGATTCCTTAATGTTTTGCCAACTAACATAGTCACCTACCCAGCTCTAAACCACTGCTATACCTTTAGCTTAACAAACAGCGATATGATTGAGCTAATATGCTTAATCTAGATTATTGAATGCAAAATCAACGGGCTATCGTGTTAGGAGTATCTGGAGCATCAGGCATGATTTATGCCGTGCGATCGCTCAAATTTTTGCTAAGTAATCATTACCACGTCGATCTGGTGGCTTCTAAAGCCGCGATGATGGTTTGGCAATCGGAAAATAACATTGCCATGCCCAGTAATTTGCGATCGCAGGAACAGTTTTGGCGAGATCAAAGTGAAACCGTGGATGGCAAATTAGTTTGTCATCAATGGGCAGATGTGGGGGCAACGATCGCCAGTGGTTCATTTCGGACATTGGGTATGTTGGTTATCCCTTGCAGCATGGCAACGGTAGCCAAAATTGCTCACGGTTTAAGTTCAGATTTGTTAGAGCGAGCTGCCGATGTCCACCTCAAAGAAGGTCGTCGTTTGGTGATCGTTCCCCGTGAAACCCCCTTAAGTCTGATTCATTTACGAAATCTCACAACCCTAGCGGAGGCAGGGGCAAGGATCGTCCCAGCGATTCCTGCTTGGTATCATAAACCCCAAACCATCGAGGATTTGGTAGATTTTGTCATTGCCAGAGCGCTTGATCAATTGGATATTGATACAAATTTAATCCAGCGTTGGCAAGGTAGAAAGACTGAAATTTTTGAAGGAGAGCAATAACTATGACGCGATCGCCCTTTGGTAAGCAATCACCAACGCCAAATACTGCTAGAAAAAATTCTTCAGGAGCGCTACCGATTGTCCAGCTTGTGATTTTGGGGATTGTGATCACCATTTTTGCGGCGGTATTTATCCAGAATCTGCAACCTCTGGTACAGGTTTTCTTTTTAGGTCAAAAGACTTTGCCAATTCCTCTGAGTGGAGCAATGTTAATTGCCTTTGTGACTGGTGGGCTGATTGCTTTGGTGTTTAATGTGATCGCTTCTTGGCAACAGAATCTCGCGATCCGTCGAGCAGTGGTTGCAGCTGGCTACGGGACAGAGGGAAAAAAGGAGCAGGTCAAACCTAGTAATCCTCCTAGTAGCTACCAAGCAGAGCGCTATTCTCAAGAAGAGGATGAGGAAGATTTTGAAGAAGATGAGTATGAAGAAGAAGATCTAGAGGAAGAAGAGGAGGAGTTTTACGAAGAGGAGGAGGAAGATGATGATCCTGATACTGTCCCCTATGGCGATCGCAAAAATTTAAAATCGGCTAAACCTAATCGTGAAAAACGCGATCGACCTCCCCTTGAGGCTCGATATATCAGATAGATATAAAAAAATTTTCGTGGCACGGCGAAGCCGTGCCACGAAAATTTTTTTATATCTAAAGTATTATGGTATTCGGTACTTTACATTGATTGTATCAATCTCTATCCAAAATAATTCGGTAGTGCTAAATAGGTAAGGATGGGCGGCGCTTCGCGCCGCCCATCCTTACCACAATAAATCCTTTCCTTTTTAGGACTACCAATAATTCCTAGTTCTTAATTTATAAAAGTCTTTACTATGTCAACTCCTGAAACCTTAAAAGAAAGATTTGTAGCGATCGCTAGCAAACGTGAATTATTAGTCCAACTATCCCTCAAGGATAATTTGGGTAGCCTGAGTATCGATGTCATCCAAGCTCTAGAAGAACTTGATGACCTCCTCATTGAAATCAGAAAAATCTTTCCCGATTGGCAACAGGACTAGATTTCCATGCCTCCTAAACTAACCTCCTTCCATTCTCAAGTTAATGTGCAGCGTCAGGTGCAAATCCCCATGCGCGATCGCATTAACTTAACGGCTGATATTTATCGCCCCAAAGGTGTTGATACACCGTTACCAGTACTATTGATGCGCTTACCCTATGGAAGAGCGATCGCCTCCACCTGCACCTATGCTCATCCTAGTTGGTATGCTAGCCAAGGCTATATTGTGGTCATCCAAGATGTGCGAGGCTGTGGTAATGCTGAGGGAGAGTTCTATCCATTTCGCCATGAATATGATGATGGATTTGACACTGTGGAATGGTGTGCCAAGGAACTAGAAGGCAGTAATGGTAAGGTGGGGATGTATGGGTTCTCTTATCAAGGTGTGACCCAATTTCAGGCAGCAGTACAGCAACCCGAAGGACTAGTTACCATCTGCCCAAGTATGGCAACGGCAGATCTATATCATGGCTGGTTTTATTTTGGTGGTGCAGTTTGCCTAGATTTTGATTTGAATTGGGCTTTGCAATTAGCTCAAAATCGCGCATGGTATCTCAAACAAGAACCTCAAGCAACTAAACTTTTTGAGGCGCAAAAGCAATCGAGCAAATGGCTAGAGTCTGCGCCATTAAGTGAAATAGAACTATTTAAAAATGCCGAATTTGGAGATTTTGGTGCTTTCTTTTTCGATTGGATTGGTAATCAAAAAGCAGATGATGACTATTGGCAAAAGCTGAATCCTCTTAGTTATTTCGATCGCTTTGATTTACCAGCCCTACATATTGCAGGATGGGCAGATATTTTCATCGAAGCAACGATTAATACCTATCACCAAGCCCAAGCTGCAACCCAAAAACCTCAGCATTTAGTGATTGGACCTTGGCAGCATCTCCCTTGGTTGCCCAAAGTCGGCGAAATTGACTTTGGTGAAGCCGCAGTTTCGCAAATTGATAAGTTACAGGTTGATTGGTTTGATTTTTGGCTTAAAGGTATTGACAATGGGATCTGCGATCGCGCCCCTGTTCAGCTTTTCCTCATGGGAAAAAATCACTGGCTCGACCTCCCAGAATTCCCTGAATCTCCAAGTATCAAAAATCTCTATCTCTCATCAAACAAAAAATTAACCCCCCAATCACCAATCACCAATCACCCATTACCCGATATCTACGTCTACGATCCCCGCAATCCCAATCCTGCCACAGCTTACGGATTCTACGATCAGCGCCAAGTACATCAGAGATGGGATGTATTGGTTTATCAAAGTGAAGAATTAGAGCAGGACTTAGCGATCGCAGGTATTCCTAAGTTTATTCTCTATGCGGCAACCACAGCGATCGATACCGATTGGGTAATTAAGCTTTTAGATATTTATCCCGATGGTAAGCAAATGCTCGTTTCAATGGGTGTTTTACGAGCCAAGCTCCGTAATTCATGGACTGAGATTGAATGGGTTGAACCTGATGTAGTGCATGAATATCAGATTAACTTGCGTCCGACCTGTCAGGATTTTGCCCAAGGACATCGAATTGGTGTGGCAATTGCTAGTTCTGCTTTTCCGCTCATTGAACGACATTCTAATACACAGAAATCGCCTTCTGAGGCGACTATTAGTGACTTGGTAGAAGCAACGCAGCAAATTTTTTATGGTGCAGAATATCCTTCTCATTTGCAACTACCAATTTGTTCATATAGCAATAGCCCTGTAATAAATTACGGACTGAAAGCTTAAATCCTTTGAAATGGATTGATCATAGGAGTTCTTTAGTCTGCTTTAGCTGACTAAAGCTTTTAGCCAAGAACTTGAGTTCTTGGTTATTTTGCGTAAGTCCTATTTCTTTTAGTTGCTTTAAGATTTCCATCGGGCATCTAATGCTAAGTTAAAACTCAAGATATTTTAAAGATCAAGCCAGAGTTAATTCAGCTTTCATCAACTAGCGAGTTTTAACTTGAGGAGTAAACGAGCGTGGCATCACTTCACCAGCCAATCTGGGTATTGTCCTTTGAAGAAGTCTATGAATCTCTCAAAACTAGTGCCAATGGGCTATCACAGGACGAAGCTAGAAAAAGATTAGAGCAATTTGGCGCTAATGAATTACCTGAACCTGTACAGCGCCCATTGTGGCTCAGATTTTTGGATCAATTGACCCACTTCATGGCTTTGTTGCTATGGGTTGCAGGAATTTTAGCTTTTATTTCACGGACTCCTGAACTGGGTTGGGCAATTTGGGCAGTCATCTGGATTAATGGAATTTTTAGCTTTTGGCAAGAGTTCCAAGCGGAGAAAGCCTTATCTGCGTTAAAAAAAGTATTACCGATGCAGGTCAAGGTTTATCGCAATGGCGAACTCAAGCAGATTCCTGCGCGAGAACTGGTACGTGGCGATGTCATGCAATTGGAAGAAGGCGATCGCATTTCCGCAGATGCTCGTTTAATTTCCGCAGAAAGTCTATATCTCGATGTGTCAGTGATGACGGGGGAATCTCTTCCCGTAGCTCGCAATGCTTACCCTGTGCGGTTACGGGAAGCTGTTTCAGTGCGTGGTGGCAAGACGATGCTTCGCCAAGGGGAACAGCCATTACAGGAAAAGGTTAATCCCTCAGAAATTGCCAACCTTGTTTTAGCAGGCTCCACTGTGGCGGCTGGTCGAGCCGTAGCCGTGGTTTATTCGACGGGTGCAGAAACTGAGTTTGGACAGGTGGCGCATTTAACTACTGTGGTGAAGCGCGATCCCAGCACCCTAGAAGTACAAGTGGCGCGGATCGTGCGAATCATTACCGCGATCGCAGTCAGTATGGGTGTACTGATCTTTTTATTGGCATACTTTCTCGTTGGCATAGAAGTCAAAGAAAGCTTTATTTTCGCGATCGGTATTATTGTGGCTCTAGTGCCAGAGGGATTATTACCAACTGTCACCTTGTCTTTAGCGATCGGTGTCCGCCGCATGGCAAGAAAGAATGCTTTGGTGAGAAGACTGTCGGCAGTGGAATCTCTGAGCGCTACTACGGTCATTTGCACTGATAAAACAGGCACATTGACCAAAAATGAAATGACGGTGCGTTATCTATGGTTACCAACGCAACCCGATGTCGATGCTAATCCTGCTGATCATACTATTGCTAATCAAAACCGACTAATTGAGGTCACAGGCGCAGGTTACGATCCCACCAGTGGGAAAGTTAACCTTCCCTCAGATTCCGAAATTGTATGGAAAGCCAAAATTCTGCTCATTGGTTCTGCACTTTGTTCTAATGCCCGTTTAGTTCATCTCAATGCCCCCAGTCGCTGGCAAGAAATTGGTGATCCTACAGAAGCGGCTCTCTTAGTCGCAGCAGCGAAAGCAGAATTAAATTTAGAAGAATTACAAAAGCAGTTTCCTCGTCTACGGGAAATTCCCTTTGATTCGCGTCGCCTCATGATGACCGTCATTTTAAATTGGCAATCATCAGCATTATGGAAGGATGAACTTCCCAATCTTGCCTTTACCAAGGGCGCACCCTTAGAAGTTCTTAAACATTGTCATTGGATTTTGCGTGATGGTGAGCAGCAGGAATTGACCCATGACTATTGGCAGGAAGTGGTCACGGCAAATGATGATTTGGCTAAGCAAGGTTTTCGGGTATTAGGGCTGGCGGCGAGACGGGGTGGACAGGAACTGATCGATCTTAAGGCTCAGGATCTAGAGCAAAATCTGATCTTCATCGGTTTAGTTGCCATGTTTGATCCACCTCGCGATGAAGTACCCAAAGCGATCGCCCAATGTCATCAAGCAGGGATCAAAGTCACGATGGTAACGGGAGATTACGGACTTACTGCTGAGGCGATCGCCCATCAAATTGGACTAGTTGGCGATCGCGTGCGGGTCGTCACAGGCGAAGGTATGGGGCATCTCTCCGACGCACAACTACGGCAAGTTGTGAAATATCGGCATGGACTGGTGTTTGCGCGGATGTCCCCTGAGCATAAATTGCGTTTGGTACAAGCCTATAAAGATATTGGCGAAATCGTGGCAGTTACAGGTGATGGGGTAAATGATGCGCCTGCGTTACGGGCGGCGAATATTGGCGTGGCAATGGGGCAGAATGGCACGGATGTGGCGCGCGAGGCCGCCGATATTGTGCTGACCGATGACAACTTCGCGACGATTGTGGTGGCGATCGAGCAGGGGCGATCTGTATATCAAAATATTCGTAAGTTTATGACCTACATCTTGGCATCCAATGTCGCGGAACTAGTGCCATTTCTAGCGATGGTGATCTTCAAAATCCCTCCTGCTTTGATCATTATGCAGATTCTGATCGTTGATTTAGGAACGGATATTTTGCCTGCTCTCGCCTTAGGAACCGAACGCGCAGAATTAGGAACGATGCAGTTACCACCCCGCGCCAAATCAAAACCATTGCTCGATCGCTCTTTGTTATTACGTGCTTACTGTTTCTTAGGACTCATCGAGGCAGCCTTAGGGATGTTCGGATTCTTCTGGGTATGGCATAGCTATGGCTATGACTTCAACTCCTTGCAAGCGATCGCACCTGCCATTCTTTCCCATACTACTAACCCAGAAATTAGTTTCATTTATGCTCAAGCAACAACGATGACCTTGGCGATCATCGTGGCTTGTCAAGATGGCAATGTCTTTGCCTGTCGTTCCGAGCAAACTTCGATTTTTCGCATCGGTTTCTTCTCCAATCCTTTCATCTGGTTAGGAATCGCGACAGAGTGGATCTTGATTATCTCAATCATTGAATTTTCGCCCCTACGCCAGATCTTTGCAACTGCGCCCTTGACTATTTGGCAATGGTCACTCTTACTAATCTGTCCTCCGATTTTGCTAGGTGCAGAGGAACTTCGCAAATCGTTCCTTCGTAATCGTAAGAGACGGATTTCTGTTCCATAGATAGAATGAATGTCGTGCATTCTATCTAAATATCTGAGGTCTTACCTGTGGAAATGATGTGAATATCAACATTTTTGAGAAGCCTTAAAATCCGTTGGGTGAGAGACCCCTTAAATAAAATTTGCCAACGAGATTTTTGACTCTCGCCCATGACAATCTGCGTGACTCGATAGCTTTTTGCCGTATCGACGATCGCTTTCAAGGCATTACTATCACGCACACGGATAAAAGTCCCCTCAAATTCCTTACATAGACGCTCACAGGTCTCAATATGTAAGCTTTCAGCCTTAGTCAAAAAGCGATCGGGATCGTCAACGAATAGCACATATAACTGAGCGTGCATATAGTTGGCAATCCTTGCTCCTCTTCGCAATAATTGCAGTGAATTAGGATAGGTGGAAACACAAACTAAAACTCGTTCGTGAATATTACAAACAGGGTTTGTAGAGGACAATGACTGATCATGAGCTTCCAGATCGTCTTCGATATTATCGGCAATTTCCCGCAACGCTAGCTCTCGTAAAGCAATCAAATGACGACGCTGAAAAAAATTATTCAGAGATTGATCGATTTTTTCAGGCGCATAGATTTTGCCTTCGCGTAGTCGTTCTTGGAGGGTCTCAGGGGTAACATCAACGACAACGACTTCATCGGCAGCTTCTAAAATGCGATCAGGAATACGCTCCCGTACGATTATGCCTGTAATCTTCGCCACTGTGTCATTTAGGCTCTCGATATGTTGAATATTTACAGTGGAATAAACATCAATCCCTGCTTCTAGAAGTATTTCTACATCCTGATAACGCTTTTCTCGTTCAGAATTTGGCACATTCGTATGAGCCAATTCATCCACGAGTACTAGCTGTGGCTGACGTTCGAGAATTGCCTCCGTATCCATTTCCGCAAGAGTCACAGAATTACAAGTAATCTGTTGACGGGGAACTATTTCTAAACCTCTTGCCTTTTCTGCGGTTTCAATACGGTTATGGGTTTCCAATAGTCCAATGACCACATCAATTCCTTCAGCACGTAGTCGATGTCCTTCCTCTAGCATCCGATAGGTTTTACCGACTCCTGGACTCATACCGATAAATATTTTATGCTTGCCTCGTCGATGAGCTTTAATCATGATCCTCAGACAGATGCTAATTCTAATTTAGATTGCTCAAACATAAAGGCGATCGCCGCAAATAGTAACTTCAAATTTTGAATTGTATAAATCGTAATCTCTTTCGTAAAGTGATTTACACCATGCTTTTCTCTAAGCATGGCAAATTCCCAAATTACACCATTAGATACAATCCCAAATATAGTCGTTGAATTTTGATTTGCTTGATAATTAATCTTTTGAGCAGCAATCATCTCCGCGATACATTGCGCCCAGCCTTCCTCAAAGTTATCTTTTTTTGCTTCTACGATAATCAAAAATGGCTTTTCGAGAAAGATTTTACCCATAGGCGATCGCTTTGCCACCATGTAGTCAGGGATACCACATAGATTTTCATCATAATTCAGGGGTTGATGACTCCAGAGTAGTAGCTCATTTTTATAAAGTTTCCATACTTCTCGAAGTGTAGGATAGATTAAGGTTTCACAAAGAGCGTATTCTGAGTTTTTATAGACTCCTTCTTTCAGTGTCAATTCAATTTCAGATTCAAAGTATTTCGGTACTTCTACTTCAGCTATTTGGATAAAGTTTTGTTCAGCATAGGTAACTGCAAATTCGCCTAGTACTTCATCAATTTTTTTGTAATTGTTGTATGGCATATTTTAAATTTATGTGAATCTAGTTTAGCGAAATCATAAACTATCTAAAGCTAAGTTAAGCTTTAACACATTCACGCCATCTTCGCCAAAGATACCGAGAAAACGGCGATCAGTATTTTGTTGAATTAATGTTTCTAGCTTACTAGGTTCAACTTTGCGAGCTAGAGCTACTTTTTGGATTTGAGCTTTAGCGGCTTCAGGGGTAATGTGAGGATCGAGGCTAGAACCAGAGGTATAAATCAAATCTGCGGTGGGTTTAATACCTGCTGTTTGAAGTCTGGTGATATCTCCCGCGATCGCCTTACTAGGATCGGGGTCAGACTTACCTTTAATGCGATTTAGCAGATCGGGATTGCTAGGTGCTAAATTACTCGCGCCTGAAACTCCAGTTTTTAGAATACCAGCATCATCTTTTTGAGGATTAGCGGTGCTGTAGTTGGTGGTACTAGGGCGACTATTGAAATATTTGTCACTGGTAAATGGTTGTCCAATCAGTGCAGAACCAACTATTTGTCCTTGAGCATTAAGGATGAGGCTACCATTGGCTTGATTTGAGAGAAATGGTAATTTGGCGATCGCTAATATTCCAAAAGGATAAATCACAGCGACGAGTATCCAAAGAACAAGAGTGGCACGAATAGCCTTAATAATTTCATTCATAGATTTTGGGTAATTCGTAATTCGTAATTCGTAATTAATTTAAAACTTCTCAGGTTGAAACATCACGACAAAGAGATAGATAGAGAATGCAAAGGTGGCAATTCCTAAAAGTCCTAGAGCGTAGGCTTGGAATTTGGTGAAGCTTTCAGCATTGGCGGCATAGACTGCGGGGGCAACGATGAGGTTGAGGCAGAGGGCAAAGAAGATATATTTAGGATATTTCTTTTGAGTTGCGAGTTGCCATAGATCGGCAAGAAAGTTGTTCATAGTGGGTTAGAAATAAATTAAAAGTCAGAATCACAGATTAGACAGATTAAGGGATTACACAGATTTTTAGATTTGACTGTTAGCTGAAATAGCATCAAAATCAGTGACATCAAACAATCCATTTAATCGGTGTTCAAGTGATTGGGAGAAGAATATCGATAAACTTGATGGCAATAAATGGAGCGATTACTCCTCCCAGTCCGTAGAGGAGAATATTGCGCTGGAGGAGTTGATCGGCAGTGAGAGGTCGAAATTTGACACCTTTGAGCGCTAGAGGAATTAGGGCAGGAATAATCAAAGCGTTGTAGATTAATGCTGAGAGAATTGCCGATTGGGGACTCTTGAGACCCATGATATTTAATGCGCCAATTCCTGCGGCGGCGAAGATCGTGGGGATAATCGCGAAGTATTTGGCGATGTCATTGGCGATCGAAAAAGTGGTCAATGCACCACGGGTAATCAGCAGTTGCTTCCCGATCGCCACGAGATCAATTAGCTTAGTCGGATCGCTATCCAAATCCACCATATTTGCAGCTTCCTTGGCGGCTTGTGTCCCTGAGTTCATCGCTACGCCCACATTTGCCTGAGCCAAGGCAGGAGCGTCATTTGTGCCATCCCCTGTCATCGCTACTAGTTTGCCCTGAGCCTGTTCGCTACGAATGACTTCGATTTTATCTTCGGGAGTTGCTTCAGCGATGAAGTCATCGACCCCTGCCTCTTGAGCAATTACGGAAGCAGTAATCTGGTTATCGCCTGTGAGCATGATCGTGCGGACACCCATCCGTCGCAGTTGATCGAAACGTTCGCGCAATCCGGGTTTGACAATATCTTTGAGATAAATGACTCCGTAGAGGTCGCCGCCCTGACATAAGCCCAAGGGAGTGCCGCCTAGTTTGGAGACTTTCTCATAGGCAGATTCAAATTCCTCTGGAACATGTCCAGCACGCGATCGCACAAAGCCTCGAATTGCATCTACGGCTCCCTTGCGAACTTCGATATTATCGGGTAAATCTGTGCCACTCATGCGGGTACGGGCGGAGAAATCAATGCCTTTAGCTTGGTTGCGATCGAAATTCAGCACGGCTCCTGATTGTTCGGCTAATTGCACAATCGAGCGTCCTTCAGGGGTTTCATCAAAGATGCTTGCCGCAAGCGCAACTGTAGCAACCTCAGCGAGGCTGTGACCATTAACGGGGATAAACTCATCGGCGAGGCGATTGCCGAGGGTAATTGTGCCAGTCTTATCGAGAACGAGGGTATTGATATCACCGCAAGCTTCGACAGCACGACCAGAGGTGGCAATCACATTAAATTGAGCGACTCGATCCATACCTGCAATCCCGATCGCACTGAGTAAGCCGCCAATCGTCGTCGGAATCAGGGCAACTAAAAGGGAAACCAAAATTGCGATCGTGGTGGGCGTATTGACATAATTGGCGAGGGGAGTCATCGTTGCCACGACAATCAGAAACACCTGTGTTAGCACCGTTAGCAGTACGGTCAAGGCAATTTCGTTAGGCGTTTTTGTGCGCTCGGCTCCTTCGACTAGGGCAATCATGCGATCGATAAATCCCTGTCCGGGGTCGGCAGTAATCCGAATCGTCAATTCATCGGAAACTACGCGAGTACCACCTGTAACGGAACTAGCGATATCCGTCCCCGGTTGCTTGAGAACGGGAGCCGATTCGCCTGTGATGGCGGATTCATCAACGGAAGCTAAACCTGCGATCACTTCTCCATCGGCAGGAATCATCTCACCGATCGCTACTTTCACAAAGTCACCACGCCGCAATTCCGTAGAACTAGTGGGTTGAACCGTGCCATCGGGAAGAACTTTTCGAGCGATCGTATCCGATCGCGTGGTGCGTAGGGAATCAGCCTGAGCTTTACCCCGTCCCTCAGCGATCGCCTCGGCAAAGTTGGCAAATACCACTGTAAAGAAGAGAATGATTGTAATCGCACCATTGAGAAGCCTTTGTTGATTGGGATCGGCTTGGACATTACCAAAGAAATTCGGATCGATGGTGACAAGTAAAGTAACTAATGTGCCAACCCAAACCATAAACATGACAGGATTTCGTACTGCAATTTTGGGATTCAGTTTCCGAAAAGCATCACAAATAGCACGTTGGTAGAGTCCCGCCATTGATGCTTTGGGCGTATGTTTACGCGAGTCACGAGTGCCGCTAGGCATGGGTTTTATTGAAGAATTATTCATAGAATTTGAAATTATTTGTGACTATCCAGATCCCCGACTTTTTGTGTGAATTTACAAGTTATCTTTGATTTGGCAGAAAAAGTCGGGGATCTCAACCTCCTCCTCTAGCAATTAGAAAACTTTCTGCAATAGAACCAAGCGCTAGTACTGGAAAGAAAGTTAAAGCTCCCATAATCAAAATCACTCCAGCCGTAACGCTAGTAAATAGAACGGTATCGGTTCTCAATGTCCCTGTGGTCATCGCCACAGGTTGCTTACGCGAAATGCCATCCGCTAGAAGTAATAAGGCGATCGCAGGAATATAACGCCCGCCTAACAAACTGACGGAAGTGCTGAGATTCCACCATAGAGCAGAGCTTGCGGGTTGAGTATCAGCTAAGCCTTCAAAACCAGAACCATTATTGGCGGCTGCCGAAGCATATTCATAGACAACTTGCGAGAGTCCGTGAAATCCAGAATTGCTAATCCCTGCCAACTGATCGGGAAATGCTAAGGCGATCGCACTAGGGATGAGAATAAAAATTGGATGGATTAGCAAAATCAAGAAACTCGTTAAAACCACTTCATTTTTCTCAATCTTGCGCCCAAAAAATTCTGGAGTTCTACCGACCATTAGCCCTGTCACAAATACCGCCAAAATCAAGTAGGCAAATAAATAGGCGGTTCCTGTTCCCTGTCCGCCCCAAATGATTTGCAGGAATAGATTTGACAGAGTGATAAAACCGCCACTAGGCATAAGGGAATCGTGCATGGAATTTACTGCACCTGTCATCGTTCCTGTGGTGGTCACAGCAAATAGAGCAGACTGCGCCCAACCAAAGCGAACTTCTTTTCCTTCAAGGTTAGGGCTTTGCGAACCAAGTAACGCATTCACCAGAGGATTGCCTTGGTATTCGCCAATTCCTACCACGACAATAAAAATTACATAGAGAATAAATACCATTCCAAAAATGAGCCAAGCTTGCTTACGGTTATGAGCAATTTCGCCATAGGCAAAAATTAGTGCCGTAGGAATGGAAATCATCGCCAAAATTTGAATCAGATTCGTAAAGCCATTGGGATTCTCAAACGGGTGGGTAGAATTAGCACTAAAAAATCCGCCGCCATTTTCGCCCAGTTGCTTAATAATCTCGAAATGAGCGACAGGTCCGATCGCGATCGCCTGACTAATATTTGCATCTTCTAAAGTTGGCACAACTACGGGAGCCGATAGGGTTTCGGGGACACCTGCGGCAATGAATATAATTGCGCCAATAATGCTAATTGGTAACAGGATTCTCGTAATCGACTGCGTTAAATCCACATAGAAATTACCAAGCGATCGCCCAGTTAAACCACGAATAAAAGCAATCCCAATCGCTAATCCTGTACCCGCAGAAGTAAAGAATAAAAATCCTAAACCCAAGGTCTGGGTGAAGTAACTGAGAGTGGTTTCACCAGCATAGTGCTGCTGGTCAGTATTGGTAATGAAGGAAATCGTGGTATGTAAGGCGGTATCCCAACTAGGAGCGCTCAAACCTGTAGGATTTAGCGGTAATGCTCCCTGAAACATGATCATCAGGAATAGCATAATTGCCATGACCAAATTACTATACAAAATTGCACGAGCATATTGCCAGCCCGTCATCTGTACCTTTGACTGCACGCCACTGAGACTAAAAATCAAATTCTCAAATGGTGTCAGAACTTTGTCTAGAAATGTCTTTTGCCCTAAAAATACCCGTGCGATGTAACGACCAAATATCGGTGCGATCGCTACAATCAGCAACAGTGTAATTCCTATCTGCATCCATCCTTGTAGCATGGAGATTTCTACTTCCTTTTGAGTCGATGAAGTATCAAGCAATTGCTGTGATAGTCAAATCATCAACCTATTTCTCTACTCTGACAAGGTATATCTTTTTGTTTAGAATTCTCTTGCTTACTTAAGTATAGATTTTAAACATTTTCAAGATTGCGTTGTTTAGACAGTGTTTAGATGGTGTTTAGTTAGCGGTGATCGCTAGCTACGAAATCAGGCATAATGAGATTAGCCGATATTTTCACTTAATGTAAAGTTTGATGATCCTTAATAAGCTCGAACCCAAGCAAGCATTAAATAGTAAGTATTTGAAGATTAAGCCTGATGCGGAGAATATTCAGGAATTTAAGGCTAATTTGGGGCGGATGCTTAAAGATTGTGACAACAAAAAGGATGAAGAGTTTAATAAAAATTTACTGAGTGATTTTCTAAAAAAGAGCTTTTATGGCGATCGCTATTTCATTAATACGAAGGAAAATAGCGATCTAGTAATCCACAATGATAAGGATGTGGAAAGTACGGTTGGGGTGATCTTTGAGACGAAGAAGCCAACTAAAACTAATAGTGGGGAAATGCCAAGGGTAGATCATCTCAATCGCAAGGCTTTTCAGCAGTTGGTTTTATATTTTTTGCGGGAGAGGGTGACGCATGGCAATGTTGCGGTGAAGCATTTGGTGGTGACGAATATTTATGAGTGGTTTATTTTTGATGCGAAGATTTTTGAGGAGTTGTTTTATAGCGATAAGCAGTTAGTTAAGAATTTTCAGGATTTTGGAGAGGGGCGGCTGAGTGGGACAACAACGGACTTTTTTTACAAGCAGATTGCGGAACCTGCGATCGCTAAGGTAATTGACCGCATTAAATTCACACATTTTGATTTGCGCGATCTTGAGAATTTAGATTTGCTTGATCTTTACAAGATTCTTTCGCCTGAGCATTTGTTGAAGTTGCCCTTTGCTAATGACAGCAATAGTTTAAATAAGCCTTTTTATAATGAGTTGCTGTATATCATTGGGTTGACGGAAACGAAGTCAGGGGGCAAGAAGTTAATTGGGCGGATGGCGGAAAGCGATCGCCATGATGGTTCTTTGATTGAGAATGCGATTAGTCGTTTGGATAGTTTGGATAAGATTTCGCAGTTAAAGAAGCCTGAAGAGTTTGGGGAGAGTTACGAGGAGAGGCTTTTTAATGTGGCGCTGCGGTTGTCGATTAATTGGATTAATCGGATTTTGTTTTTAAAGTTATTGGAGGCGCAGTTAATTAAATATCATCAAGGCGATCGCGATTTTGCTTTTCTGAATTTGGCAAAGATGCAGAACTATGATGATCTGGATAGTCTGTTTTTTGATGTGTTGGCAAGGGAGCAGGATAGGCGCGAGGCAAAGGTTAAGGCGGCTTTTGCGAATGTGCCTTATTTGAATAGTTCGCTATTTGAGCCAACAGAGGCGGAGCAGCAAACGATTGTAATTAGCAATCTCAAGGATCGGGATTTGCCAATTTTTAGCGGGACGGTGCTGAAGGATGGTAATGGGAATAAGCGATCAGGTGAGTTGAATGCGTTGGCTTATTTGTTTGAGTTTTTGGATGCTTATAAGTTCGATCGCGATGAGTTGGAAGATACGCAGGAAGATAGTGAGAAGTTGATTAATGCCTCGGTGTTGGGGTTGATTTTTGAGAAGATTAATGGCTATAAGGATGGGTCTTTCTATACGCCGAGCTTTATTACGATGTATATGTGTCGGGAGACGATACGGCGGGCGGTGGTGCAGAAGTTTAATGAGGTGAAGGGTTGGAATTGTCAGAGTCTTGATGATTTGTATGAGAGGATTGAAGATAAAAAAGAGGCGAATGCAATTATCAATAGTCTCAAGATTTGCGATCCTGCGGTGGGTTCGGGGCATTTCTTGGTTTCAGCTTTGAATGAGATGATCGCGATTAAGAGTGAATTGCGTGTTTTATTGGATCGCTCTGGTAAGTCGCTAAAAGATTATCGAGTGGAAGTACGGAATGATAAGTTGTTGGTTTACGATGATGAAGGGAAGTTGTTTGCTTATCATCCGAATAATGCTGAGAAACAGCGTGTGCAGGAGGCTCTATTTCATGAGAAGCAAACGATTATTGAGAGTTGTTTGTTTGGGGTGGATATTAATCCTAATTCGGTGACGATTTGTCGGTTGCGGTTGTGGATTGAGCTTTTGAAGAATGCTTATTATAGACCAGATGGTAATCTGGAAACCCTGCCAAATATCGACATTAATATCAAGTGTGGTAATTCTTTGATTAGTCGGTTTGGGTTGGATGTGGATGTGAAACAGGTTTTGAAGAAGCAGAAGTTTAGTATTGAACAGTATCGAAATGCGGTGCAGACTTATCGCAGTGCGGAAAGTAAGGCGCAAAAGCGAGAGATGGAAAATTTGATTGCGAAGATTAAGGCTGGTTTTAGTTCGACTTTGTTGGCTGGTGATCCTAAGAAGGTGAAGTTACGACAGTTGCAAGCGGAGCTTTATAGTGTCGAAAATCAGACTTTGTTATTTGAAGAGACTAAGGCGGAGGTTAAGGATAGAGAAAAGAAGGTTAATAAGTTAAATAATGAGATTGATAAGTTAACTGCGGAGATTGAGGATATTGAAAGCGGTCGGCTCTATGAGAATGCTTTGGAATGGCGGTTTGAGTTTCCTGAAGTTTTGAATGATACAGTCCATTGAGGGATTAAGTAGTACAGTAACAACACTTAGTAAACCAATTTTTGAAGAAATCTTTTTCTAACAAGTAAGGGAAAACGTTGATTAAATGCTGAAGTAGTTTTTGAGAATGAGGTCTAAGCAATCTAATAAAATATTTGAGAACCGACCACATCATCTCAATTGGATTAAAATCAGGAGAATAGGTGGGTAAGTACAAAATCTTAGCACCTGTCGCTGTAATTGCTTTTGCGACCCCCTCAACTTTATGGCAGTTGAGGTTATCCATGATGATCCTATGCTCAGGACGTAATTTAGGTACTAGGTCATCTTGGACAAAGGTGAGAAAATCTGCTCCTTTCATAGAACCCTGAATCGTTTTCAGGCAAACAATCCCATCAACTGAAATAGCGCCAATTATTGTGTATTTCTGACCTTTGTAAAAGGGACGAAGACTGAATACTCTTTTGCCACATTCACTTCTTGCCACAGAGCGTTCCATCCCCTGCCATACTCCCGTTTCATCAATACAAATCAGATCTTCAGCTTTCACTTCATTCAATGCTTCCCAAAATTCACATCTTTGCTGTTGTACTGCCTCACTTTTTACCTTTTCATGGCGATAGGTCTTTTTTTTAGAGTGATGTTATGCCTCTGGAAAAATCGGCACATGCTGCCTGTGGTCACTGATACTCCTGTTTGTTCTGCTACTTCTTCACAGTACTGCCATAGTGTCCAATCTGGATGCTCTGAGACAATTTCGAGGATTTTCTCCTGATGCGCTTCGAGGGGACTTTTGATTGGACTACCTAATGGTTTGTGGTTTAGTTCTCCTGTCTCTCGGTATTGATTCAGTAGTTTTTGCACTGTTTTCGTCGCGACTTGAAATTGCTTCGCTACTTCCCGAATCGATGTATTTCCTGCTTCGTAGTTTGCTACGATCTTTTCTCTGAGATCTAGTGAGTAAGGTGCCATTTTTTACTCTCTTTTGGGTTTTGCTATCCTAGCTTATCTTGTACTACTCTTTCCCTCAATAGGCTGTAGTGGCGATTTTGTTGGCTTTGATACAGTCCATTGAGGGATTAAGTAGTACAGTAACAACACTTAGTAAACCAATTTTTGAAGAAATCTTTTTCTAACAAGTAAGGGAAAACGTTGATTAAATGCTGAAGTAGTTTTTGAGAATGAGGTCTAAGCAATCTAATAAAATATTTGAGAACCGACCACATCATCTCAATTGGATTAAAATCAGGAGAATAGGTGGGTAAGTACAAAATCTTAGCACCTGTCGCTGTAATTGCTTTTGCGACCCCCTCAACTTTATGGCAGTTGAGGTTATCCATGATGATCCTATGCTCAGGACGTAATTTAGGTACTAGGTCATCTTGGACAAAGGTGAGAAAATCTGCTCCTTTCATAGAACCCTGAATCGTTTTCAGGCAAACAATCCCATCAACTGAAATAGCGCCAATTATTGTGTATTTCTGACCTTTGTAAAAGGGACGAAGACTGAATACTCTTTTGCCACATTCACTTCTTGCCACAGAGCGTTCCATCCCCTGCCATACTCCCGTTTCATCAATACAAATCAGATCTTCAGCTTTCACTTCATTCAATGCTTCCCAAAATTCACATCTTTGCTGTTGTACTGCCTCACTTTTTACCTTTTCATGGCGATAGGTCTTTTTTTTAGAGTGATGTTATGCCTCTGGAAAAATCGGCACATGCTGCCTGTGGTCACTGATACTCCTGTTTGTTCTGCTACTTCTTCACAGTACTGCCATAGTGTCCAATCTGGATGCTCTGAGACAATTTCGAGGATTTTCTCCTGATGCGCTTCGAGGGGACTTTTGATTGGACTACCTAATGGTTTGTGGTTTAGTTCTCCTGTCTCTCGGTATTGATTCAGTAGTTTTTGCACTGTTTTCGTCGCGACTTGAAATTGCTTCGCTACTTCCCGAATCGATGTATTTCCTGCTTCGTAGTTTGCTACGATCTTTTCTCTGAGATCTAGTGAGTAAGGTGCCATTTTTTACTCTCTTTTGGGTTTTGCTATCCTAGCTTATCTTGTACTACTCTTTCCCTCAATAGGCTGTATCGTAATTGGTAATCCGCCTTATGGAGTAACATTAACTAAACAAGAAGACTCTCTATTTAGGCAAAATTATCAAGTATCGAATTATCAAATTGATACATATACTTTATTTACTGAGTTAGGAATAAAAATTAGCAACCCTAACTTTATTCTATGTTTGATTATCCCTAATACTTGGTATGCATCAATTTATGATACTCAATATAGAAAGTATTTAATAGATAATAAATTTGTTAATAGCATTACAACTTGCCCAGTTAATACCTTTGATGATGCCGTAGTTGAAACCTGCATTTTAGAATGCATCCCCAAAAATAATAAAGATTATTTTGAAGTTTATTCTCTCAAAAAAGAAGAATTAAACAAGGTTCTATTTGATGACATTATATCTAATGAAAGATATTCAATTGGTTCATTTTCAAAATCAAGTGATTTTACGCTGACAAAAAAATAATTGATTCCAACGAAAAAGTTAATGATTATTTTGATGTAATATGGGGAATAAAAGTTTATGAGAAAGGTAAGGGAAATCCTCCTCAAACTGGTGAAGAATCACAACAAAAAATCTTTCATTCAGAAAGCCGTCTCACTCCTACACATAAGCCTTTAATTGGAGGCAGTGAAATTTTTCCATACAGATTATCATGGAAAGGTGGCTTTGTAAATTATGGAGATTGGATTGCAGCACCTAGAAAGCCAATATGGTTTGAGGCTAATCCCAGAATTGTTGTTAGAGAGGTTACATCAAAAGGACATATTTTTGCAACACTAATATTTGATGAATATGTTTTCTCAAATTCAGTTGATGGAATAAAAAGTAAATCAAATAATATTCAAGATTTAAAAATTTTGCTTGCTATACTCAACTCTAAGTTTGCACGGTTCTTTCACTTAAATAAATCTGGTAATAGCTCAAAAGACACTTTCCCTAAAATTTTACTTCAAGATCTCAGAGAATTCCCATTTCCAAAAGGTAGAAGCAATTTTGAAGAAATCTCGATAATTGTTGACGAAATTCTCACTGCTAAAAAAGGCGATCCTAATGCTGATACGAGCGAATTAGAAAAGAAGTGCGATCACTTAGTTTACAAACTCTATCAACTCACCTATGAAGAAGTAAAAATCATTGATCCAGAATTTGAACTAACAGAACAGGCACTGGTGAGTTAATTAGTGAGACAATGAAATCCCCTAGAGGATAATAATTCCAGCATAAAAACGGGACGATGAGACTGTCAAGTAAAATGTGTAAAGTCTAGAAGCTAGACGTGGAGACGATCCTCGAAGAGGATGGCAAAGCGATTAAGAGCAGGTTTCCAATCACGAATCGGCATCGTCCACTTCTTCGAGATATTCCGCATTGCTAAATAAACGAGCTTGAAAGCAGCATCATCAGAGGGAAAAATCTGTTGGGATTTAATCACCTTCCGCAAACTACTGTTCATCGACTCAATCGCATTGGTGGTATAAATCGCCCTGCGAATCTCGGTCGGGAAAGCAAAGAAGGGGATAATGTTTGCCCAATGACTGCGCCAAGACTTGGAGATTGATGGATATTGCTTGTCCCACTTTTCAGCAAAGAGTTCGAGATTAAACTCAGCCTCCGATTCCGTCGCCGCGCTATAAATAGCCTTGAGGTCAGCACAAACTTGCTTGCGTTGTTGCCAAGGTACAAAAGCGACCGAGTTTCTGACCATGTGGACAATGCATAACTGCACCTGAGTTTTAGGAAATACCGTCTCAATCGCATTAGGGAAACCAGTCAAGCCATCGACACAGGCAATCAAAATATCTTTGACCCCACGGTTGTGAATTTCGGTGAGTACTGACAACCAGAATTTCGCACCTTCATTCGGAGAAATCCACATACCCAGTAATTCCTTGTACCCGTCCATATTCACGCCCAAGGCAAAGTACAAGGATTTGTTAATCACTCTGCCATTGTCTCGGACTTTGATGACTAGACAGTCCAGAAAGACGATTGGATAGACTGCTTCAAGGGGACGGTTTTGCCATTGCTTCACCTCGTCAATTACTGCATCTGTAACATTGGAAATAAGTGTTGGTGATACTTCAACACCATCCATTTCTTGCAACTGGGCTTGAATATCCCTGACACTCATACCTCGTGCGTAGAGAGCAATGATCTTTTCATCTAGTCCTGACAAGCGACTTTGTCCTTTCTTCACCATCTGCGGTTCAAACTCCCCTTGCCGATCTCGGGGGACTGCGATTTCGGCTACGCCAAAGTCACCTTGCACTTTTTTCTGGCTATAACCGTTGCGACTGTTGGTTTGTCCTTCTGGTCTAGGTTCGTGCTTACCGTATCCCAGATGGGTTGATAGTTCTGCTTCCAATGCTCTCTCCACCAACGCGGTTGTCAGTTGTTTCAGAATGCCTCCTTCTCCGAATAGGTCAGGTGGTGTTTTACATTCTTGCAGCAATTCGTCGAGCAATTCTTTGCGTATATTCATCAGTTTTAGTGTTGGTAATTGTGTGTCTAGATCATCTCTCTGTATATATCCCAGACTTTACACACTTCACTTTACACTCTCAAATTATGAGCACATCCGATTGCAACCCACCACAGATTAATCCAGCTACCCAAGAAACAGCACAAAAACTCTTTAGCGAAATTAGTCATCTTATTGATGTCGCCAAACAACGCGCCGCCATTGCTATTATTAGAAAAGAGCTACTCCAAGCAAAGCTCCAACAAGCGATCGCTTCAGCACGTCGGCAATTACCTTCATCGGAACAGGATTGATATGTTTTATTGATAGTAGTTCGATTTAATTAAATGAAGTGACATACTTCGAATGAAGTGACATACTCCGCATGTCACTTCATGATCACCATCTTAAATTTCGTCGTCAATCCCTAATTCTCTTAATTTTGCTGCCAAGCGATCGGCTCGTTGTTTTTCGAGTTGAGCTTGTTGTTCAGCCTGTGCCAATTTTTGCTTTTCCTGTAATAGTTGTTCTGAGGCATCCTTGAGATTTGTGAATTTCTTGCCATCAGGGAAATAAAGCTCTAATTGTTCGCCACTGAGATCAAAGCGAATCCCTAATCTAGGGCTAATCCAACCATCAATGGCATCGATTACCTCTAGCTCATTGCCTATGCGTTGCCAGCCTGTTAACTCGACATCACTAGGATCATAAAGATAACCCAAGTTGCTACCTATTAAAAATCGGCTCAAAACAAGTTAAAAACAGCCTCGCTAAGTCCAAAATGACGCTATTTTTATATAAAAATCTAGCATTTTTTATTTTAACTTTAGTATTGAATGAATAGGTAGCAACTTGGGTTAAAGATAATATTCCTCAACGCCATAGCGCTCGTAAAATTTCAGTTTCTTTGCCATTTCACTGGTTCTATTACCCGGAGAAAGAATCTCGAAGGCAACTTGAGGGGCAATACCACCCTCGACCCATTGCATATAGGAACCACGTCTGCCCTTCGGTCTACCAAATACCACCATCGCATCGGGAGCCGTGCGAATTGTATTATCTCCTTCAATGGGATACCAGAGTAAATCGCCTGCAACAAATACATTAGGATCGTTCGCAAAGAGACATTCCAAGTTCTCTTTAATCATTACAATCCAGTCAAATTGCTCAGTATTGTTGCTCATCGGCAGCCCATCATCGTCAGGATAAATAACCCAAGTTGCTACCTATTAAAAATCGGCTCAAAACAAGTTACAGCCTATTGAGGGAAAGAGTAGTACAAGATAAGCTAGGATAGCAAAACCCAAAAGAGAGTAAAAAATGGCACCTTACTCACTAGATCTCAGAGAAAAGATCGTAGCAAACTACGAAGCAGGAAATACATCGATTCGGGAAGTAGCGAAGCAATTTCAAGTCGCGACGAAAACAGTGCAAAAACTACTGAATCAATACCGAGAGACAGGAGAACTAAACCACAAACCATTAGGTAGTCCAATCAAAAGTCCCCTCGAAGCGCATCAGGAGAAAATCCTCGAAATTGTCTCAGAGCATCCAGATTGGACACTATGGCAGTACTGTGAAGAAGTAGCAGAACAAACAGGAGTATCAGTGACCACAGGCAGCATGTGCCGATTTTTCCAGAGGCATAACATCACTCTAAAAAAAAGACCTATCGCCATGAAAAGGTAAAAAGTGAGGCAGTACAACAGCAAAGATGTGAATTTTGGGAAGCATTGAATGAAGTGAAAGCTGAAGATCTGATTTGTATTGATGAAACGGGAGTATGGCAGGGGATGGAACGCTCTGTGGCAAGAAGTGAATGTGGCAAAAGAGTATTCAGTCTTCGTCCCTTTTACAAAGGTCAGAAATACACAATAATTGGCGCTATTTCAGTTGATGGGATTGTTTGCCTGAAAACGATTCAGGGTTCTATGAAAGGAGCAGATTTTCTCACCTTTGTCCAAGATGACCTAGTACCTAAATTACGTCCTGAGCATAGGATCATCATGGATAACCTCAACTGCCATAAAGTTGAGGGGGTCGCAAAAGCAATTACAGCGACAGGTGCTAAGATTTTGTACTTACCCACCTATTCTCCTGATTTTAATCCAATTGAGATGATGTGGTCGGTTCTCAAATATTTTATTAGATTGCTTAGACCTCATTCTCAAAAACTACTTCAGCATTTAATCAACGTTTTCCCTTACTTGTTAGAAAAAGATTTCTTCAAAAATTGGTTTACTAAGTGTTGTTACTGTACTACTTAATCCCTCAATGGACTGTAAAAACAGCCTCGCTAAGTCCAAAATGACGCTATTTTTATATAAAAATCTAGCATTTTTTATTTTAACTTTAGTATTGAATGAATAGGTAGCAACTTGGGTTAAATAATTTTTTGAGAAGGTGGCATTTGTAAAATCATGGCGCAACCTCAAAAATGTTTGGTTATCTTCTAGGGAACCAGATTTTTTACGGCAAAGCTGCACTATAAAAAATCTGACTCCTTATTTTACTGCATCTCTCTTAAGTAGCTCATCATAGTTAAACCCTAGAAGCGTGGGTTGCCCGCTTTGCGGGCAACCCACGCTTCTAGGGTTTAGTACAAACTAGCAACATAGGACGCATAGCCGTTATACATTTGCGTAGCATAGCGATCGCCTGTTCCTAACATTTTTTCACTTGCCTGCGACCAGCGTGGATGCGGGATATTCGGATTGACATTAGCAGCAAAATCATATTCTTCGGGAATACGAGTGTTCCAAAATGTGGAAGGTTGGCGATCGCTAAATTCGATTTTCTCAATGGACTTGATACTCTTGTAACCATATTTCCAAGGCAAAACTAATCGAATCGGAGCGCCATGCTGTTTGGGTAATTCATGACCGTAAATACCAACAGCCATAAAAGCCAATTCATTCATCGCTTCTTTGATCGTTAATCCTTCCGTATAGGGCCAAGGCTGATTATGCAAAATCTGTCTGCTTGCCTGTTTAGTACGAAAAAATGTGGTGAACTTGACATGAGTAGCATTTGCTTTCGGTTCCACTAACTCGATTAATCGCTTTAAAGGGAAGCCCATCCAAGGTACTGCCATTGCCCAAGCCTCCACACAGCGATGGCGATAGAGCCTCTCTTCGATGGGCATTTTGGCGATTAAGTCCTCGATCGCAAATTTCTGAGGCTTCGCTACTAGTCCCGTGACTTCTATCGTCCAAGGATGGGGCTGAAATTTATCCACATATTTCCATACATCTTTGTCTCCACTGAATTCATAGAAGTTGGTATAGACAGCCGCGCTATATTCTTCCGTAATTGGGCGATCGAGGGTAAAGGCAAGGTTGCGAGAGGCTGTAATTGCTTTCAGTCGTTCATTAGATATCTGTTGCTTGACGATCGCTTTTTTCTCTTCGAGGGTTTGACAACCTGCCAGCAACCCGATCATGCTTAGGCTCCCTAAACCAGTACTCTTTAAAAATCGGCGACGATTCAGGTACACCGATTCTGATGTGGCTTGACTCTCGGGCAGAAACCAATCAGGAAGAATTTTGATCAAGGTCATGGTTATAATTCCTAAAGCAATTTGCGATGAAACCTGCCAAAGCTTGTACTAATCTAATGAAATCTCCGCCGAAGGCGGAGATTTCATTAGATTGCTGGAAAAGCACTATATTTACCATTATGAACCGAGAAGATTTGCGATCACTAGAAATTGCCAACTATCCAGTTGCAGGAGTTGATGAAGTTGGTCGAGGTTGCCTTTTTGGTGAAGTGGTCGCCGTAGCAGTAATTTTGCCTATTGAGAAAATGGCATATTTAGCAGATTTAGGCGTAACTGATAGCAAAAAACTGTCGGCATCAAAGCGTGAGCATTTAGACAAGATCATTCGTGAAGTAGCGATCGCCTATGCAATTGGGACTGCCTCAGTTGCAGAAATCGATCAGATCAATATTCTCGCCGCAAGTTTGTTAGCTATGGAAAGGGCAATTTCTCAACTTAACCCACAGCCCAAGCATTGCTTGGTTGATGGTAATCAGCCTTTACGCTTTCAACTAATTGCGCCTATTCCCCAAACAACCGTAGTTCAGGGTGATTCCTTATCAATTTCTATTGCGGCGGCGAGTATTGTCGCAAAGGTGTGGCGCGATCGCCAAATGATCGAACTTGCCAAAACCTATACAGGATATGATATTGCTACGAATAAAGGCTATGGAACTCCTAAGCATCGAGAAGCGATTAAGAACCTTGGTTACACCGATCTCCATCGTCAAACATTTAAGATACGTGCAGCAAAATAATTTATAGGTTTTTAGAAGTTGCAAAGCAACTTCTAAAAACCTATAAATTATTCTCACATTCCTGAAAAGCTAAACGTAAAGCTCCTAAAGTCTTAGCGATATCATCAGAACTATACATTCCTGTTTCGTAGACTTCGTTGGTAAGGGTAAGTTTATAAAATATCCATCCTTGCCCATTAGTAACAATTCCCAAAACATCAATCTCTTTTCCTACTTGCCGATTTTCCCATTGACAAGCTTGCATTTCTACTAAGCATTGAGCTAAACCCTGCTCAAAGTCATCGCGTTTAGCCTCGACAATACATAGGAATGGTGTATCTAAATAGTCTTGCCTAGCGGCAATTAAATAGTCAGCATTGCCAATTAAAATATCACTTTCTATTTTGCCGCCTTTCCATATTTTGAGTTTGTCAATACTATCCATTGCTTCTTCGCAAAAAGCATCGATCAGCAGCTTTTTGGATTCCTCATAACTCCGCAAATCGAAATTGCGATGTAAGCGCTCTAATCTTTTGATAAAAAATTCGCTAGGAGCGATCGCTAAATCTGGTAATTCCCAATGGGTTAAAGTTTTGATACCTAATTGCTTATAAGCAGATGCTAGATCAAAGCTAGAGAAGCTCTTTTTTTTAGGTTTTGATGGTTTAGTCTGTTTCATATAGATGTAACTTGCTATCTTAAGGTTTGCCTACATCCTAACTAATGTGAATGATGGCAAGCCGTAGCTTTGCCTAAATTATGCTTAGTCTCAAGTTTTTGGTGTAAGTTTTGGTGCAAGATTTACACTTTGTAAAGTTATAATTGAGCGTTAGCCCCAATAACTATGTAGACATTAATAGATAAATATGGCAGAGGTTACTTTTTTTAACGCCCTCAGAGAGGCGATCGATGAGGAAATGGAGCGCGATCCAGCCGTTTATGTTCTAGGCGAAGACGTGGGGCATTATGGCGGCTCCTACAAAGTAACCAAAGACCTTTACAAGAAATACGGTGACTTGCGCCTCCTCGATACCCCGATCGCCGAAAACAGTTTTACAGGCTTAGCGATCGGTTCAGCCATGACAGGCTTGCGCCCCATCGTTGAAGGCATGAACATGGGCTTCTTGCTACTCGCCTTTAACCAAATTTCTAACAACGCAGGGATGTTGCGCTATACCTCTGGTGGTAATTTCAAAATCCCAATCGTCATTCGTGGTCCTGGTGGTGTCGGTCGCAACCTCGGTGCAGAACATTCTCAGCGTCTTGAAACCTATTTCCAAGCAGTCCCGGGGATTAAGATGGTGGCTTGCTCCACACCTTACAATGCTAAAGGTTTACTAAAATCAGCGATTCGCAACGATAATCCGATCCTATTCTTCGAGCATGTGTTGCTGTATAACCTCAAGGAAGATATTCCCGATGAGGAGTATTTACTGCCCCTAGATAAAGCGGAAATCGTGCGCGAAGGTAGCGATGTCACAATTCTCACCTATTCGAGAATGCGCTATCACGTTCTCAAGGCTGTTGAGACTCTCGTTGATAAGGGCTACGATCCTGAAGTAATTGACTTGATTTCCTTGAAGCCTCTCGATCTGGAAACTATCGTTACCTCCTTGCGGAAAACCCATCGCATTGTCATCGTTGAAGAAGGAATGCGTTGTGCCAGTATCGGTTCCGAAATCATCGCTTCGATCAATGACAATTACTTTGATGAGTTAGATGCACCAATTGTACGTCTTGCCGCTTTGGATGTTCCTACTCCCTATAATGGCGGATTGGAAAACCTAACAATCCCTCAACCTGAAGATGTAATTGCAGCAGTTGAGAAGTTACTAGCTTAGAACTTCACCTATACCAAAAAGAAGATACGTTGCGTTGCGATGTGTCTTCTTTTTTTATGCAAATTAAGCGGCTTGAGCAGATTGATAAATTATTTGATTAGGAACTGAAACCCAGACCCGAAATAGTTCTCCGTCTGGAGTGATCAATACGGCAAAGCCTAGATCGAGGTCTTTTCTAGAAGCTGCGATCGCTTGATCGAGATTGCTATAGGATTGATCAGCTACAAAAGTTTTGCCTAAAAAAACAAGCCCTTGTTCTCGACCAGCAAGGGTAATGACTTCTATGGAACGAGTATCATTTAAGGAGTTGAGGATCATAAACTTGAAGCGATAAAAGAACTTGACTATAGATTTAAGTATCTATTTCTATAGGTGTTTAGACAGCGATCGCTAGTTCCTGTTCCTGTGATGTCAAAATTGATGGCTAGTGATATTGATCACCAACTTCCCTACATTAAAAAGGCTAGTTGCGGTGCGAAGCGTCGCAACTAGCTGAATAGAATCATTTAACCTGTGGACAGACTTTATTAGTGAAATCACATTTGCCAAGGTACGATGCCTGCCAACTAGGAGCAATATCTAATAAATCCCTTGCGCCTGTAATTCCTTGTCCTAGAAATAGTAATAGAGCTAGACAATTGAGAATGATATGGGCTGTCCGCCAACGATCGCTTTTGTCTTTGTAAATATCTTGGGTGATCGCCACAGAAATAATCATCAAAATTGCTGAAGCAACACCATAGTAATAATGGGAAATAAACCATTGGCGATCGAGTCGATAAACCTCTGGCTGACAGCCGATCACAATCAATCCCATACTTGTCAGTCCCGCAAAGACCACTTTCCAAATTGTCACTTTGCTCCGACAAAGAAATGTCATTGATGCGGTAGTCACGATAAACATCACAGCAACAAAGACAACTCGCAATGGATCTGTTGTTAAAACATCTTTCGCAATCATTTTGGAGGTTATGGCAAATGCCAAGCCTATTAATGCTACGCCGACAACGGCAATACTCAACCACAGTCCAGTTTCTACATGTTCAGAACCAACAACTGGCGGGATTTTACTCTTTTCTCCAGCTTTAGTGATGAGGCGACGCTGACGCACAAGGATAGCGCGATTGACGACCATGCCAATTAAGGGAAATACAATGACAACTGCGATCGCAGGATGTAATAAAGCAAAGGCATCTTTTAAATCCATAAAATCCTCGTAATATCATAAATGCGAGCGAGTCAGTTAGCGGAACTGCCTACTCTCTGATATGGATAATATAGAGCTAATCAATTACATGATTTGCTGACCAGTTATCGGAATGTTGGGATTTGAACCCAAGACCCCCACTACCCCAAAGTGGTGCGCTACCAAGCTGCGCTACATCCCGTTGCATTTTTGATGCTTTCCTATCATAACATAACTGTTAGCAAAATTTGCATACTGACAAAATAAATTGCTCAAATATTCTCTAAGTAGCTATGCTTAATTAAATATAAAACCCCAAAAGCTATAGCACACGCTGCGCGTGTGCTATAGCTTTTGGGTACTTACTTGCCCAAATTACGTTTGAGGCGCTCAAGCTCTTCATCCATCTCCCAACGTCGAAATGTTTCTTCTAGCTTGTCATTAGGATCGCGGAAGGGAGGCGTGTAGAGATTATCCCAGTTTAAGGGTGTGCTAGCAGGAGATTTTGCCTTAGCAGCTTTGGCAGCCTCTGCAATTTTAGCTTGCACCTCCTTACGCCGTTCTTGGATTTGAACTTGCAAGGATTGGCTATCGATCGCCCGTTTTTTAACTAGTTCCATCTGCGCCCAGATTTGATTACCTTGACGCAAGAGTGCAGCTTCTCGCTCTTTAGCTAGATTTGCTAAATCTGGACGATCAAAGGATTCCGCCTTGACGGTGCGATCGTGCCAGACACGGATCTCTTCGGCTATTTCCAGAATGCGATCCTGTAGATTTTTTTCTTCTTGCTTAGAAGTAATAATTAATTTCGCAATTTCCTCTTCTTGCTGGCGTAACTTATCTTCGAGGATTTGCAATTCGATTTGGGGATTATTGCGAATAAACTCCTCTAGACGAGTTTCTAAAAAGCGAGATATATCCTCTAGTAACCCCATATATTTTCCTTAGCTAGTTAATTTTTGAGATTTTTTAGAACTTCTGTCCAACCAATATGGTTTTAGTTTCTCTACCCCGTTTCGCCACAATCTCTTGTTGACTGACACGGGCTAAGACCCAGCCTGTATTGCCGATCGCCTTGCCTAGTCCAATGGACTGGACTGAACCGTTCATATCAAACATGGCTGTCGAGCGATCGCCCAAGTCCAGAACACCGATTAATGTATATGATGGCACAGGAGCCGCCGCTTGAGTAGATACAGCGTTTGGTCTGGCATTGGCTGTAGAGTTAGACACATCAATTGAGTTGCCCGATGTGACAGGTGGTAAGGCGAGGGGCGAGGGCAGATTGCCACTATTGGAATTATTGAGTGTCGGTGGTTGATAGACAGGCACATACATCGGTTGCTGTATCCCGTTCATCAAGGGATTCGTGCCAATCGGTAGAGGCATCGTACCCGCTAAAGGAGCTGCCATTAGAGGAAGATTGCTGCCAATATTGCCATTGGAATTAGCCGCGATCGCCCGATTTTTATCAACGATATCTGACAACATTCGCTTAATTTCGTCAGCAAAGGGTTTATTGTCAGGAGTATTTTTAGTATTAGCGGTGACAACGCTAACTGATTGTCTGCCTAACCAAATGCCATGATTCACTGTCCACATCACTGCGGCGAGCAGGGCTGAGCTACAGGCAAGAATTAATAAAATGCGATCTAGTAAACTTGACTTTTGAACTGTGGGGTCAGGTGGGCTAGGCGGAATATTGGACGGTGGTTCTGGATTCCGCATAATGTAGGGTTGAATCCAGAGTACATCTTGCTTAGAAATGGGTGGTAAGGAGATATCAGCAAGATTTAGCTTTGTAATGTTAACGGTGTCTTTGGAGGTGGATATGTCTTGGCTATTTGGCTCAAATTTTGATATAGCAACTATGTCTGAGCTTGAAGAGGTTGCAGAAGCATAGGGAGCTGACTTTTTAGGTTGCACTTTTGGGGATTTAGATCCCTGCGATCGCTTTTTAGCATAATCAACATGAAGAGTACTTTCCACCTCCCCAAATAAATCATCCATTAAGTGATCAACGTTGTCCGTATAGGCATCAACGTCTTGAGTTACATAAAACTGATTTTTATCTGTGTTTTGCATCATATGCAGACCTTATTCACTCCATTATTCACACGCACTCACCACAAAAACTGCCATACTCAATAAAGTGCTGTTGGAATAGCTATCTTAGCCAAATCAGAATACTTGAAAGTTGTCTCGAAAAAAATAAGAAAAAATAATACTGGTAAGTGATACCACAGATCAGCCCTTAACGCTACAACTTTAGGTTAGATTGCGTAAATCTTTTTAAATCATTTTAAGTCGTTTATACAGTAAAGGCAGCGCTGAGCGCTGCCTTTGGTCAGATTACAGAGGCGATCGCGCCCTCCTTCTGTGGTACAGGGGGTTAAATTCTTACTAGATCTGGATATACGGTTAAAACTTCATCATTGGTGAGTGTATAGTTCTCCGACTGAGGCTCCCACAGGATTTCTACAGCTAAGAGGTTATCTTCAGGTACAGAACCGATCACTGATAGAGCTGCTTGTAAATCTTCAGAAGATCTCAAGGTGGGTAGCTTAGTGAGGGAATCACCTGCGACTGCTAATAGCATGGTCACTACAATATATTCGCTAGGATCTTCGAGACTCAGACTACCCTCACTAGGTAGAGATGCCGCAGTTTTACCCTGTAGCACGCGCCCACCGACATTACTTAAAGTTTCCGCGTTAAGCTTGCTACGCTCAGACATGACTAAACTATTAAATTTTTGTTCAGCAAGGGCAAACTTGGTGTTTTCGCTACCGCTACTAACATATACCCAATATTCAGGATGACGCATTAGGGAAACAGCCGTTTCGCGGGTAACGGTGGCTAAACCTTCGGAAGAAGATGTATCAGACTCCAGAGCCAAACGGGTTAGCTCTTGTTGGAGCGATCGCGCAGAGGCAAGGAGCCCAACTTGGATTTTGGCAACGCTCACTTTGCTGTCCATGCCTGTAATACCTTCGCCATCACCACGACCACGAAAGGCTTGCATGATTGCGCCTGCAACAATTACCAATAGCAATAGGGTAAATAAGCCGCCACCCATGCCACCACCAAAAAACATAGGTAAGAAGAAAAATCCACCACCACCATTGTTGTAGTAGGGAGTGGTACTACCACTATAGTTAGGGTTCGATGGTGCAGAGCGGCTGGGAGCAGATTTGAAAGAGCTACCGCCAATTCTGCCACCTGAACGCTTAGCAAAAGCTTCGTGGGCATTACCAAAGATTGTCATTGCTACTAGGGATATTGCAACCAGTGATCGCGTCCAGACCTTAACGTTATTTTTCATCTTTTTCATAAATTCTGGGCTAAAAATTTTCATAGGTAAAAGCGACATAACTAAAAACTTGTCTATAGATGTTCTAACCCTATTTTAACTCTAGTCAAGAGGTCTAGGTTTTGAAGTGAGTTATTGGAATTAAATGTAGGACGAGTTAGCGATCGCGTAACCCATCATATTTGTTTAATTGGATGCGTTAGTGCAACGTAACGCATCCTACAACTAAAAACTTGCTAGCCAATCCATCACGCGATCGCCTAAAGATACTCCATCGAGACGATCAATTTCGCGTACACCTGTGGGACTAGTGACATTCACTTCCGTCAGATAGCCGCCAATCACATCGATACCCACAAATATTAAGCCATCACGCTTGAGGGTGGGGGCAAGTTGAGTACATATTTCTCTTTCGCGATCTGTAATATCCACTTGCACAGCACTACCTCCTGCTGCCATGTTGCCGCGAAATTCCCCTGATTTTGGAACTCGATTTACTGCACCAATGGGTTCGCCATCAAGGAGAATAATCCGCTTATCACCCAATTGAGCATCGGGCAAGTATTCCTGTACCATTACAGGGGTTTTACCAATATTGGTACTGATTTCGATTAGGGAGTTAATATTGCGATCGCCTGTTTCTAAAAATAGAATTCCTTCACCACCTTTGCCACCCAAAGGTTTCATCACGGCTTTTCCTTCCGTTTTCACAAAGTCGATAATTGTCCCTTTATCAGCAGTGACGATGGTTTTGGGAATCGCGCCTGTAAACTGCAAAGCATACATCTTCTCATTTGCCGCACGAATGCCTTGTGGGGAGTTGAGAACTTTAGTCTTCAGAGGATCTACATAATCGAGAATATAGGTAGCATAGAGATATTCGGTTGTCACAGGTGGATCGGGACGCATCCACACAAACTGCATATTCTCTAAGGGTTGAAAAGATCCTGCCGCCACTTCATACCAAGGATTGGGAACTTGCCATTTTCCATTAACAAGGGGAATAGGATGAATCTTGGTCGCTTGGAGAAATGCCCATGCTTTGCCATCTCTAACACTAAGCGTATTCATATCCGTGATAAATACTTCATAGCCCCTGCGACAAGCTGCTTCCATTAGCGCAACACTAGTGTCATGGGCGGGATCGAGTCTAGCGATCGGATCGATAATAAAGGCAAGTTTCATTGTTCACAGCAATTTCATGCTTAGCTATTTTAGCCATAATATAGCGACAGATATCGATCGTCACCTACACAAGTGCATGAAATCTCAAAGATATAGGTGACGCAAAGCGCCACCTATAATCTCCATTAATTAATTAGCGGTCTGAATCCGTGCTTGATCGATACTGCGCCAATTTTGTCCATATTCTCAATGGAGATTTGATTGCGTCCCCATGAGAAATTGGTATGCCAACCTTCAAACTCTAATAGCATTGCTTCAGCAAAACAGGCGAAAAGCTGACGGGCAGGGGCAGTCATATTCACGATTTTCATGATCTTCCAATCAATATCGAGGCTATGCTCAACGATGCCACCATCGATTACATGAATTCCTTCCTCTTTGACAAGGGTAGACATATTTTTGGGATAGCCACCATCAATGAGGATGCAGGGACGCTTGAGGGTGGCGGAATCGATCGCCATTCCCTTTGCCATACTCGCTACCCACACAATAATGTCGGACTGGGGCAAGGCTTCTTCGATACTCAAAACTTTACCGCGACCGAGTTGGGCTTGAAGTTCTTGCAAACGCTCTTGATTGCGGGCAACTAGCAATAGATCTTTGATATTAGTACGTGCATCGAGCCAACGACATACCGCGCTACCAATATCCCCCGTGGCTCCACAAACTGTAACCGTAGCCTTGGCTAAATCAATGCCAAATTTACGACTAGCTTCTTCAATTTGGCGACAAATAATATATGCCGTATGGGTATTGCCTGTGGTGAAGCGATTAAAATCTAGCTGAATATTTCGCACGCTCGACATTTGGCTCAAGTTAAAATTCTCGAAAATAATCGAGGAAAATCCCCCCAAAGCGGTGATATCAATATCATGCTTCTGTGCATGAGCCATCGCGTTAAGGATTTTGCGAATAGCGGTTTTAATTTTGCTACCTGCCAACATTTCGGGCAAGAAGCATGATTCTACATATAGCCCTTCGATCTGCTGACCTGTGGCACTCGTAACTTTGATGCGATCGACGATTTGGGGTGGGGCGCTACACCAAAATTCCAAACCTTGATCGGCATATTCGGGATAGCCTAATTCCCTTGCTACAGACTGAGCGTGTTCAAGACTTGTCAAATGCCCAATGAGACCAAACATCGATTGCGGTTACCAGTTACAGTTGTCAACGAAAATATTTTGGTTTAAACGCGCCATCGGCGCGTTTAAACGGTGAGGTGATTAAGCAGCTACCAAGCCCATTGCAGACATCTTCATAATGTCACGGGTGCTGAAGCCAATTTTGCCAAGACTTTCTCCATATTGGATCATGAAGTCTTCTACTAAAGCTTCCTTTTCCATGCCGAGGACTTTGGCATCGGTTTCAACTTGGTTGAGCATTTTCCAGACGATCGGCAGGTTTTGACGATTGGCTTGCTCTAAATTTGCTTTGGATTGTTCAAAATGCTCTTGCAACCATTCTTCGCCAAAGTTAAGATGCAGGTATTCATCTTTGACTACGCCCTCAGTGATTTTGCGGGCG
Organism: Pseudanabaena sp. Chao 1811; assembly: GCF_027942295.1. Lineage (NCBI taxonomy): Bacteria > Bacillati > Cyanobacteriota > Cyanophyceae > Pseudanabaenales > Pseudanabaenaceae > Pseudanabaena > Pseudanabaena sp. Chao 1811. The sequence goes on from NZ_CP101416.1 coordinate 402,270, forward strand.
AAGGGATCGGCGACGGGAATATAAATGTTATAAGCGGCGATCGCAAAACACTCAATGATAAGTGATTGGATTAACAGGCAAGTAACAATATCTTTAGTTGCAAATGCTTTTTGGAAATTGCTATGCAATTCGGCAAAGAATTTCTCAGCAAAGTCCATGTCTGGGGTGACATTGAGGTTTTTACCGCAGGCAGTAAAACCCTTCTTATGACGCTCCTCCATCTTGGCAAGTTTAATCAGATCATTTTTAGATTCGGGCAGTAGCTCCGCTAGTTGGAGATAGTTGCTGTATGCTTCAGCTTCGCCCTCAATGACGATCGCATTGATTCGGCTGTAGGCATCGCGATATTGTTCAGTCTGATAATTGATTTGATCAGTAATCGCTACAGCTTCGAGTGTTTGCCCCATGTTTTGCCTCTTTCAGTATCCCTGCTCAATAAAAGTTAATCTCTAGCTATTTTATGCTAAGTGGCACTGTGCAATAAAATTAAAAGCCAAAAGAGGGTTGTGGGGCAAAGTCCCACAACCCTCTTTTGGCTTTTATAGCTACAGCCTGTTGAGGCTTAAAGTAGTCCAAATAAATTCTTGAAAGCGTGGCTTTGCCGCGCTTTCAAGAATTTATTTGGATTTCAAGTCAGCACAAAGCGCTGTATATCTCCTAAGTATTTTCAGGATGCTGCCAATTCTTTTAGGTCAGATGCAGAGTAGATGCTGTAAGTGACTTACCCTTTCTTTATTGCGCGTCAAGGCGCTAAACTGAAGATTGTCCCTCAACTCGTGGTTATGGCAAGTTTTCTGTTAGAAGTTGGTACTGAAGAATTACCCGCTAGTTTTATCGTCGATGCTTTGCGCCAATGGCAAGAGCGCATCCCTAAAATTTTAGATGAACACCAACTAACTACGAGCAAGGTCAGTGTCTATGGTACGCCCCGTCGTCTTGCCGTGCTAATTGATGGTTTACCTGTGCAACAAAGCGATCGCAGTATCGAGCTGAAAGGACCTGCGGTAGGTTCTGCTTTTGTTAAGGGAGATCCACAGGGTGAACCAACTAAGGCTTTATTAGGTTTTGCCAAGTCCAAGGGTATTGATCTCAAAGATATCTTTATTAAAGAGACTGACAAAGGTGCATTTGTTTTTGCTAATCAGCAAATTGTTGGTCGTCAGACTGCGGATATTTTGCAAGAGCTAGCACCATCTTGGATTACAGGACTCGAAGGTAAGCGCTTGATGCGTTGGGGCAATGGCGATCTCAAGTTTCCCCGTCCGATTCGTTGGTTAGTTGCCCTGTTCAATTCCAAAATTTTACCGATCGCCTTAGAAAATGTGCAGAGCGATCGCCTGAGTCAGGGGCATCGTGTCTTGCATCCCCGCTCAGTTGTGATCGACACCGCCAAGGACTATGTGGCGACTTTGCGTGAAGCCTTTGTCATTGTTGATGGCAAAGAACGTCAGCATCATATCCTCACCCAAATTAATAGCATTGTGGAGCTATTTAATGGAAATGCGGAAATTCCTGAGGATTTGCTCGAAGAAGTTACCTATTTAGTGGAATTTCCCACAGCAGTTATCGGTGAATTTGAGCGTGAATTTTTGGAATTGCCTCAGCCTGTGATTAAAACGGAAATGGTGAGCCATCAGCGCTATTTCCCTGTGCATTCCGCCACTAATCCCGATCAATTATTGCCGCGCTTTATTACGATTTCCAATGGTAATCCTGACAAGTCGCGGTTGATTGCCGCAGGTAATGGGCGGGTAATTCGGGCGCGTCTTTCCGATGGCAAATTTTTCTACGATAGCGATCGCGCAGTGCATCTAGAAACCTTCTTGCCACTTTTAGAAAAGGTTACTTTCCAAGCCCAGCTTGGATCGGTTGCCGAAAAGGTGGAAAGAATTAGAGCGATCGCTAAATTAGTGGTTGACTCGATTACGAATTTAGAAATTACTGAAGCCGAGCAAGTACTAATTGATCGCACTGCTCAACTTGCTAAAGCCGATCTGGTGACGCAAATGGTCAAGGAATTTCCTGAACTGCAAGGTCAAATGGGTTACTACTATGCTCTCTCTAGTAAGGAACCTGTGGCGGTTGCTACAGGTATTCGTGAGCATTATCAACCCAAAGGCGCAGGGGATGCCTTGCCAACTTCTTTAACGGGCAAGATTGTGGCGATCGCGGATCGTATCGATAGCCTCGTTGGTATTTTCGGTTTGGGCATTATCCCTACTGGTTCGTCCGATCCCTTTGCCCTGAGGCGTGCGGCTACTGGTGTTGTCCAAATTGCATGGGAAAACGGATTTGCGCTGGACTTACCAAAACTGCTGCAATCGGCGATCGCCATTTATGCCGACAAGAATTTGCTGGCGAAACCTGCGGAAACTGTGTTGGAAAATCTCTATAAATGGTTTAAGCAACGCTGCGATACGATTTTGTCCGAGCGGGGCATTGATTATGACCTTATTGATGCGGTTACGGGGACTGATGATCTCGCCTATACCCTGCAAGGTTTGAGCAATCTCACTCGCATCAAAGAACGCGCCCACTTCCTGCAACAATCTCGCGAAGATGCCACCCTTGGTGCGATCTATGAACCAATTGTGAGAGCTTCTCGCCTTGCAGTACAGGGTGATCTAGATAGCATCACCGTTGATGTTAAGTCGGTAGTTAATTCTGCTACCTTGACCGATGCTGCGGAACAGGAACTTTATCAGGCGATCGCTGCTTTGCCAAGTCAACCCAGTGATGAGCAGTTAATGGAAGGTATTAAGGCGATCGCGCCTGTACTAGCTAAGTTCTTTGATGATGTGTTAGTCATGGCAGACGATCCACAAGTGCGCAAAAACCGCCTCAACCTCCTCGGCATTATCCGTAACTACAGTCGTCAGTTAGCCAACTTTAGCGCCATACTTAAGTAAAAGAAGAGGGGATGCTTTGCATCCCCTCTTCTTTTACTTGCCTAATTTCGGCTTACCACTCTATGCCTTCTTCTTTAAAGAGCTTTCTGATGAAATCTTCCTTTTCAATTTTTAATTGCTCAATCTTTTGAGTCTGTTTCATAATCCATTCTTCATGCTTACGGATATCTTGCCCATAGTTCCCATCAGGTTTATTCAGATAGGATTGAATTTTAGTCTGATGTGCAAGCACTTCAGCTTCTGCATAATCAATCGCCATTATGCAGTCACAGATGCGCTCTTCAATATATAGAACCCACTCTTCAATTGGCTTTAGTTCTGTAAATAATACATCTATGGTTTCATTATCTAATTGTTCGATTGCATATCCATAGAGAACTCTCTCTTCAGGAGCAACAAACAAGTATTTATATTTGATGCCTCTTTGGATATACCAATGATCATTTTTTTTGAAGTAGTGATTGAAATTTGCATCCCAATCGTCACCCAACCCTTTTTCAATAGACCACTGATGATCAGCCTCTAAAACCTCTTTGTCACCATTTTGATATTCACGAATTCTGTACCATTTTTTAGAAAAGTTTTTTGAATTTGACCAAGACATATACTGATTGCCTTACATCTTCGAGAACTAAACCCAATGCGAAATTCTACAGACTATTTAGGCTTTGTGTATGTGTAGCTGTAGTTGCTCAAAATCATGACATAAAACCCGATAGAGAGTTGCGGCACGAAGCAACGCAACTCTCTATCACTGGCAAGGGAGTAGTACAGATAAATTTTGAAAAAGTTGGCTTCGCCAACTTTTTCAAAATTTATCTGGGTTTTAAGAAAGCGCAAAGTGCTATAGCACTTTGCGAAAAGTAAATTTTTCAATCCATGCATCATTAGTTTCTGGTAGATCAAGTTCCATATTCGTAAGAGGGGAGAGGCAAATGATATATCCCACTGAGGTTAAGTTCCCTTCACTGTCATAGTCATCTAAGTCCAATTCGAGCATTTCTTCTTCATATCTTTCATACTCTTCTTCGTCCAATGTTCCCATAAAGGTTGGACTTGCAGGATAAGCATAGATATTCACTTCGTATAAATCTGGTGGTACATCGATAACTTGAAAAATCATAAAATCTTCTCTAGGTGGTTTCCCAGAAATTGCATGGGCAACATCTTCGGCAACACAGCTACATAACAAGATTAATTTGCCGCAGGGAATGTTCAATTTCCAAGTGAGTCGCGCACACCAATCCTTCTCTTCTTGAGGTGTTAATTGTCCAATTACAAAAAGTGTTTTGTGATCTAGAGCGCAATCACTCTCAAAAAGAATAGGCATACAAATCCCCTGCTCCAAAATAGGAGCGATATCATCAGATGAGCCATTTAAAACAAGCTCAGAAAACTGACTGGGACTTAGATCGCTACCACCTAAACTGGCTGAGGTAAGCACATATCCATGACCATCACAAAAAAAATGACTAGAAATAGGTATGCGCTGACTGGACAGATTCATCTTTTCTATCTCCTCTAAATACTTTCCTATAGAAAGTTTATGCATAAACAACCAAAACAACAAATTGATAGCGACAATTTAAAGAATTTTAATGAGTTGGGAACGGCACTTTACCCAAAATCTTGCCATTGAGATCAACTGTATAAGTCAGTGATTTCTGAAAATTTGTCACTGTGACATTCCAACCGTCAAGTTTCTTCGTTGGTAAACAGGGGGTATTGGGTGGAGCCGTGGGACTAATGAAACAATTGAATCTTTGTTCAACTTGGGTAATGCTGAGATTGGCAATGGGTTGTTGCAAGTCTGATTGGGCTGCTTTGAATACTAGGCGGGCGATCGCTGTTGGTAGCTCATCGGTGCGGGTAGGCAGTCCTGCGATCGCTTCGGTGCGAAGGTTTAAGGCATCATTACTAATGCGATATATTTGCCTTGCTTGCGACTTTCCTATTACTGTTACCCGATAGCCTTGAATAATTTGCTGGGCGCAGGATTCTGCCAAATTCCCTAACCCTAAACAGCTATCAGGAAAGTTTTGAGGCTCAACTTTGGTAATTAGTACAACGGAGGGTGGGATTTGCAGATGTTTACTGGCAATACGCTTGATTTCGTTACGCACCTGATTTGGTAAGCTCCGTTCAATCGCAGGATTATTCCGTGCAATCAATTGTATATCTTCGGCTGTTTCACCTTGAAGCACCCAACTTTGGCGTTGATGGGGAAGGGTGATTTTCCAGCCTTGACGAACAACGGGATCGCAAGGATAGGGAGCCGAGATATTTTCACAACCGCTTGCCCAAGTTGTTTTTGTAGAAACAATCTTAGTTAGTTGGGGTTGTTCAGAATAGCCCCATTCTTTTGCTAGGCGAGTCGCTGCGGTGATCATTTGTGGTGGCGGAACTTCTTGGGCAGGTTTTCCTACAGTATGGACGTTTTGCCCATTTTTTTGCATCAAGACGATAAAGATTCCATCTTCTGTAGCGAAATAAACTAAGCTTTGATGCTGATCGGCGATCGCAATTTTCCAGTGAGCTGGAGCTTGGTACATCCAGATATCGCCCTTACCGATGCGCTCGACTTTAACAACTTTTGCTGTGTTATCGAGTTTCTCTTTGGCGATCGCTTTTTTAAGTACCTGTTGGGCGATCGATTCCGCTTGTGGCGTAGCCAAAATTTGTGGATTAGCAACAGTAGGCTGTAAAGGAATTAGCGAACTAGAAAGAAGCAGACATCCACAAAGAGTTGATTTTATTAAGGCTTGGGGAAAGAAATGTTGCAGCATAGGTATTGAGATAGAAATTTCAGTAAATCTTGTAATTTCAAGTTAACCAATAAATATCAAGACTGAGGATTGAGTTACAGTTTTAGCAACAAAATAAGTTTTTAATTATGCCCAGCTACTTATCAATCTGGATAGGGATCGGGGCGATCGCCTTAATGAATAAATCCGAAGACTCAGACTTGAGTTATCGATTTAGAAACAAGTGGAAAATTTAAGAGCGTATTAAACTCGACAAAGATTGGGCGATCGCTAGAATCAACGTTCCAGAATTTTGCGAATATTAGGAAGGGCGGATTCAATTAAGGATTGAGAGGCGATCGTTTGCTGCCAACTTTCTCGTTGCGCGAGGCGCTCTGACCAAGCTTTTAAGCGAGGATAGTCATCTAGAGGTAGCGCAGGAATTAATGTGCCAGCCACAGCTTCCGCAAGGGTAAATTCTTCTTTGGCAAAGTGAGTTCGCCCATCGAGCAATTCTTCAAAGAACTGTAAAACGCTGGTTACTCGCTGTTGTGCCGCTTCAATTTTTCCAAGGTTCAACTTCTAATACACACTTTGCTTGACAGTCTCCCTCATGTGTACCTGTGGTCATAATTTCTCGAACTATTTCTCTATATAGTTCATAGCGTTTGCCATCTTCGGAATATCATTCTACAAATTCTTCAAAGCTTATACAATCTCTATTGACTAATCCGCTTGCAACTAATGATTGGATCATGGCAACACCTATAAACTCTTCGGCTCTGATTGCTTAGTATATTTTTTTAGGGCAGATTTCAGGCGAATATGTTTAGAAATGCGATGAATTGTATTGCTTGAGAACACGACCCGTACTAGTAAACGAAATTCCTTGAGCAGAGGCAGTGCTAATCATGATGGCTTCAACTACGGGGGCATATACCTTTTTCTCCGCAGTCCATTCAACAATAAAATTTGCGCCTGCACCTCCAGCAACATCATCTGTTTCAATAAACACCTCAGTAGAGGCAAGGGGTTGTAATTCCACAGGTTGACTGATGTATTGCCGAACCAATTTTCCCTTTGTGTCGTAATAACGCACCGAGGCGATCGCAATGGAATTATTCAGGTCAGTATTGCGAATGCTGAGGGTAGCTGATAGATTTAGCCCTCGATCGGGACTATTGTTGTGATAAATATGCGAGTAGATTGGCACATAAATGAGCTGCCCTGACACTACCTTGGCGCGATTAATCACTGTAGTTTTAAGCTGAGTTAAAGGATTAGTAGAGATATCCTTTCTTTGAGATAAATTTGAGGGAGAACAGGATGTCAATGCGATCGCTATGAGCAGTCCACTAACTGATAAATATGCTTTCATTTTCACTAAACCGTAGGATTGAAATATCACTCTTAATAAACAGTGCCTTCACTTTGCAATAGAACTGCACAGGCTAGAGATATTGAGCTAAAGTAGAGATAGGCGGCTCTATGTTGTGTTCTTCAGTACAAAGAGCATAAAGGCATAAATCTATGAAAGCATTATTAGCAGCAGTTACATCTCTTGGGGTGATGTGTTCATTTGTGGGAACAGCGATCGCAGATGTGTCGATTAGTATTAGATTCGGCTCAAGCCCATCGTACAATTCCTATCGAAGTTATCGATCCTATCGCTCTAACATCTATCAGCCAACATATCCTAGCGTTCCTTATCAAAACAATCATTATGATCATTTTGATCGCTACAATCGGAATATTAATTCCTCAGTCATAGTTCCTAATCTATATCCATCTTCTAGCTACCATAGAAATTCTTGGAACTATGCTGTACCAACAATTATTCACCGATCCAACTCCTTTGAGCGTCACTATAGCAATCATCAAGGTGATCGCTACATTATCGAAAAACGGATAATCCGAATTAGATAAATACAAAAAAGAGCCTACATGTAGGCTCTTTTTTCGTTAGACAGGCTGTTTGATATTTTCTTCGCCTTGGGTAATGGTGATCGATTCAATGCGATCGCCGACTTGGATTTTTTCGACTAACTCCATACCATCAGTCACATAGCCAAATACAGCGTAGGAACCATCGAGAAAGTAAATATCATCAAGGGCAATATAAAACTGACAGGAAGCAGAATTAGGAGACTGAGATCGTGCCATCGCGATCGCACCTTTGTTATGACGTAACTTTGGTTTTTGGGTGGGGGGTAAGATTTCACCATAGACAGGTTGCTTTGCCCCATCAGGAAGAATTTCGAGGGGAATATATCGAGTCTGAGATGTGACTGGATCTACAAAGTTACCAGTACCATTACCGAGTGGATCACCACCTTGAGCCACAAAAGGAGTAGGTTCTTTCACTACACGATGAAAGGTTAAACCATTATAGAGACCACGTTTAACCAAGTCTGCGAAGTTACCTGCGGTCAATGGAGCATTAGTACCATCAAGATCAATCTTGACAGTCCCTGATTTTAGTTTTAGTTCTACTGTCGCCTTACCTTTAAGTTGTACAAATTTCGCAAGGGCAGCTTCCAAAGAATTTGGACTGGCGCTAGGTGAAGCATCAGCAACTTTGGTAGGCGATGCCTTAGCAGTAGCAGTCGAGGACGCAGAAGCACTTGGTGATGCGCTTGGTGATGCACTAGCGGAAACACTGCTACTGTTACTACAACTAGTAAGTAGAATGCTGATTGCCAAAAAACAACTAAAAATCCAACGAAACATTTTTACACCTTAATAATTTCAGTATTAATTTAAAACCAAATGCAGCATTTCACACCACAGATGATCAACAAGCTTGGAGATGCTTAACTGATGTTTAACTTTAGACGCAAAAAAAGGCTCCGAGGAGCCTTTTTTATTTATAAACCTTCGAGGGGTACTGATAAAAACTTAGCAATCTCGGCAGCTCGATCTTCAAGGACATTCAAGGCGATCGGTTGACCAACCTCAGAAAGAGGCAAATCACCTCTGCCCTTGACCCGCAAATATAGCGCTCTCTTTGGATTTAAGCCTTCGCGAATCTCTACACGCACTGCCTGTACATCCGCAATATTGTAGGTAAGCTCAATGTTTTTGCTTTGGCTACGTCCACGACGGAACAATGTTACCTTGCCATTATTGCGATCGAACTCGTTGTAGCCGCTACCGTAATCAACAGCAATAACGTATAGCAAATATATTTCTAGCAAAGTACCAGCAATCCCATAAAAGGAAAGCGCCAATCCTTGTGGCACAAAATCCATTTCTAAAGGCTGGGAAAATGGCAACAAATTAATTTTTAAGAAGCTAGATAGTCCTGCTAGCAAGAATCCCAACGCACCTATGGCAACAATAACCGCAAAGCCATAGTTACTAACGCGTCGTGACCCAACAATGTCATATCGCAGAACATTGGATTGAGATTTTGTAGTTACCATCGGTTGAAAAAATATAAAAAAAATTACGACATCTAGAAAAACAGTATATAGCGGCTTGCAGCTTCTCGCCAAATATCCGACAGGTTCTAAGCTATGATGCAAAGGATTTGCTAAGCAATAATTCGCAGAGTATCCTACATACACAAGCACCTCAAGGCTGACATCCCGACTGTCACTTATTGTTACTTAATAATTCCCAATTAATCGTGAAAAAATCACTCAACTATTCTCTAAAGCAAAGTATCCTAGCCGCGATCGCCGTTAGCTGTGTTTCCGTTGTATCTGCTTGCCAACAACCACCCGCACCTACTGAAACTGCGGCGACTCCTGCTTCAAGTGCTAAACCTACTGCTACTGCTTCGGCATCTCCTAGCACCTCTGCATCTCCTAGTGCTAGCCCCTCTCCAAAATCTACTGAATCTGCTTCAAGCACGGGCAGTACCAATCCCGCTAGCCTTGATAAAGTCGCAGGTGAATATAAAGTTGTTTTAGATCCAAAAGTTTTAGCTGATGCTGAGAAGGAAGGCGTTAAGTCTGTAACTGGTAAGTGGACAATTAAAGCCGAAGGTAGTTTTGAAGCTACATTAAAAGCAGTTTCGACTAAGGATGAAGTTCAAGAAATTAAGACTGCTGGCAAGATTTCGATCAAAGATGGCAAAGTTGTCTCTCAGGTTGAAACTGTTAATGGGGAAAAACCACCGACAGCCCCTCCTGAACAGCCCTACACCCTTTCTGCTGATGGTAAGGAATTACAAGCTGATGGTCAGCCTGTAAAACTAGTTAAGCAATAGTTTTGTGAAGGAGCAAAGACATTAAAGATATAAAAACATCAAACATCTTTGCTTACAGCGCTTTGCGCTGTCATAAAACCCAGTGAAATTTTTGCAAGTGCTGCTTTGCGGCACTTGCAAAAATTTCACTGGGTCTTTTAGCTATACAAGGTGCTTATGTACAACAGTTTTTATTCATCCCACGATCGCATTTATAACTTTGAAGAATTGGCTTTTCCCACCGCAGGAGTGGAGTTTAGTTGTAATCATTTGGATGATTTATCTGAAAATTTAGAAATTAAGGGCGATCGCCTCAAGCGTCCCTACATTATTTTTAATATGGTTTCGAGTGTGGATGGCAAAGCCACAACCTATGCAGGTAAACTTACAGGATTTGGTTCGCGCCCCGATCGCAATTTGATGAAGCGGTTGCGATCGCAGGTAGATGCAGTCTTAGCAGGTGGTGGCACATTACGCCATGATGCTTTTATCCCCACATTGCCCCCAGAACTCCTAGAAGAGCGCCAAAAGCATTTTGACAATCCGCAACCCCTTGGCATCGTAATTAGTAACTCAGGTGATCTGCCTAAGGAACATCGATTTTGGAATGCTGGTAGAGATTTACGAATTGTTTTACTAGGTGAAAATGCGTCACCTGAAGCATGGCTGTACGAAAAGGCACAGGTTTTTAAATTTCCAGTTCAAGACCAGAAAATAGATTTAAATCAAGCTTTATCAATGCTATTTGAGAAGTTTGGCATTAAGCGACTGTTGGTAGAAGGTGGTGCATCTTTAAATTACTCCTTGATATCTCAGGGCTTTGCCGATGAAATATTTCTAACCCTATCACCACATATAGTAGGGGGTATGAAGAACATGTCGATTATTGCTGGTGAAGACTATGGTATGGGCGGCGGCGATTTACCCAAACTCAAATTGCGATCGCTGTATCATCATGATTCAGAACTATTTTTGCGATATCAATTTGATCGTTAAGTATGGCTACTGTTGCCCTAGCTGCGTTTATCCTGTTGCGAGTAGGTTTCTGGCTATTCGCGCCCCCAAATCCCGATGAAGCTTACTATTGGCTTTGGGGACAGCATTTAGATTTCTCCTACTATGATCATCCACCGTTGCAGTCATGGTTACAGGGATTAATTACTGCTTGCTTGGGCAAATCTCTATTTACTTTGCGATCGCTAAATGTCATTACTAATGGCATTTTTTTCTATACCTATTACCAACTGCTCCAATATCTCTATGGCGATCGCGTCAAGCGTTATATCTGGTGGATAATTCTCGCCATTTTCGCATCTCCTCTCTACAGCATCATGTTGTCATTGGCATGGCATGACCATGTGGCAATTACCCTAACCTTGATGGGCGCTTATTTATGTATAAGATTTCTCGATGAATATCTGATTGATGGCAAAGGCTCAAGTTGGCGACTATATGGCAGTGCGATCGCTTTATCCTTAGCGCTGATTACGAAATACAATTCCCTCTTTATGACCTTGGGATTGTTAGTTGCGATCGCGACGCATTCCCAATTACGGAAGCTATTTAGAGATATCCGTTTGTGGTTATGCGTGGTGATAGGAGCAATTGTCTTTACCCCTGTTTTCTATTGGAATTACAGTAATAATTTTCAATCATTTCGCTTTTATGCAAGTCGTAGCGTTGATAGTGGCTTGCCAATCATGCGCTTGCTAGAGCCTTTAGGATTTATTGGCATTTCTCTATTAATGCTTTCTCCCTTTGTGGCATGGTTGTTGTGGAAAGGATTTAAAGAAAAATTGCCACTTCAGGAAACAGTTTATAGACATATTGCCTTGTGGACATTTGCCGTACCCACATTTCTACTAATCGCAATTTCGCTAATTTCTACAGCGCTTTATTATTGGAATATCCATGCCTACCTATTGCTATTTCCATTGCTACCATTAGCTCTAGAATCTAGACCACAGATAAAGTCGCATCGATTGCAAGTTTTCTATGGAGCGCAAGTTGCTGGTTTATTATTTACCGCTTTCTTTGTTTGGAATTCCTCTGTATTTCCTGTGAGTGCATTGTTTGGCAAAGATGGAGATCAAGATGGACGGATGTTATTTGGATGGAGTGAAGTTGCATCAGAAGTGCAAAAGATTGCAAATACTTTGCCAGAGAAGCCCTTGCTAATTACTTCTGATTATCGTTCAGCCGCTGCCCTTGCCTATGAGATGAATAATCTTAACGTCACAGCATTGTCTAAACGCATTAGTCAATTTACGCTTTGGAATTTACAGAATGCAGCACAGCAAAAGGGTAAAAATGCAATTTTCATCTCTGATCAATGGTATCCACTTACTGAAGAAGCGATCGCCCATTTCGAGAACATCCAACCCATTAGTAAAGTAGCAATTACTAGATTTGGTGTGTATTTGAAGACTTACGAAATTGCGATCGCTCAAAACTATCAACCCTAAAAATTAGGCAGCACAGTGCGCCCACTTGGGTAAACATAACGCGAGTTCGGGATAATTTGAAACGGGATTTGAGAGAGGGTTGGCGTAGCCAACCCTCTCTCAAATCCCAAAAGTAAAAGCCTTGCTAAGCAAGGCTTTTACTTTTGGGATTTTAAAATTTGCCAGCTTAACCCGCACTGACGTTAACCATACGTGAGTTCGATAACGCCATTTGCGCGGCGCGAAGCGCCGCGCAAATGGCGGAAAATGGTAAAAATCGCTTAGCGATTTTTACCATTTTCCGCCTTCGTCGAACTGACATTAACCATAGGGACGAGGATAGGGTTTAAGCATAGGAGAAGCACGATAAACAGGAAAAATCTGGACGGCTTGACCACCACGTTTAATAGGAATATCAGCGATTTTTTCGAGGGACTGGAAGTAACCTTTGTATTTATCTAGAGGCTCTGGAAATCGCTCATCCTTCATAAACTGTTCAGAAGTAATATAGAGCGAAGTCTTACCTACAAAATCTTGAGCTTTACTCCAGTAAGCAAACCCGCGTAAGTCTTCATCAAAACAGGTAACTTTTTTGCCCAGTGGCTCGATCGCCATGCCCACTTGTCCCGCCACAAAAAAACTATTGCTAAATACAAAATCTGCTTTTTGTAATTCTGCTTTCAGTGCTGGAGAATCGACAAAGGCTTGGCGTAACTGCTCAATATCAATCATTTGCGTAGAGGGATCATCCTTAGCTTCCCAGAAACCACCCGCGATCGCCGCATCACCCCCTTTTTGAGCAATACCCAAATGCACATGGAGTAAGCCGATTAGCAACAATGGCAAAATCACCATACCCGAACCCCAGAGCCAATTGCGAATAAATTTGGGGCGTTTGATCTGCACCAATGCAGCCCGTTCGCCTAATAACAAAGTTGCGCCAAAGAACCCTGGCATATGCCATGAGGGGAGGATTTGGATAAAGCCACCCATAAAGGTAAATCCAAAGAAAATTGGCATCGATACGCAGAGGATTAGTAATCGTTTTTGATGGAGTATTTCCAAAGCGCGTACTTCTTCCTCTGGTTCTTCACTGGGAATGCCCTTAAGTTTACGATTGCCAAATTGTAATAATTCGCCCAAGTCACGAAAACTTGTCCACCAAATGGGAACTCCAAACGTAGGAAATAGATAGCCAAGAGCCACTAAAATCGTCACTAATAGACGTTCTAAGTTATATCCCTCAGAGGGTACAGCACGCTTGCTTTGAAATCTAAAGGAGGCAAATTCATGTTGGGAGTTCCAGAAGAGAACGGGAGAAGTCGCGATCGCAAATAAAGCGATCGCAGCTAATGTCCATCCCGAAAACAAAGCTGCCCGATGGCGACTACTAATCAAGCAAAATAGGACTAGTCCGCCACCAAGTAGCACGCCATGATATTTGCCCAAAAAGGCTAATCCCACTAATAGACCAATGATTGCTAAGCGATAGGTCGGTTTATAGGGCTTATGGTCATAGATTTCACCCGATGGGAAAAACTCAGTCGCGGCAACATATAAACAAGCTGACCAGAAAAACATCAGCGCATTGTCTGGCAAAGTGAGAATGCCAAAGGCAATCTGAAAAATCGGAATTGTTGTCAGAATCGCAAGGGTCAGCGTAGCTGTGCGTTCCCCAAATAGCTTCTTGCTAGCCAGATAGGAAAAAATTAAGGTTCCTGTATAAAGTAAAACGCCACCAATCCGAATCGTGAAGGGTGTAACTGCACCTGTAAGCCAAACTCCTATTCCCGTAGTCAAAGCTACCAGCGGCGGATGGTCGAAATAGCTCCAGTTGAGATTTTGCGTATAAAGATAGTAGTAAGCTTCATCAAAGCCCGTATTGAGATAGATAGCGGACGTAGCCCTAAAGAGGAAACCCCACAATAATATGGCGATCGCCCACTTATGAATTTTCACTCTAAATTCCTTTAACTTAATGTACAAACAACTTTTAAAAGGTATTGTCAAATCAAGCAGCAATTCTCATTATGAAACCGAATTTTGGGGTTTCTAGCGTCTTTGGCACTAGAAACCCCAAAATCGGTTTTTTGAAAGCCCGCCTACAACGAACTTTCAAAAAACCGATTTTTATACTGAGAATTGCTGTAAGTCAAGCTTTTAAAAGCTGTTGGATTTTTACGATCAATCTTATCGCAACCAAAATAACAGTAGAGATAATTCATGAATTGCCACTACTATGATTTGCTATATAATTCGGCATGATTACGCGAAATTTAGACGGAGTAGATCGAGATGCCGAGAGAACCCAGAAAGCCTAATGAATACATCGTGCATTTAAAGCTAGAAGGTGGGCAAGAAGTCATAACAAAATTTACGACCATCGAAGAAGTCAAAACTTGGTATGCATCACAGTTTAAGGCAAAGGCAAATGAAGATGATCTCATGCCGATTCCTGTTAAAGCGGAACTAAATGAAATTTTGCTGGTTCGTCCGAAACGGGTAATCGCTATCCATGTTGAGCCGATTTACTCCTCTAGCGTTGAAATGTTTTCATAAAATCAAATCTCATAAAATCAAAGGTGAGCGCTTTATGCTCACCTTTGATTTTATAAATACTAACAATGCTTTTACATCAAGTTTCAGGGCGATCGCGTTTAGGTCTAGCGCTATCACTGCTTACGGTTTTGCTATGGGGATTTTTAGCGATCGCGCTGAAGATTGTCCTCCAAGAGCTAGATCCATTCACCGTTACTTGGTTTCGCTTTACTGTCTCAGGAGTTGTACTGGGGGCATATCTAGCAATAAGGCAGCAACTACCAACATGGCAACAATTGCAGAAAGTTTCCTTGCCAGTGTTTTTAGTAGCCGTTGGCGGACTATCGCTGAACTACATTTTGTTTTTAATTGGCGTAGGCAAAACTTCCGCCAATAATGCTCAAGTCATTACACAAATTGCGCCTGTAATGATGGGCATGGCTTCATTAGTCATTTTTAAAGAAAAATACAACTACAAACAGTGGGGCGGCGTAGCAATTCTTATCTGCGGATTGTTGATGTTTTCCCATGACCAAGTGCGATCGCTAGTTACCAGCTTTGACACCTATATGTGGGGCAATATTTTGCTCATCATCGGCGCGATCGTCTGGGCATTTTACGGACTTGCACAAAAGCAACTCTTACTCAATCTTCCTTCAACTTCCGTGTTGTTATGCCTATATCTCAGCGCCGCAACACTATTTGCACCGATGGCACATCCAGATAGGCTGCTTACACTATCAGCATTGCCCATGATTGCCCTGATCTTTTGTGCATTTAATACTTTGATCGCCTATGGAGCATTTGCAGCGGCGCTCGAACATTGGGAAGCCTCACGGGTCAGTGCCGTAATTACCCTTGCGCCCCTCGTCACCTTAGCCGCCTCGGCAATCCTACCCAATTTTGTACCGCAGTTCTTACCACCTTCGCCTTTGAGTTGGCTGGGTTATCTAGGTGCGATCGCTGTGGTGTTTGGCTCAATGGTCATTTCTCTAGGTGCAAGTCGTAAGTCCAAGCCATAACCAATAGAAATTTTGAAAATCTTGAAATTTTTTCAATCTCTAAAAATCTTGCCTAGACTCGTTTTGGGGATTTATAGCTTAAAAAATTAAACTTTTTTAAAAAATTTTTAAAAAAGGGTTGCACAATTGCCACCCTTATACGCTATAGTTATTAACGCTGAAGTCAGTGACGCAGCGAAACAGCTACATTCCTCAGTAGCTCAGTGGTAGAGCAATCGGCTGTTAACCGATCGGTCGCAGGTTCGAATCCCGCCTGGGGAGTTTACAAAAAGAGAGTTCACTTTGTGAACTCTCTTTTTGTTTGCAAAACTCCACCGCAAAGCGGTGGTAATACCTTAAATAGTTGTCTGAATCCACTGAGTCGCTTTGTCCGTGTCTAGTGGATGTGAAATAAAGTAGCCCTGTACCTCAATACTGCTACCACCCAAGCTTTCAAAATACTCTAGCTCCTCAGAAGTTTCGACCCCTTCAACGATAATCCCCATACCAAGGCTATTAGCCAGACGCAAAATTGACTGAATAATTCTTTGGCTTTTAATGTCAGTAGCAACCTTATTAGTAAAACTACGATCAATTTTTAAAACATCAATTGGTAAATTTTTAAGATAGCTAAAGGAAGAAAAACCAGTCCCAAAATCGTCAATATGTACTTGCACACCAATTTCTCGAAGCTGTTCTAATTTTTGCGAAGAAACTTCAATATTTTCCATCAAAATTGATTCAGTGATTTCCAGCTTAATTAAATTAGGTAAAATCTGTTTCTCAGTAATGATTTCCTGAATCCGTTCTACAAAATCAGATTGCACAACTTGTAATGTTGAAACATTAATACCTAATGTAAGTTGAGGAATATTAGGGAAGTCCTGTTGCCATTGTCGTAACTGATTACAGGCTGTTTCTAAAACCCAATAACCAATTTGAATAATATCCCCTGTTTCCTCTACTATGGCTAGAAATTCTTGCGGAGATATCAGACCTTGTAAAGGATGTACCCAACGTAATAATGTTTCAAATCCTGTTAGCTGATGTTGATGTAATGACACTATTGGTTGATAGACCAAATGAAACTCTTGGCGTTCGAGGGCATAGCGCAAATCGTTTTCTAGTTGCCACCTTACCTTTGCCCCCTGATTCATGTCCGTACTAAATAGAGCATACTTTCCTCTACCTAGCCTCCGTGAATGGTGCATGGCAATATTGGCATCTCGGAGAATTTCATTAGCATAGATATATTCAAGATCGCTAATAGCAATGCCTATACTAACAGAGGTAAAAATTTGATTTTCATTAATCGAAAATGGCTGTTTAATACTTTCTAAAATCTGACTAGCTAAGCTTATAATAATTTCTTGGTTGTCAAAACTTTCCACTAAAATCGCAAATTCGTCACTATCAACCCTTGCAATAGTTACATTAATTTTGCGATATACATTTAGACGCTTGCTAATTTCTTTTAATAGTTGATCACCTATGGATATACCAAAGTTATCATTAATGCTCTGGAAGCGATCGCAATCGATGAAGAGAACTGCAAAGTTGCGATTTGAGTTAGTTTGCAATTTGGTAAAGGCAAGATCCAGCAAACTCATAAATGAATCGCGATTGGGGAGTCCTGTTAATGAGTCATGGAGTTGGCTGTAATGTAGCCTCGCAATAATCTGATCTCTTTCTACGCGGATCGAGTCTGATTTGACTAATAATTGTAATTGATGGATAGAAATAGTAAGTTGAGTGCCTAATTTTTCTAGTAGTTCAACTTCCCAACTCTGCCATTCACGCACAGCATCGTATTGATGTAAAACTAGAAGTCCCCAGAGCTTTTTACCACTAGGAATCGCTACAGCAAGCACTGATTTTACGCCTAAGGGTCTAAGGGATGCGCTAAGTTGCGGATCAACATTAGGAGCGTCAATATCATTGACAATTTGACTAATAGAAGTTTGATATCTTTCTAGCCATTCAGGATCAGTATAGATTGTGGGGAGTCTTTGCTCTAAAAGTGCTCGCGCAGGATCACTAACCGATTCGTAGCCAATAAAGAGATTGTTTTCTTCTAAGGATTGCTGACTCAATTGATAGGCAATTACATGATCATTTTGCAATAGCTGATGAATCTCGAAAACAACTGTCTCCAATAGTTCATCAAGAGTTATGGACTGTCGCATCCGTGCAAATACCAAAGCTAATAAAGTATCAACTTCGTTTTCATTACGCGAATCTATATACTGATTAGATTGATAAAGCTGTTTGATCCTTTGCTTGAGGCTAGATATTTCTCTTTCTGCATGATCAAAATATTTACCTAAGTTTTCGCCAAGAGATTTTATATTTTGTAGATTATCTTGTTGTTGGCTATTTAGTTGTTCGGATGCAATTAGGTTATCTACAATGGAAAATAATTCTAATAATGACTCAGGGAAATCTTTTCGCATAATTCCTAAAAATATTATTTATGGATACTTCCTAAAATCAAACTACATCTATTTTAAGAACTAATATGCAAATAATTATAAGTTTAATTATTTTAAAAGATACCTTTTTAGCAATTTCATAATGCAATAGAAAACAATATTTTTGTTAAAAGTTTTGTCAGAAAACCTTTAATAGAAATATTGTGACTTTTTTTACATTAACGGTTCGATATAGTCAATTGCACTGTGCTTCGCACGGCACAATTAGTTGAAGCTAACATTAAATTAATAGGAATACAATCGCTGAGTTAACCTATAAGATCTCTATGATAACCATAGTTAATACCTGTACTAAAGTTATAAGTAAAGCTTGTGATACCTGCTACGAAGGCATTACAAGCTTAGTTACCTACCTTTAGGAATTATATGTCTAGTAAGATATTGCAAGTAAAAGTCAATTATAACAATCCCACCTGATTAGTGGAAGCGCACCCCAAAGGGGTGCGCTTCCACTAATCCAAAAATCTACAAATGATTTAGGACTGCTATAGAAGCTCTCATGTAGCAACTTTTATGATGTTGTGTTTTGGGAAAGCTTAGCAAATTGATCCTTAAAAATTTCAATTTCAATATTAGGATCATTTCTTAAGCTGAGCGATCGCTTTACACGACCAAGATATATGGGTTGGGACAAGCCCTCTTTAGGATGAACGATGGTTCGGGCATAAATTGTAAGTTGTTCTTGTCCTTGACCATTACGACCAGACGAAAATAAGTTGTTGCTGGCTTGGGTTAGCGTGGATTGAAGCTGTTCAGGGGTAATTGTGGGTTCAACAGCGATCGTGGCTTGAGGACCAAAGCGATCGTAAACAAGTTTGAATGGGGCAGATCCTTCAGTTGATGAACGGGTAATTGGCTCAAAACTGAGGGAAAAAAGTCCTACAACTAGCACAACTGAAAACAGGGTTACACCTACCATCCGATAGCGCCAACTCCACTGCCGAGCGACAGCCAATCCTGTAATCAAAGCACAGACCAAGACAAATATGCCCATTCCTTGTGCAAGCTGTCCGAATAAAGCAGGCGTTAGCGACATAACTTATTTATTGTTAACTATTTAATAAACTACTAAGTTCATTTTATAGTGGCTTGTACTGCAAACCAAATAAAGCCGAATTCAATTAAGTAGATGGGCGCAATTAAACATAAAAACCAGAAAACCTGTGGCGCACGCTGAGCGTGCGCCACAGGTTTTCTGGTTTTTAATTATGCTCAGCTACTTAATTGAAAATTGACTCCTGACTTAATTGGGATATGAATCTGGGCTTGGTGGTTGCTAAATATTTGTGTCTAATTCAGCAAGAGCGCGAGTAATCCCATGAATGAAACCCATCCAAATCGTGGCAAGAATATTAAAAATATGCTGTCATTGTTAGCGATCGCCATAGTAGCCATTACCTGTTTGTTCCTATCTCCACCAGTATTTGCAAGCTCTGGAGATTCTTCTCATTGGGGATATGGAGGGACAGAAAATCCAACCCAGTGGGGACAACTAAATAGAGATTTTGAGCTATGTGAGTTGGGTAAAGCTCAATCTCCTATCAATATCAAAAATCCTGTCGTCAGTACACCAACAAATATCAATTTTGATTACAAGCCTACTCCTTTAGTAGTGGTCAATAATGGTCACACTATTCAGGTGAACTATGGGCAAGGTAGTAGCGTGAATATTGATGGCGAAAAGTATTCTCTGCTCCAGTTCCATTTTCATACTCCTAGCGAACATACCATTAATAGCAAAGCCTCTGCCTTGGAACTACATTTAGTCCATCGAAATGATGTAGGAAAACTTGCTGTGGTCGGAGTTTTGCTTACTGAAGGTAATGCTAATCCTGTAATTGAGGAAGTGTGGCAGAATATTCCTGAAACAGGCAAAACTAATACTGTTAGCGATCGCCTAATTAATGTGGTAAATCTCTTGCCAAGAAGTAAAGCCTACTATAGTTATGTGGGTTCTCTAACTACGCCACCTTGCAGCGAAGGTGTGAAATGGAATCTTTTGGTAGAACCGATGACAGTTTCTGAAGAACAGATTGCAACTTTTGCCAAAATTTATCAAGTTGATGCGCGTCCAGTGCAACCGACCAACGGTAGAAATATTGAGTTACATCGATAAATATAAAGGCGGCGCATTGCGCCGCCTTTCGTTTGGAATCCTTTAGCATGAATACAATGATGAGAATCGCATAGTAGTTTTTACCATTTTGTAACATTTTCATTGTGCGTTGCACAGGGTAAATGTCTATTGACTTTATCTTAAATTTATAAGAGTATTTGCAAAAAACAATATGACAGATTTTGATTATGACTTATTTGTAATTGGTGCAGGTAGCGGTGGACTTGCCGCCTCAAAACGCGCCGCCAGCTACGGGGCAAAAGTAGCGATCGCGGAAGGTGACTTAGTGGGAGGCACTTGTGTAATTCGTGGATGCGTCCCCAAAAAGTTGATGGTCTATGCCTCCCACTTTTCCCATTTCCCTAATGAATCCGCAGGCTATGGCTGGACAATTCCTGAAGGGACTTTAGATTGGGAGAAACTCCGTAATGCTATTCAAACGGAAGTATCGCGTTTAAACAAATTGCACATTGGCTTCTTAGAAAAGAACAATGTGGAGTTAATTTCAGGATTTGCCAAATTTGTTGATACTCATACTGTGGCAGTGGGCGATCGCCAATTTACCGCCGAACGCATCTTGATCTCAGTGGGTGGTGAAGCCTTCAAGCCTGATTTAGCAGGTATTGAATATGCCATCACTTCCAAGGAGATGTTTTTGTTGCCACAGTTTTCCAAACGATTTGCGGTGATTGGGGGTGGCTATATTGGGACTGAGTTTGCGGGCATCATGCGTGGACTCGGATCTGAGGTTACACAAATCATTCGCGATCGCTATGTCTTAAAAGGCTTTGACAATGATGTGCGTACCAATGTGCAAGAAGGAATGGTCAATCATGGCATCAATTTCCACACCTGCATTGATAGCAATTCCCTCAAGATTACCAAGAACAGTCAGGAACAGGAAAATGCATTGACGATATCCTTTAATGATGGAGAAGGCAAGGCGCAACAAGTCAATGCTGATGTTGTTTTAGCCGCAACAGGACGCAAGCCCAATCTAACCCCACTCAGTCTAGACCAAGCAGGAATCACAGTCGTTAATGGTGCGATCGCTGTTACCGAAGATAGCTGTACCAATCAACCCCATATCTATGCGATCGGTGACTGCACCAATCGCGTGAATTTAACTCCCGTAGCGATCGCTGAAGGTCGTGCCTTTGCCGATACTGTTTATGGACATAAACCAAGATTTATCAGTCACAAAAATATTCCCTCGGCTGTATTCTCACAACCCGAAGCCGCTACCGTTGGCTTATCTGAAGAGAAAGCACTTGAGCTATATGGCGATCGGGTAAAAGTCTATAAAACAAAATTCCGCCCCATGTTTTACAGTCTGGCAGGTGGTGAAGCCAAAACAATGATGAAATTAATTGTCGTTGGTGAAGAGGAACGAGTTGTAGGTTTGCATATGGTCGGGAAAGATGCCGCTGAGATCATTCAAGGCATGTCTCTAGTCGTCACGATGGGCGGCTGCAAAAAAGATCTAGACAATACGATGGCAATGCATCCCACTGCCGCAGAAGAATTTGTCACCATGTAACAAAAGAGAGTATGTGCAAGGCACATACTCTCTTTGATGATTTATTCTTCATAGTGTCCCCCAATCGCAATGATATGTATATTTTCATCATCAAAACTATAAATTATTCTCTCCTTATCTGACAGTCTCCGAGAGTAATATCCAGATAGTTCATATTTTAATGCCTCTGGTTTACCAGTTCCCTGAGTGGGATCGGCTTTTTGCATCTCTTTGAGAATACTTAGCAATTTTTTATGAACAGATTTGTTAGATTCTCTCAAATATTCATAAGCTTGCAAAGTATCTTCATGAAACACAATTGAGCGCATGATGCTTTTGTTTATGGACTTCGATTATTGCTTGAATTTGTTTTACTAGATCAGGATTGCTCACAAGGTATTCAAAATCAATTGACTGTCTTAATTGATTAATTGATGATTTTTTAGCGTTATCTTGAAACTGCCTGATCTGTTGCATCAGGATGGAATTACTCAAAACATATTCAGTTTCTTGATAGCTGTCCATAAAGCTTAATGTTTATAACCTATGCTTATACTTTTATCATATCTGAATGATCATAAAAAAGGGCGCTTCGCGCCCTTTTTTATTTAGCTAGCAGCGTTTGATTCGCGGCGGACAGAGGTGTTTTTGGGTTCACCCTTGATTTTGGTGACCAAAGAATTCCAGCCAAACTTGGTTAGAGCCAATAGCCAGTTACCTTCCAACTCACGGAACATTGCCATATTCATATGGAAGGAAGCATTTGCTTCATCGACAATGCGCTGAGCAGTTGCTTCATCTACAGGCAAAGTATCGAGAGCAGCACGATAGTTTTTCTTGAATTCACCGTGATTGCGAATATCATCGAATTCATAGAAAGCAGTACCATCGCCCTCGGCTAAACCCATCGACTCCTTAGCGATTTTCTTAAGGATTTGACCACCAGATAGATCACCCATATAACGAGTGTAGGCATGGGCTACAAGCAATACAGGGTCAGTAGCCGAAATTTCGCGGATACGAGCCAGATACTTTTCGCAAGCAGGGGTGGGCTTTACGGCTTCGCGCCAGTTCGAGCCGAAGTAAAACAACATATCGAGTTCTAGACTCTTTTCGCGCCATAGCTCACGATAGTAGAGCTTGCTGAGGATCGGGTCATTTTTGTGAACTTCAAACTCTTCCTCGATCGCTTTGTAAACAAAGTAAAGATTACCGACGAGTCGGCTATAGGCAGTCTTGTTAACTACACCCTTTAAAAAACATTTAATAAAATCGGTACTCTCTGCTGCTGAGTGAGATTTTTGTGTACCTACGCGCAACTTTGTTGCTAAACCTTGACTCATGAAAACTCCTAAAACTTTTAAATCAAGATGGTGAATTTAAGCGAATTTATTGATAGTTAAATTTGTTATTAAGAATATATTTTGGGATAAATTGGTGAGATTTATCAAGATGATGCCAATATGCCGAAAAAACTGCGATCGCCGCTAAAGCCTTAAATCACAAGCATTTGGCACAGTATTCAAGTATATAAGCCAATGTATAGAAAAATTTCTAGTCTGTAACAAATTTTCATCTACCACTGCGACCATATAATGTAGTCACGATCTCCTAATTTGTAGCAGTTGCTAACATCCGCCGTTATAAATTAGATTTAGTCAAGCTAGCTTGAAGAGGTAATACATCTTGGTTTTAAGCGGATACGAATACTTACTGGTATTCATCATCGTTTGTACGCTTGTCCCGATATCGGGATTAGTCCTATCTGGTCTTTTAAGTCCCCAACAGTCTGGAGCTGCAGGTCGTACTACCTACGAATCTGGCTGCGAACCTGTTGGGGGAGCTTGGATCCAGTTTAATATTCGTTATTACATGTTCGCCCTTGCCTTTGTGATATTCGACGTGGAAACAGTGTTTTTATATCCTTGGGCAGTGGCTTTTAGCAAACTAGGCTTACTTGCCTTTGTTGAAGCACTTATCTTTATTAGCATTCTCATCTTAGGTCTAGTCTACGCTTGGAGAAAAGGAGCCTTAGAATGGTCATGAAATCCGAAAACGTTGGTCTGGACTTCAGCATTGAAGAACAAACTCAGCGCCTTATTAATCCTGCCGCAACGCCACAAGTCACCCAAGACTTATCTAATAATGTCATTTTGACCACTCTCAATGACCTCTACAACTGGTCGAGAATGTCTAGCCTCTGGCCGATGCTCTATGGCACTAGCTGTTGCTTCATTGAGTTTGCTGCCATGATCGGCTCTAGATTTGACTTCGATCGCTTTGGTCTATTACCCCGTTCTAGCCCTCGTCAAGCTGACTTGATCATCACCGCAGGCACAGTCACCATGAAAATGGCTCCTGCACTGGTGCGTCTTTACGAACAAATGCAAGAACCCAAATATGTAATTGCCATGGGCGCTTGCACAATTACAGGCGGCATGTTTAGCACCGATTCCTACACCACAGTGCGTGGTGTGGATAAGTTAATTCCCGTTGATGTGTATATCCCCGGTTGCCCTCCTCGTCCTGAAGCGATCATGGATGCGATTATCAAATTGCGTAAAAAGATTGGGACTGAGGGCTTTAACGAAAGAGCCAACCTCAATCGTACCCATCGCTACTATGCCGTCAAACATGAAATGAAGGTGGTTAGCCCCATCCTCACAGGACAATATCTAGAAATGCCTAGCCGTATGGCTCCGCCTAAGGAACTAGTCGAGTCTGGTATTCCCTTACCCGCTTTGCAAATGGCTCAAAAGGAGGTCGAGACAGTTGGCAGATAATCAAGAAGCAGCTTTGGTCACGACTGAGGTAACTTCCCCAGTTTCTCAATGGCTAACTAACAATGGCTTTGAGCATGAGTTTCTAGGGCTTGACCAACAAGGCGTTCCCATTCTCAAAATCGATCGCCAGTTTTTACTTCCCTTTTCCACAGCGCTCTATGCCTATGGCTTTAACTACTTGATGATGCAATGTGGTTATGATGCAGGCGCAGGTGATAGTTTGGTGAGTGTTTACCATCTCGCCAAGCTAACCGATGAGGGTATTGATAAAAGCGATCGCCTTGAGGAAGTTCGCGTTAAGGTATTTCTCCCTCGCACCGATCCCCGTTGCCCATCGGTCTATTGGATCTGGAAGACTGCGGATTGGCAAGAGCGTGAAACCTACGATATGTATGGCATTGTCTACGAAGGACATCCCAATCTTAAGCGGATTCTTATGCCCGAAGACTGGATTGGCTATCCGATGCGAAAGGATTACGTCACACCAGACTTTTACGAATTGCAAGACGCATATTAAGAAAGAAGCACCCAATGGGTGCTTCTTTCTTAATATAGAAGAGGCGGCGCATTGCGCCGCCTCTTCTATATTTATGTGACTGCGACATTAGCCCGTACCCATTTCCGAAATTCTCTTAAGGTTGCACTCTCTCCTAAAGTTAATCGTTGCTGCACATATTCGACAACGATCGCGGCAGGTAAATCGGGAAAGGCTAAACTCTTCTCAATCGGTTTATATTCTCCATCCTCTAAGGCTAGAAATTCTAAACTATAGCCATCATAGCGCCAGACTTCAGGCACATTTAGCAAGGCGTATATTGGTAAACGGTGATCGCTAGGGTTGGTAATATCTACTTCTAAAACCAAGTCAGGTGGAGGATCTTCTCCCACAATAATTACTTCTTTATTCCTAATTATTGGCTCATTCTGGATGTAATAACAAGAATCTGGCTCTGCTCCTAACTTTAGATCAGGAATTTTCATCAGTAAAGAGCCAAGCTTTCGCAAATCAATTTCTAGCTCATCAGAAAATGCTCTAATTAAATCATCAATAAACCGATTGCTACCTTCATGAATTGAGAGGGGAGACATAATTTCTAATGTGCCATTGAGGTAATGAAATAGGGTGTTGCGGCGATCGCCTAGATCGGCAAGTAAACTTTCAAAAGTCTGCCAACTAACGTTATGTAGGGTCACGCGATATTCGGCAAGGGGACGATCTTGATCAGCGATCGAAGATGAAGTAACGGATTTGCTTAGTGTTGTCGCAGTCATCGTAATTTCCTACGGATTTTATTTTCTTGTCTTTGTCAGCAATTGAAGATCTCAAATTTTTTACTATTTTCCTAAATTACCATTTCAGACATTCCCAATCTTCTTCATCTACGATTGGGCTAACAATATCGCCTAATGTTTTGCCTTTACCAGCCATGTCAGGGATAGGAAAGCGAAGGTGGGATAATCGCACGGGTAATTGAGCATCAATGAGAAATTTCATGCGAGAACCTTGTGGATGCTCTTTACTTGGCTAAGTTTTGTGGCATAGGCGAGGACTGCAAAAATATCATCTTGCTCTAGATCGTCATAGTCTTCTAGGATTTCTTCGGTGGTCATGCCTGAACTGAGGAGTTCTAAGATCATCTCAACGGGATAGCGCAGACCTCTGATGCAGGGTTTACCATGACAGATATTCCAGTCTAAGGTGATGCGTTGTAGTAGCATATCTAGAGATTTCTTGTTGAATCAGTTAAAACGATTTTACTCTGGTTACATAGAAAGAGATTTTTCAAATTCTTGTTTTTTACTAGAGATTAAAGAACGTAGGCAATCGCCTTTTTCCTGTTGTTTCCTCTCCTCAGGTTGATTATAGATAATTTTAGGAAACAAATGTTAGTATAAATATTAGCTAAAATTAAGCCATAACGTTTCCAGATATGCCGCTAAGTTGGAATGAGATTAAGCAAAGGGTAATCGCCTTGAGTCATAGCAGGAGGAAGAGGCAAATGCTTGGACAAGGGAGTTTTTAATTCCATCAGAGTATGATGCAGATTTATCTACACTGAGATCGCGTGACGATGTAATTGGTTTTGCTGAGAGGCTTGGGATTCACGCTGGGATTGTAGTTGGACGACTACAGTATGACAAAATTATTGAGCATAATAGTAAGTTGAATGCTTTAAAAGTAAGCCTCAATCCTAAAAATCAAA
This sequence comes from Pseudanabaena sp. Chao 1811, assembly GCF_027942295.1. Classification (NCBI taxonomy): domain Bacteria; kingdom Bacillati; phylum Cyanobacteriota; class Cyanophyceae; order Pseudanabaenales; family Pseudanabaenaceae; genus Pseudanabaena; species Pseudanabaena sp. Chao 1811. Next base: position 429,215 of record NZ_CP101416.1, read on the forward strand.
AATTTTCCTATTTCAAAATTTTAACCACTCTTGATTTCAGTACTTCCAAAATCCATATTTAACGGAAACATTGATATGTATAACTTGACTGACTCTCAAAAAAAATTTGTAAAGTGGTTAGTTCAAAATGTTAGAGAGAAAAAACTAGATGAGGAATTTCATATACAATGGTCTTTCACCCCTTTCGATGAGTTGATACCAATTTGCCTATCGAATTATAGGGGAACAGATCAAGAATTGCAGAATATAGATATATCGAAGGGCTGTATAAATGCCTTAGCTATGCATAAGTTACTTCTTTATCAAGTCCTCCAATCAGATCAAGATGGATCTTATATAAATGGTGAAATAAAACTTCCTCGCCCCGAAATTTGGAATTGTACTTTAACAAGCGATATTTACAAAGCTGTAGATAATGATTTCGAGAATCCAGAACTACCAAAATCACCAAGGCATAAGCAAAATCCTTGGACATCAGGCTCATTTTATTTGTTTGCTCTTGTTGTTGTCTCAGCATCATTTGCTGTCATAAGTGCTTATATACCTTGGTACATTATTCCTATTCTTCTCATAGCTGCAATTATAGCTTTAGGAGTCATTGGTGCGTTTCAACTTCGGATGGATGGAGAACTAAATGAATCAAACTTCCTAACTCTCATGATTGAGACTTATAAACGCTTGCCATTGTTGGTTCAATACAAAACTAAACCACCCATCGAAAAGTAATTTAAAAACTGCAAAATCATGCAAACACTAACTAAAATCGAAGAAACATTAATCGCAGTTATCAAAACTTTACCACCTGAAAAACAGCAAGCACTATTAGAGTTTGCTGAGTTTTTGCAAGCCAAAACATCGTCTAAAGCCTCAAGCAAAAGTATCAAAGGCTTATGGGCAAATACAGATATTAACCTCACCGAAGAAGAACTCGCCACAACCAGAAAAGAAATGTGGGTAGACTTTCCCAAAGATATTGCAATCTAAAACTTATCCAATATTCAGACAATTTGGTAGCTTTAAAAACAGGTGTGTTTAAACAATCGTCTGATATGGCGATCGCCTCTAATTCAATAATGATATCTACATTGCAAAAATTTAATGTAATTTTGCTCAACTAGATAGACCAATCGATGCTCTTGAGTAATACGGCGCGACCAAATACCAGAGCCAAGATATTTCAAGGGTTCAGGCTTCCCAATTCCGTTAAAAGGATCGCACATAACTGCATCAACTAAATCCATTACTCGCAAAGCTACCTTACGATCAACAGAAATCCAATGGGTTAAATCTGTACGAAAATCTTGATCGAAAATAGATTCTCTACTTAATGGAGCATTACTCTTTGACAAGTCCTAACTCCCTGCGTAAATCAACAGGTGTTTGAGAAATTTCTGCATTTGTTCTAGCGCGACTAATAGCATTTAACAAACGTTCCGCATTTTTAGGAGATCGCAAAAGATGCATAGTTTCTAACAAGCTTTCTAACTCATCAGCAGCAATCAAGGCAACATTCTCACCACTTTGACTTTTGATGTAGATAATCTCGCGATCATTAACAACGCGATCGAGTAATAGATTTAAGTTTGGCGTTGTCTGTGCATAGCTAGTTTCAACAATCATAATGACTTCCTGAAATCTTATTAAGATTATAGTCGGTTCCTTAAAAACTAAGGCATAAAGCTTTAAAAGCAGATGTAATTAAACAATCGACTGATATGGAGACTGTCAAGTAAAATGTGTAAAGTCTAGAAGCTAGACGTGGAGACGATCCTCGAAGAGGATGGCAAAGCGATTAAGAGCAGGTTTCCAATCACGAATCGGCATCGTCCACTTCTTCGAGATATTCCGCATTGCTAAATAAACGAGCTTGAAAGCAGCATCATCAGAGGGAAAAATCTGTTGGGATTTAATCACCTTCCGCAAACTACTGTTCATCGACTCAATCGCATTGGTGGTATAAATCGCCCTGCGAATCTCGGTCGGGAAAGCAAAGAAGGGGATAATGTTTGCCCAATGACTGCGCCAAGACTTGGAGATTGATGGATATTGCTTGTCCCACTTTTCAGCAAAGAGTTCGAGATTAAACTCAGCCTCCGATTCCGTCGCCGCGCTATAAATAGCCTTGAGGTCAGCACAAACTTGCTTGCGTTGTTGCCAAGGTACAAAAGCGACCGAGTTTCTGACCATGTGGACAATGCATAACTGCACCTGAGTTTTAGGAAATACCGTCTCAATCGCATTAGGGAAACCAGTCAAGCCATCGACACAGGCAATCAAAATATCTTTGACCCCACGGTTGTGAATTTCGGTGAGTACTGACAACCAGAATTTCGCACCTTCATTCGGAGAAATCCACATACCCAGTAATTCCTTGTACCCGTCCATATTCACGCCCAAGGCAAAGTACAAGGATTTGTTAATCACTCTGCCATTGTCTCGGACTTTGATGACTAGACAGTCCAGAAAGACGATTGGATAGACTGCGAGAGTGTAAAGTGAAGTGTGTAAAGTCTGGGATATATACAGAGAGATGATCTAGACACACAATTACCAACACTAAAACTGATGAATATACGCAAAGAATTGCTCGACGAATTGCTGCAAGAATGTAAAACACCACCTGACCTATTCGGAGAAGGAGGCATTCTGAAGCAACTGACGACCGCATTAGTGGAGCGAGCATTGGAAGCAGAACTATCCATGCATCTGGGCTACGGAAAACATGAACCAAGACCAGAAGGACAAACTAACAGTCGCAATGGCTATAGCCAGAAAAAAGTGCAAGGTGACTTTGGCGTAGCCGAAATCGCAGTCCCCCGAGATCGGCAAGGGGAGTTTGAACCGCAGATGGTGAAGAAAGGACAAAGTCGCTTGTCAGGACTAGATGAAAAGATCATTGCTCTCTACGCACGAGGTATGAGTGTCAGGGATATTCAAGCCCAGTTGCAAGAAATGTATGGTGTTGAAGTATCACCAACACTTATTTCCAATGTTACAGATGCAGTAATTGACGAGGTGAAGCAATGGCAAAACCGTCCCCTTGAAGCAGTCTATCCAATCGTCTTTCTGGACTGTCTAGTCATCAAAGTCCGAGACAATGGCAGAGTGATTAACAAATCCTTGTACTTTGCCTTGGGCGTGAATATGGACGGGTACAAGGAATTACTGGGTATGTGGATTTCTCCGAATGAAGGTGCGAAATTCTGGTTGTCAGTACTCACCGAAATTCACAACCGTGGGGTCAAAGATATTTTGATTGCCTGTGTCGATGGCTTGACTGGTTTCCCTAATGCGATTGAGACGGTATTTCCTAAAACTCAGGTGCAGTTATGCATTGTCCACATGGTCAGAAACTCGGTCGCTTTTGTACCTTGGCAACAACGCAAGCAAGTTTGTGCTGACCTCAAGGCTATTTATAGCGCGGCGACGGAATCGGAGGCTGAGTTTAATCTCGAACTCTTTGCTGAAAAGTGGGACAAGCAATATCCATCAATCTCCAAGTCTTGGCGCAGTCATTGGGCAAACATTATCCCCTTCTTTGCTTTCCCGACCGAGATTCGCAGGGCGATTTATACCACCAATGCGATTGAGTCGATGAACAGTAGTTTGCGGAAGGTGATTAAATCCCAACAGATTTTTCCCTCTGATGATGCTGCTTTCAAGCTCGTTTATTTAGCAATGCGGAATATCTCGAAGAAGTGGACGATGCCGATTCGTGATTGGAAACCTGCTCTTAATCGCTTTGCCATCCTCTTCGAGGATCGTCTCCACGTCTAGCTTCTAGACTTTACACATTTTACTTGACAGTCTCTAGACTGCTTCAAGGGGACGGTTTTGCCATTGCTTCACCTCGTCAATTACTGCATCTGTAACATTGGAAATAAGTGTTGGTGATACTTCAACACCATACATTTCTTGCAACTGGGCTTGAATATCCCTGACACTCATACCTCGTGCGTAGAGAGCAATGATCTTTTCATCTAGTCCTGACAAGCGACTTTGTCCTTTCTTCACCATCTGCGGTTCAAACTCCCCTTGCCGATCTCGGGGGACTGCGATTTCGGCTACGCCAAAGTCACCTTGCACTTTTTTCTGGCTATAGCCATTGCGACTGTTGGTTTGTCCTTCTGGTCTTGGTTCGTGCTTACCGTATCCCAGATGGGTTGATAGTTCTGCTTCCAAGGCTCTCTCCACCAACGCGGTTGTCAGTTGTTTCAGAATGCCTCCTTCTCCGAATAGGTCAGGTGGTGTTTTACATTCTTGCAGCAATTCGTCGAGCAATTCTTTGCGTATATTCATCAGTTTTAGTGTTGGTAATTGTGTGTCTAGATCATCTCTCTGTATATATCCCAGACTTTACACACTTCACTTTACACTCTCCTGATATGGCGATCGTTTTACCTACTCACAACCTGAGTACGCGCCTGAGAACGAGATTTAGGCTTATCTTTTACCACAATCTCCACATCACGACCTAGAGAATTTAAAAACCTAAACAACCTCACAGTCGAGAATCCTGATAACTTGCCATTGATCAAAGCCGACATCTTAGGCTGATCAATTCCCAATAGTTTAGCCGCTTCAACTTGAGTGATTCCTAATTTAGTAATGATACTGCTAATTTTGTAAGCAAGTTCTGCTTTGACCAGCAACTCATCAGAATTCTCTAATCCCAAATCTGCAAAAACATTACCACTGCTCTTTTGTACCTTAATCTCTTCACCCATTTAGCACCTCTATTTATTTCTTGTTGTAATGCTCAGCATAGTGTTCTTTAGCCCGTTTTAGTCTTGCCTCAATCAAATCCATATCTTGCTTTGGAGTAGCAATGCCCTGTTTCGATTTCTTTTGAAAGGAATGCAAAACATAAACAACATCAGCAAATTTGATCGTATAAACTGCCCGATAAGTGTCTCCATCAAAATCTTCTACTATTTCCACAACTCCAGCACCTTTAAAACCTTTAAGTGGCTTAGCAGAAGGATGTTTATCTCCACATTGAGCGATGTACAAAGCATAACCCACAACTTGCTGAACCTCGTCTGGGAAATCTTTTAAATCATCTAGCGAACTCCCAATCCACTCAACAGATTTCAACGGTAAAATACTCACATTACAAATATGCTAACACTAGCATATCGCATAAAATTAATATTGTGGCATAAAGCTTTAAAAGCAGATGTAGTTAAACAATCGTCTGATATGGCGATCGCGAATCTTTACTATTACTTCAATTAGATAATTCAAGACTATGCAAACACTACCTAAAATCGAAGAAATATTAATCGCAGTTATCAAGGCACTGGTCAGTTAAATCGTGATAGACATATTTGAGTCTTTTTTATCGACATGAAATGGACGTTTCAGAACTCATCCCACATTAGCTGACCAGTGCCTAGGTTTAACTGCTTGATGGTGCAATGTGGTGATGACGCTTGCTGGTGATCGTTTGCTAAGTGGCATCTCGCCAAGCTGACCGATGAGGGCATTGATAAAAGCGATCGCCTTGAGGCAGGAGGATTCTTATGCCCAAAGCCTGGATCGGCTATCCGATGCGAAAGGATTATGTCACGCCAGACTTTTACGAGTTACAAGACGCATATTAAGAAGGAAGCACCCAATGGGTGCTTCTTTCTTAATATGGAAGGGGCGGCGCATTGCGCCGCCCCTTCCATATTATGTGACTACGACATTAGCCCTCACCCATTTCCGAAATTCTCTTAAAGCTCCACTTTCTCCTAAAGTTAAGCGTTGCTGCACATATTCGACAATAATCGCGGCGGGTAAATCAGGAAAGGCTAAACTCTTCTCAATCGGTTTATATTCTCCATTCTCTAGAGCCAGAAATTCTAAGCTATAGCCATCATAGCGCCACACTTCAGGCACACCAAGTAAGGCATATATCGGTAAACGGCGATCGCTTGGATTGGTGATATCAACTTCTAAAACTAAATCAGGCGGTGGATCTTGCCCAACAATCACATTCTCTTGAGCGCGAATCCTTAACTCATTTTTGAGGTAATAACAAGAATCTGGTTCCCCACCTATTTTTAGTTCAGGTATTTTCATTAGCAAAGAACCTAGACATCGCATATCAATTTCTAGTTCATCTACATAAACTGTTAATAATCTATCAAAAAAGCGACTGCTACCTTCGTGAAGTGAGAGGGGAGACATGATTTCGAGAGTGTCGTTGAGGTAATGAAATAAAGTCTTGCGGCGATCGCCTAGATCGGTAAGTAAATTTTCAAAAGTATGCCAACTAACGTTATGCAAAATCACGCGATTTTCGGCAAGGGGGCGGTTTTGTTCAGCGATCGGCGATGGGGAATTAGTTTTTCTGATTGTTGTGGCGGTCATAGTGATTTCCTCCAATCTGAATTAGATCTAGCGATCGCGTACATTCTTACTCCTGTTAATTTTAACGTGAGTTCGATAACGCGCTTTGCGCCGCGCAAATGACGTTATCGAACTCACGTTATTTTAGAAATTTTTGGAAATTTTCAAAAAAGCTCTTGTCTAAATACACGCACTAGTATTAAGATAGATAACGGTTAAATGGCGAGCGTAGCCAAGTGGTTAAGGCAGAGGTTTGTGGTTCCTCCACGCGTGGGTTCAATTCCCATCGTTCGCCCTTAAAAATTAAAACCATAAAAACCCAAAACAAAAGAGAGTGCCTAGCGCTCTCTTTTGTTTTTTGAGTATTTTGACGCTATCTCATGGGTCTAAAATTGCGAGAGAGTTTTATTTGTGTTTGGCAAACTTTCTCTTGGCAATTTTTAATTAAGGACTGCTGTATTTTCATGGGCAAGACAGTTACAAGATTTTGGGCGATCGCCTTAATCGCACTTTTGAGCGTCGTATCGCTCGGTGGCTTATTTCCACAAGGTTCAAGGGCTGAGGGAAATGCGATCTCGATCGCGGTGGCAGCCCCTCTAAGCGGCGATGGAGCCAGTGGTGGACAGGAAATTGTCGATAGCGTCAAACTATATATTGATGCAACTAATCGGGATGGGGGGATCAATGGTCGTCAGCTTAAATTAAATGTTTTTGATGATAAGGGTAATGTGGATGGGGCAACTCAAGTTGCTAACGACATTGCCAAAAGTGATGCTCTTGTAGTTTTAGGACATCGCTCCTCTGATGCTTCGATCGCTGCGGGTAGTATCTATCAAGACAAGAAATTACCAGCGATTACGGGGACGGCGAATAATCCCAAAGTTACGAGCGATCGCCCCTATTATTTTCGGATAATTTATACCAATCCTGCTCTTGCGAAAACCCTGTCCATCTATGCCCAGCAGGTACTTCAGTTCAAAACTGCAAGTGTGATTTATGACAAAGCTAGCAAAAATGAACAAGCCCAGTCAGAAGTAATTAAGTCTGCCTTTGAAGCCAATGGTAATGGCAAAATTCAAAAAATTTGGGCGATCGATTCTGACCCCAATAATCGCAAATCTTCGGTGCAGCAAATTGTCAATGAAATTGCCGCCGAGCCTGAAACGGGAATTTTGTTTTTAACTTTATCTAAAGAAGAGGTTGCTGAAGATTTTTTGGTAGCTCTCAAACAAAAGGGGTTAAAGAATTCGATTTTAGGTGAGCAGGCTCTCGGTCGAGAAAACTTTGCCAAACGTTTTGAAAAATATGATGAAGAAAAGAAAAATGCAGGATTCTTTACGGATGGAATGTATGTGCCATTGCCGATCTTGTTTGACAGCGCAGGAGCTGATGCTCAAGACTTCTTAACTGCCTATCAAAAAGCCTATAACAAGACTCCCTCGTACTTAGGGGCAAAGTTTTATGAGGCAGCGATCGCCGCAGTGGACGCAATTCGTAAAGCCAATCCTAAAGGCACAAACATAGAAGGCGATCGCGAACAGGTGCGTGATGCTCTGTCAAAACTCAACAATCGCAAGGTGGGGATCAGGGGCTTAACGGGTTTGCTGTACTTTAATAGCGATCGTAATAGCGACCAGCCTGTGCGCCTTGCCCAATTCCAAAACCAAAAACTAATTTCCGCATCTCAACAATTTACGCCGATCGCCAATCCTGAACGGTTGAATTTACCTAAAGAATTGCAATCGGGCAGTATTGTCCAGTCGGGCGATCAATATTTTTGGCGGCAGCGTGTGGTTTACGCAGGTATGGATATCAATAAGTTGAATCGGATTGATAAGTCCACCTTTACCGCCGATTTTTATGTATGGTTCCGCTATAGCGGTGGTGATGAACCTACCGAAATTCAATTTCCTGATGCAGTGAGCAATAGCGTCAATCCTACGGCTCCCGTATTTGATGGCAAAGCTCCGATCAAGGCGCAGGTAGTTAATGGTTTAAACTATCGCCTCTATCGGGTGCGTGGCGAGTTCCGTAATGCCTTTGATTTTCGCGATTATCCCTTTGACTCGCAAAGATTGAATTTACGCTTTGATAATCCCAACTTGTCCACCGAGCGCCTAGTTTATGCGATCGATAAGGTTGGCTTAAAACTACCAAGACCTGAAGCCGATGAACGTAAGCCATTTCAAGGGCTGCAACTGTGGAATTTTAAAAGTATTACCTATTTCCAAGATTCCTCACGTAGTACCTCCACCCAAGGCGATCCCGATCTATTTCAATCCAATGCTCAAATTGAATATCCCGGTTTGAGTATTCGCATGACCTTCCAGCGCAAAACCTTAGTATTTCTCTCTAAGAATGTTTTGCCCTTAATTTTGCTATCTCTCTTAACCTATTGCTGCCTATTCTTCCCCTACAGCATGTTTGTACCCCGCACGATGGCTCCTGCGTCGGCATTACTATCAGGAATTGTGTTGTTACTCTCCTTTAACAATCAACTCCCTGAAGTTGGTTACACCGTGGCAATGGAATATGTGTTTTATGTCTATTTCTGTTTATGTTTATTACCAATTTTAGTCACAGTAATCGGTACAAAATTGGACAAAGATGGTCATAAAAAAGCCTTTAAATATCTAAATATCGCTTCGTGGATTGTCTATCCATTGATTCTGATAATTACCATCTCTACCTTTGCGATTACCTATAGCGATCGCTTAGTTTAATTTGAACAATGAGGTTGTGGCACTTTGTGTCACAACCTCATTTTTGTTTGAGCAATAACAACTAAAAAATGTCATCAGCTTTCTGTCAGTTAGCTGTAAGGGAACTATGAATATTAAGTGGAAATCTCAACTATTGTTGTTTATGGTGGCAATAACCACCTCGGTCTTATCAGCATATTCGGGGTTTGAAGCGAACAATGCCATGATCGAGAATGCCAAGAAACGGGAACTGAATATCACAGCTACATTAATTCAGAACAATATTAACGAGCAGATTAACAAAGCTGCTGCCCGTGCATCAATGGTGTCTTCGTTACCCTCGATCAAACAAGCTTTTCGCGCCAAAGACCGCGAAGCGATCGCATCCCGCCTATTGCCTGCCATGATTGTTCAACGCGATCAGTTTGGCGTGAGAGAAGGACAGTTTATTCTGCCACCTGCCATCTCTTTTCTCCGCATCTATGCTCTCAAGGATGGACATGGCGAAGATTTGAGCGGATTTCGCCAGATGATTCTTGTTGCCAATCGCACTGGAGAACCCCAACGTGGTATGGAAATCGGTCGTCGCGGACTCAGCATTCGTGCCGTCTATCCCGTCAAAGATGATGGGGGATTGATTGGCTCCTTTGAAATTGGGATGAGCTTCTCATCGGTACTAACCCAAACTAAGGCAAATACTGGATTTGATGTCGGTGTGTTTATTGACGATAAGTTGATGACTGAGGTAGCCACATTAAATCCTCGTCCCGATAGTGAGCGAATCATCGGTGGCCACCAAACCATTGAAGTTACTGATTGGGCAGCGATTAAGCCATTACTGTCTCCTGCAATCTTTGCCAAGTCTCGCGATGTTTCCTTTGACCTGCTCACGGTAAATGGTACAGCCTATTGAGGGAAAGAGTAGTACAAGATAAGCTAGGATAGCAAAACCCAAAAGAGAGTAAAAAATGGCACCTTACTCACTAGATCTCAGAGAAAAGATCGTAGCAAACTACGAAGCAGGAAATACATCGATTCGGGAAGTAGCGAAGCAATTTCAAGTCGCGACGAAAACAGTGCAAAAACTACTGAATCAATACCGAGAGACAGGAGAACTAAACCACAAACCATTAGGTAGTCCAATCAAAAGTCCCCTCGAAGCGCATCAGGAGAAAATCCTCGAAATTGTCTCAGAGCATCCAGATTGGACACTATGGCAGTACTGTGAAGAAGTAGCAGAACAAACAGGAGTATCAGTGACCACAGGCAGCATGTGCCGATTTTTCCAGAGGCATAACATCACTCTAAAAAAAAGACCTATCGCCATGAAAAGGTAAAAAGTGAGGCAGTACAACAGCAAAGATGTGAATTTTGGGAAGCATTGAATGAAGTGAAAGCTGAAGATCTGATTTGTATTGATGAAACGGGAGTATGGCAGGGGATGGAACGCTCTGTGGCAAGAAGTGAATGTGGCAAAAGAGTATTCAGTCTTCGTCCCTTTTACAAAGGTCAGAAATACACAATAATTGGCGCTATTTCAGTTGATGGGATTGTTTGCCTGAAAACGATTCAGGGTTCTATGAAAGGAGCAGATTTTCTCACCTTTGTCCAAGATGACCTAGTACCTAAATTACGTCCTGAGCATAGGATCATCATGGATAACCTCAACTGCCATAAAGTTGAGGGGGTCGCAAAAGCAATTACAGCGACAGGTGCTAAGATTTTGTACTTACCCACCTATTCTCCTGATTTTAATCCAATTGAGATGATGTGGTCGGTTCTCAAATATTTTATTAGATTGCTTAGACCTCATTCTCAAAAACTACTTCAGCATTTAATCAACGTTTTCCCTTACTTGTTAGAAAAAGATTTCTTCAAAAATTGGTTTACTAAGTGTTGTTACTGTACTACTTAATCCCTCAATGGACTGTATCGATTATGGGCTTGTCTTAGTGCCAGTGCTTGACTATAAGGGCGAACGCATTGGTGCAGTAGTTGCAGTTCGTGACTTTGGCGAATTCCAAAACCAACAAAGGTGGGCGCTCACAAGCACCGTTGCCATGTCGGGACTACAGATAGTATTGCTAACAGGTGCATTGTTACTGGTAGTCAATGCCATGCTACTGAAACCATTTGAGGCGATCGCTAGTGCCAGCAATCAGCTTGCCGATGGTAAACCAGTTGCCGATCTGGAGGATTTGGCAAACCGTCGCGACGAAATTGGGGACATGGCGCGATCACTACAAGCACTCGTCGCTCAAGGGAACTCGAAGAGTGATGATAGGGAGTCCCACAATGCGTAGATATAGACCTTGGAAAATTTGGTTATCTCGCCTCCTCATCGCCTTGGTATGCGGATTTTCCATCTACTTTGCTACCGACATCGGGACAGGGTCAAACATAATAACGACGGCGATCTTTGCCCAATCTAATACGGAGACAGCAAGTAATGCGTCAGCCCCACTAGCTAAATTGCCAGCGATTAGTCCTGCCGAGGCAGCAAACCCTCCTGTGATCAAGGATAGCGTCAAAAAATCTACTCCAGATGCCAACCCATTGGGGATGAATAATCTTGTACCTTTTCCATCTAACGTGGCTTTGCCAATGCGGGTTGGTGTGGCTTTATTTGTAAATAACATTAGCAAAATCAACGAAGCCACCAATACCTTTGAGAGTCAGTTCGATATTAGGTATGTCTGGAAAGACCCGCGTTTGGCGTTCGATACTGGCGAGATGGGAACGAACCGTCTAGAATTTGGACAGGAAACTGCGGTAGCTAAGTTAGCAACCATCTGGAATCCCCAAATTAAAATTACCAACATCATTGAGAAAGATGCTCAAATTGTCCCCGGTTTATTCATCCACTACGATGGCAAGGTCGAACTCATCCAGCGAGTCAAAGCAACCTTCGAGAGCAAATTAACTTTAGATGCCTTCCCCTTTGATACCCAGTCACTACTGGTAGCGATGTTGTCATCTAAGTATAATTCCAACCAGATTGCCCTGTCTCAGGATCAAGAAGATCTCAACGAATCAGGACTTGATCAAGATCTCAAAGTTAATGGATGGAAGCCACAGGGTATTACCTTCAAAATGACACAAATCCGCGCTTGGAATGGCGCTTTTCTCCGTCAGATTGAGGCTCGCGTAGGAATGAAGCGAATTCCCAATGCAATTTTAGGCTCGATCTTCACTCCTTTTCTGCTGACTCTGATCGTGCCAACGATCTTGACCTTCTTTTCCAATTCGGAATTAGGTCCCCGTTTAGTCGCATGGAGCGGCTCGATTTTGGCTTTGGTAGCCCTTACCTTCACTTTTTCAGTGCGCTATCCATGGCTCGGTAGTAACAGCCTTGTATCACAGATATTCACAACAGGTCATGCCTATCAGCTGATTTCTGTACTGCTGTCGATCACTTTACTAAATCCTGACATAGCTCGGCGGATGGATCGGTTCATCGTTGCCGAACTCGTCAGATATCTACGGTGGATCGTTCCTGTTGGCTTTTTAGGTGTCTTAATCACCAAGTCATTGCTCACGGCTTTTGACTGGTAAAGCGATCGCACCTTAGCGAGCTCGCTCATATGGGGAAGCAGGTGAAATGGCAAAATAGGGGGGAGTCATTTTCATGAATCGATAAAGATGCGATGATCAAATTTCCCCTGACAAAATTATTAGATGAGCAAGCCAGCTATGAATGGTTATTAGAAATTCTACATCCGAAAGGATTGTATTGTCCCAATGGACACGCAATACCAGTGGGACAAGCACCGCATGATCGCCAACGCGAACCAATCGTCAAATATAAGTGTCGGGGATGTGGGAAAGTGTTCCATATTTTTACAGGAACAGACTTATCAGGAAGTCATTACACCTGTGGTCAGATCGTGCTGATATTGCGTGGATTCTTACAAGGACAAACGACCCAACACATAGCCGAGGAACTAGGACTCGACTATGGGACATTATTGTCTTGGCGGCATCGCATCCAACGACGAGGATTTGCCCATTTGATTAATGGTAATCTGTCCGATGCTGAAACCGAGATGGACGAGATGTTTCAGAATGCAGGAGAAAAGGGAGCCAAAAAAAAGATCCAATAGCAGACCCACCAAGACGACGAGGGAATCAACGCAAAGGCAAAGGAACAATGGCAAATGACCGTCCACCTGTTGTCGGCACGGTTGGACGCAACAGTGGTCAGATCCGCATGAAGGTCTGTGACAATACTCAACAAATCACGATTCAGCCGCAGGTAGAGGTAACAACTTTACCAAATACAACAGTCTATACCGATGAATCTGATGCTTACAATCGCATACCTGATTCTGGTCGTGAGCGTCAAACTGTTTGTCACTCTCAGCGCGAGTATGCTCGCGATGACGATCAAGATGGCTTTTGTGAGGTTCATTGCAATACTATGGAGGGGATTTGGGTTGGTTTACGCAATTTCCTGCGTCCCTTTCGCGGTATTCACAAAAAATATTTGTATCTGTATGTAGCCATGTTTGAGTGGTCATACAATCTGCGTTAGATTGATTTTGACTTTCTGCGTCGTCTTCTTTTTCCTCCTTCCACCTATTTCCCTACATGAGCGAAGAGATTAACCTATTCCGAGAAATGTTGCAGCAGCATCTGCAATGGAATGCAGCAAGACTCGCATTTGTGTGCACATTCCTGATCGCGCTAATACGAGTAAGGACAGTAAACCTAGCCGAAATCGCGACGGGATTTAGCGGCAAAGCCAAAGTTGCATCACATTACAACAGACTACAAAGATTCTTCCGAGACTTTGAAGTAGACTATGAAAGCATTGCCGTAACCGTCGTCAAAGTAATGCAGATACCCGAACCATGGGTAATCTCAATCGACCGCACCGATTGGCAGTTTGGCAAGACAGTTTTCAATGTGCTGACTCTAGGAGTAGTGCATCATGGAATCGCTTTCCCGTTGGTATGGATGATGCTAGATAAAAAAGGCAACTCTAACACCCGTGAACTATGTGAATTGTGGAATCGATTTTTAGAAATATTTGGCAGTCGCAAAATCGCCTTTTTGACCGTAGACCGAGAGTTTGTGGGGGAAGAGTGGTTTGACTATTTGCTGTGTGAGCCATGTACCCCATTTAGAATCCGCATTCGTAAAAACACCTTGCTTGACGATGGGCAGAAGCAACTGCGGGCTGAAGTTTGTTTTCAAGACCTCCAGTTTGGTGAATTTAGGGTGTTGGGCAAACGTAGGCAAATTTGGGGATATTGGCTTTATATTGCAGCAATGCGTCTAGAGGATGGTGAGTTGTTGCTCTTGGTTACTGATCATGCTCCTTATACTGCTATTGCTGATTATGCTAAGCGTTGGGCTATTGAGACTTTGTTTGGTTGTTTTAAATCCCGTGGCTTTTGTTTAGAATCCTCTCATCTTCAGGACTCAGAAAGGCTTTCTAAGCCTATTGCTTTGCTTACTCTGGCTTTGTGTTGGTGTTTTTCCTCGGGTTTATGGCAATTCTTACTCAATCCTCTCAAACCTAAAAAGCATGGTCGCTTACCTAAAAGCATTTTTCGGCTTGGCTTTGATTTCATTCGCCATATCGTCTTTGACTTACACCTCAATTCTGTTGCCTTTTTCAACTCCATTAAATTTTTGTCCTGTACTTAGGTATCATTAACAGAATTTAGCTTTGGTGGCTTAGGACTGACTGCACAAGACTTTCAAGAACTATTTGGTTAATTCATAAGATGTGATTTTTGAGAGAAAGTATGAGGCTCAGCTACAAGAATGTCCAAACAACAAGCAGAATCATCTTGGCGATCGCCTTTTTTTTGGATAGTTGTGGGACTGTTCGGGATAGTCTTTATTTTAGAATTTTCCACACCACCAGACTATGTGATGAGTTATCTCTACGTCAGCCCGATTCTGATTGCTAACTCTCGATTGAGTCGTGGCGCGATATTTCAAATTATCTGCGCTGCGGTAATTTTGACTTTATTAAATATTTGGGTTCCCATCCACGACAAAATTCACACTTCAATGGTGGTAAATCGTTTAGTGACGGTATTTGCTCTGATATTGACTGGGATTTTGAGTGATCGCTATCGTCAGACCCAACAGATTTTAGTCCAGCAACAGGTAAAGCTCCAAGCCCAAGAACAAATCATGAATATGCGAGAGGATTTTGCTTCTACTTTGGCTCATGACTTACGGACTCCTTTACTCGGTGCGATCGAAACTCTTCAAGCATTTGATCGAGGACATTTTGGAACGATTCAATCCACTCAAAAGACAGTCTTAGCTACGATGATTCGCAGTCATCAGAATAGTTTGCGACTAGTGGAAACTCTCCTTGATGTCTATCGCAATGAAACGGAAGGTTTGCAACTACAATTAACACCAATCAATTTAGCAGTTCTCGCAGAGGATGTGGCAACTTCCCTATTGAGTCTATCTACTAATCGTAGTGTCTATCTAAATTTGCACTATGGTGAGTCGGACTTTCGCAAATTCCTATGGGTGAATGGTGATGATTTCCAATTACGGCGAGTTTTTATAAATTTGCTGACCAATGCGATTAATCATTCACCCCGTGGCGCAAAAGTAGAAGTAGTGCTAGAAACTCAATCTGCTTATCAGGTGGTGCAAGTGCTGGATAGTGGTGCAGGGATTAGAGCCGATGAAAAGCCCTATCTATTTGAAAGATTTTATCAAGGACAAAGCGATCGCCTCGCGACTGGTTCGGGGTTAGGGCTATATCTATCTCGCCAAATTATTGAAGCGCATGGCGGTACAATTTGGGCAGAGAATCGACATCCTCAGGGCGCAGTTTTTGGCTTTCGTTTGCCAGCCCTGCCATACTCATCTTCCTAAATAAAAAAATGGCTACGCCATTTTTTTATTTGTTATAACCAGAATATTTTTAGATTCTTGCTTCGCAAGAATTTAAAAATATTCTGGTAGGGCAACCCGAAATTATGACCTTAGATAATCGCAAAATATTGTTAGTTGAAGACGATGAGCTATTTCGCCTTGGTTTGCAGGTGCGCTTGCAGCAGGAAACTAAAATTGCCGTTTTAGCAGAGGCAAGTGATGGAGAAACAGCGATCGATTTGGCAAAACAGCAAATCTTCGATCTTGTCCTCCTTGATATTGGCTTGCCGGGACTCGGCGGTATGGAAACCTGTCGGCAACTCAAACAAAACCATCCCAACCTACCGATTTTGGTCTTAACTTCACGCAATGAGCGTACCCTTATTTCCCGCTTAGTGACCGCAGGCGCACAGGGCTACTGCATGAAGGGTGTTGCCGCCGAGACCTTAATTTTGGCGATGCGATCGCTAATTGCTGGGGCTTCTTGGTGGGATGCCACTGCGACTGCGGAAATTCAGCATACTTTTCAGAATCATTCTTCTGAACTCACGGATGATCCATCCTCTGAGGCAAAGGTCAATACTCTGACTCGGCGTGAGAAAGAAATCCTGATGTTGATGTCAGAGCATAAAACCAATCAAGAAATTGCCGATCTGTTGTACATTTCCTCAGGCACAGTGCGAGTACATATTCATACGATTTTGCATAAACTAGAAGTAGCCGATCGCAAACAGGCGATCGCGATCGCTACCCAAAATAATCTTTTGCCATAAGCAAGATAAGTAGCGCGAAGCGCAACTATCTATAGGCTCTGGCATTGAGCGCAAAAATGTGTCGATCGCCCACCGAGCTTAATTCGAGAAATTACTGTCCCACAAACATTACAGGGTTGCCCCGTGCGTCGAAATACCCAAGCGGTATCGATGTAATTGCCCTTTAGTCCTGCCACATTCTGGAACGAGCTAAAAGTTGTCCCACCCTTAGCAATCCCATCACTAAGTGATCGGATAATTCCTTGATGCAAAGCCTTGACCTGTTCTGCACTAAGAGAATTTGCAGCTTTTTGAGGATGAATTTTGCCAAGAAATAACGACTCATCCGCGTAAATATTGCCAATACCCGCCACAGTTTCTTGATCGAGCAGTACTGTTTTGATCGGGCGACCACTACGGCTAAGTTTGGCGGCTAAATGCTCAGGTGTAAACTCTGGGTCAAAAGGTTCTAAACCTAACTTCTGTAATCCCGTAATAATTGATTCGGTCGCGTGATTAGGCGGAACCCACCAAACTTTACCAAAGGTACGCTGATCATCAAATCGCAATTCCTTCTGACTTGAACTTTTCCCCTTTTTCCCTTTTCCTTTTTCCTTTAAAAATAAACGTACTCGCGTATGTTTCCCCACTGCCATATCGCGATCGCACCAAAGCAAACTCCCCGTCATTCGTAAATGGACACCCAGTTGATTACCTTGGGACAACTTCGCAATTAAATATTTTCCCCGTCGCTGCCACTCAACAAACTCTGCTCCCGTTAGAGCATCTAAAAAAGCTTGTGGATTTTCAGGATAGGCGATCGCACGGGGCAGCAATACCTCACCACCTTCAATCTGCCAACCTAACGTACTTTCATTTAAACCAATCCGAACTGTCTCAACTTCTGGTAACTCAGGCATTACTTACTAAAAAAGGTACAATCTCTGCTACGCAGAGATTGTACCTTTTTTAAGTTAGAAGAATCTAGGCGACTTCTTCGACTTCATCGATCGCAAAGTTGTTGGTTGCGACGTTGGAGTAGTTGACGCTATCGAAACGGACGATCACTGGGTAGATGATGCCGCTCTTATCAACAGAAGCTACAGTACCGACTTCACGATACCAGTAGGACTCTTTACGCAAAATGCGAACCTTAGAACCGCGTTGAACTGCCATAGGTTTATCCTTATTCCTAAAGACTGTAATTTGAAAATAAAATGATTACAGATATCGTCTCTAGGTTACTGTGAGGCGATCGCCTCTGTCTATTTCTAATGCGTTAAGTTTTATTTAGCAAAATAGGATGCATTGCATCCTATTTTGCTGATATAGCTATCCCTAACTTGTCTTAGAACCAAAGAAGAGATGCGCCGCCCTCTCTTCTTTGGTTTTGCTAGCGTACAACTACGGTTGTACCCACAGAAGCCCAACTATAGAGCCATGCAGCATGATCTGGTGCGACATTGGTGCAGCCATGACTGATCGGTATACCAAAACTTCGATGCCAATATGCCCCATGAATGGCGTAGTTGCCACTGTAGTACATCACATGGGGCACATCAGGAACGTTGTAATCTTCCCCTTGCATTCTGGCGGTAGGATACTTTGACTGAATTTTAAAAATACCCGCAGGCGTGGGTGTCTCAGCTTTACCCGTAGAGACAATCACCGAATATATGGCTCTATTGCCTTGCCAAGCGATCAGAGTCTGACTACGCCGATTAATCTCAATCCAGCGTTGACCAGATCGCTTTAAATTCTGAATACTACGGCTACTGACGTAACTACCACGAGATTGGGCGCTTACGACATCTAGATTAATCCATTCGCCTATGCCCAGCAGCAATAGCGCTGTGATAAAAACTTTGGGTATAGCTTGCCAATACTTAATCATTTTGAGAGTCAAGGTTGCTTATTAACAATTATGCCCAAAATCTGATTAAATCCGCCAAAAACTTGTATTGCTACAGTGCTGCAAGTTACAGCGCAACGCGCTGTAACTTGCAGCACTGTTTGTATGTGGGCGCAAAGCTCATACAAACGATTACTTATTGTAAAAGTAAGCAATATCCTTATCTTTAAGTGGGGCAAAGCCTGCTTCCAACAATTTTTGATTCAGCTCATCTTGAGGGATATGTTTTGCGCCAATACGGACAATGCGCGATCGCATGGTATTAGTTACACCACTGCGTTGACGACCAGCTTCTAGAGCCATCACACTGTTGTATAGATCAAGCTTTTTAGGATCGATGGGTGTGCCATCAAAATCAATGCCTTGAGCGATCGCCACATCAATCGCATCAGCACCTGTTGTTGAAGAATTATCAGACATAATCTAACCTGTAAAATTTGCGGTGACTTGCTACGCAAGTTTCACCAAACTACCACTGAACGCGATACATCGAAAATAGCAACCCATCTTTTTTAGCGGTAATTTTGCCACCCATCGCCTGCACCAGCTCGGTAAATTCGCTAAGAGGAGTAAGAAATACTTCTGCGCCTAAATAGGTTTCTAAAATCGCCCAATTTTCAGCAAATTCTAAATCGGGGGCGATCACATCAAAAATTAAAACTCCATTGGGCTTTAATACCCGTTTTGCCTCCTGCAATACTAATTTCCAATATTTCAGAGGGTAATAGCAACTAAAGCCCGTCGCAATTACGCGATCGAAAGTGGCATTTTCATAATTTAACTGGTGAGCCGCTCCATGTTGCACCCCTTTAAATAATTTTGAGTTAAGCTGCGAACCTCTCGAATTAAGCGCATCCTTTGCCACAAAACTTATCTCTTGACCATAAAAAAATACGTCCCAATCGCGCCAAGGATAAATTAAAAAGCTAACCCCACAACCAATATCTAAACACCGTTGATTTTTTTGAAATTGCGCCAATTCCCAAAAAGGCGAAGCAATTTTACCCGCTAGAGTATGGCTCACCCATTCTCGAAATAGTGGCATCGACTCCACCTCTGCGGGTAAATCAAATGCTTCATTCCGATATTCGCGATCGTAGCGCTGCTGTACCGGGGTGATTGCCTCTGTCCATTCATCTGCCTGAGAAGTAAAAGCTTTATTCATGTTTGTATTAAGCTGCTTGTTGCTTTTGGGCTTTGAGATAAGCAAATACTGATTTATCGCCAATGTCTGAGGGGATTTCTTGGCTTAATTTACGAATTGCAAAAATCATAAATAAAACTGCCCAAGTACCTAATAAACTTTGCTCGATCGCTATGGGCAGAAGACTCACCAAGTGACCAAGAATCAATACTGGCAATAATGGAACTAAAAATTTAGTTTCAAAGCGATTAAAACAAAAAGATTCTTTAAAGAAAATCCCAGTTAGAGCGGCAAAACTAAAACCGACACCAATTAAAGCGATCGGATGTTCGTAAATTGCGATCGCTAAAGGTTCTGGGAAATACAAAGCAATACCGACCGAAGCGATCGCGCCAATCGCCCAAAATAGCTGCAACACCCGATGAAGTAATTCTAGATAAATATGGATCGTCCAAAGTGCAACCCCTAAACCTAGCGAAAATCCCCAATATAGCCAAGTTAACCAATTTAGGATTTGAGGATTACTTGGCTGTAGTAGCACTAACAACGCTCCTACGCTAAAACATACTGCCGCGATCGCTAAGGCACTGCGATAGATAATCACACTTAGGCGATCGCTCTCAGTAATCGTAAACTCACCAAACTGACCTTGATAAACTTCAGATGTAATTTCCACAAATTTCTCCGTCAATGGCTATTACTAAAAGTATAGCTGTCGCCGTTTGTGTTAGAAAAAAATCAAAACTCCAGAAGAGTTTGGCGGCGCGCCGCCAAACTCTTCTGGAGTTTTATTGGTAAAACTTAATGTTATCTCTTGTTAATGATTGCCAAAATGACCATAATGCTTTACTATCTTGCAGTCAAAATCGACAACATCGGATGACGCTGTACCGAAAAACAAGTAGGCAGCAGAGGAACTTTTTTATGCGTATCTATTACCTAGCTGGCGTGATTCTTAGCATTACTACAATCCTTAGTGCTTGCGGTGAGGGTACACCAACCGAATGTACGATCAGCACTGCAAGAGAACTCAGGCAAGGTGTTACCAAAACAGGGAAATTTGCCCCAGGGACTGATTGCGAAGCCATGAGAAGGCTTGCGGAAGAAGGTAAGCCATTGCCAACAATTGCTGAGGCAACTACCACAAACACTGCTCCAAAAGCAGCGGCAACTCCAGCTCAAGAATCTTTTAAAACGCCATTTGTGGCTGGTCAAAAAACGCAAGAGTTAATTGCTACCACTGATAAGCAGGCTCGAGTGCAAGAGTTAGAAAAGAAAGTCAATGCTGACTCTAAGCAAGCTCGTGATCCCTTTACTAGTACAATTATCAACCCCGTCCCAAAATTAGAGGAACTATTAGCTAAGCCCAAAGAGCAGCCAAAGCTCAGAGCCGCTGTGGTTGTCAGAACGTCTAATGTGATTAAAAAAGTTGTTATTCCTCCTGACACCAAAGCAGCGGAAGGTACTTTAGTTACAGGTACAGTTGAGGTTGGAGGTACGGTTTATGCGATCATTCAAGCACCTGATGAGTCAACCGCACGCAATGTGAGAGCTGGTCAGTTTATTTCTAGAGGGAAGGTGCTAGTTAAACGTATTGATACTAATTCTGAACCACCAATAGTTGTCTTACAACAAAATGGAGTGGAGGTTTTAAGACCTGTGGGAGCGCCCGTAGTTGCATCTACAGATAATAGTCAAGAATCGACTTCTCCAAATACTCAACCTACTCCTATTTCTATACCAGCATTAAATCCTCCTCGATAGTTCAGTCGACGACAAAAAACTAAAAAGCCTCGCATTGCGAGGCTTTTTAATTTTGCTTGCAAGACTATTTCTTGGGAGCCATCAACATGGTGATATTTCTACCTTCACGCTTTGGATATTGCTGAATCTCAGCAACAGCTTCAAGGTCGCTAGCCATCCGATTGAGCAGAACTTCAGCAAGATCGACATGTTGGATCTCACGTCCACGGAACATTACTGTTGCCTTAACCTTGTCTCCTTCCTTTAAGAAGCGCTCCGCATGGTTGATTCGCACTTTGTAGTCATGTTCTTCAATCTTGTAGCGCATCTTTACTTCCTTAACATCAGAAGTATGTTGTTTTTTCCGAGCTTCCCTTGCCTTCTTTTCTTGCTCAAACTTGAATTTGCCATAGTCCATGATCCGACAAACAGGAGGATCGGCTTTGTCGCTGACTAATACAAGATCTAGCTCTTTTTCTTCAGCCATTTTCAAGGCTTCTTTTGGGGTCAGGATGCCGAGCTGCTCCCCCTCCATATCAATGACTCGAATTTTTGGATATCTGATGCGTTCGTTGATTTGGGGGAGGTCTTTAATTGGCTTTTTAGTCATGAAATCTCTGTTGTCTAGACTCTTTGGGTATGGGGTTGAATTACTAATGGTTTACAAATGTATGCCTAAGCTTAGCAATATTTTTGCTTGACATAAACGTTTAAGTATAGTACGAACTACCCTTTGATGTGTCAAGTGATTATGTCAAAATTTGACGTAAATTTTGTTTAACTAGATCCCCAGTTACTCGATCGCTTAGGGTGACATGACCGATCGCAGTGGGCAAAATGAATCGAACCTTGCCCGCTTCAACCTTTTTATCGGTAGATAGGGACTCAACGATCGCTTCTTGATCAATGTCCGCAGGTAGGGTTTGCGGTAAACGAGTTTTGGCAATCAGAGCAACCTGTTGGGCTTGATCTTCCGCAGACCAGAGCCCGAGATCAACTGCGATCGCCCCAGCAATGAGCATCCCTAAACCAACGGCTTCACCGTGATTATAGAGGCGATAGTTGGTAACGGATTCGATCGCATGGCCAACGGTGTGACCATAGTTAAGAATGGCACGAAGATTTCCTTCTTTCTCATCCTTGGATACTACTTCAGCCTTGGCTTTAGCACAACGATAGAGAATGGTTTGCAAAAGCTCATCGGAAATATAGCGCAATTGATCGAGGCGATCGCATTTAGCTAATAAATCAAATAACTCCCGATCCCAGATCACACCATATTTAATTACCTCTGCCATTGCTGAGCGAAATTCACGGGCAGGTAAGGTTTTGAGAACTTCAGGATCAATCCAGACTAGGCGAGGTTGATAGAAAGCTCCGATCAGGTTTTTGCCCTGTGGGTGATTGATCCCCGTCTTGCCACCGATCGCTGAATCCACCATTGCCAAAAGCGTGGTCGGTACTTGTACTAGATCAATACCGCGCAACCAAGTTGCCGCCGCATAGCCTGACATATCACCAATTACACCACCACCAAGGGCAACAATTGCCGATGAACGTTCTAAGCGATGCTCAAGGGCAGCATCATAAATTTTTTGGAGAGAGTTGGCAGTTTTAAAGCGTTCACCTGCGGGAAGAATCAAATGAGCAACATCAAAACCTGCATTACTTAAAGAATTATGTACGGTCTCACCATAATGCTTGTAAATGACAGGATTAGAGACGATCAGAAGCTTTTTGCTTTTTTTGCCTAAGCCAATTTCTACTAATTTTGTGCCCAAATTGTTGAGGCTATGGGCAGCGATCGCAATGTCATAACTGCGATTAGGTTGATTATCGCTACTAAGTGCAACTGTAACTGTTGCGGAATTTTCGGACATATTTCTAAGTAAATGATCTAATTCTCATCGTAGCAGCGATCCTGTTTCTCAATCTCTCCCAAGGGAAAAAGTATCACTTTGTGATGCTTTTTCTATTTAGCCATTGTTTGACATAACTCAATGATGGCAGTTTGGAGAGTCGCAGTTTCGTCTTTACCATGCTTCAGATCGGCTTCTAATCGCAACAAGATACTTAGCGATCGCATTAACTTTTGACTATTCAACCCCTGTACCTCTTGCTTTAAAAAATAAACTCGTTTAGGATTACCAATTTCCGCAGCCTCCGCGATCACCTTGTCATCGCGTTCACCCGACTCCTGCATGAGCTTAATCCAGAGCCATGTGCGAAACTGTCCCACTAAGGTTGCACAAATTCGCAAACCAACTTCATTGTTTCGGAGTAATTCAGCAATTAAAGTAAGTGCCTGACTCACATTTGCTGAACGAATTGCACTCGCCAATTGCAAGCTGTTATGAGCAGATGCTTGGACAAGTGGTGCAATTTCTTTAGCAGTTAGAGGTTTGTTGTTGCCATGATGAGATAGTTGCAATTTTTGCAATTCCATTGTTAAGCGACGGGTATCATTGCCAATTGCATCAACCAACAAATCAACCCCATCTGACGACAATTTCAAGTCAATTTCTGTCGCCGCTTGCTTAACTAGTTGAGCGATCGCGTCAGTTTTCCAAGGTGGTATTAACGAAAACTCTAATATTTGGGCATACTTCTGCAATAACTTCGTAGATTTGGCTCTCCCATCAGGTTTGTTGGATGCGGTAAACAAGATATAGGAGTCTACAGGTAAATGATTAAAAGTTCGTTCTAGCTCTGCTAGCAACGGTTCTGAACATCGTTGGGCGATCGCTGTATCCGCTAGCCAAGTCAATCGATTCCCCATCCCAAAGGGTGCAGTCACCGCTTGGTTTAGCCCATCCATTACCTCCAGATCAGCCGTAGCATAGATTTTGACATAATTAAAATCTCGCCACATCGGATCGACATAGGTATCAATTAGCTTTTTGACTGCTTGAGAAATTTGGTAGTCGTCATCGCCCCAATAAAAGTAGACAGGCATTGTATGATTAGTTCAACTATGTGGTGTGGTGTAGAGATTTGATGATTACTAGAAGCAACGAAAATAGTCAAGCGAGCCTCAGAACAAAGAAAACAGTTACGAGATCAGTCACAAATCGCACAGATCATTATGCAACTTGGGGAAAAAGAATCTTTGATATTGTATTTGCATCAATCGTTCTAACTGTGTTTTCGCCACTTTATTTAGCGATCGCGATTTTAGTTTTCATCAGTTCTCGTGGCTCTGTTTTATATATCCATCCTAGAGTGGGTTTACATGGTCAAGAATTCAAGTGCATTAAGTTTAGAACTATGATTAATGGGGCTGACCAAGTTCTAGAAAATTATTTGAATTCCTGTCCAATTAGTCGAGCTGAATATGAAGCATCCTTTAAGCTCAAGCATGATCCTCGAATTACCAAGATTGGTAAGTTCTTGAGGACAACAAGCCTAGATGAATTACCTCAGTTTTGGAATGTTCTAGTTGGCGATATGAGTGTGGTCGGTCCCAGACCATTGGTTAGAGCTGAACTGATTAAATATGGTTCATCAATCGATAAAGTACTTAGTGTACGTCCGGGAATTGCAGGGTTATGGCAAGTTTCAGGCCGCAATGATATTCCATATTCCCGGCGTATCCAAATTGATGCTAGTTATGTACGACTGATGAGTTTCTGGCTAGATGTCAAATTGATTTTTAAAACTATTTTGGTGGTAATTTTCCCGAAAGGAAACGGTGCATATTAAAAGAAAGAAAAGAAAGAGGGATTATTAAACAGTCCCTCTTTTTCGTTTCAGAATTCAAACATAGTTAAATTGACTCCCACTAGTTAAACTAAGTGCTGTTGGGGCAATATTTTGGACGACTCCAATTAATTCGTTATAAGTCGACATCATGCCCATACCTGTGGCAAGTTTTGCATAGATGCCAGTGCCAGAGATGCCGTTGCTGCTATAACTCATGAGAATATAGTTACTGCTTGATCCCTTGAGTTCAATTTTATCGCCAGAGTTAAAGTCAGTAATTTTGGCAAATCCTTCAACGGCTCCTGAAGCACGCATATAGCCATCATTGTAATAGATTGCATTGGTATCTCCCAAAACAAAGACATCATTCCCGCCATTGCCAGTGAGGGTATCAACCTCAGCAAAGCCACGGTTTAGTCCAATAATATCCACACCCGTCAAGCGGTTATTGCCACCACTACCTACAAGAATATCACTGCCAAAACCGCCAACGAGGATATCGGGAGTTAACTGAGTATTACTACCAGCATAGATTTCGTCATTGCCTGCACCACCAAAAATTTGATCAGTACCACTGCCGCCTTGCAGATTATCGTTGCCTGAGCTACCTTTAATCGTGTCATTGCCGTCACTGCCAAATAGAGTAACTCTTGCTCCAGCTAAACCTCCTCCTGTAAAAGCACTGGCATCTAAAATGTCATCGCCACCACCACCAATGATAAATGCAGCCTCAATACTGGTGAGTGTATCAGTTCCTAGAGAGTTAGAGATAAGCTGATTGTTGGTTAAAGTGAAGCTACCACCACTAGCATATAAAGTGTCATAGCCACTGCCTCCGTCAATAATGTCATTGCCACGACCTCCTGTAAGACTGTCATTACCATCATCGCCATATAGCTCGTCATTACCAGTACCACCATTTAGAGAATCATCGCCAATGCCACCAACGAGGACATCATGACCTCCTTCACCAAAGAGATAGTCATTGCCTGCACCGCCATATAGTTGGTCTTTAGCTGGATTTATTGAATCCTCAGCCTCATTACCACCGTAGATGACATCATCACCATCTTCGCCATAAATTATGTCTACCTTTCCAGAAATAGGTGATAGACCTGTTATAGAATCACGTCCATCACCCCAAATAATATCGTTACCTGCTCCAGCATGAATGACATCTACATCCAAGGAACCAAAGATATCGTCATCCAGACTAGTTCCTTGAATAAAGCTGTTACCAAAAATTGGATTAGGATTTTTTGCCATTTTTTTACCTAATTAGTTTTGCTAAGCTAAATAGTTGAATAAGTTTGCTGATTGAATCTTAGTAGTTAAAAAATTTGCTTCAGCTCTCGTTACCATTTTTGTAACTAACGTCAGTTCGGGCTAAGCTGGCAAATTTTACAAGCCCAAAAGTAAAAGCCTTGCTACGCAAGGCTTTTACTTTTGGGCTTTGAGAGAGGATTTACTACGCAAATCCTCCCTCAAAGCCCGTTTCAAATTATCCCGAACTCGTGTTAACTAAGTCATATTTCTCTTTTACAGATAAAAAAGGCGGCGCATCGCGCCGCCTTTTTTATCTGTTAACCTCGACGACCTCGTCCTGTTGGACGTGAGGATAAATCAAATTCTAAAGCGGCTGCCATTCCCCACAGAATAAAAGCAAGAATCCAGAAGAATTCCGCAGGCTCACCACTTTGATAGGGTTTTGCTTTGCAAATATCACTGATATTGATGCTGTAGTTAAACCATAAATCGCTAAAAAACATTGCGATCCCAGCACTACCGAGTAATCTCCAAGACTGTGCTGCTTTGCCACCCCAAAAAGCGAGCAAAAGAATGGTAGCGACAATTAAGAGCCAGATATCGCCTAGAGCGTAAACAATATTTAGGATTTTACCTGTGTCAAGCGTAAAACCACCACCTGCACCAAAAGTAACATAGGCTGCAAGCCCCACCCCAACAAAACCAACTGCCCCAACAACACCCCACTGCTTGGGATAAAGATTGAGTCTCCGACCAATTACGGACATCGCCATGCCCCATGATAAAAACACATAGGTTGCTGTAAAGAAAATATCGGCGATCGAGGGAAAGGTTTTAACCAGATTTTGTGCGCCCTTAGCTCCACCTGCTATTAATCCACTTTGATATTGAAAATCTAAGTATCCAAAAATTAAGTTGCCAATACCCCAGGATAGGATACCTAATCCTAGTCCTAGCCAGACATTACGACCGCTAATAATTTTAGGACTACGCCAATTACGCAAACATAGTATTCCTGAAAAGGCGATCGCTACAGTTTGGAAGATATATGTTCCATAACGATACCAATTTGGTCTTACGATTAAGTCTTTAACTACTTTGTTACATTCTTCGGGCTTAATGATATGTGGTCCATCAGTAGGTGCGCTAAGAAATAGATAGAACATCAAGGCTAAGGTTGCCCATCCGATCGCTGCCCAAATAATAGATTGTGTGGAAATCCCTGATGGGGAAGAAGATTTGGCTCTACTCATGTATCTTGAACCTTGGCTACAACCATAAGAAATGCAGTATTAAAGAACTAAAAATAACAAATAGCTACGACAAGCTATGAATTTTAAAGTAAAAACAGAAATCAAGTAATTATTAATAATTACTGCCAAAGTTTACCTTTGGGAGTTTTTTTCAGCCAAGCAGTTACTGAAACTGATTCGGGTAATTCGTTTAAAGCATCGATCGCACTATCGACAAAACTATCATTTCCAAAATAGGAAGAGGCAAGTCGATGTAGCTCCCCTAAAAGCAGCTGCAATTTGCCTTCATCCCAGTTGGGGATTTGTACACTATTAAGTGGATTAATTGATAAAACGGCTTCCAGTGCTGAGATCGATTCACTTTGGGCAAACTTACCCTGTTGCATAAACTTGAGTAGATCTTGCTTAAATGAACCTGCTTGTCGTACGCCAAGGAGATCTTCAACTTCAAGATATACAGCTTGCAATATGAGTAAACAACCTTGGACAAGATGTGTACCCGCCGAAGAACTATCAGTGGCTACTGAGTGAATTTGGTCGAGCTTGACCCTGCCCCAGACACTAAAGCGTTGAGGCTCTTCCAATAATACGCAAGCTTTGCCTTTGTTATCAGTTAAGTCACGCCAAAGCGCTAAAGCTTCATCTCGATTATCGCCAAACATGTTGAGTAACCGAAATGTTTGCCCCTGATACTGCAAAATCGGTATTTGTTGATCTTTGTTTTGTGGGTTTTGGACGTTGACGATTTCAACGTCTTGGCGCTTCAGGATGAACATGTGTCTACTGTTGACTTAACTGATGTTACCAGTAGCAACAAAGCGTGGCTACCTAATGCCAAAGTTAATGATAATGCCAAAATTACATTTACACCTTGAAATTTAGTTAAACCCCATAAATGAAGGTTTGTACAAAGTGATATTTTCTTAACTTTAAAAAGAAAAAGTTACTGATAACCCTTGTATTTGAGAAACAAAAGCCATGTAAATAAATCCTAGTATTTTATTGAAAGTGCCACTAGTCAAGACTTTTGCCAAAATAAAACGATGACATTTTAGAAAATAGATTTGGGCATGGGGAGAATAATTAGCAAGGCGATTGCCATTAACCCTATCCCTAGTAAATCGCGGGTTCTGTCAATTTCTATACTTTCGTTTACAATTGAGGGCGGTGGGGCAGGCAGCAAAAATAATAATAGGCTGTAAATTCTTAACCAAGGCTGAGCAAGTAAGGCGATCGCTAGTAGTACGATTCTGGTAATCCTTGCAATTAGGGTAGTTTGCCGATGTCCAAACATGGCGATCGCTAAATTGCCGCCATCGAGGAGTCCGAAGGGTAGTACTTGTAAAGCGCTGAGGGCTAACCCAGTCCAGCCTGCTAGGGTAAGTGGTGAAAGGATCTGCGTGATCTCAGAAGTATTGGTTGAAATAGTTGCAGATTTATCTATAGAAAAAATAGCCTGCAATAACGTTACAAAAATTGAGCTTTTAAAATCAAAGCTATGGAGATTGGGCATTAAGAGAGAGGTGGAGATCGCAGAATTGGTAGATTCTGTGGGGACTAATAGCCAATTGCCCAAAATTAATAAAATTATGGAAATGCCTAAACTTGCGGTAGTAGAAATTATAGCTAAATCAAATAGAATACGCCGTTGATTGTTAGGGTTTGGAGATATTTGAGGATGGAGATGCAGATTTCCCAGTAAACCAAATCCACCAAAGCAGGGTAATAGGATGGGCGGCTCGAATCGTAGCTTGTATTTTTTGGCGATGGCATATTGAGCGATCGCCCTTGCCCCAAATATGCTGGCTATACCAAGCAGGTAGGGAAGGCCTGTTTGTAAATTGTTAAGGTTTAAATCTTCAAGGCGATAAACTTTTGCTCCCACTACTAGCACTGTGAATGCAGTGAGGATAATGCTAACAACGCTCGCTATCCAAGACGAGTAAGAAAATCGCTTCCTAAATCCTGATTGCTCAAATTGAGCAATGTTTTGGTTAGGAATTAAATGAAAGCAATAGTTGTTTAATTGCTGATCGTTGGATGATGCCCCAAAGCCTCTACCTCGGTTTTCGATGGGGCTTTCTTGTAAATAGCAAAGAAAGCGATCGCCAAATATTTTTTGGATATTTTGGCTAATGGTGTCGTAGGCGTATTTGTGATTTTGCGATCGGAGGCTACCACGACAGTAAATTTCTTGAGGATGGTACTCTAGATCCTTGAGGTGATAAGTAGTTGGGGAGAAGCAGTTCCTGAGTTGCTTTTCTTCTGTAGGTGTGAGATTGATAATTTCATGGTTGTCTCTTGAAGACCTACGATAAATCCAAGTCCCCAACAAAAAGCCAACCACTGTAAAAGTTAATGGTAAAGAAGTTTGGTTAAGAATTGTCCATGCGATCGCCAAACTAGGAAAAACAATTGCCAAAATCCATAGAAATATTGTTTGCTCCTGACGCTCTCCCTGTTGCGATCGCTGGTAGTAGCTTGCCACGCAACCTGCTACAACAAAAGCAAAGGCTTCCTCAAATCCCATATCAAGTTACTCACGACTACATGCACTATATATCAATCCCAAATTAGTTGTGAGTATCAGAGATCATGTTTGTACTTCGCACACCTAGAAAACATAACTAACGCGAGTTGGAGATAGTTTGAAATGGGATTTAAGAGAGGGTTTGCTACGCAAACCCTCTCTTAAATCCCAAGGGTAAAAGCCTTGCGTAGCAAGGCTTTTACCCTTGGGATTGTAAAATCTGCCAGCTTAACCCGAACTGACGTTAACTAAATATAAATAGGAATTACGCAGGCTTAACGAATTTACGGGTTTTTAAGTAAATTTGGTGCGGGCAAAAGCCCGCGCCAAATTTACTCATTGTGTAAGTCCTATAAATAGTAGCTGTGACATTTTTACTTGTAGTGAAAGATCGATGCGATCCATCGCATCGCGAACTCTCGTTTGGGTTTTATGTGGCTATAGCTATAGAATTAGGGATGCACTCAAAACCAGTCTCTAATTTTGCTGGCTTTCCTAGTCCGTAGGTATATGAGCAAAGAATTTGAATCTATCAGCGATCGCTTACCCCCACAAAATATTGAGGCAGAGGAGGCTGTCTTAGGTGGAATTTTAATCGACCCAGAGGCAGTTTCGCGAGTTTTAGATACTTTGCGTCCTGAAATGTTTTATGTAGCGGCCCATCAGGAAATTTTTCGGGCTTGCTTGATGTTGCATAACCAGTCGAATCCCACGGACATGATGAGCTTGACCACATGGCTCAGCGATCGCGACATGCTCGAAAAAATTGGTGGTCAATCAAAAATTGCTCAACTTTGCGATCGCACCGTTAGCGCCGTCAATATTGACTTTTATGCTCAACTGGTTGCCGATAAGTATGCCCGACGTAAGCTTGCAGAGGCGGCTCGAGGAGTAGTTGATATTAGCTATAGCAATGAACTCGAACTAGCTCAACTCCTTGATCAATCTGAGCAGAAAATTTTTGCTGTCACCCAATCTCGCGCTCAACAAGGTCTAGTTCCTGCCGCCGACATTCTCACGAAAACCTTTTACGAACTAGAAAATCGCTTTAATTCCCTTGGTACAGGTAATTCAACGGCTACAGGTTTAATTACAGGTTTTTACGATTTTGATGCGATGACCAATGGCTTGCAGCGATCGGATCTGATTATCCTCGCAGGTCGTCCATCAATGGGTAAATGTCTAGCCTTTGATAGTGAATTGGTTTTAGCCGATGGCAGTATCAGTACTATCGAAGCAATCTATCAGCAATATCAACAACTTCAAACCAAACCCAATCTTTTAACCTTGAGAGAGAATTGGCGGTTTGATTTGACGGAACCATCAGCTTTTATCGATGATGGCATCAAGCCTGTATTTCGTGTCACAACAGCGTTAGGACGACAAATTGAAACTACTTTAACCCATCCATTTCTAACGATTACAGGTTGGCAGCAACTAGCTAAGTTATGTGTAGGTGACAAGATTGCTCTCCCACGTAAGATTGCAGTTTTTGGGAAAGAAGTAAGTCGCCCCTGTGAAATCAAGCTATTAGCCTATCTCTTAGGCGATGGTTGTTTAACTGAAACTAGTCCCCGATTTACGAATATTAATCCCAAAATTCAAGATGATTTTATTTGGGCGGTCGAGCAATTTTCTCCTAGTTTAAAGGTGACAATTGATACTCATGGCGATCGCGCTGCAACGCTGCATACTATGGCAAAAAAAAGAGGCTCAGGTAATCCCCTAATTACTTGGTTAAGGGATTTAGAAATTTGGGGTAAGAATGCCTATTCCAAAATAATTCCAGATTTTGTTTTTCGTTTAGAAAAGTCTTTAATTGTTTTATTCTTAAATCGATTACTAGCTACTGATGGATGGATATCTGTTTTAAGTAGTGGTCAAGTCCAATCAGGTTATGCCACTGTTAGCGAAAAGTTAGCTCGTCAAGTTCAACATTTATTATTACGCTTTGGCGTTATTGCGAAACTTAAACACAAATCTGTTAAATACAAACAAGAAATTCGTTACTGTTGGCAATTAGATATTACTGATGCTTTGTCATTGCAAATTCTAATTGATGAAATTGGCATTTTTGGGAAAGAAGATTCAATTAGTAAGGCAAAGTCGGCTTTATGCGCTAAAAGATATCAAACTAATACTGATTTAATACCTGTTGAAGTTTGGCATGATTTGACAATTGCTAAAGGTGAGCAATCTTGGCAGCAATTATCACGAGCCGCAGGTATTAATAGCTCAAATATCCATGTGGGTAAACGCGCCCCTACTAGAGAGAGATTACTAAAA
The DNA here is from genome assembly GCF_027942295.1 of Pseudanabaena sp. Chao 1811. Lineage (NCBI taxonomy): Bacteria > Bacillati > Cyanobacteriota > Cyanophyceae > Pseudanabaenales > Pseudanabaenaceae > Pseudanabaena > Pseudanabaena sp. Chao 1811. Next base: position 461,705 of record NZ_CP101416.1, read on the forward strand.
CTAGCTACAGCTATTGATTGCCTATCATTACAAAATCTTGCCACTAGCGATATTTATTGGGACAAAATTACAGCGATCGAATTTGTCGGCGAAAAGCAAGTTTATGACTTGACTATTCCTGAAACTCATAATTTTGTTGCCAATGATATTTGTGTCCATAACACAGCTTTCGGACTCGAACTAGCTCGCAAAATGGCAGAAATCCATAGATTACCTGTGGCGATCTTTAGTTTGGAAATGTCCAAGGAGCAATTAGTTTATCGCCTCCTAGCTAGTCAGTCCAAAGTTCGCTCTAGTGACATGGGCATCGATAGTAATCGTCTTCGCACTGGACAGATTAGCGAAAATGAATGGGGAACCGTAGCAATGGCGATTAGTGGACTTTCTGAACTTCCACTATTTATCGACGATACTCCTAATCCTCCCATTACCGAATTGCGTTCTAAGGCTCGACGTTTGCAATCAGAAAAGGGAGGTGTACTTGGTCTAATTCTGATTGATTACTTGCAGCTAATGGAAGGATCAGGTTCCGATAATCGTGTACAAGAGATTTCGAGAATTACGCGATCGCTTAAAGCCCTAGCCCGTGAATTAAATGTTCCCGTAATTGCGCTATCCCAGTTAAGTCGAGGTGTAGAAGCAAGAACTAATAAGCGTCCGATGCTTTCAGATTTAAGAGAATCTGGATGTCTGAGTGGAGATTCTTTAATCACTATGGCAGATACAGGAGCCGAAGTTCCCATTCGCGATCTGGTTGGCAAATCCAATTTTGCAATCTGGGCAGTCAATCCCCAAACCTTCAAAATGGAACGGGCGCTCGTGAGTAATGCTTTTTGTACTGGATCTAAACCTGTATATCAACTAAGAACGCAGCTAGGGCGATCGCTCAAAGCTACAGCCAATCATAAATTCTTGACCATTCAGGGCTGGAAAAGACTTGATGAAATCCAAATAGGCGATCGCATTGCCACACCCCGTCAAATTCCTTGTCCAGAATTACAAACAATTGGTGATGCTGAACTAGCTTTATTAGGACATTTAATCGGTGATAGCTGTACATTGCCAAGACATGCCATTCAATACACAACTAGAGAATTAGATCTAGCAGAATTAGTAGCTGGATTAGCAACCGCAGTATTTCGCGATCAAATTTCACCAAGGATCAAAAAAGAAAGAGATTGGTATCAAGTTTATTTAGCATCTACAAGCAATCTAACTCATGGCGTTAAAAATCCTATTACTAAATGGTTAGAGAACCTAGGCATATTTGGTTTGCGATCGCACGAAAAGTTTATTCCAAATCAAATTTTTGAACAACCTGAAAATGCGATCGCTATCTTTCTCCGTCATTTGTGGGCTACAGATGGCTGTATTGTCGCAAGCAAGAAGTCTTTCTATCCCGCAGTTTACTACGCATCTAGTAGTGAAAAATTATCAAGAGGTGTACAGGCTCTCTTGCTCAGACTCGGCATTAATGCCACCCTAAGAACTGTCTCTCAAGGAAAAAAAGGTCGCGATCAATATCAGGTTGTCTTAAGAGGAAAGCCCGACTTAGAAAGATTTATCAATCTTGTGGGTGCTGTTGGTAAATATAAACAAGAAGGATTGCAAGCAGTTAATTTGTATATAAATAACTCTGGAAAAGCTAATACTAATCGAGATATTATACCTAAAGAGGCATGGGCAATATACATTAATACTGCTAGAGAGAAACTTGGATTAAGTACTAGGCAAATGCAAGCTAGTCTTGGCATGAAATACTGCGGTACTAGCTTACATAAAAGTGCAATTAGCAGAGATAGAGCTTATAAGTTAGCTGGGATTCTCAAGTCAACAGATATTCTCAATCTAGCTACTAGTGATATCTATTGGGACAAAGTAGAAGCCATTGATTTACGGGAAGAGGAAATGGTATATGACTTAACTGTATCGAGCTTGTCTAACTTCGCTGCCAATGGATTTTATGTCCATAACAGCATTGAGCAAGATGCGGATTTGGTCATTAACCTATATCGTGATGAATATTACAATCCCGATACCCCAGATCGCGGAGTTGCTGAGATCATTATTGCAAAGCATCGTAATGGGCCTGTTGGCACAGTCAAATTATTATTTGAACCACGCTTAACTAAATTTGAGAATATGGCTTCTAGTAGGAATTAGAAGAAGACAATTGTTCTCCTAGGGTTGTGAAGTTTTATAATTTAGCTATGCCTATTTAATTGGTGATAATTCTATGCAGACATCGGGACAGCATTCAGATCCGATTACTTTAGTCATCTCAGAAGTTGTTGAACCAAATCGCATAGAGGAATATGAAGCTTGGACAAAAGAGGTTAATCAGGCAGCGCAACAATTTGCAGGATTCATCGGGGTTGATGTCATTCGTCCCCGTGATCATCAATATCCCGAATATGTAGTAATTGTCAAATTCGATAACTATGAACATTGCAAAGATTGGTTGACTTCGTCCGTTTATCAAAACTGGATGCGTAAGTCTAAAGAATTTATCGCTAAGCGATCGCAACAACATCTCCCCAATGGACTAGAACTATGGTTTAACTTACCTAAAAGTTCACTACCAAATCCACCACAACCTGCATATTATAAACAGGTTATTATTGGTGTGATCACGGTATATCCTCTGATAATATTAGCTAAATTAGTTCTCAATCCATTCTTGCAAGGTCTTCCAGATCTATTAGGCTTATTTATCTCGGTTATCTTTGTTTCTGCATTACTAACCTATCCAGTAATGCCATATCTCACCCAATTACTCAGTTTTTGGCTCTATCCATCTACATCTAAGCGGAATAGAAAGTGATATATAGAGATTTTCAATAGCATTTGTCACTATAATTACGCAATATTAGCGTAGATCACACTTTAACTAATTTACGGAAAAATCAATGGTCAATATTGGCTATCACGCAGCAAAAATCCAAGGAAAATTTCTTCGCTCCATTTATAAATCTAGTATTTCCACTCTAGTTAATTTTCCGATCAAGCAAGATCGCCAATTACCAATCAAGGTTTATGCCCTATCCTGTGAACGAGATTTGCCAGAACAGGTCGCGAGCTTACGTTCTTTTTTGCGTTATGTAGGAATTCCTCAAGCATTTACCATCATGTCTGATGGAAGTTACACTCAACAAAGTATTGAACTACTCCGTAAAATCCATCCCTGTGTTGAAGTCCAACTTCTGACCACATTTCAAAGAGAAGATTTACCACCATCAGTGTACGAATATGCTTCCCAGCAAGCAATGGGTAAGAAACTAGCTGCCTTGATGTCTATTCCTATTGATAGTGCAACTCTATATACTGACTCAGATATTCTCTTTTTTGAGGGTGCTTCTGATTTAGCAGATTTAGCCTCATCTAACGATACATATACCTATTATTTACCCGATTGCAAAAATTCGCTAGATCGTCGCCTCATCTATGACGATGGTGAAATGCAAGAGCCTATTAACGCAGGGTTTATCCTATTCAAAAAAGCCTTAGATTGGAATGATGCTATACAGAGATTAGCGAAATTATCCGAACCACCCAATTATTTCTCTGAACAGACAATCGTTAATTTAACAATTAAGCAGAATCATGGTGTAGCTCTTGCCAGTGACAAATATATTATGAATGTTGACGATCAATTTATATATCCTGATCAGTTTGCCACTAAGCAAATTGCAATGCGACATTATGTAAGTGATATCAGACATAAATTCTGGATGAATGTGATCTAAGGATTTAAACAAAAGTATCACTGAATTCAGATTTGTATAAAATTTCTATAAATATATAAACTAAAATATTATGACAACTAATGCGCCAGATCAAAAACAAATTGAGACTGAGATATTAACTTCTAAACCAACGCTTTTCTGCATATCTCATATTTTTCCACCTAAAATAAATCCCCTTGCAAACAGAGTTTCTAAATTGCTATCTGGCTTTCAAAAAGATTGGAATATCATTGGTTTAACGGATACAGAAAATGCATTTTTAAATGATTCAACTAAAATTCATATCGTAAAGCCTTGGACACCTCAATTAATTATTGATATTCTCAACAAACTAAAGCTTAGCAAGTTTTTAGACTTATTCATTTGGCCAGATAAATCTGTGTTTTGGGTTCTTCCAGCTTTAATTAAAGGGTATCAAATCATTAAGCAGGAAAAGCCTGATGTGATGTTAGTTTTTTTGATGCCATATTCTGCAAGTATTACTGGCATCATTCTCAAATGGCTTACGGGAGTACCGTTGATATTTAACTTAAATGATTCGATCACCTGTACTGATATGCACGCAGCTACTCCCACTTGGATACATCATCGCCTAGAGCTATGTTTAGAGTATCTCTATGGTCGTCATGCGGATGCTTTAGTATATGTTTCTCAAGTTAATTTAGAAATTGCCCAAAAGCAGCAAGCTCCTGATCAACGGGCTAAATTTCATTTAATCCGTTGTGGCATTGATCCATCTGACTACAATTTGCCAATTGATTCTGGAACTGATGAATCGCAACCTAATGCAGTCAATGATTCATTGGATATCATTTATACAGGTGGTATGAATGGATGGTATGAATTTTTAAAGCCTGAGGAAGAAAAGAATTATTTTAAACAGCTCTATCGTTTTTGGATGGGATTGGGTTGGTATATCAGAGCGAAGATTGATTATCGTAGTTCTAGCCCTGTCTTTATTGGTAAAGCCATGCAGCAAGCGATCGCCCAAAATCCTAGTTGGCAAGACAAGTTACATCTAAAAATATATGGCAATGGATTTCCAGATGATATTGTCCATCAGGTTTTAGAAGATCAAGGCTTAAAGGGACTAGTTAATGTATTTGGCAAAACTCCCCATTCACAGGTAATTCAAATGGCTAGACAGGCTGATCTATTACTACTGACTTTGCCAGCAAGACCTGATGGCAATTATGGAGGGAGAATTTCGGTCAAGACCTATGAGTACCTTATGACCGATCGCCCCATATTAGCAGCTATTCCTAAGGGAGAAAATTGGAATTATCTCAATGGGAAAGCAGGTGTATGGATTGTTGAGCCTATGGATATAGATGCCATGTGTGAGGTGATCAATCTAGTATTTTCGGCGAAGCTATCTGGCTCTCCACTGAGATTTGATCGGACTGCAATCCATGAAGAAATGAGTTATACAAAGTTGACTGAAGACTTTTTGCAAATCTTAAACACATTTAAAAAGTCCCCATAGTCCGCATAAGCGATGAGAATTTTATTTTAAGAAGTTGTGTAACTGCATTGACCTAAACCAGAATTAATTATGAGCATATGTAGTTTTGATATCTTTGACACTATTTTAACAAGATTGGTATTAACACCATCTGAAGTTTTTTATATTTGCGGAATGCGCGCTGTGCAATTTGGTTGGCTCACTATTTCACCGAAGATGTTTCAGATTGAGCGTGTGAATGCAAGGGATCGATCTTGCAAATTTATCGAGGGAGGAGAGAATACCCTTGATGAAATCTATGAGGAACTTGCTGATGCTCTAGAAATACCCCAAGAAACTATATCTAAACTCAAAAACCTCGAACTTGAAGTTGAAAGGGAATTGCTCATTCCTATCCCTAAGGCTTATCAAATGCTTGCTGAAGCAAGGCGATCGCATTCTTGTATTTTATTTCTGTCAGATATGTATTTACCCTCTAGTTTTCTTGAGGAGAGACTGCGACATCATGGTTTTTGGGAAGAAGGCGATCGCTTATATGTATCCTCAGAATTCCGAAAATCAAAAGGAAAAGGGGATTTATTTTTAAAAGTACTTGAAGAGCGCAACTTGCGACCTCAAGAACTCACACATATCGGTAATAGTTGGCATTCAGATTTTGCAACGCCGAGTTCCTTGGGCATTAAGGCTGAATATTTCAATGATGCTAATCCCAATCGATATGAATCAGTACTTCAAAAATATGCTAGTACCACGAATGGAATAACTTCTCTTTGGGCAGGACTGTCTCGCTACACCAGACTAACGACTTTATCCAATACATCTAAAGAAGGGATACTCAGAGACATTGCGGCATCCGTGGCTGCACCAATTTTGACAGCCTATACGCTCTGGATTTTGCAACAGGCTAAGGCGCGGCAACTTGCGCGGCTGTATTTTTTGGCAAGGGATGGAGAGATATTGCTACAAATTGCGAAGGAACTTGCGCCACAGATCTATCCAGAAATAGAGCTACGTTATCTATATGTCAGTCGTCAAGCGCTGAGAATGCCAGGGGTAGTTGAAATTAATCAAGCGTTTTGGGAATGGATGTTTGATGATACGCATCTTTTGTCCATTGAAAGTCTACTCAAACGGATGTGTCTCGATCGCCAATCTGCCCAACCAATTTTTGATGAGTTAGGTTATCCCTGCGATCGCTGGCAAGACAACCTCACTAGATCAGAACGAATTGAACTACGGGCAAAGTTAGAACAGCATCAACCTTTGCAGGAGATCATTCTCCAAGTTGCTGCCCAAAAACGTGAAGTTTTAAAAGCCTATCTGCAACAGGAAAAAATGCTTGATGGTCAAGCATTTGGACTAGTCGATGTTGGTTGGCGTGGCAGTTTACAAATTTCCCTAGAAAATGCCTTTGAGATCTTTGGTACAAGAATGCCCATAGGATTTTATTTTGCTTTAGATAAACCAACGGGCAACCTCAAGCATAAGGGTGAGGTACTAGCATTTTTCTTTAATTTAACTAACTCGACAGGACATAGAAATCATATTGATGCTCGTTATGTAACTGCGATGGAGGTGTTTTGTGCGGGCTGTGAAGGAACTACCCTCGATTATGCTGTGCAGGCAAATGGCACAGTAAATCCTGTTTTGAAGCATAAAAATAATCAACCTGCCCTTGATTGGGGTTTGCAATATTTTCAAACAACGGTGATTAATTTTGTGCGCTATCTTGTAGAGCGATCGCCTGTAGATTTTCCTCTGACCACCTCCCCGAAACTATTACGTGATGCTCTAGATGACCTATTCCTGACCTTTAACAACTCCCCAACACAACGGGAGGCGGAAGCTTTTATGGACTGTCCATTTTTTGATGATCCTAATGAGCTTTATCACTTTTATTGGGCAATGCCTTTGCGGTTAATTAATGTTTTGCGCTATGCGATCGCGAAAAATGAGATCTTTGTTACCCACCGCAATGCTTGGAATGAGGCAAGTCTACAGGTTAGTTCCCCACTGGTCAAAGCCATATTTCCTGTAGCGATCGCTCAGCGTAAATTTCTCAAGCGATGCAAAAAACTGATTACAGGTAAGTAGCTAGATCTGTAGCGCATGCTGCGCGTGTGCTGAGAGATATCACAAAATCTCCAAGCATCTCCAACAATGTGAAACCTGCAATCAGTGCTTAACTATTATTAGGAATATATTAAGCATTGTATAAATCTGCATATGAGTGTATCGACCAAAAATAAACCTATCGAGCCTGCCCTTGCGGCGGTAAAGCAACGCTTAGAAGAAGGTGGTGCATTGCTTCCAGATAGTCCTGACAACTTACTCGAAGTCGTTGGCATACTCAAAAGCTATGGTGTCATATTGGGAGAATATTATCGAAATCTCACTTATATCTCCGAATATCAATTTTTAGAATTTTTCCCATTTTTTAAATTCTTTAATGGTGATTTTTCGTTAAATAAGCTAGGTCGTCACTGGTGGCACAATCGCATTAATTTTGAATTTGCCGAATACTGCATGAAGGCGATGTTTTGGCATGGTGGTGGTGGACTTGATAATTACTTGGACTCAGAGGAATTTAAACAACGCGCCAAAGCTGCGATCGCCGCAAAAAGTAAAAGCAATCCCCTCATGGCAATTTTAAGTCGATTGTTTCCTGACTTTTTGCCAGAGCAAGTGCGCCTGATGACCTACTACAGCGCTTTAGGATATTTTTGGTCGTTCATGTCACCGATGTTTTTAGAACTGAGCGATCGCTATGATCGGGGTGAAATCAAAAGTATCCCTGATGTGGTGAAACATATTCAAGATGGGTTAGTTGCTGCCGCCGCTGTTCCCTATGTCTACAAAGTAAGCATCAATGGCAGCGATTACGAGATCGTGCCAAAATCGGCAAATTTAACATTTTTAATGGATACGGCTGTCCCCTATGTGGAAGCTGTATTTTTCCGTTCTTTCCCCTTCCGTGGCACGGTTTCCTACAACGCACAGGCGCAGCAAATCTCTCCTGAAATCTCACACTTCAATTATGGTGTGCTGTATGCCGATCCTTTACCCGTTGGCGGCGCAGGTATTCCGCCCACATTGCTAATGCAGGATATGCGTCACTATTTACCCCAATATTTATTGGATGTGTATAGAAACAGCGATCGCGGTGAAGAAGATTTACTGGTACAAATTTGTCTTTCGTTCCAAAAGTCGATGTTTTGTGTAACGACAGCCGCACTACGTGGTTTGGCTCCTCATCCCTTTGAAACACAAGATCCTAAAGAGAAAAAAGCTAACGACAAATTTCTTGCACCTTGGCTAGATCGCCTCTCGCGATCGCGCCTATACACCTTGCAATAGGATAAATGAGCTTCTGCAAAAATAAAGAGTCGGCGCATTGCGCCGACTCTTTATTGATTTCTGACATCTTGGCAATATTGCTTGACAGCTTCTGTAATTGTCTCTTGCAAATTTGTATATTTCTTCGCAAAGGGGGGCTGCCAATCGGATAAGCCCAGCACATCGTGGGTCACTAAAATCTGTCCATCGCATTTCTTGCCAGCACCAATACCAATCGTAGGCACAGGAATTAAATCTGTGATCTTGGCGGCTAATTCCGCAGGAATATTTTCTAATAACAGTGCAAAAATACCTGCTTCTACTAAAGCCTTTGATTGATGCAAAATCTCTTCGGCGGTATCGGGAGTGCTACCTTGAACCCGATAACCAATGCGATGCACCGATTGTGGCGTTAGTCCTACATGTCCCATCACGGGCATTCCCGCTTGCACTAATTTACGAATCGTGGCAACCATATCGGGATACCCCCCCTCCAGCTTGATACCCCGCGCATCGGTTTCCTTAAAAATACGTCCCGCCGATCGCAGAGCCTCTTCCGCGCTCACCTGATAACTTAGAAAGGGCATATCGACAATGAGTAGCGCATTCTCTACAGCACGTCCGACCGCTTGAGCATGGTGGATCATTGCCTCAAGGGTAATGGGGAGTGTGGTTTTATGTCCTAGGGCAACCATTGCAAGAGAGTCACCCACCAAAAGCATATCCACACCTGCTTGATCTAGCAATTTGGCGATCGCATAGTCACTTGCCGTCAAAGCTGCAATGGGCTTCTTTTGCTGTTTCCATTTTTGCAATTGGGCGATCGTCACTGGCATCGGGGCGTTCCTCGTAAGTTAAAGCTTCGCTATTGTAGATTTTTCAGTTGGTGGAATAACCCTGCTTTGGGGCGCTATTCCATCAAAAAATTAATAGGGTTAATATCTAATGTAAACTTTTTAAAGCAAACACAAAAGGTTAATTGAGTTCGGTACGAGAATCAAACATTATGCAAGTTGGACAAAGAGTTCGTGTTCGTGGTTTCAAAGATGGTAGTGGTAAGGCGATCTCCAGCAAAGTTGGTGCGATCGGTGTCATCAAAGAAGAAAAGATTATGGATGGCAGCAAATGGGGCTATATCGTCAAATTTGATGACAGCACCAAGTCTTGGTTTTTTGCAGACGAGCTAGAGTCCGCCTAAATGGGTTATGATGTCGCTCCGCATATTAGCAAGGGATTAGACTGCCGACTTAGGCGGGAGCCTAATCCCTTGCTAAAGAAGTGAGCATCATAACTACATCTAAGCCCTATGGCAGATATTAACCGTCAAGATATCATTCGGGGCATGATGGCGGAGGTTGATGGACTGAGCTATAGTATGGCTTCAGCAAGTCTTGAGGCAGTTATTACCTGTCTCACCCAAGCTCTCGCTAACCACCAATCGATTATGTTGAGTGATTTTGGCAAGTTTGGGGTACGCCATCGTCGCGCCCGTTCGGGAAGTCATCCTCGCACTCATCAGCCCATTACAATTCCCGAAGTTACTGTTCCCCATTTCACCCCCAGTCCTCATTTAAAAAAGCTGGTGCAAAAGTCCAATGAGCCTAATTCTGACATTTCTCGGTAAAGGTGGTGTTGGCAAGACGACAACCGCGATCGCGGTTGCTCGTGCTTTTGCCGCCCAAAATAAACAGGTTTTATACGTCGGTCAACAAGCGGGCGATAGCCTCAGCATTAGGTTAGGCGTTGATCTCAACAGTGAACCACAATCCGTTGCGCCCAACTTTTCGGCTGTTCATTTAAAATCCACAGTTTTACTCGAAAGATATTGGGACAAGATGAAAGGCTTGGAAACCCAATATCTGCGTACTCCTTTTTTTAAGGAAGTTTATGGTCAAGAGCTAGGTATTTTACCTGGAATGGATGCGGCTCTCGGCTTAAGTTTTCTGCGAGAGCGTGATGCTGAAGGTAAATATGACGTAATTATTTACGATGGCGTTGGCGATCTGGAAACCTTGCGGATGCTGGGAATGCCAGAGATCCTCGGTTGGTATCTGCGTCGCTTTAAACAGGTATTAACGGGTTCAGCGATCGGTCAAGCTATTTCTCCATTTGTGGAGCCAATTTTAAGAAGTATTCTCCAAGTTTCCAGCACCGATGATATTTCCCAACAAGCGGGAGAAATGTCATCGGTATTAACTCGCGGTCAAAAAGCCGTGAATGATCCGCGCCATGTTGCTGCTTACCTCGTCACGACAGGAGATCCCTATGCGATCGCTACGGCAAAATATCTCTGGGGTAGCGCTCAACAGGTTGGCTTAACTGTTGGCGGCATATTTGCCCGTGATGCCATATCTGAGGAAGAATTTGCACCACTTGCGATCTTCCCAGTTTCCGATCAAGTTACGGAGTTGGCTATTCCTGATCGCTTGAATGCAACCTTTGCGCCCCAACCAATTGAGATTGATATTGTCAGTAAGCAGGTGAAATTATTCTTGCCTACATTTAACAAGAAACAAGTCAAACTCATCCAACTAGGACCCGAAGTTACGATCGAAGCAGGTGATCAGCGCCGCAATATTTTCTTGCCGAATGAACTCGCTGGCAAACAAGCCACAGGCGCAAAGTTTCAGGATTCCTATTTAATTATTTCTTTCGGCTAAAATCTCAAAAAACAAGGCATTGTAAAACAATGCCTTGTTTTTGATTTGGTTATGGCACTGGTTAGTTAAAGCATGATTGGCATATTTGCGTCAATTTTGTCTGCATGAAATGGTCGTTTCATCCCCTGTCCATGCTTAGCTGACCAATGCTAGTAGGTGAACCTGAAGGATCTTAATGCTTTTCCATATTCGCAAAGGATATTGCTCAATTAGATGAGATCTATACAGATAGCAATACCATTGTTGCGACGGATAAATTCTCGAAATTTGGATTAACTGATTGCGGCATAGTAAATGTGGCTAAAGATAATTACTTAGTGCTTACCGATGACCTAAAACTAGCAAGCTATTTGCAAAATAGAGGCATTGATACACTTAACTTCAATAATATTCGTGTATATGGATGGAAATAAGCTGACATGCAACTTAGCCCTCGCTTTAAATGGTTTTCACAGCCGATTGATCACTATGCAATTGGGTTAGCGGCAATATTGAGTATAGCGATCGCCATATTGCTATGGATTGGCGATCGCACTGCGCCACAGGTAAGAGACTTTAGTTGGCAAGGGCAGAGAGTTGATGCTAGCAATACAGCCTTTGTATTGACCTTTAACCGTCCAATGAATCGTGAAAGTGTCGAACAAAACCTCAAATTTGACCCACCCCTCCTCGGCAAAATCAGTTGGTCATCACGGCGGATGTCCTATACACCGTTAGCACCTGCAACCTATGGTAAGTCTTATACAGTCAAGCTCGATAATGCTTACGATCGCTTTGCTAATGAATCTGGTAAAAAAATAGCGATCGAGCCTTTTACGGGTAGCTTTACCACACCAAATCCTTACTTTGCTTATATTGGCTTACAGGGGGAAGAAAAAGGTCGCCTTGTCCTTTACAATGTGTTACAGAAAGAAAAGCGAGTTTTAACACCTCCTAACCTGACAGTTCTAGATTTTCGGATCTATCCTGATCGTCAAAAAATTCTGTTTGGAGCGATCGAAGCGGCGGGGCAAAGCTTACTTGACCAAAAACTCTATGTGGTAACGACGGGAATTGATCGCGAAGATCGTTTAACGTCCAATCCCTCTGACATCAAACCTATACTTGGTAGTGATGATTATCAAAACTTCAAATTCGATCTCTCGCCCGATGGCAAAAACATCTTGGTGCAACGGCTCAGCCGTCAGCAAGTTGGTCGTTATGGACTTTGGCTTATTAAAGAAAACCAACAACCGCGATCGCTGGACAATCAACCAGGGGGCGATTTTATGTTTACGCCCGACAGCTCATCGGTGGCGATCGCCCAAGGTGAAGGAGTTGCGATTTTGCCTCTTGAGCCGCAAGCCCCACCGTTGGACTTTCTCCCAAGATTCGGGACTGTTCTAAACTTTGGTAGGAGTGGGACGCAAGCCGCCACTATTAAATTTAATAAGGACTATACGCGATCGCTCTATTTGGTAAATAACCAAGGCGTACAAAAGGAACTTACCAAAATTAGTGGATCTATTCTTGGTGCTCAATTTGATCCTCAAGAGAAAAATCTCTATTGCTTGCTTACTGACGTAGAGCAAGATACTGCTAAAAATATTTTTCGTGAAAAGCCCTATCTTGCCGCAATTAATTTGGAATCAGCGCAACTACGAAGACTTTTAGAGCTTCCATCCCAAAGAGAGATTCAATTTAACGTTGCTCCCGATGGACAGTCGATTCTTCTAAATTCTGTTACCCCAAGCAATAGTGATTCTCTTAATTCTCCAACTACGCCTGAAGACTCTGCTAAAGCCTCTAGAAGTCCACAGACTCCTCAAGTCCCAACGCAGCTAATTGTGTTGCCGATTAACACCTTAGATAGCAACAATTTACCGCAACCTGAAGTGTTACCAATGTTTGGTAAATCTCCTCGATGGTTGCCTTAACTTTTCTCGATGTACTGTGCAAAGCGTAGTATATAGCAGTACTAAATCATTTGTAGGTTTTATGGTTTGTGGAAGCGCACCCCAAGGGGTGCGTTTCCACAAACCATTTAGGATTGCTATAGAACCACAAGAAATTTTTTAAAAGCATTGCTTTGCAAAGCTTTTAAAAAATTTCTTGGTTCGGGTTTAAGAGCAAAGCGCTGTAAGGCTAAAATAACATTAGTTCTACGGAGGTCAATATGCCAGCGACATCAGTACTCAAGCGCCTCTTCACCGTTAAAGAATATTATCAGATGTTCGAGTCTGGTCTATTCGCTAATGAGCGTGTAGAACTAATTAGAGGAGAAATTATTAAAATGTCACCGATTGGAAGAAGGCACGCTGCTTGCGTTGATCGCTGTAATTATACATTTGCCCATAAATTAGGAACAAAGGTCATAATTCGGATTCAGAATCCTGTGGCTTTGGATAATACTTCTGAGCCTGAGCCTGATGTCATGGTTTTGAGTTATAAAGAGGATTTCTATCGATCTGGACATCCACAACCAGCAGATGTATTACTTTTAATTGAAGTTGCAGATAGTACAGTTGATAGCGATCGCCAATTAAAAATTCCCCTCTATGCAGAAGATGGCATTGTTGAAGTTTGGCTAGTTGATATTAACAATGCTTGTGTAGAAGTTTATCGTCAGCCTACTGTTACAGGCTATCAAGAAATTCTCCAATTCCATCGCGGACAAAATTTATCTATTCTTGCCTTTCCTGAGGTTAATATTACAGTTGATGAAATCTTGGGATAGAGACATTGAGCTAACAACTGTAGTTGTTACAGGTATAGGGATGATGACCGCGATCGCCAATGATCGCGAAAATACTTGGAATCAACTCTTACAGGGCAAGTCAGGAATTACAATCGATCAACAATTACAAATTCCCGTTGCCCGAATTGATGAAATAGAAAATTCACAATGCAATGCTCAGTCGTCTAGAGCGCAATATTTTTTACAAAAGGCAGTTTTAGAAGCGATCGCTGATGCCAATTTAGAACTTCCATTAATTAACTGTGGAGTAGTAATTGGTTCTAGTCGTAGTAATCAAAGGGAATTAGAACTATTACTTGATCATCCTGATCGACAATTGATGCAGGATAATTGGTGGAACTGCCAACCAGCCAATTTATCAGCCTCAATTGCTCGTTTATTACAAACACAAGCTCCTGTACTTGCGCCAATGGCAGCCTGTGCCACAGGAAACTGGGCGATCGCTCAAGCCTGTGATTTAATTCGCTCAGGTAAGTGCGAAATGGCGATCGCAGGGGCAACGGATGCGGCAATTACGCCACTAACGATCGCAGGTTTTCAAAAAATTGGGGTGTTAGCAGAGTTAGGTGTATATCCATTGAGTAAAGAGCGTCAAGGTTTTGCCCTTGGGGAAGGGGCGGCATCTCTAGTTCTAGAATCGTTGCAATCGGCAAAACAACGGGCTACTAGAATTTATGGCAGCGTGTTAGGTTGGGGCATTACTAATGATGCTTACCATGCCACTAGCCCTAGTCCCGATAACCTGATGGCAGCGCTCGCTATTAAAGACTGTTTAACGCGATCGCAAATCACATCAGAGCAAGTCGGTTATATCAATGTGCATGGCACGGCTACACAAATGAACGATGCCCGTGAAGCCGAATTAATCCAAAATATTTTGCCTAGTAGTAAAGTTAGTGGCACAAAAGGAGCAACGGGTCACACTTTGGGCGCGACAGGAATGATTGAGGCAGCATTTTGTTTATTAGCTCTGCGCGATCAAGTCTTACCGCCTTGTGTGGGAATGCAAACTCCTGCCTTTGATATCCACACAATTCAAAAAGCTGAGCGATCGCCTGATCTGCAATATGCCCTTAACTTCAGTTTTGGCTTTGGTGGACAAAATGCGATCGTTGCCTTCGGTCAAGAATGCAAAACCTAAGAAGCGAGTGGCGGCGCGAAGCGCCGCCACTCGCTTCTGATCTCAAGACTGATGACATCTATATGCCACCTATAATTCTTGACCAGAATTCATGTACGATTCTATTTTGCATATTTTGTAAAATAGCTATTTTTTGTAGATAAGTTTGCCGACTGAGAAGCTTGTGCCGAAACCATTACAGCTAATGTGGGCTTTGTCTGGACTGTTGCTGACAATTGCTAGCACTTTCATTCAACCATCTATGCTTTTGCCATCCCTTGCAGGTCAGGGAAATAATATTGCGATCGAATCGATCAGCGTTACCATGCAAATTGGAGCAGTTTTGCTTACAGGCTGTCTTGGAGGCAAAAATGCTGCTCTTTTATCGCAAATTGCATATATTACTCTAGGTTTGAGTGGACTTAGTGTTTTTTACCAAGGTGGAGGACTAGGCTATCTCAAGTCACCTGCCTTTGGATATTTATTGGGATTTTTGCCCGGTGGATGGCTCTGTGGGTTTCTAGCTTTTTTGAGACCTCCAAGTATAGAAAGGATGGCAATTAGTTGTGTTGGTGGATTATTAGCAATTCATTTAGTGGGCATCGTTTATTTAATTTCCATTCAGCTACCTAATTTCAGTGCGATCCAGTCTTCATTGTGGCAATATTCTATCCAAGTGTTATCTGGTCAGTTTTTAGTTGTGTGTGCCACTATCGTCATTGCCACTATTTCCCGAAAATTATTGTTTTACTAGTTCGATATAACCATTTGAACCGCGCAAAGCAAGTTTCAAATGGTTATATCGTATAAGCTTGCTCTTGCTAGTGCAGCAATTGAGTCTGTTGAAGGGCTTTATGAGAGTCTAAGGATTTAGTAGAAATGGGCGATCGCGAAGAGATTTTGGCAGTGGCAATAAGACTAACTCACGAAGAATTAGTTGCTTAAATAAACAAAAGGCTCGCTTAGCGAGCCTTTTGTTTATTTAAGTCTACGTTTATTTAAGTCTTCCAGATAAGCCCGTTGGTAATCGAGGAAGCTACTATGCCATTCTTGAAAACGGCGATAGCCATCACGTACCAACATTTGACGATATTTTTCCGAGGGAATATATTGTTTTGAAGTTGACATAATGCTTATCAACTAAACTTCGTTCAAATATTAACGCATTGCGTCAACATTTCAACTATAGCTTGACCACAAAAGCATCGGTTACGCCTTGGATATGCACAATTTCATCGAGCAAACCGCTAGGCAATGGATCGTCAATGTTCAAGACCATTACCGCTTCACCGCGCACCATACGACGACCGACCTGCATACTGGCAATATTTACATTGAAATTACCAAGCAAGGAGCCGATGCGACCAATGATCCCAGGCATATCGCGGTGGAGAGTCAACAACATGTAATGAGTTGGTGCAACGTTGATAGGGAATTCGTTGATGCTGGTGATCCGAATTTCCGACTTACCGAGCAATGCTCCTGTTACTGATTGTTGACCTTGGCTACCGTGAGCAGTCAAATGGATTGAGCCACTGTAATCTTCAACGGAAGGATCACGGGTTTCAGTGACGCGGATCCCCCTCTCCTTAGCCTCAATGCTGGCGTTGACAAAGTTAACGCGCTCACGCAATGCAGGAGATAGCAAGCCCTTGAGAGCTGCTACAACGATGGGTTGACTTTCACTGTTAGCGATTTCACCTTGCAGTTTGACATCTAGGTTATCCACACGACCGCCCGCCAATTGTCCAACCAAGTTGCCTAACATTTCCGCAAGTTGGAGATAAGGCTTGAGTTTTTGCCATACATCGGGACGCAGACCGGGGATATTTACTGCCGATCGCGCAGGTAAACCTAGCAATACATCACGAATTTGTTCGGCAACATCAACAGCGACGTTGGTTTGTGCTTCTTCCGTAGATGCGCCAAGGTGAGGAGTCAGGATGACATTTGCGCCGAGTTCACGCAAACCAGAATCAGCTTCAAGGGGTTCATTCTCAAATACATCAAGAGCAATACCTGCAATTTTGCCGCTCTTGATGGCTTCAGCAACTGCCACTTCATCAATGATCCCGCCTCTAGCGCAGTTAATGATTCTTACGCCATCTTTCATAATCGCAATGCGATCGGCGTTAATTAAGTGAGCAGTGTCCTTAGTTTTGGGTAAGTGCAAAGTGATGTAATCAGCTTCACGTAGCAAAATTTCGAGATCCACTAGATTTACGCCAAGCTTTTCAGCGCGTTCGGTTGTCAGGAATGGATCGTAGGCAAGGATCCGCATTCCTAAGGATTTCGCAACGGTAGCAACGTGGGAGCCAATTTTGCCTAAGCCAAGAATACCAAGGGTTTTCTTATAAACTTCAACGCCAGTAAAGCTCTTGCGATCCCACTTACCACCCTTGAGGGATGCGTTGGCAGCAGGGATAAAGCGAGACAAAGACATCATCATCGCGAGGGTATGCTCGGCGGCGGCGATGGTGTTACCTTCAGGAGAGTTAACTACCACAATGCCCATACGGGTTGCTGTGGGAACATCTACGTTATCGACCCCAACACCAGCACGACCGATGATTTTGAGGTTTTTACCAGCTTCGATCGCTTCCTTGGTGAGTTTTGTACCAGAGCGGATCATGATTGCGTCATATTCAGGAAGAACTTGGATTAGCTCTTCAGGGCTGAGAGTTGTTTTTACGTCAACGGTGGCGACTTGAGAGAGGATATCGATACCGACTTGATCGATGGGGTCAGAAACGAGAACTTTGGGCATAACGATTAAAAAATGTACCAGTGCCTATAGCGGAAGGTTTGCGGCTACGCTCTAAATCCTAAACGCACTTGAATTAACTCAAAATAAATGCAAGATAAACGCTAGATATAACGCAGCTTAGACACACTAAGACGACAATAATTGCTTACATTAACAATATTAAAGCAAAAATGAACGCTCCCACATTTCATCGGGATTAGGCAATCGTTTTACAGTGTTTTACACTGCTATAAAATCTCCAGAAATTTTTGAAAGTACTATAAATTAGGTTTCGTTTTGCCTTGCCACAAAAGAGGGTGGCAGTGCAAAGCGCCGCCACCCTCTTTTGTAAATATTTTATGACTGCACTTTCAAAATACCGCGTAACTCGCCCGCACGATTCGACTTGGTGTGAATATCAACATATAAGCCACCACTGTTAAGCGCTTGAAGTTGTGCATCCGATAGCTCGTATTCTCCCTTAACTTTGCCGCTTAAGCCATCGGGATTAACCTGTATTTGCAAAGCGTACTGGAAAGGACCGTTGGCATTTGCCGCACCTTGATGAATATGGACACCTGAAGTAATTTTTGGATTGGGAGGGGTTAAAGGATCCGTTGCATAGTCGCGTAAAGCGCTACTTAGATTATAAAAACCACCACGCACAACTAGGCGATTGCCATTGAGGGCGGCTCCTACTACACCACCTGCTGTAGTTGACACGGGGCTGGGATAAACCTCATCGCCTGATAAGATGGCTGCAAATCTAGTGAAATTAGGACTCTGGCTAATCAAATTATTTTGAGCAAGTAGTTCAGCCTCTGCTTGCTGTTGGTAGTTTTCTAAACTGATAGAAGCATCAATCTGCGAATTAATAATTGCTGATGAAAGATTATGAGATTGGGCTGGCGCATTAAAATTTATTGCAAGTAGGCAGATAGTAATGCCGAGAACTAGGCTGGATAAAAACTTCTGATATCGTTTAAAAGCCTGAAGCATATTTTGTATTTCCTAATTTATTTGGACAGATTTTGCAGTTACTTACGATCAGTACGTCCAAAATTTAAATTTGGATTTGATTAAATTGTTTTATTTCTATATATAGACATATATTTCATGGATCTACAATATTTATTGATTTTTGTGGCAGCCTTGTTTGCGGGGGGACTAAATGGGATTGCGGGGGGTGGTAGCTTCATTCTATTTCCTGCACTGATGTTTGCTGGTATACCACCAATTCCTGCGAACGCAACTAACTCGATCGCTTTATTACCGGGGACATTAGCCAGTGCTGGAGCCTATCGCCATGAATTTGCTAAAGATAAACGGGCTTTGATTCAGGTATGTGTATTAGGTGCGATCGGTGGGCTAATTGGTGCAATTTTGCTTTTAAGGACACCACCTGTAGTTTTTTTGCGAATCCTACCCTATTTATTACTAATCGCCACTTTAGCCTTTGCTTTTAGCAAAAAATTAACTGCTTGGGTAGAGTTGCAGCAGGGGCGGTTTGCCAAGCTTAGGCAATTACGAACGATATTAGTAACAATGTTGCAGCTAATTGTGGCGGTCTATGGTGGTTTTTTTGGTGGAGGTATGGGGATCTTATTTCTTGCCTCCTTTGCGTTGATGGGGATGACTAATATTCATCGTATGAATGCTTACAAAACGATATTGACTAGTTGTATCAATGCGATTACCGTCATTCCTTTTGTGATTGCAGGGGCAATTCTCTGGCAACAGGGGGCGATCGCGGCAATTGGAGCGGCGATCGGTGGATATATCAGCGCTCACTATGCTCAAAAGATTGCCCCGATTTTAGTTAAGCGTTTTGTAATTGGCGTTGGGACAGTGATGACACTGTACTTTTTTATTAAAAGTTGGATTTCCTAAATGGCTAGGAGAGGATACTTTATGTATCCCTTCCCTGTCTTACGATATGATTGGAATAGTGATCGCATTTTGTCTCTATCTATAGGCTTTTCTCTATATGTCTAGCGTCATCATTCAAGGAGCAAAACACCGTTACAATCTCACTTCACCATCGCAGTCGAGGGCTAAATCCTCTTATACAATTGTCTTCCTGCATGGTTGGATGCTTAGTCAGGCTTATTGGCAACCATTAATTAATTATTTGCAGCCAGATTTTCAATGTTTGACGTATGATTTGCGGGGGTTTGGTGATTCGCAAATTGGCGATCGCGATGATTATTCGCTAGTTAGCTATGCACGAGATTTAGAAGAGTTGCTGGATCGACTAGAAATAAATCAAGTTTGGCTTGTTGGGCATTCTCTAGGTGGTGCGATCGCTCTATGGGCAGCAAATTTATTAAGCGATCGTATTTTGGGGGTAGTCTGCCTGAATGCGGGTGGTGGTATTTATATCAAAGAAGAATTCGAGAAGTTTCGCACCGCAGGTAAACTGATTCTCAAATTACGTCCTAAATGGTTGCAAAGCTTACCGCTAGTTCATGCTCAATTTGCTAAAGATAGTGTTCAAAATCCTTTAGATATCTATTGGGGAAAACAAAGAGCGATCGATTTTGTCTCGGCAAAATATGCTGCGGCAAGAGGAACTTTGCTAGATTCTACTAGTGAAGAAGAAGTTCATAAATTGCCTCAAATTGTCTCAAAGTTGCGCCAACCTGTGTATTTTATTTCAGGAGCCAATGACACGATTATGGAACCTAAATATGTGCGTCATCTCGCTAGTTTTCATCCTTCCTTTAATGGCTATGGTGAGAATGTGTTTGAACTTCCTAACTGTGGACATATGGCAATGCTTGAGCAGACGGGACTATTACACAATGTGCTACTGGACTTATTAGCAGATCCAGTGACTTCATCCTGTCTCTAAAAAATAGTCGAATTATTTGGAATGGCGGCGCTTCGCGTCGCCATTCTTATTTGGGTAATAGTCGAATTATTTGGAATGGCGGCGCTTTACACCGCCATTCTTGTTTGGGTTTTAATAGTCGAATTATTTAGAGTGGCGGCGCGAAGCACCGCTATTCTTGTTTGGTTTTTAATAGCTATACCTAGATATAAGAAGTATGCAAGGGATGAACTATATCTCAAATTATTCCATGCGATCGCGGATACAGATAAGATTGTGAAGTTCTCTAGCGATCAACGATGGTCAAATATTCTATGGACTTTAAAAGCATTATTCGCGATATTCCTGACTTTCCTCAACAAGGCATTGTTTTTCGCGATATTACGCCCTTGTTAGCCCATCCTCATGGTTTAACCTCAATTATCCAAGGATTTCAAACCAAGTTTGCAGAACTGAATATTGGGGAAATTGATTGCATCATCGGAATTGAGTCGCGAGGTTTTATTCTCGGTGCTGCATTGGCGATGAGTTTAGGGGCTAGTTTTGTACCTGTGCGTAAGCCTAAAAAACTCCCATCAGCAGTGTTTAGCGTGGAATATTCCCTTGAGTATGGAACTGATACCTTGGAAATTCATCAAGATGCACTTGCTAAGGGTGAACGAGTACTGATCATTGATGATGTAATTGCGACAGGCGGAACTGCGGCGGCAACTGCAAAGTTGATTCAGCAAGCGGGTGCAGAATTGATCGGGTATGGATTTTTGATCGAGCTAGATTTTCTCAATGGCAGAAAGGCTTTACCCGAAGTTCCCATTGTTTCCTTGGTGAATTACTAAGTAGCTCGGTATAAAAATTTTTAAATGCAGCATTTAAGATCCCCGACTTTTTCTTGGCAATCATAGATTAGTTCTATTAGTCACCCAAAAAGTCGGGGATTTGGTCAATCACAGTTTTCTTTTGCTGACCTACCTATGGCGATCGCAAAGCTACACTTTCAAAAAGTTTCTTGGTTGGGGTTTGAGTGCCAAGCGCTATAAGTAAAATTTAAAAGTTGTTGTAGACTCAGTTAATGAATTTTTAACAATAATTTCTTATGGATATCATTACACCGCTTGTAAGTTTTCTGGCTCCTTTTTTGCCTACGCTGTTGGGAGTTGGGAAGAAAGCCTTGGACAAAGGGGCTGAGAAGTTGGGTGAAAAAGGGGCTGAGGAAATTTTTAAGAAGCTATCGCCTCATTTGGAGGCTAAACCCAGTGCTAAGGAAGCGGTGGTTTATGTTGCAGAAAATCCTGATGATGCGGATGGGTTGGGGCAGTTGTGGCTGCAATTAAAGAAAATTCTGGAGGCTCCAGAGAATGCGGTTTTAAAGGCGGAAATCGCAAAGATTTTGGAGGGAGAAGAGGCAACAGCGAAGGGCAAATTCAAGGTTAATGCTCAGGGTGCGAATATTGTGGTAATCGGCGATCGCGCCAAGGTTGAGATTGTCAAGTAAAATGTGTAAAGTCTAGAAGCTAGACGTGGAGACGATCCTCGAAGAGGATGGCAAAGCGATTAAGAGCAGGTTTCCAATCACGAATCGGCATCGTCCACTTCTTCGAGATATTCCGCATTGCTAAATAAACGAGCTTGAAAGCAGCATCATCAGAGGGAAAAATCTGTTGGGATTTAATCACCTTCCGCAAACTACTGTTCATCGACTCAATCGCATTGGTGGTATAAATCGCCCTGCGAATCTCGGTC
This sequence comes from Pseudanabaena sp. Chao 1811, assembly GCF_027942295.1. NCBI lineage: Bacteria > Bacillati > Cyanobacteriota > Cyanophyceae > Pseudanabaenales > Pseudanabaenaceae > Pseudanabaena > Pseudanabaena sp. Chao 1811. Next base: position 484,088 of record NZ_CP101416.1, read on the forward strand.
GGGAAAGCAAAGAAGGGGATAATGTTTGCCCAATGACTGCGCCAAGACTTGGAGATTGATGGATATTGCTTGTCCCACTTTTCAGCAAAGAGTTCGAGATTAAACTCAGCCTCCGATTCCGTCGCCGCGCTATAAATAGCCTTGAGGTCAGCACAAACTTGCTTGCGTTGTTGCCAAGGTACAAAAGCGACCGAGTTTCTGACCATGTGGACAATGCATAACTGCACCTGAGTTTTAGGAAATACCGTCTCAATCGCATTAGGGAAACCAGTCAAGCCATCGACACAGGCAATCAAAATATCTTTGACCCCACGGTTGTGAATTTCGGTGAGTACTGACAACCAGAATTTCGCACCTTCATTCGGAGAAATCCACATACCCGACTTTGGCGTAGCCGAAATCGCAGTCCCCCGAGATCGGCAAGGGGAGTTTGAACCGCAGATGGTGAAGAAAGGACAAAGTCGCTTGTCAGGACTAGATGAAAAGATCATTGCTCTCTACGCACGAGGTATGAGTGTCAGGGATATTCAAGCCCAGTTGCAAGAAATGTATGGTGTTGAAGTATCACCAACACTTATTTCCAATGTTACAGATGCAGTAATTGACGAGGTGAAGCAATGGCAAAACCGTCCCCTTGAAGCAGTCTATCCAATCGTCTTTCTGGACTGTCTAGTCATCAAAGTCCGAGACAATGGCAGAGTGATTAACAAATCCTTGTACTTTGCCTTGGGCGTGAATATGGACGGGTACAAGGAATTACTGGGTATGTGGATTTCTCCGAATGAAGGTGCGAAATTCTGGTTGTCAGTACTCACCGAAATTCACAACCGTGGGGTCAAAGATATTTTGATTGCCTGTGTCGATGGCTTGACTGGTTTCCCTAATGCGATTGAGACGGTATTTCCTAAAACTCAGGTGCAGTTATGCATTGTCCACATGGTCAGAAACTCGGTCGCTTTTGTACCTTGGCAACAACGCAAGCAAGTTTGTGCTGACCTCAAGGCTATTTATAGCGCGGCGACGGAATCGGAGGCTGAGTTTAATCTCGAACTCTTTGCTGAAAAGTGGGACAAGCAATATCCATCAATCTCCAAGTCTTGGCGCAGTCATTGGGCAAACATTATCCCCTTCTTTACTTTCCCGACCGAGATTCGCAGGGCGATTTATACCACCTATGCGATTGAGTCGATGAACAGTAGTTTGCGGAAGGTGATTAAATCCCAACAGATTTTTCCCTCTGATGATGCTGCTTTCAAGCTCGTTTATTTAGCAATGCGGAATATCTCGAAGAAGTGGACGATGCCGATTCGTGATTGGAAACCTGCTCTTAATCGCTTTGCCATTCTCTTCGAGGATCGTCTCCACGTCTAGCTTCTAGACTTTACACATTTTACTTGACAATCTCCGATTTTCTAAGGTTTATCTACGAGTTCCCTATCGTTTTGACAATCGTGACCCATTACCAGTTTATGCTGTCTATGCAACGGAAATCGATTGCCCTGAAGGTGAAACCTCTTTGGAATGGATGCTCCTGACCACTGAAGTCGTAGAAGAACTAGATGCAGCCATTAAGATTTTACGTTGGTATACTTACCGTTAGCGTGTAGAAGATTTTCATAAAATCTTTAAGTCTGGCTGTCAGTGTGAGCGCTATAGACTTGCTGCTGAAGGGATGAAGACATTGCTCGGCTTTTTAAGTGTCTGTGCGGTCGAGCTTTTACAGGTTACTTATCTCCATCGAAATCAACCTGATGCTCCTGCGGTTGAGATTCTTTCTCCTGTCCAAATTCAGGTTTTAAAGACTCGATTTCCTAAATCTCCTCCTGTTTTAACTGTTGCTTGGGCTATCGAATCGATTGCTTTCCTTGGCGGTTATCTTGAGCATCGCCGTAAATCTCCCATTGGTATTCAAGTTCTCTGGCGTGGTTGGTCTAATTTACGTGAACTTTGCCAAGGTTGGCTTCTTGCCCAAATTCATACTTAACGGGAAAAGTAAGATAAGCTGACGAATTTCGCTAAAGAGTGTTTGCGTTGTCTCTTGAATATTTGAAGTCATCTGTAGCTAGATTTGATTGACTTAGTCCATTTAACTGTTTTTTAGATCAGATTATGGTAGACGACTAATTCTGATAAAATTCAGATATGGTGGTGTAAATGAGTAAATATGGTTGATATTAATACAATTGAACTTTCTTTCAAACGTATCCCTGAATATAATGCTGAACTTGCAAAAACAGTTCCTTCAAATGTAAAAACTAATTATTTAGTTGGTTCAGTTATCGCAATTGGGATAGGTCTATTTACTTTGTTAGCGACTTCTCAAAGTATGCTCAAAATCCTTGGTGGGGGCTTAGCAGTTGGTGGTGTGGGTACATCTGTTTACATATCGCAGCGCAAAACAGATGATTCGAGTGAAGCACAAGAGGAGAGGAAAAAGTTCAATATCGCTGAAAGTATCCGTAAGGCGAAGGCAAATGTCTCAAATGAACGGGTTAGGCTAACTAATGCTGCCCATAGTTTTCATTCCTTCAGTTTTGACACTGCAAACGCAATTGGTGACTCCATTTCTTTTAATTCATATACCGTCAAAGTAACTGATAGACCAGATAGTATAAATATTGGATTGAGAACAGATAAAATCCTCTATCGCACTGAATCCTATGCAGAGTTTTATACAACTAAAGGAGGCAAATTAAAATCACGGCAGCGTAAGCGTAAGGTTGCAGATCGAGTAAAATTTACGGTAGCTTTTCCAACACGTAAACGTGCAGTGAAGGGGGTAATGCCTTTTGATAGTTACAATCAGATGATATCTCTGTATAACGCCAGACATCAGAAAGCTCAAGATTTAGCTGAGTTTAATCAGCGTTACACCATAGCTGAAGAGAATATTCGCAAGCATGGCGATCAAATTTATTTTTCTCCTGAAGAAAAGAAAGCGATAGAAGAGGCAAAAGCTTTAGCTAGTTTCGATCTGCGTCTTAATCAAATTGGAGAAGAGGTAGCTATTGTTATTGATGAAAGTGAGTTTGCAGAATTTGATCAGCAGCTAGGTTTAGACTCATTTTCTAGCAATCCAGATATTGAAACAGATGATGAGTTTATTGATGAATCTGATGATTCAAGCGATAATCAAACTGTTCAGTTTACAGAATCGGAACTTAAAGCAATCGGTCTTCCAGCAATTCGGAAGCAGTTTAATATTACTGCTCGTAGCTATAATGAAGCATTTACAAAATTAAGTTTGCAGGGTGTTACTATTCTTAAAAAATAACTTACCTATTGTTAAAATATTTTCATTTTGACTTTTTAAATTGGGAATTTATTGCTTTTCCATTCCTTCTATATCTGGATCAAAGTTAGATGGAAACCTTGTCTCACTGCAATATTTAGCGCCCTTCAATTTAGTGTCTTTCAAAATGGCATTCCTCAGATCTGATCCATAGAAAATAGCTCCCTCTAAATCTGCTCCACTAAAATCCACACCCTCAAGATTTGTGTTGCCAAAATTAGCTTCCCTTAGATTTATACCCCTGAAATTTGCATTAACTAAATTAGCTCTTACAAATAAGCTCCTGCTAAGGTCTAAAGTTTCACCACTTACATCATATCTATAATTGCGTTGACCGATTGCAGTTATTGCCTCTTGAATAGTAAGACGAACTTTTGGATAACCCTGCGAATTGCTAGAGTCCTGTGGAGCGTATTCAAGAGGTTTTCCCCTAATGAAGGACGCTAAAACTTTCATTACTAGAAAATGATATTCAGGAGAATCACTCGCGATTTTTGACAAGGTATAGATACCCGACATTACAACAGTTATATTATTGTTTGTTACTAACTGTTCAACAGCTTTAGAAAACCGTTCAGTAATAAAGCGTGATTCTGCTATTTCGATATCTTTTTTAGATTTTTTTGCATCTAATTCAATTTTTCTTTCTGCAAGCTTCAAATTCTTATAAGCCACCCTGAAATTTAGAAATAGAACGATTCCTCCTACAATTGTTGCTAACGTTCCGACGGGAGCATCTCACTTAGGCAGTAAGTATAACTACTTAGGGAAGCAAGGGTGAGATAATAGAAAAAATCGCCACTCCCAAGCCAATGACACCCGAAGATCAACAAAAGTTAGAAGAATACAGTCAAGGAATTGCCGCCATATTGTATCGCAATGCAGAAGCAAAGAATGTTGAGCAGCTAAAAACATTGGAAGGGATAGAACTAGCAGTGCGAGAGCAACTGTTAGAAAATGTTAGCCCGAAAATCGGTATTTTTTTGTCGAGACAAGCAGTGGAACAAAAGCAGGAAAAGAGAGACATCTAAAGAGTTGTATTGGCGATCTGACAATCACTAGTAATCAAGCAAAACAACTACAAGTAAGAGCAAGAACACGGCTTAGTCCGCACATGGAAAAATGCTGCTTGCTCACCAGTGGCAATGAGTCCTACGAACGAGCAATGAAAAACGTTAAGGAGTTGACAGGGATTTTGGTTAGCCACAGCACCCAACAGCGACTAGTACAGCGATACAATTTTCCGCAAGTAGCCTTAGCTGAGACTGTAGAAGAAATGAGCTTGGACGGAGGCAAAGTAAGATTAAGAACCGTCAAAGGGGAAAAAAGTGAATGGAAAGATTATAAATCTGTTACGCTGCAAGGAAAAGCGGTAATTGCATATTTTCAGGAAAATTCAGCCTTAATTGAGAGGATACAGCAACAGGAATTAGCGGAAATCGTCTCTTGTCTGGGCGATGGGCATGACGGTATTTGGAATTTATTCTCACAAATTGCTCCAAGAGAGCAGCGATTTGAAATCCTTGATTGGTATCATCTGGTTGAGCATTTACATGGCGTTGGCGGCTCCATACGCAGACTAAAAAACGCTGAACAATTTCTCTGGGATGGTGATGTTGACTCAGCTATAGCTTTATGCGAGGGTTGTAAATTTAAACGAGCAGTGAATTTTGTAAGTTATTTACGCAAACATTGTCTACGGATTCCTGAATATAGTTACTTCCATCGCCTTGGTCTGACTATTGGCTCTGGTGCAGTCGAATCTTCGATTAAGCAAATTGGGCGGCGCATTAAGATTTCTGGCGCTCAATGGAATCAAAAAAATGTCGCTCAAGTTTTGAAGCATCGCTGTGCTTATCTCAATGGGTTGCTTGATTCTGAGTACTTATACTCATCGCAAAACTGAGATGCTCCCCGTTCCGACACCACCAATAATTGCTTTGCTAATTTCTAATGACGCTTCAAATTTCTCTTTTCCATTTTGGAGACCTGCATAATTGTTAGTAACTTGAACACCCCAAGGTATAATCCATAATGCTAGGATGAAACCTGCAATTAGTAATAGAAAGACCCAAAAATATTTTTTCATGAGATTGAGATTTTGCCTTATATACCACTAATTTTTGCACTAAAATTTCATGTAATATTTTAACTCTATCTTGCTGATTTGAGATAATTTTGAGGTAATAGCTAGATGAGATCGGCTTGATAAATTAGCGATCGCTATTTGTAGAGATTATTTGTGTGATCGCCTATCTCTGCCTTCTCACATTCTGACTTTTGAAGAGGTTATTTTTATCTACAAGGCTCTGTTAGCTATCGGCTTGATAAATTAGCGATCGCAATTTTGGGTGATGGATTTAGCGATCGCCCCATGAGATATCGTTTCTAGTTAAAGTTCTAAATACCTAACTAAAATCTGTTGTATTTCTTCTAATTGATTCGCTTCTACTTGACCAAGACATTGAATCAATCTGCGTTTATCAAAAGTCATCGGATCGATACAGACAACAAAACTATTACTGCTAAGACCATTTGTAACAGAAGGAATCAAAGGCACAATCACTGGAAGTAGGCGATCGCTAGGATTAGCAGAAGTAATCGGTAACACAGTTACCTTACTACGCTGATTAAAAGCAGTTCCAGAGATAATCACCACAGGACGAGTTTTGCGAATTTCTGTCCCAATCGAAGGGTCGAAACTAACTAGCCAGATACTTCCCAATCGATAATCGCCGCTTGCTGCCATGCTGTATCCTCATCATTTGATAACTCATCTAACAACAAACAAGCCTCAACCATCGCCTGCTTTTCCTGCTGCTTCCGCCATGCTTGTAGTAGCCCCTCAATGAGCCGACTACGATTTTCTACGCGATCGTCAACGTAATGGACTAACTCATCTGGAAGAGAAATAGATACTTTCATAGCTATTTTATGCTACTCATAATACTACCTACAGTAGCATAAGTATCGAATAGCGATCGCCTTTTGTAGAGATTATTGGTGCGATCGCTTTTAATACTGAGTTTTACCAAGCTAAAGCTAAAAATATTCTAAAACTCACTAGATGGCAACAATACCGCCAAACGGAAAGAATCGCAAAGTGAATCCTTCCATTTGGCAGCATTTGTCGAGCTGAGCTACTGATTAGATCGCAGTGTTATCAATCTTGCGAATGGCGACTACCGCAGGTTTTGGTGAATCATTGGGCTTACGTGAGGGCCAGTTGGAACCGATGGGGACTTTGCGAGTTTGCATAAACTCCTTACCAGTTGTGGTTCGCATCGCAAATTTGCGCGACTCAAATGCCATGTCCTTACGAATGCCCGTCACTTCCCCAGGGTGTTGTACCGATAGGAAAAGTGTCTGCTGATCGCGAGAGAAAAATGGTCCCGTCGTTTCACATTCCATTGGACCAAAGCCGAATAGATAAGCCTTGCCCATATCTGTACCAGATGTTGGCATAAACCAAATCGAACTATTGCCATAGAGTCCGCGTAAATTTGACTGACTAATAGGCTTGTCAGACTTATCCTTGCGATTGGGGATGGAAAGATTGTACTTATCGCTAGAGATATCTGTAACCATCCAGATATTGCCACCGCGATCGATCGCTAAGTTATCAGGATTGGCAAAGCCCAGACCACCCTCCGCAGGTTCGCCACCTGTAGCCACCATCGACCATTTAAAATTCATGGCTTCAGGTTTATTCGCATCTTCATTGAGACGCATGATCCAGCCATATTCATATGCCTTACCATCGGCTCCCTTAAAGATGCGTAGATCAGGACTACCATCACTAGAACTTATAGAACCAGAGGTAAAGGCAATAAATAGAGAACCGTCGGGGGCAATTTTTGTATCTTCGGGACGGGCAGTACAGGTTGCACCGACAGCATTCGCCGCATAGTGAGCATCGATTAGGATTGCCCCTTGCTTTTCGCGATCGCTACCCGTATACAGATCGCCTAAAGTCTTAAACTTAGACTTAAATTCTGTAAGCTCTTCTTCTTTGGTTGCCTTAAAAATACCACCTTGAGGACGTTGGGGAAGTGGAAGCATTTTCCCTGCAAGAACATCCAATTTATGAGGATTAATCGCTGTCGAAGTTTTTAGCGCAATCCAGCTACCAGTGCCATCGGCATTAAACTTGGCAGCATAGAGCATTCCTGATTCCAAAAGTTTAGAGTTCGCTTTATCTTTAGGATCTTTGACAATACCTGTGCTGACAAATTTATAGAGATGTCCACCTCGGCGATCGCAACCAGAATAAAACACTAAGGGTTTACCTGCTTCGGCGCGAATACCCACTGCTTCATGGCGGAAACGTCCTAACCATGTGTGCTTAGTACCGTAGTCATTGGGATTGGCAGGATCGATTTCGACCATCCAGCCATACTTATTACCTGCCAAGCCAAATACACTAGCAACACCAAATAGATCAATATTATCTTGAGAAAACTTCTTTTTGCTAGGGGATAAAGAGGTTCCATCAGCCATCACCGCCTCTGGTACGAACTCTTGATAATTTTCTTCAGCACTAAATACGGTTCCCCAAGGGCTAGTTCCCCCTGCACAGTTATGAAATGTCCCAATAATGCGATCGCCTAGTTGATCGGTATAGCCTAAGCCTTTCTCTTTGCGGAAAATAGCAACGGCGGGGCCAGTTGATTTGAGATAGCGACCATCTTCTAATCCAGAGAGTCCTGTAATACGTCGATCCGCAGAGGAGTTGGTGCGTACCCATTTACCATCAGGATTACGGCGTACCGAAATCACGCCAATACCCACATCAGTTAAAGCTTCCTTCGCAATTAAGGCAATTTGAGATTTGAGAGGATCGCTATCTGCAAGTGACCATACATCAATCTCTTGCTTATCTGCCGCCTTAAGTGCTGCATCGACCTCCTTAAAAGGCAAAGACTTGCCAATTACCTTCTCATAGGCTTGTTCCCAAGGAGTGCGACTAATATATTCAAAATTGACGGTTAAATAACCTTCGTTATTGTTAGTTTCGACGAGGGAGAGATAGTCATTGTTATAGCCAAAACGCGAATCGCCAACGCGATCGCCCCAAGCCGCAATTACATCATAGACAAAGCCTTCAGGCAAAACGAGATCGTCAACCACTTCCACATTTTTGTAAGCTTGACTCTGCTTGGATGGCGCGATCGCATCTGTGACTAATGGCATCACACCCTTAATTGATTTGAAGCTCAATTGCGAGGAGTTTGCTGCAAATGCTTGATTGCTTGACTCAGAACCCATAAAGGGCATGGAGAATCTAGGGATGTTAGGATTGCGAGGCACTGCATCAAATAGCATCGCTCCGCCCATACCACCTAAGAAAGTTAGGAAGTCTCTACGTTTGATCGTCATATTGTTTTGGTAGTGATCTAAAGATGGCAGGATTTTAGAGTCAGGATTAGCAGCACAAAGTGCCGCCAATCCTGACCGTTTGACTGATTTAGAAACTGAATAGAGTTCTAACGGTTGCAACCCAAGTGGTGGGATTTAAAGCATTTTGATTGGGATTGAATACCGCAAAGATCCCAGGGGTAATTGAGATATTTTTGCTAACACGAATGTTGTATTGCAGTTCCAAAAGGTATGAAGTATCTGGATCAATCCGTGAAGCGATCGAGTTAGAAGTTACCTTGGGAGGCTGCCCAAAAATAATGCCGCCTGTATTTCCATCCGCAAACAAATCTGGGAATGCAAGGTTCAGACTCCAGTTAAACAGGTTGGCATTGTTAGCAACTCCTGATTCCTGACGCGCATTCGCAAAGCCAATCCAGCCACCAACATTAAAACCTTTGGCAGCTTGCCAGTTGAATTGAGCGCCATAGCGATCGGCAGAGGTATCAGTATTACCAAAGGGTTGGTTCCCAAAATTACTGCCAGTACTGCTACTGACATTGACCGTAGCTGCGGCGGTTTCAAAACTGCGAGCATAAACGGCTCCAAACTTAAAGGCTGGGGTTGGTGCATAGACCAGTTGCACATTGGCAATATAGCCACCACCAAATAGTCCACCCTGTCTAGTTGCATTAGCCGCAGTTACGGAATTCGCAAGGTAACTGACGGAGGCAGTAAATTCAGGAGAGACTTTGTAAACTAAACCAATACCTGCTCCCGAAGGTCCTCGGAATAGTAGGGGATCGAAGCGCCCAAACCGTGATAAGGCTCCTCTATCACTACTTTCAAAATAGGGATTGATGGTATTAGCAATATCATCGGGATCGAGCGCATTCACGCCCACATATCCAGTCAAACTATTCGCGATCGGAAATCTGTAATAGAACTTGTCAACTTGAAATACATTACCTGTATCTTGGGCAAAGGCTAAACGTGCCATGTTGGTATTAGTCGCACTGCCCAAATTTGGATTGTTACCAGCTTGTAGACGCAGGCGGAGTAAATCTTTGCCTGTAAAGCTAGTGTCGAAGTTCAACCTTGCACGATAGGAAAAAGAAAGGTTAGTCGCATCAGTAGTTTTTTGAGGATTTTGCAGCGCTGTGCCTGTACCTACTCCACCGAAGGTATCAGCAAGGGCAAAAATTACTGTGGCATTGAGTTTAGTAGTTGTAGAGAATTGCTGAGCTTCCAGTTTAGTCACTTTTGCATCAAGGGCATCAACTCGACCTCTCAAAGTGGCAAGTTCCGCCGCAAATTCTTCTTGAAGTTTCTGAAGTGTGGCTAAATCTTCTTTGCTAACCTTATCGGCTAAACCCGCAGAAATAATTTCGTTGATCTTGTCTAGGCAAGCATTTAGACCTGCTGCGAATTCGTAACGAGATGTGGCTTGCTTACCACGATAGGTGCGATCGGGGTAGCCAGCGATACATCCATATCTTTCTACTAAAGATTGTAAAGCGGTAAATGCCCAATCGGTAGGCTTGACATCTGTAAGTTGAGATACAGATGTAACATTTTGGGCGGTTTTATCAGACTCTAAGGTTGGAGTTTCAACGAGAGTATCGGTTTCAATTTTTTGCAGGATATTGGCTGCATTGCTTGCATTTTGGGAAGTTGAACTTGATTTCAGTTCAACTGCATTGGCATTCCCAATATTGAATATTGTTAGTAGAACTGATGCTACTACGAGTGGTTGTGTTACTGACTTTTTAATGTAAACCATGATGCCTATTTCTCACACTGAAGGTCATCATACGTTCCAATTTGCTTCTATAATTTAACTTGCGGTTAAGCTTCGTTTATGCTTTTGCAAAAGAATCACAAGGCTCAAATGTTAGGTATAGCATTCCTCAATAATTTGTAGATCTTGGGGTTCAAGGTCAACTAGCATCTCTCCCATTCAATCCTGACCACTTTCGTACTCACCCATTTAACCTAGCTAAAACCCTTGAAGAAAATTATTTCTAAAATTCGTTTCTCCTATTACACGATTTTTACGGGGATCACGTTAACGATCGCACTAGTTCCTCATGCGATCTCTAATACCCCAAACCAAACTTCTATTCCGCAAAAAGTGGATCAGACTGAAGATTGTGAAATCCTGATTGTGGGTGGAGGTGTAGCAGGTACAGCCGCTGCCTATGAGGGATTGCTCGCAGGGCGAACTGTTTGTATGACGGAGATTACTGACTGGATCGGTGGACAGATTACATCTCAAGGTACTTCGGCTCTGGATGAAGCTAAGAAACAGCGCAGTCTCTGGTACTTCCCCAAGGGCTACACCGAGTTTCGTCAGAGAATCGAGCAGAAATATGGCAAATTAAATGCAGGAGACTGTTGGGTAAGTGTTTCCTGTTTCATTCCTAATACCGCCCAGCAAATATTAGTGGAAATGTTGCAGGAGGCAGAACGTAAAGGTAATGGCAAATTAAAATGGTTTCCGAATACAGTTATTAAAAAGTTAGAAATTAGTGCTGATGGCAAATTAATTAATAGTGCGATCGCCATTCAACATCGACCTGCACCAAACACCCCCCCATTAAATAGTGAGCCACTTTCGCAAATTATCGATGATGCTTATCGCTACGAAAATTCATCGCGATTACAGAAACAAATTATTCGCTTTGTTCCTTTCAAAAATTCTTCAACCCAAAATCCTCAAAAGCGTCCTAGTGATTGGTTTGTGATCGATTCCACAGAAACGGGTGAAATTATTGCCTTAGCAGATGTTCCCTATCGTCTGGGTATCGATCCGCGATCACATCTAAATCCATCATCTCCTGTTACAGACAATGATGCTTACTGTACACAGGGCTTTACCTACACCTTTGCGATGGAGCAGACAAACGAGGCACAACCTCAACAAAAGCCTAGCTTTTACGATCGCTATTTGCCCTATTACGGCTCTGACCCCAAACCAAGCCTCGCCAATTTTGACAATATTTTTACCTATCGTCGTATCTGGAGTGCTGCAACTGATCAGCCCAAAAAGAATGCCTTTGGGGTTTCCTCGATGAAGGCAGGTGATATCTCCATGCAGAACTGGGTCTGGGGTAATGATTATCGCCCTGGTACAGACAAAGATAATTTGATTTATTCCAGAGAGCAATTATTGCAATCGGGACAATTGGAACCCAATGGCTGGATGGGTGGCTTGAGGCAAGAAACTCTCAAAAGTGGTGAAGAAATTGCCCTCGGTTTTTACTATTGGCTAGTGGCTGGCACAACCGACTCCCAGCAAAAAACTAATTGGAAAAAGCCTTTCCCGAATCATCGTTTACTGACAGGCTTTGACTCACCAATGGGAACTCTGCATGGACTATCCAAATATCCCTATATTCGCGAATCAAGAAGAATTATCGGTCGTCCTTCCTATGGCTATCCTGAAGGCTTCAGTATGTCTGAAATCGATGTGTCACAGGTAGACTTTAGTACGGAAACCTATCGCCAAAATCTCTCACAGGAAGCCTATCGCAATTTATGGAAAGCCTTAGCAGGTTTAGAGTCAGCCAGTGCGATTCGGAATAATACGGAACCAAAACAAATCTCCCGTCGCACCCGTTCGACCATTTATCCCGATGCGATCGGCATTGCCCAATATTATCTCGACTTCCATCCCTGCCTCAGTGAATATCCTGTCGAAAAAGCAGGCAATACAGAACGCGCTGGTGTTCGTAATGGTCATGGAGCTGCTTTCCCCGGACAAATACCTTTGCGATCGCTCATTCCCCAAAAAATCGATAATCTGATCGTCTCTGGCAAAAATATTGCCTATAGCTACATTGTCGCCGCAGGTTATCGCGTCCATTCCTACGAGTGGTCAGTGGGAGCAGCCGCAGGCACAACCGCATCCTTTGCCCTGACAGAAGGTATTTTGCCCTATCAATTAGTTGAGAGCTTGCCGAGAGTTAGCCCACTACTCACCAAGTTACAGCAAACCCTAGTGCAGAATAATAATGCGATCGCCTTCCCAGACACTTCCATCTTTAATCTCAATTGGAGTGACTGGAAAATTTGGTAATTGCACCTAGCTACTCATAAACAGTTTCATCCTCCTTTCGCCAAGCAGGGTCAACAATACAGATAAATACAATTGGTTCATCACCAATATTCTTAAGAAATTGCTTGGCATTGGGAGGAATATATACGGCATCACCTGATGTGATCTCGCGAACTTCCCCATCAATATACATTTCGCCAATACCGCTCAGAATGTAATACACCTCAGAAGTAGTAAGAGAATGTGGTTGCGAAGTTTCTCCTACGGGCAAAATCGCATGGGCAAGGCTATAGCGAAGATTGATCGCTTGTTTATCGGGGTGTAATAATTCGCGCAATATGGTCGAGTCACCCGCAATAAATTCTGGACAATCAAGCAATTTTTGGATCAGCATAAATAGAGTCTCTTAATTTGTAATTAAAGCAGCGCTCAGCGCCGCTTTAATCTTATTTAATCGCTTGGACATCCTTGGTGGCAAAACCATGAGCAGTTAATTCTTTATTCAAGGCGATCGCATTTTTAACGCGATCGACGAATAATACTCCATTCAAATGATCCATCTCATGTTGAATTACCCTTGCCAGTAAGCCATCTGCCACCAGCTTTTGAGGTCTACCATCTTCATCGCGATAGGAAACTTCCACTTGATCAGGACGGACAACATCAAGAAACACTTCAGGAATGCTCAAACATCCCTCTTCGCCAGTGATCAAGTCTCCACCCGAACTCTTAATTTCAGGATTGATCATCACTAAAGGTGGTTTGCTCTCATCCTTAAGTTCAATATCAATCACAAGTAGTTGTTTGTTAATCCCCACCTGTGGTGCAGCTAGCCCGATTCCATCATTGCTATACATGGTGATCAGCATATCGACGATGATCTGCCGAATTTCGTCATTGACTTTACTGATGCGTTTGGCGGGCTGACGTAATACGCGATCGCCCAGAGTATGAACCTCTAGAGGCGGATTTTTGACCTTTTGCTTGGGTACTTTAATAGAAATTGCAGACATTGCCAATTAGCTTGTAAATATAAGCTTGTAGTTAACTATTTATATTTTGGCATAGTTTACTGCACTGCTTGATGTGCTTTGTTGTTTATGGCATAGGTAAGGATGGGCGGCGCTTCGCGCCGCCCATCCTTACCACAATAAATTCTTTCCTTTTTATGACTCCCGTACAAATCTCCGCCTTATCTGGATCGAGGTTTCATATAAAAGGGTGATCGCCAATCTCGTAAAATGTATTAATACCAATCTCAAGTAACCCATGCAATACGTTTTGATCATTCACGAAGTCGCGGATTATCCTGCTTGGAAACAAGTTTTTGACAATGCTGCTGACATTCGCCGAGAGGCAGGTGAGCGCTCTTATCAGGTTCTCAAATATGAGAATGAACCAAACAAGATTGTACATTTCTCAGCATGGACTTCGATTGAAGATGCCAAGAATTTTTTTGAGTCATCCAAGTTAGTCAAAATCAGAGCTGAAGCAGGTGTTAAGTCTCCAGATTTTATCTACTTAGAACAACTAGAATCTGGCACGCTATGATTTAACATTAAGTATCTCAGCATAGTTATAAACCAAACCGAGATTAATGGACTGCCCGCTACGCGGGCAGTCCATTAATCTCGGTTTTATGCTCAACTACTTACTAGTTCAAGCATTAGATAGATTGTTGATTCTCTGCTTGAAGGGCTAATTTAGGAAATAGAATCACGAAAAAGCCCATCCATGCAGATATGGGAATTGCCACGAGAATTGTGAGCCAAAGGATTTTAAACAATAGCCAACTGCCACTAATAATCGAGATGCCAGTCAAAATGATGCTCCAAGGCTGACACCACCAAGGCTTATGATTCCAAACACTATCAGGCTTTTCTGAGGTCATTTTTCTAGATTTCCATATTGAAAAAGGTCGTGCTTTGCACGACCTTTTTATTTTACATGCGTTCTAAAACACGAATACCAAGTAGATTTAAACCAAGCTTAAGAGTCTTGGCAGTAATGTCACAGAGACTCAGGCGGGAGATACGTTCAGATTCTTCAGCTTGTAGCACAGGACATTGCTCAAAGAATTGATTGAACTTTTGGCTGAGTTCAAAGAGATATTGGCAAAGACGATTAGGATAGAGTTCTTCCGCAACTGCATCGATCGCTTCCGCAAATTGCAACAAATGCTTAGCCAAGACAATCTCTGGCTCTTGCGTGAGCTTGACTGCATCCACATTTAAGCTGGCAAAATCAATCTCACCTTTGCGTCCGATGCCCTGCACGCGCACATAAGCATAGAGCATATAGGGAGCCGTGTTGCCTTGCAGAGCCAACATCTTATCGAAGCTGAAAATATAGTTGCTGGTGCGATTTTGGGAGAGATCGGCATACTTTACCGCACCGAGTCCAACGGCTTCAGCGACATCCTGTTTAAATTCCTCTGAGGCTTCAGGATTGCGGCTTTCGATGTCGGCACGGGCGCGAGTAATTGCTTCTTCGAGCAGGCTCTTGAGAGCAACGGTATCGCCCGATCGCGTTTTAAACTTTTTGCCATCATCACCCATCACCAAACCAAAGGGAACATGGGTAGTCTGTACTGTTTCAGGAATCCAATTGGCTCGTTTGGCGACTTGGAAGACTTGGGCAAAATGTCCCGATTGACCGATATCGGTAACGTAAATAATGCGCGTGGCTTTGTCCTCACGAATGCGATAACGCAGAGCCGCAAGGTCGGTAGTGGCATAGTTATAGCCACCATCGGATTTCTGGACGATCAGGGGTAAAGGCTGACCATCTTTATTGGTAAATCCTTCCAAGAACACACATAATGCGCCTTGATCTTCTTGCAATAAGCCAGTTTCTCGCAGATCAGTAATTACCTCTGAGAGAAAGGGATTATAAAAAGATTCGCCACGTTCAGTAACTTGGATATTCAGGGCATCATAAATCTTTTGGAATTCACGACGGGACTGTTCGCAAAGTAATTGCCACGCCAGTTTTGCCGATGGCTCACCTGCTTGTAATTCCACAACGGCATTCCGCGAAGTTTCCTTGAAGGCTTCATCTTCATCAAAGCGTTTTTTTGCAGCGCGATAGAGTTCTACCAAGTCACCGATCGCGATCGCATCAGCTTTCGTCAACGCATCGGGATAGACCTCACGCAGGTATGTAATCAACATCCCAAACTGGGTTCCCCAATCACCGACATGGTTAAGACGGAGAACATCATGCCCCTGAAATTCTAAAATCCGCGCAATGCTGTCACCGATAATCGTTGATCGCAAATGTCCGACATGCATTTCCTTAGCAATATTGGGGCTAGAGAAATCGACAATCACACGCTCAGGTTGATCAACTTTAGCGATCGCTAAGCGATCGCTTTTTTGCATTTTCGCTAATTGGGTTTCTAAATAACTAAGTTTTAGCTTTAGGTTAATAAAGCCTGCCCCCGCGATCGTAGGTGGTTCAAATATTTCATTTATCGATGCGTCGGCTAGTAAATTTTCAATAATTTTTGCTGCTACATCTTGCGGCTTTTGTTTTAGCTTCTTGGTCAATCCCAGAGCCGCATTACATTGATAATCCCCAAATTTTGCATCCTTAGAAGGGGCAACAGCAGGATCGTGGTTGGTATATTCTTCACCAAAAGCAGAGGCGATCGCCTTAGAGAAGCGAATTTTCAGATCGGATAAAACAGAAGTGGTCATGGGTTAATAATTGCTTTGAGCATAGGCAGATCAATATAACGCTTTTCCAGCGCATGATGTAAATATAGCTGTCGCCATTCTTGTTAGGACATAAAACCCAAATAGTGTAAGGCGGCGCTTCGCGCCGCCTTACACTATATTTACAGGTGACTATAGCTATGGGTTGGGTTCCCGCCTTTAGCAGAATTCATCTTGATCTATTCAATATTATGAGTCATCGGTAGTGCTAAAGAGGTGAGGATAGTCTGTAGCCTATCCTTGCTCGGTGTTAAGAAACCGCGGGAACCATCAATCTGCTTTGGGGTTCTGAGTTAATAGATAGATCACCTAATGCTGACGATCAAGAGCAGAAATTATATGAAAAGTTTTAGGTTTCCAACAGTCAAGAAAAATTTGCAGCAGCTATGTTTAGGATTTGGGGCGGCGACGATCGCGCAACTATCGCTATTTGCCCATCCAAGTTTTGCCAATCCTCGTCAAATTACTTTTAGCGTTTATCCCTCTGACTCAGGTGCAGCATTTCCCATTTGCCCCACCGAATTTAGCCTCACCGAAACCCCACGTCCCTATTACGAAGGCGGCTATACTATCGACGGCTCAGCATCACTGGGTTGGTTTGCGAAACAATTTAAGGTTGAAACCAGCGATCGCTTTAGTGTGACTTGGGCAGCTAAGCTCCAGACTAAGTATCACAACTGCATCGCCACAGCCAAGATCACCAAAATTAACGCTGAACCATTTCGGGAGCATTCCTATTTACGAGCACGCTTTATGGATGGCAAGGTCTATCTGATTTTGGATATGACGGGGATGCGTGATGCCAATTCCCTAACAGCAGTAATTCTGAAAAAAGATGTCAAAAACGGCAATCCCATTTGGACTTGGGGCGGTACAGACTGATCATAGAATTAGAAATTTGATTAGAAATTTGATTAGAAATTTGCCTAAGGCAAATTTCTAATTCTATAACCCCGCTATCGCACGTTCGAGGTTTGCCCGCGCTTGGTTATAACCAATAATTGCTTGCACACGATTAACATCGGCACGGGTGAAGTCGGACTCAGCCGTAAGTACCTCAAGCTGTGTACCCACACCTGCATCCAGACGCAAACGTGCTAAACGAAGAGCTTCTTCAGCTTGTTTGACAGCTTTTGTGGCAGTTTCAATTTGCTGGAATCGCGATCGCTGATTGATATATGCCGACTCCACATCAAAACGGGCTTGACGGGCAGCTTGTTCAAATTTACTTTCGGCAATGGCTTGATCGGCTTTAAATTGGTCAACTTGGGCAGCCGTTTTGCCACCGTCATAGAGAGTCCAGTTTAAGGTTGCACCAATCTGGTAGCCAGTACCGATCCCACCACCACTGGTAAATTCTGATGCAGTATTGACATTGGCAAATAGACTCACCTGTGGACCAAGTCTCGCTAAGGCAGCATTGGCATTATTACGGGCAACTTCCCTTTGTAATTTCTGAGTATCTAGTTCAGCTCGATTGCGTACTGCCAATAAGATTGATTCTTCTAAGGGTAATTTCCACTCAGCTACAGGGGCAATTTTATCCGCAGCCGTAATTTCCACCGTAGGCGGATAGTTGAGTTGACGTGCCAATTCCCGTCTTGCTACTAATTGTGCTGCCTCGGCATTTAACAAATCTTGTCTAGCATTTGCAAGGGAAACCTCAGACTGGAGGACATCAAATTTTGTACCAACCCCTGCCCGTTCCCTTGCTTGGGTATCTTGTAAACTTTTTTCGGAGTTTTTTACTGCTTGACGTTGAATGCGAATGGTTTCATCAGCATTTTGTAGATTGTAATAGGCAGTCACAATACTCAAGCGCACCACTTGTCTAGCTTGATTGAGATTGGACTCAGCAATGCGTAGGTTATTTTCCGCCGCCGCGATCGTTGCATCATTTACGCCAGAGTCGAAAATATTGTAATTAATCCCCAAAGTACCCGTAAGGGGATTACTGGTGGTTTTGTTTGAGGTGAAATTGTTATTGCTATTGTTGATAATATTCAGACGCGATTGGGCAGAATCACTATAGCTATATTGGACTGTACCTGAAACCGTTGGCGATCGCCCCGCTTCCGCAGCCTGTAATGCCGCACGCGCCTTGTCTATAGCAATTCTGGCTTGAATCCAGTCGGAGTTTGTTTTTTCAGCTAACTCAAGCACTTCTTCGAGAGTAACGGGCTTGGTACGTTCTAACTTAACTTGACTAGGAGTAGTGGGCACAACTAGCGTCTGTTCAGGATCTAATTGTCCAGAATTAGTGACACCAGAAGTAGGTATCACTATTGCGGGTTCTGTAGAGCTAATCAGGGTTGGTAATTGCGGAGATTTTGCCGTCTCTGAAGTATTAGCTTGAGATGCAGCAGCAACTTTTAATGGGGTCAATTCTTGAGCATTGGCTGTCCAAGCTGGAATCAGAAGCGATAAACTCGCACCAAGCGTCAACCAACTGGAAGAAATTCGCATAATCTTAATCTGTAACTCCTCAGATTTAAACAGCAGCCAACATAACTTACTTGAAGCATGTTCTGATAGTACATGTGTCACAATCATCATCCAATTGGGTAAAGATGTGAAAATATGTCCTTAATTTAATAGAGATTGTAGTATAAAGCCATAAATGCAGAATTGCTTCATGAACTTGCCAAGTAATAGCAATTTTTCCAGTCAAGCTACATAGCACTTTTCAAGCAAGAGAGGTACAGAGAGTTGTGGGACACAACCCTCTCCTTCACTAGATTTGTATAGGCTATAAACCCTCTACAAATACTTTTCTTTGAAGCAAAGCCAAATAATGCTTGAGTAATCAAATCCCAAAAGTATTGATAGCGGTGCTATCAATCTTTTGCGTTGTATATCCTCAGTAAAACTTGCATTGCTGTATATATATTAGGTATATAGCCAAAACCTACAGACTATATACAAAATGAAAATTCTTACATCAGAAACTGCGACCCAGCTTTGGCGGGGAGATGCCCTTGCGATCGCTGTTTTTGCGAAACCCAAAGATCCTAATGAGAAAACTAATGAGCAAGTAGAGGGTCAAGTAACTAAAACATTAGAGCTGTCAGAGACCCTCAAGCAGTTAGATATGAAAGTCTTAGCTTGCACCCTAACGGATTTGATTACGGAGGGAGAGTTTACTGGAGAAAGCGGGACATCGGTTAGTGGTCGTGTCGGTGTTGACTATGCGGTGCGTAAGGTAATTTTGATCGGCTTAGGTGATCCTGCGAAGGCAAATGCGGATGAATGGCGCAAAGCTGCTGCTACAGCCGTCAAATGGGCAAATAAGGAAAAAGCACCCAGTTTAGCGATCGCTTTTCCTGAATATAACCAAGATGTCAGTGCGACAACTCAGGCGATCTCCGAAGGGTTGTTACTCGCGGCTCACCAAGATAAGCGCTTTAAGTCCAAAAACAATCAACCTTGGCGCGTCGAACGGGTGGAAATCGTGGAAACGAAACCTGAAATCGCCAATCCTGCGATCGCCAAAGCACAACAGATCGTTGATGGCGTAATTTTGGCACGGGAACTAGTATCGGCTCCTGCCAATGTCGTGACCCCAATTACATTGGCGGAAACTGCCGTGGCGATCGCCGCCGAATCCGAGCATTTCACTGCCAAAATCCTTGAACAAGCTGAATGTGAAGCTCTGGGCATGGGCGCATTTCTCGGTGTAGCTAGAGCTTCGGACATTCCGCCCAAATTTATTCACCTCACCTACAGCAACGGTACGCCGAAGCGCAAATTAGCGATCGTCGGTAAGGGCTTAACCTTTGACTCTGGTGGTTTGAATCTAAAAACGGGCATCGGTAGCAGCATCGAACTGATGAAAACCGATATGGGAGGTTCCGCCGCCGCATTGGGTGCAGCCAAAGTGATCGCCCATCTGCAACCCACTGATATCGAAGTGCATTTCATCGTCGCTACTTGCGAAAATATGGTCAATGGTAGCGCCATGCGTCCGGGGGATATCCTCACGGCTTCCAATGGCAAAACCATTGAAGTGAATAATACCGATGCTGAAGGTCGCTTGACCCTTGCCGATGCGCTTGTCTATGCCGATAAGTTAGGTGTTGATGCGATCGTCGATCTTGCCACGCTGACAGGTGCTTGTGTGGTTGCCCTTGGGGAAGATATTGCAGGTATGTGGTCGATTGATGATGACTTTGCCGAGGCGATCGCTAAAGCTGCTAAGGATGCAGGTGAGAAGTTCTGGCGGATGCCCCTCGAAAATCCCTACTTCGATCAGTTGAAGTCGGTGGTGGCAGATTTCAAAAATACAGGTTCTCGAGCAGGTGGTGCGATTACGGGTGCTTTATTCTTGAAGCAATTTGTGGAAAAGACTAAGGCATGGGCGCACCTTGATGTGGCGGGGCCAGTTTGGACTGAACGCGAGTCGGGTTATAACAATGCTGGTGGTACAGGTTTTGCAGTTCGCACTTTGGTGAATTTAATTATCAATTAACTAGTGTTACGTGGAAGTCTGTAAACCCCTCACCCTTATTCCCTTCTCCTGAGGTAGAGGGAAAGAAGAAAATTATTTTTTCTCCCCTTCTCCTATGGGAGAAGGGGTTGGGGATGAGGACAGGTCTTCTCTCTGCGTAACAAATTAAACTTCATTTTCAATTTTGGCGATCGCTTCTAGTGGTGTTACTGCGCCATAAGCAACGGCAGTGATTCCTGGCAAATACTGATCCATCATCACGGCATTGGTATAGACTAGCCGCTTAATCAAATTAAAATCTAAATGACTACCTTCTACGTCAATACTAGTTTTAAAACGAATTTCGCCATCCTCCAGATCAAACTCAAAGTTGCCAATTACGAGGTCGAAATTTGCTCTAGTGAGAAACTCTGATATATCCTGACGCTTAAGCTCTGGAATATGAATTGGACAAAGGGAATAGAAGACAAATTGAGCAGGTGATTCGCGGGTCTCTCCATAGCAGCGCCATTGTCCATGCTCGCCACCAAAGTTTGTGTAAAAGGCTGTCTCATCCTCATGTTTCTCAATATGCCAATTGTCTTGCTTAAAAAAGTTTGTGACTGCCTCAAACACTGATTGCATGGTAGAAAATCCTGTAAAAACCTTGATAATATTGTATCGTCCGCGATCTTATGAATATCAATCATTGTACAAAGATCTGATTGATTGAAGTTCTAACCTCTCTGTACCATTCTTGATTGCTTCTAAAACTCTCTTTTCAACATCTTGAAAATCTTTGGATTGAAAGCTCTGATCTTGTCATAATCTTTGCTTTTTCCTCAAATCTCTAGTTTTTTAAGGTTTTGAAAGACTGAACGCACTTCTCCAAACACAAAGATTTTCTGAAATTCTTTAGGAGAGAGCCATGAATCCATATTTTTTACGTAGTAACTTCTCTTTACCATTGTTGATTGCTTTGAGAACCTTTGCTTCAGCCTCTTGGAAATCTTCGGGTTGATATTTCTGATCATTTGCTGATCCTGTCTTTTCCCTCAAATCTCCAGTTTCTTTGAGGTCTCGGAAGGCTGCATGGACTTCTCCAGATATAAAGATTTCCTGTAATTCCTTAGGGGAGAGTCCCGCTTTGATTCCCTGTTTAGTTGCGATCAGGTGTAACTTCATCAATTCCCAAGACTCATCTGGAATCATCTTCTCGGTTAACTCAGGTGCAAACCTACTAATCTCTTCTACTTTACCTTTTAAGTGTGTGATCACCTGATCTGGGTTAAGTTGTTCCGCTAGTATCTGAAACTCCTCTGAGAATGGCGCTTTAGCTGCTTTCTGTTGAGACCAAGCTAAATTATTGCCATTCTTTTGATTTACTTCATATCGATCTAATGTAGGCAGCATCTCACCTTGATCTACTGGGCGTAATTTTCCTTGTTTATCAAAGACTAAATTGCCTCCATGTCGATCATAATTTCCAGTCATCAAGTCAAAGAATGCGATCTTCTGCACTTCGTCTTGCCGCTCTGGAGTATCGACTTCCTGCTCTGTTCGGAGTTTTTCACCCCCTTCCTCTAGGAGTTTATTGTAAGTATATTTAATATCTACTTGTTCTTGCCATACCCCAATCTGTTCAGGCATTTCCGCTTCAATTTTTGCAAGAGCTACATTCTTCTTCTTATTCTTGTTCCAATTTATTCCTGCATGAGCAAATTCCTCACTAGATAAAACTGCTAAGCCTGTTTTAACAATTCCCAAATCTTTTTTGATGCCGAGTTCTTTTTCAAATAGATCTCCAATATACTTAGAAAATTCGTACGCTAGGATCTCTCGAATCACCTGATGTCCATCTGGCAATGCCCAATCTGTATGCGGTGACTGCGATAATGGCTTAAAAAACCCGTTGGGAACCAGATAAGTTTTAGATAGTCCTCCTCCAACTAGCTCAATTTTACCGCCAGCTTTAATACCTTGATTAGACTTTTCGATCTCTTTTGCTATTTTGGGGTCAAAGGTCTTAACACCTTTTGTGATTAGTTTCTTCTTCTTCTCAATTTTGTTCTTGTAATCGTTACGATTTTGTTTCGATATCGACTGTATTAACTTTTTGAGCTTTTCTTTTTCTTGGGAGATAGAGCTATACTCATCATTTATAAAGTTGCTGTTTATACTCTTAATAGCCTCTTGTCTTCCTTCCCTAAGTTCTTGTCTACTGTTGAATTTAAGTTTTCTCAGACCTTTTTCAATAAGAGATTCTTTATTTAACTCTTGTACACGGGCTGCATAAAATTGACAAGCAACTTCGATAGTGTCCAATTGAGGAAGTATCTTCGATGAAATATACTCTTCTAGAGTATCATTTTCTAAAAAGATTTGGTCGATTTTTTCACCACCCTTAATGAGTAGTTCATCGATTTGCTCTCTATAAATTTTATATCCTGAAACTATCAGCCCTGCTAAACCATTTAATTGATCATCCCCAACATTACCCCACTTCTCAATATCCGACATGGGATGATGAAGGTCTAAGATGTAACTTGGATCAATTGATAGTAGCTCAAAATGCTTATGGATTTTGTGTTTCTCTTTAGTAGAAGTATTCAAGTTTTCTGTCTTGGGTGAATTCTCATGCTCAGATTCTGAACCATCAGTTTCAGAATTGTCATCAGGAATTTCTGGTTTTAGGGGGCGATGAACTCCGAACTTGATTGGTCTATCCTCTTCATTACCTAAGGTGTCCTTTGGAGGATGTGAGGCTAGCCAAGATGGATTCTCAGGCTTATATTCTAAACCGTCATTGGTCACTGTCCCTATATTGGCACTTACTTCACTAGCTTGTCCTATTTGTGTTGGAGGTGTAGAGGTGGAATATCTCCTCAAATTAAGATCTGTAGGTCTTTCGTTTTGCTGCACCACATGCGTCAACTCATGAGCAATTAACTCCTGTCCTCCTCGACTCCTTGGCTCATATGCTCCCTGCTGAAAGAAAATATCCTGCCCTGTTGTAAAAGCTTTTGCTTGAATTGATTTATTTAACCGATCAGATTGTGAATCTGTATGCACTCTCACATTACTAAAATTCGCACCCATTGCCTGACCCATCTTTGCTTGTAGATAAGTATCAAGCGTCTGACCATGACCTCGCGCACTTTGAATAGATGACTCTAAAGCTGAAGATGCTTCACCTCCACCAAGATTGTTTTGTCTTTGTACTAAAGGCTTCCTTTGTAATTTTTTTTCCATTGCCCCTTGCCTTTGGACAGAATAATTCTGTGGTGATGAGTTAATCTGTTGGACTACTTTTGCCGCATTATCATCTGCTTCCCTCTCATACTTATCATTTGGCTCACCAATATTCAGCTTTGCTTGAATCAACATTCTCTGAGTATGAGCTTCCTTTAACCGATTCTGTGACTTTTTTTGCACTGGGCAAGTAGAAGGTTCCAATTTTGTTGTTGAGATTAGTTTTTCTAAGAAATTCTCTGATACATAGGATTTATTAGCTTTGAATGTGTCATCCTTTTGCGAGGATTCTTGCCCTAGGGAGTTATTTGGTGCAAAAGCTCTAGTTTGCAGATTTAGAGTCATCGGACTAGGAGATGGAACAGGCTGAAATAAAATATCCTTTGTTCTTTGTTTAAACATATTATTTGAGCCTCTAAATTTTTTGTACCAAGACAAGACCGCTTTCATTAATGTGAGTGCGATGAAAACACAAAAAATAGCCAGAATGGCTTGATTTTTCTTAACTGCACCATTTGCGGTATGACTCGCACACCGCAAATAGCTATATCAAACTCACATTGAATTACTATTTTTTCTAAGTACAGTCCCAAAAACAGAACGGCAAAGAACACATGAAGCATTTACCAAATAGAGATCACAAGCGTTCTGAAAGTATTTCTAGGAAAGAGTCTTAAAATTTTTATTTTGTGCTTAGATTATTTTTATTTAACTTTTATTTATCACTAAAACTTTATAGATGCCATCAGCCATAAGGCGTATATTCAACCTAAGTTCGGGTTAAATCGCCAAAAAGGTGTACGAAAGCTCTCAAATGTATAGCCTACCAACATAGAAAGCCAATGATAGTCCTAGTCCCAAAACAAAGTCTCGTTTAACTTCTCAAACAAGCTCTGATATGAGTTAAGTAAAAATAAAAAAGTCTTGCTAAGCAATCCTTTTTTGTTTAACTGGTTAATAATGTAGCAATCTAAAATCTGGGTCACAAGGCGATGAGTGATGATTCTAAGCTGACATCAGCAAATATTTCTCCTGAGAATGAGGATTTATTGCAAGAGCTTTCGATGACTCTGGATATGTACGAAGGTGAGTTTAAGCTGCTACTGGCGCGATGCAACTATCAGGATTTACGCGATCGCCTAATTACTCGCCTCAAGGAAATTCATCCCCAGCCGATCTATGAAATAAAGTTGCCGCGATCGCAAAAGGATTTATATAGCTACATCATTGCTCAGGTGCGATCGGAGACTCCCAAAGTATTGTCGATCGTGGGACTAGATGAACTTGAGGATTTGCACGCTGCACTTTTAGACATCAATCTCAATCGCGAGATGTTTCGCAATCATTGCCCCTATCCAATTGTCTGGTGGATTTCTGATAGTACCCATAAGCGGATTATTAGGACTGCGCCAGATTTTGAGAGTTGGACGACGACGCTGGAGTTTCCCATTGATACCGATGAGTTACTGACTTCTCTACATGATGGTAGTGAAGCTCTATTTAGTCATGTACTTGCGCCTAGTGAGATTCCTTTTTTCAAAAAGTTAGGACAAATTCATCAGCTCGGTTCGATTCAATGTGCGGAATTAGAAACGGCTCTTAAAGAAATTAGCGATCGCGGATTAAATCTTGAGCCAAGACTGCAAGCAAATATCAATTTTATTAGAGGTTTAGACACACTACCGCCCAATAATTCACCTACTAAGGCTTTGCAATACTTACACGCAAGTTTAGAGTATTGGCAGAAGATCAACGATCTAGAACGTAGTGGATTATTACTCAATCAAATTGGAGAATTAAATTATCAAATTACTAAGGCTGAGAAATATCGCACCCCTAATTGGCAATCAGTGAGATCAGCCTTTCAAAGTTCTGTCGAATCTCTGGAAAAGGCAAATCGTCCTGATCTAGTTGCCGATGTAATTCTTCAACTAGTTAGAGCCGTAAAACGGATGGCTGATTGGGAAGCAGTTGAAGAAATTGTCAAAAAAGCCTTACTGTTACATTTAGAGTTTCCCAATAATTATCATCTTGCTCTAGATTATCGTCATTTAGCTGACATTGCGATCCAAAAACAAGAATGGGATACTGCCAGAAATTATGGGAAAATGGCGCTATCTTTCTTATCTAAAGTGCCAGAAGAAAATCGAGAATGGCGTAATTTATATTTATTTGCAATCGCTCAAGCAGAAATTAATCTCGAAAACTATCAAGAAGGATTGCAACTACTTTTTGAAGCTAGAGAGCTAGGAGATAGCGGACATCCAGAGGTGTATATTGCGATTTTGACAGAATTGCGATCGCTTTACACCAAACAAAAGCAATATCTCGAAGCCTATGTCACCAAGCAGGAACAATATGCGGTTGAGCAGCAATATGGCTATCGGGCGTTTATCGGTGCGGGTAGGTTGCAGGGTAAGAAGTCGGTCGGTAAATCGCAAACTGATGTGGCGACGGAAATTGAGGCTTCGGGACGCAAGCACGATCTTGATGAGTTGATTACGCGCATTGCTAAGCCTAGCTATAAATTGATCGTACTGTATGGCAAGTCAGGTGTGGGTAAGAGTTCGCTGGTGAATGCGGGATTGATTCCGCAGTTGGAGCATACTTCGTTTGAGGGTAGGGATGTTTGTGCGATCGCTATCCGAGTTTATACGAATTGGGAAGAGGAGTTGGAGAAAGTGCTAAAGCCCCTCACCCCCCAACCCCCTCTCCCATTGGGAGAGGGGGAGCAGGATTCTTTGTCTATGGAGAAAGAATCTGAGAATGAAGTCTTGCTCCCCTCGCCCTCTGGGAGAGGGGCTGGGGGTGAGGGCATCATCTCGAAACTACGGGAAAAAGAATCGCAAAACTTGCGTTTAGTTTTGATTTTCGATCAGTTTGAGGAGTTCTTTTTTGTTTATTATAATCAACCTACTGAGCGGCGGCGATTCTTTGAGTTTATTGGAAGTTTGCTAAATGACTCGCAAAATCTATCTTCGCTGAAGGTGGTTTTGTCATTGCGGGAGGACTATCTGCATTATTTGTTGGAATGTAATCAGATCGAAAGTATGGAGGCGATCGATCAAGATATTCTCAGTAAGAATGTGTTGTATCGTGTGGGCAATCTCAATGTGGAGGCGGCTGAGTCACTGATCCAGACGCTTACGGAGAAGTCAAGGTTTTATTTGGAGCCTGAATTGATTGGGGCGATCGCTAATGATCTCAAGGATGAGCTAGGCGAGGTGCGTCCGATCGAGCTTCAGGTGATCGGGGCGCAGTTGCAGCAGGAGGGTATTAAGACTCTTGCTAACTATCGCCTGTTGGGTACGAATCCGAAGGCGATATTGGTGGAGAGTTATTTGAATGATGTGATTGTGGATTGTGGGGAAGAGAATGAGCGCTTGGCTAAGTTTCTGTTATTTATGATGACAGATGAGCGAGGGACTCGTCCTTTGCGTACCCGTGTGGAATTGGAAAAGGATTTAGAAGATTTGCTTGCTGACGTACATGGCGATGATTCGGCGTTGGATTTGGTGTTGGAGATTTTTGTGCGATCGGGTTTGGTGGTGTTAATCCCTGAGTCACCTTTGGATCGCTATCAGTTGGTGCATGACTATCTAGCGGAGTTTATCCGTGCGTCACAAGCACCTGAGATGGCGAAGTTGCAACAGGAGTTGGCGGAGACGCGGGAAACCTTAAGAGAAACTGTGGATCGGCTGAGTGTGGCGGTGAAGGAGGAAGAGGCGGCGAAGTTTAAGGCAAGGGGGCGAAGTCGGTTGGCTTTTGGGGTGGGGATTGTGGCGAGTGTGATGGCAGTTGGAGCAGGAATTGCGGGATTTATGGCTCTGAAAACTAGCGTTGACGCGCAATTTGTGTCTGACAGTTACAAGATGCTATCGCTTCTGAATGGCGATCTTCAGATTGAGGCGTTAGTTGAGGCAATAGAAACGGCAGAACAGCTAAAACAAAGTACATTCGTGGCTTCTACTGTGAAGACAAGAGTGATTTTGTCCATGCAAGAAGTAATTTATGGCATGAAAGAGAAAAATCGCCTCAAAGGGCATAGCAGTGGGGTCTATAGCATCGCCTTTTCGCCCGATGGCAAGCAATTGGCAACCGCTAGCGATGACAATACCGTCAAAATCTGGAGTAGCGATGGCAAGGAATTGCAAACCCTCAAAGGGCATAGCAGTGGGGTCTATAGCATCGCCTTTTCGCCCGATGGCAAGCAATTGGCAACCGCTAGCGCTGATAATACCGTCAAAATCTGGAGTAGCGATGGCAAGGAATTGCAAACCCTCAAAGGGCATAGCAGTGGGGTCTATAGCGTCGCCTTTTCGCCCGATGGCAAGCAATTGGCAACCGCTAGCGATGACAATACCGTCAAAATCTGGAGTAGCGATGGCAAGGAATTGCAAACCCTCAAAGGGCATAGCAGTCGGGTCTATAGCGTCGCCTTTTCGCCCGATGGCAAGCAATTGGCAACCGCTAGCGCTGATAATACCGTAAAAATCTGGAGTAGGGATGGCAAGGAATTGCAAACCCTCAAAGGGCATAGCAGTCGGGTCTATAGCGTCGCCTTTTCGCCCGATGGCAAGCAGTTGGCAACCGCTAGCGATGACAATACCGTAAAGATCTGGAGTAGGGATGGCAAGGAATTGCAAACCCTCAAAGGGCATAGCCGTTGGGTCAGTAGCGTCGCCTTTTCGCCCGATGGCAAGCAATTGGCAACCGCTAGCGGGGACAATACCGTCAAAATCTGGAGTAGCGATGGCAAGGAATTGCAAACCCTCAAAGGGCATAGCAGTGGGGTCTATAGCGTCGCCTTTTCGCCCGATGGCAAGCAATTGGCAACCGCTAGCGATGACAATACCGTCAAAATCTGGAGTAGCGATGGCAAGGAATTGCAAACCCTCAAAGGGCATAGCAGTCGGGTCTATAGCGTCGCCTTTTCGCCCGATGGCAAGCAATTGGCAACCGCTAGCAATGACAATACCGTAAAAATCTGGAGTAGCGATGGCAAGGAATTGCAAACCCTCGAAGGGCATAGCAGTGGGGTCTTGAGCGTCGCCTTTTCGCCCGATGGCAAGCAATTGGCAACCACTAGTTGGGACAATACCGTAAAAATCTGGAGTAGCGATGGCAAGGAATTGCAAACCCTCAAAGGGCATAGCAGTGGGGTCTATAGCGTCGCCTTTTCGCCCGATGGCAAGCAATTGGCAACCGCTAGTTGGGACAATACCGTAAAAATCTGGAGTAGCGATGGCAAGGAATTGCAAACCCTCAAAGGGCATAGCAGTGGGGTCTATAGCGTCGCCTTTTCGCCCGATGGCAAGCAATTGGCAACCGCTAGCGCTGATAATACCGTAAAAATCTGGAGTAGGGATGGCAAGGAATTGCAAACCCTCAAAGGGCATAGCAGTCGGGTCTATAGCGTCGCCTTTTCGCCCGATGGCAAGCAATTGGCAACCGCTAGCGATGACAATACCGTCAAAATCTGGAGTAGCGATGGCAAGGAATTGCAAACCCTCAAAGGGCATAGCAGTTGGGTCTATAGCATCGCCTTTTCGCCCGATGGCAAGCAATTGGCAACCGCTAGCGGGGACAATACCGTCAAAATCTGGAGTAGCGATGGCAAGGAATTGCAAACCCTCAAAGGGCATAGCAGTGGGGTCAATAGCGTCGCCTTTTCCCCCGATGGCAAGCAATTGGCAACCGCTAGCTGGGACAATACCGTAAAAATCTGGAGTCTGGACTTGGAGCTTCAGATTGGACTTGCCTGTTATTGGCTACAAGACTACATAGCGATACAGCCAGATTTGCAGCAAAAACTAGCAACTTGTCGCGATCCCGAAACTATCAAAGTGGCGGCTCCTGCCTTAGTCGCGGAAGCAAGAACTAAAGGGATGAGTAGCAAACCTGAAGATGCCCTGTTATTATTTCAAGAAGCAAAGAAACTCGACAATAGTATTCCCCTCAATTTTGAAGTAGAAGTTGCACCTTACTTTATTACCAAAGGAGAGAAACTAGCGAAAAAGGGTGAGATCAAATCTGCTGTAGTTGCCTATCAACAGGCAATTAAGAACGATTCCAATCTCAAAATCTCAGCAGATTCATGGAATACACTTTGCTGGCATGGAAGTATAAATAACTTCGCAAGTCAAGTTATTTTCGCTTGCAATAACGCCATTAACCTTGAGCCGAATAACTTCAATATTCTTCGCAATAGAGTCATAGCTAGAACACTTACAAATAATAAAAAAGGTGCGATTGAAGATTTAAGAAAATATATATATCAACAGCAAAACGATAAATTTAAATACTTCTTATTTGATCGAGGGCAACTTTCTGAAATATTCAAAAAAGGAGAAGAGCAAGTTTGGTTAGATGCTCTACAACAAGACAAAAATCCATTTACTCCCGAAAAATTAGCAGAATGGAGAAAACAGGCAAAAGAAGAATTGGAACGGGAAAACAAATCTGAATAGATGTATGTAAATGCCCAGATGCCTGACTTTTTCTTCGACATTAACATTGATTGACAAGTTTACAAAAAAAGTCGGGGATCTTAATCTTTGCTTTTTATGTGAGTGCTAAGCGATCCCTAAATTGTGCTTACTTATAAACCAATTTTGGAGAGAGATTATGATCGAAAAGAAGCTTCATGCTTTTACCAAAAGGGTTTGCTGTTCGCGATCAGCAGCATAGCTAAGACAAGCAAAAATATCTTCTTGAGTAAGGTAAGGAAAATCTTCAAGAACCTCCTGATAGGTCATACCAGAAGCAAGATAGGACAAAACATCATAAACAGTAATTCGCATCCCTCTAATACAAGGCTTGCCACTACGTTTACCAGATTCAATAGTAATGCGATCGCGATAATTCATTGACTTTAAATTGTAACTTCTGCTGATAGAGCATTTTAGCTACTTGTATATTAATCTAAGCCCGATATTTTTGTAGCGATCGCCCCCTAATCTCCTCACAAAGCGATCGCCAAATTTTGCTTACTAGATGAGAGGCTAATAAGCGATCGCGATACAATACGCAAAAACCATAGAGTGGTTTAATCCTGACAAGGAATCATGGCAAAATAGCACAGATGGATTTACCACTCGTTTATCATCCCAATTACGTCGCACCGATCGCTAATACCCATCGCTTCCCGATGGAGAAATTTCGCTTGCTTTACGAGATGCTCATTGCCGATGGAGTCGCCAGACCAGAGCAATTTTTTCGACCAGAATTACCAGATTTAGAAATCATCGCCTCAGTCCACGATCGCCAATATGTCGAGGCATACTGGCAAGGCATACTCGACCACAAAGCCCAACGTCGCATTGGTTTACCTTGGAGCTATGAACTAGCTTATCGGACGAGGATTGCTGTTGGTGGCACATTATTAACCGCCAGATTAGCATTAGCTCACGGTTTAGCCTGCAACACCGCAGGGGGAACTCACCATGCTTTTCCTAGCTATGGTTCAGGATTTTGTATATTTAATGATCTTGCGATCGCTTCGCGAGTATTGCTCAATGAGGGGCTAGTCAAAAAGATATTAATTGTTGATTTGGATGTGCATCAAGGCGATGGCACAGCGCTCATTTTTCAGGATGAGCCGAATGTATTCACTTTCTCCATGCACTGCCAGATTAACTTCCCTTCTGTTAAACAAATTAGCGATCGCGATGTTCCCTTACCTGAAGGGATGGAAGATGATGCTTATTTACGCACCCTTGCCAATCATTTACCCGATTTACTTAACGAAGTTCAGCCCGATCTAGTTCTCTATGATGCAGGAGTTGATCCACATATAGGCGATCGCTTAGGCAAATTAGCGCTGACGGATTCGGGACTCTATCGGCGCGATATGCAGGTTTTAAGTACCTGTGTGTCCCAAGGTTTCCCTGTCGCCTGTGTGATTGGTGGTGGTTATTGCGAAGATATGCGATCGCTAGTTTATCGACATTCCCTCTTACATCGTGCCGCCAGTGATGTTTATCGGCAATATCGACTATAGCCCTTGTCGAAATGCTTTGAGTGCTGATTTTGGTTCTGCCATCAGTAAACAACTGGCAAGTAATTCTAAATCAATCTGGGGTAAACATTCACTTTGGGAGATCGCCTCATAGCCATTGTCAAGTAACCGATAGAGAGAAAATTTGCCATCTTCCCAAAACCATACTTCCTTGGTGTTAAAGCGACGGTAACGCTCTAATTTGGCGACATTACCACTGGTAAAAATTACTTCAATTGCCAAATCACGATCGCCCACTTTATTGCCAAAACAAAAAGACAAATCTGGCTCTACACTTGCGCCTTTAGCTTCTGATTCCAACGTAGCGCTACCCGTAGGAATAAAATCGATATCCATTTCTGCAAAGTAAATTCCCAACAACATCGAGAGTAAATGCACGATGATTTCATGGGCAGCAGATGTGGTCATAATCTCGATAGTACCGTCAAGATAATTGAGATGGATATTACGTGAATCACCGATTAAAGCAGAAAGTGTCTTAAATTCTTTCCATGAGTATCTATTCGGAAAAACAAAGTGTTGAGCTTCCGTTTGGGTCTGATCTATTTCTATAGATTTTGTTGATTCTTGAGCAATCACGATATTGTAAAGATAATAGTATCTATCGCAAATATAAGTGAAACTATAGCACAACCTCACATCAAGCAATTTGGCTGAGCGCAGTCGAAGCCTATTTTTAAACTCTAGAAGAAAAACTATGGGCTTTGAGGATCGCCGCAACGAGAAAGGCATAGGAAACACCACCGACGATCGCCAATAGCCAAAAACTGACTAAGGCACTGGTATTCCATAGGGCATGAAGCAAAGCGGAACTGAGATATCCAATTGTGAGAATTTGCCAACGGAGCGAAGGCTTCATTACGCTTAAACCGATGAAATAGCCGAAATAGCCACTATATGCCATATGTCCTGCTACGGAACCAAGCACACGGGGAATTAATAGCTGTAAACCCGTCAGTTCAGCAATCTCAGGGCTAAGCGCTTGATTCGCTACACTCTGGACAATGCTGGGAACATACAATCCGAGGGTTTCCGTTAAGGTAAAGCCAACTGCGGAAGCTGCGCCAATTAAGATGCCATCCAGAGGTTCGCTAATACCAATACGTGATCGCCATTTCTTTCCCAATCGCAAACCCATAAACCAGAGCGAAAAAACAGGTAATGCCTTGAGCAATTCCTCCATCATCCCCGCTCCAAAAAACATAGAAATCAAAACACTGACAAAACTCACCTGTCCCGTCGGTGCAGTTCCGGGGAGAACTTTATAGAAGAACCAGAGAAACAGATTTAAAATGGGGCTTCTGAGAATAATTGCAGTAAATATCGCCGCACCTAAAATAACCCACCAAGGCTTATTCTTGTCGCAAAGTTGATAGACAAAATAATAGGCGGCGAGGCTGATATAGACAGAAATTGTGAGATTAAATAATTGCGGCTGCCCCAAGAAAGCAAACATCATCACCACAAAGCCAACCGTCGCCATCCCCGGAAGGAGATAGGCTTTTTTCCAAAGATCGTTCCCTGTCGAGAAAATTGGTAATAGCTTTGTCAGCGTAATGCTCGTAATTTGCGATCGCGGACGACGGCTATAGTCTGTGCCAACCGTGGTATCAGGACTAGACTCTAGCTCAAAGATAAATTGGGGACCATCTTTGGTTAACTGGATGCGATCGCCATGTTGCAGAGCGTAACAGCCATATAGGCGGCGATCGTTGATAAATGTGCCATTGGCGCTATCGAGATCGCAAATTTCCCAACCCTGAAAATTTTTATTAGTTATGGGGCGAATCTCTGCATGGCGACGGGACACTGCTCCATAAAGATTGATATTGATCGCGATGTCACAACTAGGATCGCGCCCTAGGGTAATTATGCGATCGCCTAAAGTCGCCACAATTTCAGCCCGATCAAAGCCTTGGCGATCGGCTGAAATTTCTTTGAGAAAGGCGATTGAGGTAAGGCGATCGTACATAGCTTCATTTATATCATTAGTGCAGGTCATCGCCACACGATACCCTTACTAAATGTGAACCTCGCTTCGCAAGGTTCACATTTAGCACTAAACAAGAATTCTTTCTATATCTAAATCCGATGCAGCATGGGCAAGTTGGGAAATATCGCTGAGATTCCCAATACAGGGCAGTATCCCCAATACAGGAACTGAAGTCAGTCTGGAAATCATCTGGGGCGGTGCAAGTTGCTCGATTTCCTCTTCGGTATAGGTTTGTGAGCAACTCAGGACAATTCCGCGCAACTTCACCTTCTGCAAAGTCGCCAGAGCCACATTAGCGATCGCTTGAGAAATCGCCCCCAATCGCACAGGTACAACTAAGATCGCATCCAGATGCCAATCTCGCGCCAAATCCGCCACAATATACTCATCGGTAATCGGCGAACCTAATCCACCCATTGCTTCCACTAGCAAGCATTCCTTTTGTTGTTGCAATTTCTGGAACTGTTGCCAAATTAATCCTAAATCGATCGCTTTTCCCTCAATATGAGCAGCGATCGCAGGGGCAATGGGAGTTTCAAAATATAGGGGTGTAATCTCTGCAAGGGTTTGCGATAGGGAAAAAGTTTGATCATAAAACTCGCGATCGCCTTCTCCCGATTGCAAAGGCTTATAAATCCCTAAAGATGTACTAGGGACATTTGGGGATGAATTGCGATCGCGATAGGTTAACCAATAGGCGGCTAGGGCTGCGGTTAACACGGTTTTGCCCACACCCGTATCACTACCAACAATCAATAAAGGTTTCGTCATTATGTTAGAAGTTCAAGTTTTTGAATATTGAAAAAGGGGCAAAAGCCCCTTTTTGAGAATTTCGATCCAGATTTACCCCCCTCAGTCCCCCCTTGAAAGGGGGGAAGTAAAGATTCTTTTCTTGTTCCCTCCCCTTTCAAGGGGAGGGCTAGGGAGGGGTAAAACCTAGAACCAAGTACGATCGCTAATGGCAGATTTCATCTTGCTAATCGCTTCATCGACAGAGATTGCACCAATCTCGCCATTCTTACGACTGCGGATACTCAAGGTTCCTGCTTCGACTTCCTTTGCACCGATCACTGCCATCACAGGTACTTTCTCAAGCTCGGCTTTACGGATTTGTTTCGCCATCCGATCGCCACTATAGTCTAGTTGGACACGCAAACCTGCTGCTTTCATCTTGGTTGCAACTTCCTCAGCATATGCCATTTGACTATCAGAGACGGCAATGAGCTTAGCTTGGACAGGCGCTAACCAAAGAGGGAAATCCCCTGCATAGTTCTCAATCAAGACACCGATGAAACGCTCAACGGAACCAAACAAAGCACGGTGAATCATGATTGGTTGATGGCGCACACCATCTTCACCGACGTACTCCATCTTGAAGCGATCGGGCAAATTGAAATCTAGTTGAATCGTTGAACATTGCCAACGCCGACCGATCGCATCTTCGATCTTGATATCAATCTTTGGTCCATAAAATGCGCCGCCACCTTCATCGACAACATAGTTCCAGCCCTTATGATTGAGGGCTTGTTTGAGAGCTTCCGTAGATTTTTCCCAGATCGCATCGGAACCGACGTATTTTTCGGGGCGGGTGGAAAGATTGATCTCATAATTCTCGAAGCCAAAGGTGGAGAGAATCAATTCCGCAAGATTGAGAACGCCGAGAATTTCCGATTCGATTTGTTCTTCGGTACAGAAAATGTGAGCATCATCTTGGGTAAAGCCGCGCACCCGCATCAAACCATGCATGGTTCCAGAGCGCTCGTAACGATAGACCGTTCCCAGCTCGGCATAGCGAATAGGGAATTCCTTATAGGAATGGAGCGTATCTTTGTAGATCAGCACATGGAAAGGACAGTTCATCGGCTTTAGCTGATAAACTTGATGTTCCACTTCCATCGGCTGAAACATACTTTCGCGATAGAAGTCGTTATGTCCAGAGATTTTCCACAAATCTAAGTTTGCCATATGGGGCGTAGTTACTGCCTCATAGCCATTCTGAGCATGGGTCTCTTTCCAGAAGGTTTCGATGGTGTTGCGGATAATTGCGCCTTTAGGATGCCAGAACACCAAACCACCACCAGCATCTTCTTGAATGCTGAATAGTTGCAAATCTTTACCGATGGTGCGGTGATCGCGACGTTTTGCTTCTTCGAGCATGGCATGGTACGCCTGAAGTTGCTCAGGGGTTTCCCATGCCGTGCCGTAGATCCGTTGCAGCATCGGATTCTTTTCATCTCCACGCCAATATGCACCTGCAATGCTTTCGAGGGCAAAGGCATCGGGATGAATTTCACCAGTACTTTCGAGGTGAGGACCCGCGCACAAGTCCCACCAAGGTTGCTTTTCAAATTTTTCTGGATCACCGATGAAATAGCGGCTAATATTTTGCCCTTCAGGAATTGCAGCTAGCAGCTCAATTTTGTAAGGCTCATTGAGTTTTTCGATTTCCGCTAGCATCTCATGACGAGGCAATTCCTGACGCACAAGGGGTTGATTCCACTTGATGATCCGCTTCATTTCCTTAGCGATCGCTTTTAAGTCACTAGGAGCAAAAGGCTCTTTGCGATCGAAGTCATAGTAAAAGCCATTTTCAGTTGCAGGGCCGATAGTCACTTTCGCATCGGGATATAACTTTTGGACTGCCATTGCCATCACATGCGAGCAAGTGTGGCGAATCCGCGCTAGTTTTTCGGTATCGGCTTGCCGCAGGATATCACTAGGTTTAATATCACTAGGTTTGCTTTCGCTGGGCTTTACTGCA
This sequence comes from Pseudanabaena sp. Chao 1811, assembly GCF_027942295.1. Lineage (NCBI taxonomy): Bacteria > Bacillati > Cyanobacteriota > Cyanophyceae > Pseudanabaenales > Pseudanabaenaceae > Pseudanabaena > Pseudanabaena sp. Chao 1811. Next base: position 520,969 of record NZ_CP101416.1, read on the forward strand.
ACTGCATCCATAACTTGATGTCGTGACCTTTATTGATTACAAATTTACAAAATTTACTTCAGGCTACTATCTTAACTTTATTTGCTGAGTTTTTTATTTGCTGAGTTTATTGTGTCCAGCCTCTCGCTATTGGCTAGCCTTTAAAATATAGGACTCACGCAAAAGAACCAAAACCTCAAGTTCTTGACTCAAAGCTAAAGTCGGCTCAGGAACCTCTCTAGATCAACCCATTTCAACGGATTTAATCTTTCAGCCCGTAACTTATAGCTGCAGTCACTTACTAATCAAAACCCAAGAAGAGAAAGGCGGCGCTTCGCGCCGCCTTTCTCTTCTTGGGTTTTGCGACAGCTCAGCTATATTACATGGCTATTGCGTACGTCCTCAAACAAGACTTGGATTGTTGTGGCGTACTATGGCATCAAACATCGGGTTCTTTGTTTTACTACAAGTCTCCAAGCACAAATTTTGTCAAATCTATAGCCATAGCCAAGTAAGTTAAGACATTAAACCCAAAAGAGAGTTGCGGCGCTTCGCGCCGCAACTCTCTTTTGGGTTTTGTTTTTGTCATAACATAACTGGCTATGGCTATATATATCCAGATACTTAGACGCTATTTCATTTCCATTTCATATTCCCATGAAATAATCGACTGAATAAAAAAAATTATTACTCTCATTCCCCATGTTGAGATTTCCTACTTCAGGCTTGATGAGTTTATCGCTATGTACCTATTTAATTGCTAATCCTGCATTAGTTCTTGCCCATGCAGGACATGGCAATGAATTTAAAGGAAGCAGTACGACTCAAACCACAGGAATTTCCGTGGATCAGGAAGTGGCTAAGCGTTTGGGTATTAAGGTAGAACCAGTTAAACGCCAAGCTCTCAAACTAGCACTTAAGACGACGGGACAAATTGAGACTTTGCCAAGCCAAAAAGCGAAGGTGACAACTCCGATTAAGGGAACGATTTTAGCTTTATTGGTGGAACCTAATCAAAAAGTAGAGGCTGGTCAGCCTGTGGCAGTGCTTTCTAGCCCTGAGTTAGCAACCTTAAAAGTCGAGGCGATCGCCAAACAATCTGAGGCGGATGGCAATGCGATGTCGGCGATCGCTAATTTGCAACTGGCTGAACAAAATCTTGCACGGCAAAAATCTCTAGTCGAAGCTGATATTCAGCAGGCTCAAACGGAACTAAATCTCGATAAAGAACGTTTCGATCGCGATCGCGAATTATTTACGCAAGGCGCAATCACCAAGCGGCAAATGCAGGAATCGGAATCTAAATATGTTGCCGCCAAAGCGTCTTTAGCCAAAGCCTCCAGTCGTTTACCTTTGCTTGAAGCGGAAGCCCAAATGAGTCGGGCGGCGGCGGATGTCCAAGTAGCGCGATCGCGTATTTCCCTGAGTGGTGCTGCCTATGAAGCAAGGCGCAATCAGTTAGGGGCGATCGCTAATCCTGATGGTACGGTGACGGTGGTTAGCCCGATCGCTGGCGTGGTTAGCGATCGCGAGGCAACTTTGGGCGAATCGGTGGAGGAGTCAGGCAAACCGATTATGACCATTGTAAATGATCAGCAAGTCATGGCTTCGGCAAATATCTATGAAAAAGATTTAAGCCAAGTGCGGATTGGTCAAGCCATACAGGTAAAAGTAGTGGGAGAAAATACCAGCTTTGCGGGTAAGATTATTGCGATTGGCTCAACTGTGGATAGTGCCACTCGCGTTGTACCTGTAAAAGCCACAATCAATAATGCTCAGGGCAAATTAAAGGTGGGGATGTTTGCCGATTTAGAGATTATTAGCAATCGCACTTCGGAACCTGTAATTGCTGTTCCCATTGCCTCGGTAGTAGAAAGCAACAATAAGCAATTAGTATTTGTACAGAATGGAACTAAGTATCAACCAGTGGAAGTGAAGTTGGGGCGAACTTCTGGCGATTTGGTAGAAATTCAAGACGGTTTGTTTGAGGGGGATCTTGTCGTTACCCAAAGGGCAAATCAGATCTTTGCTCAATCTTTGCGTGGCGATACTCAAGACAAGAAAGGTAATGCCAATGATGACCATCACGACTCTGAGCAAAGCGTCTCGACAATTAGCCAAGGTTGGCTAGTCATGGTGATCGCTTTGGGGGCGATCGGTGGTGGTGCAGTCGTTGCGGCAGCTTTTTGGTTAGGCAGGCGATCGGGTACAAAAATGGTAATTCTACGCGAGCCATCGGATGAGCGATCTAAGGTAAGCGATCGAATTGAACAATAGCCTCTTTATTTCATCGTGATTTCATAGTTGTATGCGAGAGTGAGACGCTACAAACACTTACTCTCAAAACATCAATTCATGCTCAATGGGATTCTCAAATGGTCGATCGCACAGCGCTGGTTAGTCATTATCGGCGCAGTAATCATCACCTTTTACGGAATCTATACGATCGCCAAAATGCCCTTGGACGTATTCCCTCCCTTTGCGCCACCGCAAGTTGAAATTCAAACCGAAGCCGCAGGATTAGCCCCCGAAGAAGTGGAATCCTTGGTAACTTTGCCCATTGAGAGCGCTATTAATGGCACTGCGGGAGTAAGTGCTGTTAGGTCTTCGAGTGCCGCCAGTATTTCGGTGGTGCGGGTCATTTTTAAATGGGGAACTGATATTTATCAGGCGCGGCAATTGGTAACGGAACGCTTACAGGCGGCTCGGAGCAAGCTTCCCACATCCGTGGAAACCCCAAAAATTGCACCGATTAGTTCACCCATTGGCACGATTGTGACCTATGCCTTTACTTCTAAAAATAATGACTTGATGGAAGTACGGCGACTTGTTGATTGGCAAGTTACGAACCGCTTGCTTGCCGTGTCAGGAGTTGCCCAAGTGATTGTCTTTGGTGGCGATGTGCGACAATATCAAGTTCTCGTTGCCCCTGAAAAACTCCAAGCTTTTAATGTATCGCTGCAAGAGGTATCGGATTCAGTGGCGGCAGCAAATGTGAATGCGGCGGGGGGCTATTTGATTACACCCGATCGCGAAAAATTGATTCGAGGTATTGGGCGGATTGAGGATATTGAGGCTCTCAAGCAGTCAGTGATTACGGCGCGTAATGGTGTGCCTATAAGAATTAGTGATGTCGCTGACGTAAAAATTGGTGCAGCCGTGAAGCGTGGTGATGCCAGTGTGAATACTCAAAAAGCAGTTGTGGCAATTATCAATAAACAACCGCAAGCTGATACGCCGACCGTCACCCGTGCGGTGGAAGCCGCCATGAATGAGGTGAAAGCTGGCTTGCCTGAGGGCATTGAAATTAACACCACATTCAGTCAAGAAACGTATATTGATGCTTCCATTGAAAATGTTCAGGAAGCATTAATCGAAGGAAGTGTTATCGTTGCCCTGATTCTGATTCCCTTTTTGATGAATTGGCGGAACTTAGCGGTCTGTTTGGTGGCTTTGCCTTTGTCTTTATTGATTGGATTATTAACTCTCAATTGGTTGGGACAGGGCTTAAACACTATGACCTTGGGAGGTTTAGCCGTCGCAATCGGTTCGGCGGTTGATGATGCGATCGTGGATGCGGAAAATGTGTACCGATGTCTGCGCGAAAATAAACATTCTGACAAGCCTCAACCCGTTTTAGAGGTCGTATTTGCAGGCTGTCAAGAAGTGCGGGATTCTGTATTTGGCGCGACGATCATCACCATTGTGGTTTTCTCTCCCGTCTTTGCACTTACGGGAGTAGAAGGAAGCATTTTTATTCCGATGGGATTGGGCTACTTAGCCGCAGTATTAGCCTCTAGTTTTGTGGCGCTCACGGTTACACCTGCGCTTTGTGCAATTTTGCTACCCTATGGACATCTACCTGAGCGAGAGCCTTGGGTTGCAAGATTTTTTAAGAAACTGTATTTGCCCTTAATCAAATTTGCAATGCAGAGATCGCCAATTATTATTGGGATTGCCGCAGCTAGCTTAGTCCTATCCGTGATCGCTGTTCCTTCCTTTGGGCGCATCTTTCTGCCTGAATTTCAGGAGCAATCACTAGTTAATACCTTGCTGCTTTATCCCAGTTCATCCCTAGAGGCAACCAATAGCGCCGCCTCAGTGCTAGAGCATAAACTCAAGGACAATCCGAGATTCCAAAATATTCAGGTGCGCTCTGGTAGGGCAGAAGGGGATGCTGATGCCGCAGGAGTGAACTTGGCACATGTGGATGTGGAGTTGAGCGAGGCAGGAATGAAGGATCGTAAAGCTAGTGTTGATTTATTGCGCCAAGAGTTTGGGAAGGTGATCGGTGCGGCTCCGAATGTGGGCGGATTTATTTCCCATCGGATGGATGAGGTTTTATCGGGGGTGCGAAGTGCGATCGCTGTCAAAATCTTTGGCGCAGAGCTAGAGCAACTTCGCAGTTTGGGGCAACAGGTAAATGATGTGATGCGATCGGTTGAAGGTATTGTCGATTTACAACTAGAACCGCAGATTCCTGTAGATCAAATTCAAATTAAGTTCGATCGCGTGGCGGCGGCGAGATATGGGCTAACCATTGGCAAATTATCGGAAACGATTGAGACTGCCCTAAATGGCAGAGTAGTTTCCCAAGTTTTAGAACAGCAACAAACCTTTAATCTGGTGGTATGGCTGAAGCCTGAAGCGCGTCAGAGTCTCGAGATGATTGGGAATCTGGTCGTGGATACTCCTAGCGGTAATAAAATTCCCTTGGCACAGGTGGCGAAGGTGATCGATGGCAAGGGCGCAAATACGATTAATCGGGAAAATGTGTCGCGCTTGATTGTCGTGGCGGCAAATGCACAGGGACGGGATTTACGCTCAGTGGTGAATGAAATTCAGGCGAAGGTGAAACAACAGGTGCAGATACCTACGGGTTACTACATCCAATATGCAGGACAGTTTGAGGCTGAGGAAAGAGCTTCTCAAAATATTGTTCTCTTCAGTGCGATCGCCTTTGTGGTGATCACGGTGATCATGTATCTCTCGGTCAAATCGATCGCTTCCACTTTAATGATTATGATTAACCTGCCACTGGCGATGGTGGGCGGCGTGATTGCGGTGATGCTAACGGGTGGAATTTTGTCAATCGCTTCCTTGGTGGGGTTTGTGACGCTTTTTGGCGTTGCCACTCGCAATGGCTTACTACTAGTTGACAACTACAACACCAAATTTGCATCAGGAATGCCCTTGAGAGATCTATTAGTCCAAGGCTCAATGGAACGACTCAATGCAATTCTGATGACCGCTTTTACATCAGCGCTAGGATTAGCGCCCCTAGTTGTGGCGGGTGGTGCGGGTAAGGAGTTACTGCAACCTCTATCGATTGTGGTTTTGGGTGGTTTATTTACCTCCACTGCGCTCACGCTGTTAGTACTTCCCGCCATCTATGCTCGCTTCTGGAAATATCTCATTCCCAAACAGAAAGAGAAGACCCACGAACAAGGGGCTTAAGCCCCTTGTTCGCAAACCTTTGTTCGCCAACTCACAAAAGTGTTGTCACACTTTCGTGAATTGAAAAGCAACCCCAGTAATGATTTTAAAAACTAAAAATTGTAGCCATTTTTAGTTTTGGGATAAAACTTATATCAGGAGACTTCCACTATGCAATCTTTAAAATCTCTCGCCATCTCATCAGGACTAATAGGCATCATCGCGATCGCTGCCTGTGCGAGTCCTGCTCCAGAGTCCAAACCAGCAAATCCTTTCCCAAATTCCCCTAGCTCCAGTGAACCCAAAGCTAATGCATCTGCAACAGCTAGTCCTAAAGCCAGTGAGAAAGTAAATGAGAAAGCAGGTAAACCCAATCAAGGTGGGCAAGTTGTTGAATCTGGAGCATACCATTTGGAATTGGTCACGATCAATGAAGAAGGGGGTGTGCATATCGATCTATTCTTACAAAATGGCAGCGATCATTCGCCAATCCCTGACGCGAAGGTAAGCGCACAGGTTCAACTTCCCAATGGCACGAAAAAAGCTTTGGAAATGCCCTATAAAGAGGACGGCAAACATTATGGGGCATTGCTATCGGAAACAATTGCTGGGGAATATAAAGTGGTCATTCTCAGCGAGATTAAAGGCGAAAAAATCAATGGTAGATTTAGCTTTAAGCGATAAGGGTTTTGTCAAGTGCGTTGCAAAATGCCGCACTTGACATGATTGCAAATACGAGAAAAACCTATGCGAATTCTCTTAGTAGAAGATGAACCAGATCTCGGCGCAGCGATCGCCCATCGATTGCGTCAAGAAAAATATGTCGTGGATTGGGCGAAGGATGGCGCTGAGGCTTGGAATTATTTAGAAAGTCAATGGACTCAATATACTGTCGGCATTTTTGATTGGATGTTGCCTAAGTTGTCAGGATTGGAATTATGTAAGAAATTGCGATCGCAAAAAAGTACTTTGCCAATTTTGATGCTCACAGCCAAAGATAGCCTCGAAGATCGCGTGATTGGCTTAGATGCAGGAGCCGATGACTACTTGGTGAAACCCTTCGGCATGGTTGAGTTATTGGCTCGATTGCGAGCCTTACAAAGGCGATCGCCCCAATTGCAAGCAATTCAACTAAAAGTAGGCAATCTTACGCTTGATTACAATACAGCAACAGTTTCCTCTGAAGATACTAATGGCAAATCCACACAAGTTGCGCTGACGGCAAAAGAGTTTCAGCTTTTAGAGTACTTCATGCAGCGTCCCAATCAGGTTATTTCTCGCGATCAAATCCTCTATCAGCTATGGGAAGTCCAATCCGAACCAGAAAGCAATGTGGTTGCCGCCCAAATGCGCTTGCTAAGACGCAAACTAGCGGATAGTAATTGCCTCATTTCCATTGAAACTATCTATGGATTAGGGTATCGCCTGAATCAGAAAACCTGAATTTAAAAAGGGAGACAGATGAACCAGAATAGTCTATTTTTTCGCGCCCGTTGGCGGCTTGCAATTTGGTATTCAGGAGTGATGGGTATCATTCTTTGTATAGCAGGAGTAGGAGCCTATCAGATGATGGTTCATGCCCATTGGCAAGGATTACAGGATGAGATCGAGTCAGTAGCGGGAACTCTGCACGACACACTGGAGCCAATGCTACAGCAGCCCGATCGCATGAGTCCCTATGTCCAAAATGTACTACCTAATCTCTGTGTCGTAACTGAACCATGCGCGAAAAATCAACAAAATCTGAGCAATCGCCATATTCTCGGTGTTACCCAAACCAATGCGTACTACATCCATTTTCGCGATCGCAATCATCAAACAATCGCCACAGTTGGCAACCTACCAGAAGCAGAATTCAACCAAAATTCTGTTTGGCAGATGATTCAGGACAATCAAGGTCATCGCTACTATCAGTTCTCATTATTACTCAAAAATTCCGCAGGTTTACCTTGGGGCTATATGCAGATTGGGAGATCGATGGCAGAGTACGAGCAGCATTTAAGCGAGTCGAGACTAGCTCTATTATTGGGGCTACCCATTGGCTTGGTAGCGATCGCGATCGCCAGTTGGTACTTAACCAAAATCGCCATGCAGCCTGTTTATACTTCCTATCAACAGATTCAACAATTCACCGCCGATGTTGCCCATGAGCTACGCACACCCCTCGCCGCAATCAGGGCAACCGTTGAATCATCCTTAGCAATGGATGTACTTCTCGAAAATGATTCACGCAATATCTTAAGCGTAATTGAACGCCAAAATAGTCGTCTGTCTCAACTGGTTGGAGATTTATTATTATTATCACGATTAGATATCGAGACAAGTTCATCCCATTTCTCACCCTGTTGTCTCAATGATATTCTCAGCGATCTGATCGAAGAGCTAGCACCCCTCGCTTTAACTTCAAACCTTAACCTAAAGCTAAATCTCAAAACTGAAACACGCATCTTTGTGATGGGCAATGAGTCCCAGCTATATCGGCTATTCTCCAACCTCATCGCCAATGCTATTCAATATTCCAACGTAAATGGAAAGATTACTGTTTGCTTGACCATGCAGGATCGTGAAGCGATCGCCTATATTCGTGATACAGGTATTGGCATTGCCCCACAGGATTTACCATACATTTTCGATCGCTTCTATCGCGCTAATAGAGATCGCTCACGGACTACAGGCGGCTCTGGTTTGGGGCTAGCCATTGCTAAGGCGATCGTCCATAAACATCGTGGCAACGTCCAAGCCATCAGTGAGTTTGGCAAGGGCAGTGAATTTATAGTGTCTTTACCAAGGTTATTAACTTAGCTAAATCAAAATCATGCCATGTTGCAAATTACTCAAGGAGGCTGCATCAATGGAATTGCCTCTTAAATCGAGGCGCAATAGCTTGTTGAGCTTAGCAATTTCTGGAGGCAACTTAGTGAGTTCGTTATAAGATAAATCTAGTTCGGTAATATTGATGAGATTGCCAATTTCCGCAGGGAGAGAAGTTAATTGATTATTACCAAGATAGAGATCTGTCAGATTTGTGAGGTTACCAATTTCTTGGGGCAAGCTGGTGAGTTGGTTTTTTCGTAAATCGAGTTCCGTTAAACTTTTGAGATTACCAATTTCTATGGGCAAGCTTTCTAAATAGTTTTCGCATAGATCAAACCATGTTAAAAATTTTAGGACTCCGATCTCGGATGGCAATTCCTTCAGAGCATTATTACTAAGATCAATTCTGGCAAGATTGGATAGGGATTTAATGTCTGGAGGCAATTGGGAGATTTTATTTTCTGCTAAATTTAGCACTGTCAAATTTTGGAGATACATGACAGCATTGGGAATTTTCGCAATTTGATTGCATTCTAAATGTAGCCAAGTTAGTTGTTGTAAATTGGCGATCGCATCTGGCAGGGTGGTCAACTGATTTTCACTCAGATATAGCCAAACTAAATTTGTTAATTTCCCAATTGCTTCAGGAACTGCGGTCATTTGCAGTTCACTAAGATACAGAGAAGTTGCCTCAGAAACTCTAGCGGTCTCAATTGCTTCAAATATTGCCTGTTCGTTCATTGTGGGGTTTTATGGTACGCAAAGTACAAATCGGTAACTATGGGGTCACATACTACTCAGAGGGAGATGCCAGCAATCCTGCAATTTTGTTTTTACATGGATTTATGGGCGATCGCGATGAGTTTAAACAAGCGATCGCGTTTTTGTCGAAACAGTTTTATTGTGTGGCAATCGATTTATTTGGGCATGGACAGACCTGTTTAATCGATCACAACTATCAAGATCTAGATGACATTCCCCAACCAGAGCATTACTACACAATACATTCCAGCGCCGATCTTGTCATTAATTTTTTGGATTTTCTTCGTTTGGATTACTGTTTCTTAATAGGTTACTCTATGGGCGGCAGGTTGGCTTTATATCTAACCATCCATTTCCCACAATATTTTTACAAAGTAGTCTTAGAATCAGCCTCCGCAGGTTTACGCACAGATGCCGAAAGGAGCGATCGCTTAGCCAAAGATTACCAACTTGCCACTAAATTAGAAAGTGGTGATTTTAGGCAATTTCTAGAAAACTGGTATCAACAGCCTATTTTTAATTCGCTGCGATCGCATCCAGATTTCCAGCAGTTACTAGAACAAAGACTGAAAAATTCTCCATCGCAGCTCGCTAGATCATTGCGCGATCTCAGTACAGGGATGCAGCCATCATTATGGGAAGATCTCCCTAAAATTAAAATCCCCTTACTTTTATTAGCAGGAGAGTTAGATCCTAAGTTTGTAAAAATCAATCAACAAATGGAACAACTAACTGAATATTCCCAGTTAGAAATTGTGCCTAGTTGCGGACACAATATCCATTTTGAAAATCCAAAATTGTTTGTCGAAAAGATTCAAGCTTTTTTTCAGAAATAAAGCTTGACACCCTGTGCAAATTTTACCCCCCTTAGTCCCCCCTTGAAAGGTGGGGAAAGTTAAATCCTCCCCCTTTCAAGGGGGAGTTAGAGGGGGTTTTAAAGATTTTGTGCCTAGTTGCGGACACAATATCCATTTTGAGAATCCAAAATTGTTTGTCGAAAAGATTCAAGCTTTTTTCAGAAATAAAGCTTGACACCCTGTGCAAATTTTACCCCCCTTAGTCCCCCCTTGAAAGGTGGGGAAAGTTAAATCCTCCCCCTTTCAAGGGGGAGTTAGAGGGGGTTTTAAAGATTTTGTGCATCAAGTATATGAATGCATTTCTTTCTAGCTAGCTTCTTGCCGAAGCAATATTTTTTAAATCAGGACGAGTGGCAGGGGCAAAAAAGAGAGACTCAAAGGAAGCATCACGATTGCCTAGAGTTTCATAGAAGAAAAAAGAAAACCCATCAAAGGACATCTCACGCGCAACTTTTACCTGTCCCTTAATTTGACGCATATCGACATTTTGAATTCTTAAACCTGTCAAAATCCCAACAGCGACAGGAACTTTTTGGCGAATTTCTTGCCATTCAGGACGTTCTAGCTCTTTGGTAAAGTTTTCGATATTATCTCGGTAGAGTTGCACGACTAACTCATCGACTAATCCTAAATAAACCCAGCTATACCAATCTTGGAGATACTTTCTATAGGAAAAATCCTTAGGGTTAGGAGATAAAGAAATTAGACAGTTAGGTTTAACTGCTCTGACAGCTTTAGCGATCTTCTGCATCAAATTGCTAAGCTTGCTAGCACGCCATCGCATCCATTCAGGATCTTGAAAGTTGTCAGATGGCAACCTGCCGAAATGCTCTTTTTTGTACAAAGCAATTGTGTAATCATCGTAGCCAAGCTCCGCTGGCATACCAAAATGATCATCTAGCTGAATGCCATCTACATCATATTTTTTGACGACTTCCACAATTAGATCTGTCAAAAATTTTTGAACTTCAGGATGGGCAGGAGTTAACCAAACCAGTCGATGCTCATTATTTTCGCCATGAACGAAAACTTGAGAGCCATCTTTGCGGTTACTAACCCAGTCAGGATGTTGACGCATCAACTCCGAACCTTCCTCAGTCATTAATCCATATTCAAACCAAGGAATGACTGCAAAATTTTGCTCATGCCCCAACTCGATCACCTCGGCGAGCATATCGCGGTTTTGCAGGTCAGGGTTAGGATCGATTTCTACACCAAAGGACTTTTGGGCAACTTTACTGCGATACAGGGTATGCCCCCCATTCCAAACCGTAGGATACAGGGTATTAAACTTTAGGCGTTTTAATCTGTTAATGGCTTGCTGAAGCTTCTGGGTGGAAAATAAAACATCACTATCGACATTAGTGAGCCAGATGCCACGGAGTTCGTTGTTATTGGTAGGTCTAATTGGAATTGGGCTAATTGTAGGTTGATCAACTGTGTTAATAGCCGCATCACTAGCTGTTGCATTACTAGCAGTAGTTTGCGCGATCGCCCAAAAAGGAAAATTGAGCATTAACGCGATCACTAATCCTAAGAATGTTAAAAGTAGAAAGCGTAATCGTGATCGCCAAGACGCAAAATTAATTTTCCCCATAACAAATGAGCTAGGTAAGCTCTAACTCCTCAAATTTAGGCTTCAACTTTTTCAACCATTATTGTATAGCTATTTTTAGCACCAGAAAAACACATAAAAGCGAACTGTGCAATTCTTTTATAGCTGTCGCCAAGTGTATAAGACATAAAGCCCAAGAAGAGAAAGGCGGTGCTAAGCGCCGCCTTTCTCTTCTTGGGTTTTGAGTTTGTCCTAACATAAGCGACGGCAGCTATACTTTACAAGTCTCGTAGCTGTGCTCCCAAAAGATTGCGGTTCATTTCTAAAATCGGGCATAACAAATCAGCAATATCCTTAGGCAAGATCTGTTTAACCACATCCTGCATCACTAAATAAGTCACATTACAAGCTTCCTGTGCGCCAAAAGCCTGCATGATTGTCTGAAACCAATATAAAAACTGCTGTCGCAAAAGTTCGGGGTCATCCAACAAAACTGTCATTGCTGAATGACGCAATACCCGCAAAGTATCTTGTTTCCATTTAATTCGCGTATCTTCACCTTTGATTAACAAGGCTTTGGGCTGCGATGCTTGAATTTTGGCAAAAACCGCTTCAACAATTTCTGTCTCTACGGCTTTGATCCGACGATAGGCTTCTACCCTTGCATCAAAGGAGTTGATATAGTTATCCATAAACTGCAATTCATCATCGCTCGCGTAGCGACCATCTGAGTTTATTCCTAGTTGTTGCAGTTTACTTAACATAGTTGACGATACTTTGTCCGATAAAAGTGCTATCTATAGTTTATATGGCTAACAGCTTGAAACCATCCGCCACTTTAAGCATTATGTCTAGTGATCGCAGATTTTTTGTTACGATCCAGATAAATTGATAAACATCTATGCGATCGTTCGCCGCAATATCCTGTCATGTTATCTGACAACGAACACATTGAAGGGCTATTCCCAGAAGCGGCACAAAACTGGGACTTAAATCGACTCTACGCCGATTTACAAGCTGCTAGTGGTAAGGAAATTAAACCATTTGAAAAAGCTTGTTTACGGGGGTTACTCTGTCGCTATCGGCCGGGGCAGCTTGCCTTTAAATTGGCATGGACTTCGGGAGCTTTGCGGGTGGAGTTAAATAAGGGGTTATATAGATCACTAGAAGCGATCGCCGATCAGCCCATTAATACTTTACGTTGGGAAAAAGTCCCTGAATGGCTAGAGGCAAAAGGCTATAAGGCTCAGCGTCAAAGTTTGCATGATCCTGCGGTCAATTCGTCAACTAGTTCGCAGACGAATTTGGCTGATTGGGGTGAAGCTCCGAATATTCAAACCTTTTATGGGCGGATTGAAGAAATTGCCAAATTAGAGCAGTGGATTGTAGGCGATCGCTGTCATCTCTTGGCAATTTGTGGCATGGGTGGCATTGGCAAAACGGCACTAGCAGTGAAGTTAGTCGAAAATATTCAATCGCAGTTTGATTGCCTAATTTGGCGATCGCTACGAGGCGCACAGCCCACTGCTCAATTAATCGCCGATCTGCTGCAATTTCTCAACCATTCTCAGCAAACAGGTTTTAGTATTTCTGATCTATTAGAGGTTTTACGTCAGAAGCGTTGTTTAATCGTGCTGGATGACTTTGAGGCAACCCTCCAAGATGGGGAACTAGTGGGAGCCTATCGTCAAGGTTGCGAATTATATGCTGAATTGTTGCAGCGTGTGGGGGCAGAGCGCCATCAAAGTTCTTTAATCCTGATTGGGCGCGAACAACCCAAAGAAATCTCAATGCACCAAGGGGAAGATCAACCAATTCGCTATTACAAAGTGAATGGATTACAACGCCAAGGAGCCTTTGAGTTGCTAAGAGCCAGAGGCTTTAAAGGTTCTGAGAATGGACTAGATGCGCTGATTCAACAATATCGCGGCAATCCTTCGGCACTGCGAATTGTGGCAGGGACAATTCAGGAACTCTTTAATGGAAATGTTTCAGAATTTCTCAAACAGACCGCTCTGGCGCTCGGTGATGTGTTACGCACCTTGCTCTATCAACAGTTTGAACGGCTCTCAAAATTAGAAAAAGATGTGTTGTATTGGCTCGCCATCAAGCATCGTCCAGTCTCTCTCTCCACCTTGCGCTCGGAGATGAATTTACAAGCCTCTGGTTCAGAACTAATTGATGCCCTTGAGTCATTACGATGGCGATCGCTAATTGAGAAAATCAGCGAGCAGGGAGAAGTAATGTTTTTGCTAGAGCCTGTGGTCTTAAAGTACGTCAGTCGCCAATTTGTGGAAGAGGTCAACAAAGAGATTACGGCGATCGCCATGCAGCAAAATCTTAAATCCATTAATTTATTGCAAAGTCATGTTTTAGTCGAAGATCGCGCCCCCGACTCGATTCGGGCGATGCAGATTCGGCTAGTGCTGAAACCAATTAAAGACAAACTCAATAAAGCGATCGCCAAAAACAATATTGAGCTAGATTCCCTAAGAGAGTTACTTGCTAGTCATCAACAGACAAAACCAACAGAAGGCACAAGTTACACCGAAGTTAATCTCGCTCTAATCGGCTTATGGTGGTAGTTATAGGCAATCTCGCTGAATATCAATAGAGATAAGCGATCGCCTTAATTTATAAGATAAAATCCCCAGTTAATATATTACCTGCGCGATCGCAAAACATGATGTTTAGCTTTCTAAAAAGAAACCGTGATTTGGAAACACCTGAATATCAACTATGGCGACAGCAGTTTATGCAAAAGAGACTTAGTTTAGGAATGCGAATTGCATTCTTTTACTTTGTCACATTACTAGGTGAGCAATTTATATATTTATTACGGGGTTCCACTCACTTTTCGCAAATTTGGCTTATTACCATTCTGATAATTTTAGCAGCAATTATCTATGGCACAAACCATCTCAAAAGACTGCGCTCACCATTACAAACTTCACTGATTTTCTTAAGCATTTCTTGGACAATTACAATATTAATCCAACTTGTTGACACCATAAGTAGGCGAGTCAAGCCAGAGATGATGTTAATTTGGTGGATGGTGACATTTTTCTCTCAAGCCACTTTAGTGCCAGTCCGTTGGCGATTTCATCTCATTTCACAATTAGGAGGATTAGCCTATTATTTTATAGTAAATACTGCTGTAGGTATTGATGTGATTCCTAATAATATACCTACAATCTCTTGGTTTATTAATATATTTTGGACTTGTTTTATTAGCAATATTTCTGTTTATCTCTATGAGAAATTAGCTAAGTCAGAATTTTATGCTCGCAATACCTCTGAGAAACTGTTACTAAATATCTTACCTGAATCAATCGCAATGAGGCTCAAAGATGATGAGAACACTATTGCCGATAGCTTTACCGATGTGACAGTTTTATTTGCAGATATTGTCGGATTTACACAACTTTCTAGTCATTTACCACCCGACCAAGTTGTGGAATTTCTCAATCAAATTTTTTCGCAATTTGATCGCTTAGTCGAAATCCATCAATTAGAAAAGATTAAAACCATCGGTGATGCCTATTTGGTAGTATCGGGACTTCCCTATCCGCGACCTGATCATACTGAGGCGATCGCTGATATGGCGATCGATATGCAAATAGCGATGTATAAATTCAATCAAGAGACAGGAAAAAACCTGAGTATTCGCATTGGTATTCACACAGGTCCCGTAGTTGCAGGTGTCATCGGACTGAAAAAATTTGCTTATGACCTTTGGGGAGATACAGTTAATACAGCCTCACGCATGGAATCCCACGGAATTGCAGGTAAAATTCAAGTCAGTGCATGTGCTTATGAGCGCCTTAAACATCTCTATAAGTTTGAAGAAAGAGGTGTAATCACAGTCAAAGGTAAGGGAGACATGACCACCTATTTTTTATTGGGCAAAGTATTAGGGACTTGCCTCTAAAATACTCAGAGCCACAGCCTCTGCTACCTTAATACCATCAATTCCCGCCGAGAGAATTCCTCCTGCATAGCCTGCACCTTCCCCCGCAGGGAAGAGTCCTTCGGTATTTAGACTTTGATATTTTTCATTGCGCTTAATTCTAATTGGCGAAGAAGTGCGCGTTTCCACGCCTGTGAGCATGGCATCATCCATCGCAAACCCCTTGATTTTTTTATTAAATTCGGGAATCGCTTCACGAATGGCAGCGATCGCATAGTCAGGCAAACTCTCACTGAGATCGCCCAAAAGTACATCTGGTGTATAGGATGGATGCACAGTGCCGAGAGCCTTAGAAGGACGATTCGCCAGAAAATCTCCGACTAACTGAGCAGGAGCTGCATAGGTTCCGCCACCAAGCTCAAAGGCATGGGATTCTAAACGACGCTGAAAATCAATACCTGCAAGGGGATGCTCTGGATAATCATCGGGGGTAATGCCTACGACGATACCACTATTGGCATTGCGTTCATTGCGCGAATATTGACTCATGCCATTAGTCACTACACGCCCAACTTCCGAAGTTGCCGCCACGACTAATCCCCCCGGACACATACAGAAGCTATAAACCGAGCGACCATTTTTGCAGTGATGTACTAGTTTGTAATCAGCAGCACCTAAGGTTTTATGTCCTGCATAATCACCAAATCTAGCGCGATCAATGAGCGTTTGTGGATGCTCAATTCTGAAACCAATCGAGAAAGGTTTTGCTTCGATATATACGCCGTGGTTGTAGAGCATTTGGAAGGTGTCACGGGCACTATGACCGACAGCCAAAACTATATGATTGCTAGCAATATATTCGCCACTAGCAAGGGTCACTCCCTTCGCTTTGCCATTTTGAATATCAATATCTTCTACTCGACTTTGAAAATGGATTTCTCCACCAAGTTCTTCAATTCTGGCACGGAAATTCTGGACGATGCCAACAAGCTTAAATGTCCCAATATGCGGCTTATTGATATAGAGAATTTCAGGTGAGGCTCCTGCATTCACAAATTCGGTGAGAACTTTGCGCCCATAGTGTTGTGGGTCTTTGACTTGGCTATAGAGTTTCCCATCGGAGAAAGTGCCTGCACCACCTTCACCAAATTGAGCATTAGATTCAGGATTAAAAGCTGCTCTTTTTTTCCAGAAATTAAAGGTGTCGGCAGTGCGATCGCGTACTGCCTTACCCCGTTCTAAAATAATCGGACGAAATCCCATTTGCGCCAACATTAGCCCTGCAAACATCCCTGCGGGCCCCAGACCGATGACAATAGGACGAGTTTTTAAATTACTAGGAGCCTTGGCTACATGGTGATAACTCATGTCTGGCGTAATTGAGATATGTGGATCTGCTTGGAATTTTGCTAATAACTGCTTCTCTACAGATGTCTCAACATCAACGATGTAAACCAAGTAAATATCTGTTTTCTTTCGCGCATCATAACTACGCTTAAAAATAGAATAATTAGTTAATTCTTCTGGCTTAATTTGCAGCTTTTTGAGAATTGCTAATTTCAGCGCATCTTCAGGATGATCTAAGGGTAGTTTAATCTCAGTAATTCGTAACATAATTTAAGGCAATTCTTAGTTTATTAACTTAGCTGTAAGTACTTGAGCAAATCGCTTTAACATCAACAATGAAAGCCATGTACTCAAGTTCTTAGATTATTTGCATAAGTCCTAGAACTATTAATTATAGTTTGCAATTACATTAACAACTTTACCCTCAGCATCTATTTCCATGAACTCGGCTGCTTTCACTCCATTTTGATTAACTGAGAACTTGCACCATTCTGGAAAGGGGTTGCAAAGAGAGTAAAGATGTGAAAAAAAGGGCGTAGTAGTAAATTAAATAACGATTATGGAAAGCATCGTTAAGCACGCCCAAGGTTTAGTGTATAGCCTAATTTGTCTGATGCCAAGTGTGTATCAAAAAGCAAGTCTGAATGCAATATTAGGGCTATTTCTGGAAGCGCAAGGGCATCCCTATCCAGAACATACACAGGTAAAATCAGCGAGTGCATTAAGCCGATTTCTCAATCACTATAACTGGTCAACAAGAGGACTAATTCGAGCAACAAGGCTGTCAATTTTGGGGCAAATCGCCAAGCATCGCCCATCGAAGAGAGTGCCATTAAAGATACTGATAGACCTGACCACCTTAGAAAAAAGCGGCAAGTTTTTACATTTGAGCAATCCCACCCCAAACGAACCAGACCCATGGGTGAGAATCCTCAACGGAAAGCGAGGACTACATCTGGTTGTACTGTATCTGGTCTATGGAGAGTGGCGCGTACCATGGAGTTTTAGAGTATGGCGCGGCAAAGGATACTCCAGTCCCTCTGACTTAGCTTGTAAGTTATTGGGGACAGTACCCAAGCAACTAACCCAAGGCAAGACTGTGATTGTCCTTGCTGATACTGAGTTTAGTACGGTGAAGTTTTTCAATGCTGTCCGCGCCAAGTCTTGGCGCATCGTTGTCGGTGTCCGCAACAATCGTAAACTTCAAGATGGACGTACCGTCAAACAACTTTATCCCCATGGCAAACGTGGACAACTAATTTTACTGGAAGGGCTAAGTACGCCTTTGACGATCTCTTGGTTCTGGCTCAAAAGAGCCGATAGTAAACGGGAGTTACGCTTTGTGGTCTCTTCTCATCCTTATTCTGGCGCTTATCTGGTGATGTTAGGTCGTAAGCGTTGGGCGATTGAGGGATTCTTCAAAACCATCAAACATCGCTTTGGTTTGCATTGTTTTGGGCAATCTACAAAACTTGGCGTTTATCGTTGGCTTATCCTCTCTCTGCTTTCTTATCTTTTGGCTCATTGGATTGATCAATGGTCGTTTCCTCCCATCTTGGACTGGAAAGCTACCTGTGATTTAACCCTTTCTGTTTTATTCCCTTCTGTCCTTTGGTTGAAACTTCTCAGGTATCTTCAAATTAGTGCCGATATTGCTGCTCGTCATGGCTTTGAAATTATTCTCAAACCCATTCCCACTTGACTCTTTCACGAATGCTGCAAGATCTCAGTTAATGTAATATAGGACAATGCTAGAGATTCCCCACATGACATCGATTAGCTCAAATTTCAGATCAGGATAGAACGCTAGTCCTTTTTGGAAATATGCACGTAAAGCAGTCTTTCCTGACACTTTACCCGATGGGTCATTAAGTATTCTGGTAGCGATCGGTGATATCAGGACGATATCCTCACTGTAATGAGATAGAATCGCATCTAAATCATGGGAATTCCATGTCCTAATCCAATCTTCAGCAAAAGCCAAAGCTTGACTTTCTAGGGCAACCGCACACGTTTCTTAACAATTAACGAGATTTAGACAGCGACTATGTTTAAGGCACTTAGGACATCCTTAAGATAGTTATTGTTCCAGCCAGCTTTAAGACGTTTAGTCTTGACCCCGACCTTACTAGTTTTATCTCTTGACAACAAATTTAAACTGATATGACGTATAACAGCTAAGTTTTCGGCAATATAGCCTCGACAGGATTGAGAAGCATCCTCATTAAAGCCAACATCGAGAATCCAATGTAGTCGATTTTCAATACTCCAGTGATTTCTGACAGATTGGGAAAATCTGTGGACATCACTCTCAAGACTAAGCAGATAGTATCGCTGTTCAGTAGAAATAGTTCCATTTATAATTCGATCTGATTCAACCATACCAATACTTTTCAAACCTATCCATTTCTCCGCACCAATTAAGTATTCGGTATTACCCATTGTCCAATAGCGACGGGTTTCAATGCGCCCATGTCCTTTCTCAACCGTTTCATAGAACTGATGTTCAATATTTTTGAAGTTCTGTTCTCGTGCAGAGGTAAATAGTTCACGCACATCTTTATGGAGATTACCTTGATTGCCTTTCAGCGCTAACACATAATCTGCTCCCTCTTCGATGATTGTTTTCGCGATTTCGGTCTGACATCCCATTGCATCTATGCTCACCACTGAACCTCGTATCGCTAACATTTTTAGCAATGATGGAATCGCTGTTATTTCATTGGATTTCTCGTCTACTTTTTTCTGTCCCAATACCAAATGTTGTGATGCTGACCACACACTCACCATATGAATCAGACTACGTGAATTTCCTGATCCCTTTGCCCCTCTCAGAGTTTTGCCATCTATGTTAATCAATTCTCCATCGGTTGATTTATGGACTGCTTCCATCCAACTAATAAAGCTTTTTTGCAATTCTTCTGGCTTTAGTCTCGCAAATAATCTCTCGAATGTATCTACTGATGGTATGCCGTTGGCTAATTCCAAAAATGTCTTTAACCATTCTTCTTTCTCTTTGCCATATTCGGCGATTGCGATGAAATTATCAGCTCCACAGATCACTGCACAAATCGTGATTATCAATATGTCGAGCAGCTTATGCAGGATACCGTGTGCTGCTCTGGGATCTTGCAAGTTCCCAAAGTGGGTTTCGATTAATCCGATGGGGTTGACTGTATCTAGCATTTTGGGCTGCTCATTCTAAATATTCTCTATTCTCTCGTTTCTACCTTTTTCTCCTTGTTAAAAATGCTTACTAGTTTGTTAAGAAACGTGTGCGGTTGCCCTACTTGACTTTCTAGAATCATTTGTTCTCCTCTAATTTCATGTTAGGCTAATCACTCTCTAGCATAATCATTTTTATCTCAGAAATAAAAGTTTTTGCATCAGCGATCGCCCTATTAGCAATTATCTCATCAGCTACAAAATTGGTACTATAATCACCCGACTGTCGCAGATCGTAAGTACTTTTCAGGAGTTTAGCAATATCTAGGGAAAGCTTGCCCGTATGAGCAAAATGTAGATTTATCAATTTGATCACTCCTTTATGAGTAGAAGTATCTAAACCTTCTGAAAGCAGCAATGCCTGAGCAGCATAATACATCGCATAATAAGCACGAGATATACAAGAACGATAACGCTTTGCCTCATGCAAAAGTTCTGCTGTTTCTAAATCCTCGGATGATAAGCTCAAAAGTTTAGAGATTTCACTCATAGCTCAATACCTTCCCGCTTTACTACTCGAATAAAAGAAATTGCAGAATCTAAAAAGGCTGACTTCGCAGTAGGAATAATTGAAACTAATTCACCATATTTATCCATAAAGTGCCAACCAATATCAGATGTTCGATATATTTCCTCAGCCACATTTACAGGATCATCAAGGACTGTCATCACATCAATATCTGAGTCAGGAGTTGCTTCTCCCCTAGCTTGAGAGCCAAACAGAATCACGGAAAATAAGCGATCGCCATAAAGATTTACTAAACTAGCTTTTAGCTCCGTTAGTAAAGAGGATAATTGCTTGTTCTCAACGGTTTTCGTCATTGTGCCTGATTCCTGACACCTTGGATGCCAATCCTAATATAGCTCGTACTTCATCAACTGACAGGGCAAGGCTCCATTGAGTACCGCCGTTCGTTCCGCACACTTTAATCCAATCGTCTGCGATAACTGTTTATTACCACTCAGGACAAACGCAGTCCAGCCCTTAAATTGCTGCTTGAGAACATTCCCTAATTGCTTATAAAAAGCGCCCAAATCACTGTCACGTCCTAGCCTCTCACCATAGGGAGGATTGCAGAAAACAACGCCACTATCCGCAGGTGCGACCACTTCCGCTAGATCTAATGCTGAGAAATAGACATGATTGGCTAAGCCACAATTTTTGGCATTGATCATTGCTTGATCGACCACCTCAGGATTGCGATCGCTACCCCAGATAGGTGCAGGTAAAGCATCTAAACGATTATCATCAGCTTCTTGAATTAATTTGGCTAAAAGCTCTTGATCAAAATCTAGCCAAGTTTCAAAGCCAAAATGTTCGCGAAACATTCCGGGGGCAATATTTAGAGCTTTTAAGCTTGCCTCTAGTGGCAAAGTTCCTGAACCGCAGAGGGGATCGTAAAACATTTGATTGGGTTGCCAACCTGACATCTGGATAAGAGCAGCCGCAAGGGATTCCTTTAAAGGGGCGGCTCCCACCGCAGGACGATAACCGCGACGGTGGAGACTATTGCCAGAGCTATCGAGGCTAACGGTGCAACCATTGTCATCAATATGCACACCGATTCGCAAATCTGCTTCGTGGGTATCTACATCCGATCGCTCACCAAATCGATCCATCTGCTGATCAACGATCGCATTTTTGACTTTGAGCGCTGTAAAATGCGTGTGATTAAGCTGATCGTTTTTGCCAGTAGCATTCACAGACAAGGTCATTTCAGGGGTTAAAAATTCTGACCAGTCGATCGCTTTAATTCCTTGATAGAGATCATCCGCATCAAGGCAATCAAATTGATCGAGGTGCATTAAGATGCGGAATGGTAATCTTGCCCAGAGATTGACACGATAAAGTAAAGTGCGATCGCCTTCAAAGCTAACACCACAAAATCCCGCTTCAACGGAATGAGCACCTAGTTGTTCTAATTCCTGTGCTGCGAGGGCTTCTAAGCCTCTCGCCACAGTTGCAAAATATTGATTCATTAACCTATCATACTGTTACAGCGCATTGAGCTAACTTGAAACCGAGAGAAAATTTTAAAAGCATGGCTTCGCCATGCTTTTAAAATTTTCTCTGTACCGATTTAAGGGGGAGTTAGAGGGGGTAAAAGTAGAAATTTTTGCTAAACAGGATGCTTATCAAATACGCTCTAAGCCTTAACAGGCTGTCAATTGCCCCATTATTGTTTAGTATTCACTACATCCAATGATTGCAGAACTTTGTTATATTCCTCAAAATTGATCGGATTGCAAGGCTTTCCATTGGTAGACAATCCACCTGTAATCAAAGACTGACCTTCCGCGTTCTTCCGAATCCATCCCCAGTGCTGCAAGGTTCCACTACGACTATGTGTTCCCGAAGACACTTCAACTACTCCCACCTTCGTATCAATTTGCATCTTACTCGGATTCTTTTGCCACATTGACTGATAGCCAGATCCTGCTTCAAGACAGGTGTTGTCTGTACCGATATATTGAATATTATAAAAAGAATAGTCGGCAGCTTGTGAGGTTTGCTTTTTGTATGCCTTAAAGCTGCCAAGTTTAGTTCCCGCAGGTAAATAAGTCGGGAGAATCACATCTATTCCCAATTGCGACAATTGATTTTTTTGCTCTGCGGACAAGAGATTATCGGAATTGCTAGGATTGGATGCGATCGCACTTTGATTTATTGCATTGTTGGTACTGGTATTTTCGCCAAAATCCAGCACTTTTAGTGCTTGTAGCACCTTGTCATATTCTGCGTCACTAATAGAATTGCAACGAATATTTCTACCCTCTTGACTAGAAGGCATCCAACCACCAGTTCTTAGCATATATGCACTAGTTGGTGAACCACTGGGAACGCTAAAGCGTCCCATCGTAATTGGCTTATCCTCAACATTGCCATAAATAATAGTCACGTCCTTATTGCTAATCGGAATCTGCATGAACCTTCGAGGCATCCGTGAAGTCAACATCGCAGGATCGGTATTCAAAGAAATATCGAAACAGGCATCATCTTCTCCTTTATAAAGAATGGAATAGTATGCATAGCTCCCAGAACGTAACTCTTCTCTACCAGCCTCAAGTTTAATTACCCGAAATCCCGCAGGAAGATAGGTCGGCACAATAATAGGTACGGACAGTTCTCTTAGCTTGTCTTTTTGGGCTGCATCCAGAAGATCTCCTGTGGCTTGGGCAACTTGAGCTACTGGAGTTGCGGTCACAGAGTTGGTGGGACTCGCTTCTGACTTTGCAGTTGCGGCTACTGAAGCATCGCTAGAACTGGTCGTTGTTTTAGTGGCAATAGGATTGCTACAACTAACAAGAGTACTTAGAGACAAGCTTGCAAAGATACAGGATGCAAGTTCGGGTAGTTTGATCATTACAAGAATATGTTTATAAGCTTATATTTTGATGATATTATTATAAACAATAAAAACAAAAACAGAAGAGAGTTGCAGCGCTTTGCGCTGCAACTCTCTTCTGTTTTTTGTCTTAGCTCACTTGGCTATAGCCATAATTTAACGTCAGTTCGACGAAGGCGAAAAATGGAAAAAATCGCTAAGCGATTTTTTCCATTTTTCGCCATTTGTGCGGCGCTTCGCGCCGCACAAATGGCGTTATCGAACTCACGTTAATTTAATTTGCTGTTATCTTGTAAATCCTCTAATTTTTGCAATGCTGCACCACTACTGATAATTTCTTGGGCATAGGTGATCGCCTCTGTAATATCTCCATGTAGTCCATAGAGCCAGAGATAAAAGCCACAATTCCACAATACCGAGTTGAGGTATTCGGAAGGTTCATTTTTGATGGCAGAGATGATTTTTGCCGCGATTTCAGAAGCATCTGCGATCGCAGGATCTTCTGAACTAAAGCCGTAATTTCTTGCCGATAAAGTCAAACGTTCAAAGCGATCGCCTCGGTTAATGCCGATAATTGCTGTACGCGATCGCGGTAAATCGACGCTTCCTTCCCAACCTTTCACTGTTGCAAACTCAGTAATGCCATGCTTGGCAAAGGCTTCTCGAATATTTGTCTCAGTGGGTGGATGCACAAATCCCGACACGATTAATTGTTGCCCTTGGTAGGGAGACCACATTAGCTCAATAGTTGCGAAGGGTGGACGCTTACCAATTTGTTCGCGATAGGGAACAATACTTTGAGCAAGGGGAAAATGTTTAGGCAAATAGACAAATCCCAAATGATGCTGTTCTAGATTTTGCTGTACTTGGGCAAGCTCTAAACTTTGCCAATTCAGTCCCAATTCATGCCAGATCTCAATCAACGGCAGCCCTTCCTTGGTAGGCATCCGATCGCCACCATGCATTAACACAGGAATGCCTGCTGCTGCCAACACAATTGCAGTTGCAGGATTAATAGGCGCAGTCTTTGATCTCCCGTCGTAGGGCAATCCCAGTACTAATACCCTTTTATCAGTAGCGATCGCTGCGACCTTAGCCCCCAAAAATTTATAGGCATCCAGCATTCCCGCCAACTCATCACTAGTTGGACGCTTAATCCGATGGGCGATCATAAATGCCCCGATCTGTGCAGGAGTTGCTTCTCCTTGCAACATCATCACTGTGGCACGTTCTGCCTCTTGGCGCGTTAAGCTTTTGCTGGTATGTGTACCGCTACCAACTTTACGCAAAAATTCGCGAAATTCTTTACTCATTACTCTTTGGGTGAATTTAATGCAAAAGTCGGTTAGATGTTGAATTATCTCACAGGCTTGCCATTTAAAAAAATGATAATAAGTAGAGCAAAGCTTTACCCATTACCATTTTTTAAGAACTCAAAGCACTTTTTAAGATGATCGGAATTTCCTGTTGCACCATTTCGGCAGCGAGCTTACAAAAATATTGAATTGGCGGAATTTGAATGCGATCGATGGTCGTCACTAACACAATCTCGCGAGTTAAGTTGGGTTCACTGAGCGATCGCACCACCAAGTCAGAATCATAATTTAACTCCACTAAAAAAGTTTCAGGCAACAGTGCAATCAAACTACCTTGCTTCACTACTCCTCGAAAAGCTTCAAGAGCATTTAGTTCCAAAGCAGCATTCAAGCGAATTCCCTGACGATTGAACTGATCTTGTACTAGGCGCTGTAACCCATAGCCATCCTTAAATACTGCCTGCGGAAAGTTATCGAGATCTCTCCAAGTTATAACCTCTTTTTTACTCAGTGGATGCTGAGCAGGTAGCAATAATTGAATCTTTTCTTCATATAATCTTGTGATTACCATTTCCGAACTCGCGGTCAAAAATGGATTATTCATCACGATCGCAATATCAATCAATCCATCTTTGAGAACCTTAAGAGCGCGATCGCTTCCTAATGTCGTTACCCGCAATTGTACGTTTGGATAAGTCCGAGAAAATTTTTGTAATATCGGCGGTAATTGATAGGCACAGGCGGAAGGAATTCCTGCTACACAGAGTTCTGTTTGCTTACCCGCTTGCAAATCAGTTAGCTCCTGCTCGGCAGTTGCCCAGATCTGACAAATTTTCTTGGCATGAGGTAATAGGCGATCGCCACCCAAAGTCAGCTTGGCATTGCCCTGACGATGAAACAACGATAAGCCGACAGTTGCCTCCAGAGACTGCACCTGTCGGCTTATCGTTGATTGACTAACACCGCACTTCTGGGCTGCCTGTTGAAAGTTTCCCGTTTCTGCCACTGCCAAAAAAGCCTGTAACTGTTCCAAACGCATGAGAGATTAACGCTATTCTAGTTAAGTCTCCCATCATTAAGCCGCTTCTAGGTTTTCGGAAAAGTAGCATCGGTAACAAGCTAGATTAAAAGGTAAATCCACTATTTCTTAATTTCTATGCACGATAACTTAAAGCAACTATTAGAAACAGTTGCAACGGGGGAACTAAGCCCAGAGAAAGCTTTAGAAGAGTTGAAATATCTCCACTATGAATCAGTGGGAAACTTTGCCAAAATTGATCATCATCGCAATTTACGAACAGGCTTTCCTGAAGTAATTTTTGGATTGGGCAAAACCCCCGAACAAATTGTGCAAATCATGCGCGTAATGGAATCCAAAAATCCTCTAGTTATGGCAACTAAAATTTCGGCAGCAGTTTATGCCCAAATCCAGCCATCTTTGCGCGGTTTGCGATATTTCCCCCTCGCCCAAATTTGCTGCCTTGGCGAATCAACGATGAAAAAAGAAGGGACAATTACAATTCTTACCGCAGGTACTGCCGATCTGCCGATCGCCGAAGAAGCTGCGATTACATCAGAACTCTGTGGCTTTACAGTTAAGCGACTTTGGGATGTGGGTGTCGCAGGAATTCATCGCTTGCTCAGTCATCGGGATGTGATCGCCAATGCCGATGTGATTATTGTTGTCGCAGGAATGGAAGGAGCATTAGCAAGTGTTGTCGCAGGTCTGGCAGATTGTCCGATTGTGGCAGTTCCTACCAGCATCGGTTATGGCGCAAGTTTTAATGGATTAGCTCCATTACTCACCATGCTCAATTCCTGTGCTACAGGTGTAGGTGTAGTGAATATTGACAATGGTTTTGGAGCCGCCATGCTAGCAGGGAAAATTTTACATCGTCATCAATAGAATAGGACTTCCGCGATACTAATGAATTTCGAGTGGATGTGGCGCGGGCGAAGCCCGCGCCACATCCACTCGATGCGTATTAAGAAAGTCAAGAATCGGTGAACCGATTCTTGACTTTCAAGGGAGTAAATAACACGAACGTTGATTAATGCACAAAGCGGCAGCATAACTTATGCCTAGTTCTAATTCTGTACTTAGGAGTTTTAAGTTCCAATCTCCGATCTGCAAAGTTGTACCGATCGCTGTTTCTAATAATGGCGAAACATCTAAACCTTCAAGAATATTAGTAATTCCCTGTCCAGTTGCCTTTCCATAGGCTTCCTTGAGTGTCCATGCTTGATAAAAAGCCTGAACTGCTAAAGATGGATCGCGATCGCCAAGTCCTTTAATTACCTCATACTCTGATGGTGAGAAATATCTCTGGGCAATTCCCTCAATATCACATTGAGGATTGATATATTCCAAATCGATGCCTACCTCGCGATCGCTACTGACAACATAAATTGCGAAATCTTGAGAATGGGCTAGATTAAAATAAATACCCTTGGAGTTTTGAAGATAGGGTTTACCGCGATCGCTATAGCTAAACTGAATTGCTTTGGGTTTACAACCTAGCCATTGCGCCAAGATGATCCTTAAATTTCCCCTTGCGGCTACAAAATTGCGTCTCAGATTTTCTCGCTTAAACCGATCCGCCCGCGATCGCTCATCCTCAGATAAAAGTTTCCAGAGGCGATCGCACTCAATTTCAGAGATATCGAGCCTCGCTTGATATAGTTGCAAATCTGTAGTCATTTGTGAGATTAAATAATTTGGGAGACTGCGCCCCTTTGGGGCGCGTCTCCCAAATAACTACAGATTTGCTATAGACTCTTGGAATTTGAGATGAATTGAGAAAAACTCTATGAACTTGCCTTTAGTAATCGGAGCATTAGTCGTATCGCTGCTGCTGTTGTGGTGGTTGCTCAGCGTGATTAAAGCTAGTTTTAAAACCGCCTTTCTGGTAGTTGCCGTTATTTTTAGCATCCAAGTGTTAACAGGTATCGGTCCCCAACAAATTTTTGCGCAGGTGGGGCAATGGTTTAGTGGCTTTTTTGGCGGATTGGGCAACTGGCTCCAAAACTGGGGCGGTAAGGGCAAAGTTGACGCTGATCCCAAAAAGCAATCAGCAATTTGGTTATTTCAACTCGCTGTGGAAATGCTTAGCAATATCTAATCTTTTTGGTGTCGCGGCAAGCCGCGACACCAAAAGCTAGGTCTAGCCCCCTGCGATCGCAGGAATGATGCTTACTTCATCGCCATCCTTGAGGGCAGTATTTGCCCCTTCGAGAAAACGAATATCTTCGCTGTTGACATAAAAATTAACAAAGCGGCGAAGATTTCCTTGCTCGTCACAAATACGAGCCTTGATCCCCGGACAATTGTTTTCCAATGAGTCAATGATTTCTTTAACCGAAGCACCAGCACATTCTACGGTGGCTTGGTTATTGGTTAATTGTTGTAGAGGAGTGGGAATTAAAACTTTGACAGCCATATTTTTGTATCGATATCTGAGAACTTTAGACTTGAACTTTAGGGTCGGACTTTAGATTTTGCCATACTGACCGATTTACATTTTAACGCGATCGCTTCCATAAAACAGAGGCAGCGCATTGCGCTGCCTTTGCTTACTTGTGATTCACGATTAGCGCCTGACCTTACCTGCAAATCCTGATGCTTTAAATTGTTTTAGCTCCAGTGGTTCAGGTTGATCGGCAGGAACAGCAACCATAATCTGAAAATTACTTGTGCCTGTGGGGATCTCTTCAACTGCACCTAGCCTTGCGCGTTCGGGCATAGCATCATTACCATTAGCATCATAAATGCGCCCAAAAATGTCGGCATTGTAAACAACTTTACCTGAAGTATTGTTGGCTTCTCCTTTGATGATGTAGCAGTTAGCCGACATCACCCCGCCGCCTAGCACCATATGCTTACCTACATCACCTGTACATGGCTCATAGGTAACATTAGTTAGCTTGATTTGCACATTTGCCGAAGCGGGATTGCTAAAAGCAAAGGTACAGAGGCAAAGTATCAGGGATAAAACGCTAACTTGAAAGATTTTGAGCAGGTTTTGCCAAGTTTTTGTCAAAGGGATAAATTGCCCATTTGATATCTTGTGATTTGCGATCGCCATAAATAAACCTATTTTATAAACCCTTGGATAAAAAATTTTCAGAAAAAAGAATGGCTTCTTTGACGTGGTAAAATTCATCTTAGCTCTTGAAGGAGGTCTATTTTTAATGCCACTTAGTCTATTGATTGCCACATTACCTGAAGCGTATAGAATTTTCGATCCACTGGTAAACGTTCTTCCTGTGATCCCTGTATTCTTCTTGCTACTTGCATTTGTATGGCAAGCAGCAGTCGGTTTCAAATAGGTTTCAATTTAAGTCTTGACTTAATCAAAAAAACTTATAACAAACTTTTCGGTACATCTCATACAGTTGTACTGACGCATTTATAAAACAAAAACGATAAAAGCAATCGGGGTGACGGCAACGTTACCCCGATTGCTTTCTAAGAGTGTGTCGCGAAGCGACACACTCTTAGAAACTTAAAAATAATATTTTTAATGAACTATGGAAACCATCGGACGTTGGACGAACAAATTTTTGATGTTCAATTTGTTCTTAGTATTTTTCTTTTTTGTATGGCTACTAGTTGCCCTCGGCGGTGAAAGTCTCAAAATCAACCTTGGGCTAGAACTATGGCGACAACTATGGGAACCACTGATTCAGCCAGTATTAGGGATCGTCATGGCTGGGGCGATCGCTAGTGGCGTAATCTCCAAAGTCAAGCAAAAAATCGCCAAACCATAATCACAGGAAAAAGTCACTTTGTGACTTTTTCCTGCCTTTTTTCTAGATATGCCGCACCCAACCATTGATCGTAAATCGACTGTCAGCAAAATATTCCGATGGACAACTCACAGGCAAAACTTCGTGCATACAGTGGCTAGGGAAAAAGACAATCGTATTATTCTGTGGCTGAATCACCTTATGGGACTTAGCCGCAACGGAAAAGCCATTTTCAATTTTGCCGTCATAGATGACTAACTCACCACCAGTAAAGGCTTTCGGCTCACGATAGTAATAGTAAACATAGGTCAGGGTACGTGTTGCCGTATCAGGACTACCACTATCATTATGAATTTTGTAATAATTACCGTGGTTATGGGCAGTCATTTGGGATTCAATTTGCCCAATCGCAAAGTTACTCATCCCCAAATGCGTCAGGATCTGCGGCGTAATTTTCCAAACGAGATTAATCATCAACTCGGAGAATTCAGGAAAATAAGGCAGATAGAATGAGCGCCGATAGTTAGGGTCATTTGCCGAATTTGTAGTGGGGACAAATTCGGGTTGTTTATTAATGCTGTAGCGCAATAATTCACTGAGTTGAGTTGGGGACAAAAAATCATTAATGAGGGCATAGGGAGAGGGAATAATCTCTTCCGCTGAGACATCTAGTAATACCGCTCCCCTAGGATTTGATGATGATTGAGACTCGTTAACTGTGAAAACATTTGCCGCTTTTTGCGAAGTATGGGATGTAGTCGTTGGTAATAAATCTTGCCGATCTTTAATTAACCAAAAGCCCTTCGCAAATTGTCGCTCTACCAAAGTACATTCAAAATTGCGCCAAAAAAAACTATAGTTCTGCTCCTGAGAGGCAACTTCTAGCTTGAGTTTATCGATAAAGCTATTCTCAAGATTGAGCAATATTGCTAGCTCCTCAGTTGACACCCAAAAGCCAGCTTTAACAATATGTTGGATATGCTCAAGTTGTTTGACTAGACGCTCAACTTGTTGACTGCTCTCTTCAGAAATGATTGGCGATTTTAAATGCTGATCTTGCATGATCTTCGACCATTAATTCCCATTAAAAATTTTGAGTTGAGATTTTGCATAAGGCAAAATCTCAACCTTTATAAGTTAGTTAAACCAACTTGGCATCAGCAAAACTGGTGGATCATAGTTTCCCATTTGCATATTTTGCCCAGCCAATTTTGAAGTTAACTGATCAGCGATCGCGCCAGAGATTTTGCCATTACCCACAACATCAAAAAATGGTAAAGCAATACTCACCCCAGCATGATTGAGCAATTGGTCTAATAGTCTTTCAAAGGAAGCAGGCGATTTACGAATTGGTAATTCCTTAGTTTCAGGTAAATTAAACTTCTTTCTTGCCAAGGTTCTTAAATCAACAACGGCTTCATCTAATGTCCCGATCGCATCGACTAGTTTATTTTCCTTAGCTTGGCTACCAGTGTATATCCGCCCATCTGCGAGCTTACGCACCACTTCTAAATCAAGTTTGCGCCCTTTAGCGACATCGGTAATAAATTCCTGATAGGTACTTTGCAACAGATCTTGCAGCAGTTGGCGTTCTGGGTCGGACAGATCTCGGAATGAAGAAAAAATATCTTTATAGGGGCCAGTTTTAATAGTTTGTGCTTGAATACCGACCTTACTGAGCAACTCCTTCGCATTGAATCCACTTAAAATCACACCAATACTGCCTGTTAAAGTCCCCGCATTTGCATAGATTTTAGTAGCAGAACTCGCTGTGTAGTAGCCGCCACTGGTTGCTTGGTCGAGCATACTCACAACCACAGGTTTTTTCTCGCTCAAGTCCTTGACGGCAGCATATAGCTCTTTACTTGCACCTACGGTTCCCCCCGGACTATTAATCGATAGCAAAACTCCTTTGACAGAGTCTTCTTCGATGAGTTCACGGAGGCGATCGCGTACTGCCATTGCCCCTGAAGCTGAAGCCCTTGCCCCTGTAATTACCCCATCTAAAGAGACCAGTTCAAGGCGATCGCGATCGAGTACCTTCTTTAAATTTAGGGCTTCATCCATTTGGCGGCGCTGAATCCCAAAGGTTGCCGAAATAAAGCAAACAGCGACTAAAACAAGAGCAATGATGCGATTGAGTTGCATAGCAAATTTTTCTGGTATCTGCTTTAGTTTAATATAAAACCCAGAAATGAAAGGCGGCGCGATGCGTCGCCTTTCATTTCTGAGTTAAAATCATTTTTCTGTAACCTTTCTTCACAATCATGGCTAATCAAGCTCTCAATAAGAACTCCACAAAAAAATCTCCCAAAGACAAAGACATAGTTCGCGATTATTTTAATTCCACTGGCTTCGATCGCTGGCGACGGATTTATGGAGAAGGTGGTGATGTCAACCGCGTCCAACTTGACATCCGCACAGGACATCAACAAACCGTCGATTATGTCTTAGGTTGGTTTAAGAATGACAAAAATGCGGTTGGACATACAGTTTGTGACGCAGGTTGTGGCACTGGTAGCTTGAGTATTCCCCTCACCGAAATGGGCGCAAAGGTCTATGCCAGTGATATTTCCGAAAAAATGGTGGGTGAAGGTAAAAACCGTGCCACCGATCCTGAAAATCCTGTCTTTGAAGTTAAGGATTTAGCATCATTGTCTGGGGAATATGACACCGTAATCTGTCTAGATGTGTTGATTCATTATCCAGATCAAGATTCTGAAGCGATGATTGCCCATCTTGCTTCCCTTGCTAAATCTCGATTAATCCTCAGCTTTGCTCCTAAAAATCCCTACTATGTACTAATGAAGAAGGTAGGTGACATGGTTCCAGGACCTAGCAAGGCAACTCGTGCCTATTTGCACAAAGAATCTGACGTGCGGCGCGTTCTTGAAGGCTTGGGCTTCACGATCAAGCGCAAAGAATTTACTGCTACCTCCTTTTATTTCTCACGCCTACTTGAGGCTGTCCGCAATTAGACCAAATCGCTGCCCTAGGGCAGCGATTTGACTCAGGTAAGAATTCTTTACATTTTGCAAGTAGGCGATCGCATCGAAACCGTAGCAAAACCTGTTTGAATAGAAAATGGTGCTTTTACTTCGATTTTTATAATCTTTTTATATCTTAAAAATCTCACCTTACCACCTTCACCCACAAAACTTTTTTAATTATTCACCCTTTGTCCTATGGTTGCATCCTCAACAGTTCGCATTAGTTCTCGCAAAAGTCAGCTAGCACTGGTACAAACGCATTGGGTACAAGCGGAACTAAGCAAAGCACACCCCGATCGCCAGTTTGAAGTCGTCACCATGAGTACACAGGGCGATAAGATTCTTGACGTAGCTCTCGCTAAAATTGGTGATAAAGGCTTATTTACCAAAGAATTAGAAGTATCTATGCTGACCAGAGAGTCAGATCTAGCTGTACATAGCCTCAAAGATTTACCAACTAAGTTGCCTGAAGGTTTAATCCTTGGCGCAGTAACAGAGCGTGAAGATCCCGCCGATGCCCTAGTTGTCCATGAAAAGCTCAAGGACAAAAACCTCGCAACTTTGCCTGCGGGTACTGTTGTCGGCACATCTTCCTTACGTCGCCTCGCGCAACTTCGCCATTACTATCCTCATCTCACCTTTAAGGATGTACGTGGCAACTTGAATACCCGTCTCCAAAAGCTCGATTCGGGTGAATATGATGCCTTGATTCTTGCTGCCGCAGGTTTACGTCGTCTAGGCATGGGCGATCGCGTACATGAAGTAATTGATGCTGAAATTTCCCTCCATGCCGTCGGTCAGGGAGCTTTAGGTATCGAGTGCCGTGCCGAAGATCCCGATATTTTGGCTTTGTTTACCCCGATCATCCACTATCCCACCACTCAACGTTGCCTTGCTGAGCGCTCTTTCCTTCGTGAGCTCGAAGGTGGTTGTCAAGTTCCCATTGGTGTTCATACTGCTATCAATGGCGACAAGCTAACCCTGAAGGGAATTGTGGCAAGCCTTGATGGTAAAACTTTAGTCAAGGGTGAAGTAACAGGGGATCTCACTAATCCAGAAGTGATCGGTGCAGAATTAGCCGATGATCTCAAATCTAAGGGCGCTCAAGACATCCTCAACAAGATTTTTGCGGAAGTTCGCGCTTAAAACGTCAGTTCGGCTTAATCTGGCAAATTTTAAAATCCCAAAAGTAAAAGCTTTGCTACGCAAAGCTTTTACTTTTGGGATTTGAGAGAGGGTTTGCGTAGCAAACCCTCTCTCAAATCCCGTTTCAAATTATCCCGAACTCACGTTAAAAAGCAGAAAATAACCAGTTTCTTACACTGACTCTTTTCTACTTACAAAAAAAGAGGTGGTACAAAGTACCACCTCTTTTTTGTAATTGGCCGATTACCGTTTCGAGTATTGAGGAGCCTTACGAGCTTTCTTAAGCCCGTATTTTTTACGTTCTTTACAACGAGGATCGCGAGTCATATAACCTTCAACCTTGAGAGGCTTACGATTTTCAGGGGCAAGTTCGCATAATGCACGGGCAACACCTAGACGAATTGCGTCAGCTTGACCTGTAACACCACCGCCATGAGCATTAACGAGCACATCATACTCATTTTCCAAGCCTAAGGTTTCCAAAGGAGCCTTAACACCTGAAATGTAGCTAGGATTGAATTGCAAATACAAATCACCGGGTTTGCCGTTGATTACGATTTTGCCTTCACCAGGGACAAGGCGTACACGGGCGATCGCAGTCTTACGGCGACCAGTACCCCAGTAAACAGCACGATTAGAACGTTCAGTATCTGACATCGGTTATTTCTCCTACTTCTGCGATGGAATGGTGTTGATGACCAAGGTTTCGGGCTGTTGAGCCTCATGGGGATGACTAGCACCCTTGTAAACCTTGAGCTTGGTGAAAAGCTGACGACCGAGGGTATTCTTGGGCAACATGCCTTTAACAGCATGTTCAAGAACGCGCTCAGGTACGCGGGCAATTACCTTATCAAAGGTTTCGGTCTTCATTCCACCTGGGCGACCAGAATGTCTTCTGTATAGCTTTTGGGTTGATTTTTTACCAGTTACGGCAATTTTTTCGGCATTGATTACAACGACGAAATCGCCAGTATCTAAGTGGGGCGTATAGATAGGCTTATCTTTACCGCGCAAGATTACCGCGATCGCGCTAGCAAGCCGCCCGAGGCGCTGACCTTCCGCATCGATAACATACCACTTACGATCTGGATCTTTAGGTAAGTAGCTTTTATTAGGAGTGAGTGTAGTTGTAGTCATTAGTTTCTCTACAAGCGAAATTTATCTATCAAATTTTTATCTTGGAAAACTTGAGCTTTAAGCATCAAATCAAGCTAATTGCCCGATCATTTGTTAAGCCCAAAGTTTGCTTGCGCGATGCGAACTCAGCGAATGGGTTATCGGCGTAGCCGATCGCTAATAAGCAGAGTCCTTGCGGTGGTGCTGCGTATTTAACTTCAATACGACGCTTTTCCTGCCATCTACTAGTAAAGGCTTCGACACTGAGACGCGAACGCCCCACATCAATTAGCTGTCCCACTAGCAGACGAATCATGCCGTAAAGAAAACCACTTGCCTGAACTTCCACATGGACAAAATCACCATCTCGCCAACATAGTGCTTCTTGAACCTCAAGACGACTATGGGGACGACTTGAACCTGCTCTTTGAAATGCAGCCATATCTTGTTCGCCGAGCATTGGCTGTAAGGCTTGATGAATAAGCCCTTCATTAAGGCGCTCATGGTAGTAGTGCCAACTAAACTGCCTTACAAATAAATTCGGGATTGGTGCGGTGTAAATCGTGTACCGATAACGTCGCCATGTCGCCGAAAATCTCGCATGCCAGTCAGAGGCAACCTCCGTCGAGCCAAAGATCAAGATATCCTCTGGCAAGTAGCTATTGAGGACTTTTGCCCATTTCTGAGGAGGAATCACACTCGAAGTATCGAAATGCGCTACCTGAGCCGCAGCATGAACACCTGTGTCAGTTCTACCTGCACTATGCACAACGGTTGGTTTACCGCAAATCTTAGCGATCGCTTCTTCAATCGTTTGCTGCACTGAGGTATGATTTGGCTGCCTTTGCCATCCGTAATAATGTGTACCTAGATATTGAATAGCTAAAGCCACACGACGAACAGAATCAGAATCAGCAGACAAAATCATCTCTGGCATCTCAGGAATTTACCTGCTTATACCAGTTGCAAAATCGCGATTTCGGCATTATCGCCACGACGACTGACCGTGCGAACGATACGGGTATAGCCACCATTACGATCAGCATAACGTTCTTTAGCTTGGCTAAACAGTAAGTCTACTAAGCTAGTTACGCGCTCTTCTTCAGGTAATTTCTCTTGTTTTGTCTTAGTTTGGACGCGATCGCTCACGGGTTCGCCATCCTTAACCGAGATATCGTATAAATAGGCGATCGCTTGACGACGAGCGTGCAAAGAACCATTTTTAGCAAGGGTAATGATGTGATCAGCAGTAGTGCGAACAGCATTAGCTCTTGCTCTAGTGGTCTTAATTTCGCCTCTGAGGATCAACTCAGTAGTCAAAGCCCGTAGGAGAGCTTTGCGCTGGTCAGCAGCCTTATTAAGCTGGGGTGTTTTACAACGGTGACGCATAGGTGTGTACTAGATGGATGTTTAATGCAATATTTGCGAAGCACGGAGCTGCAAATATTGCCATTTTTATAGAACTTTTATAGAGATACTCTTATAAAACTTTAGAAGACTTAGATTCGGTCAAGGTCAAGCCTAGATGCTGCTTGAGCGCATCCATAACTTCCTCAGCCGACTTTTGACCAAAGTTTTTGATCTCTAGTAGATCGTCTTGAGTGTACTCCAGCAAATCCGCCACAGTATTAATCTGTGCACGTTTGAGACAGTTGTAAGCTCTGACCGACAGTTGCAATTCTTCAATGTGAATTTGCTTCGTCTCATCTTGCTCATCACGCTCTTGGGGCAGTGAAGGCGCAAGGGTGATTTCTTGCAAGGGAGAGAATAAACTCACCAAGACACTAGCGGCTTGGCTAAGCGCTTCTTGAGGTGTAATGCTGCCATTAGTCCAAATATCAATTTGGAGACTCTCTTTATTGATCGCATCACCGATCCGAGCATCCCTAATCTCATACTTGACCTTACGCACAGGCATAAACACAGCATCAATTTTGAGCGTGTCAATGGGAGAACTGTGATCTTCTTTAGAGCGGTCTACGGAACGATAACCTTTACCACGCTCAATCGTTAGTTCCATCTCCAAAGTTGCGCCCTCACTGAGGGTAGCGATGTATTGGTTAGGGTTAACGATTTCGATGTCCGATGGCAAAGAATGAAAACTAGTGGCAGTGACTAACTTTGGACCGCGCTCTACCAGCCGAATGATCTGTGGTGCTGAGCTATAAGACTTCAACACTAGTTCCTTCAGGTTGAGCATCAAATCCAAAACGTCTTCCCGCACGCCTGGAATCGTCGCAAACTCATGGTTGACACCAGCAATGCGAACAGCAGTGACGGCCGCACCCTCAAGATTGGAGAGCAATACCCGTCTGAGCGCATTTCCAATGGTAATGCCTTGCCCCCGATCTAGTGGTTCCAGTACAAATTGGCTGTACTGGCTATTGTCTTTTTCTGTGTGGGATGCAACGCACTCAACCTGAAACTGTGCCATATTTGTACCGACTTAGTCTGCAAGAGTAAACGAAAATCAAAGGGGAAATTAGAGAATTGCAAAATTACGAATTACGAATTACGAACTTAAACTTTTAATTCGCAATTGGTTATACACGTCTACGCTTAGGAGGACGGCAACCATTGTGAGGGATGGGGGTGATATCACGAATCAAAGTGATTTCCAAACCAGCAGCTTGTAAAGCTCTGACTGCGGTTTCACGACCAGATCCAGGTCCTGTAACCATCACTTCAACTTGGCGCATTCCTTGCTCGATCGCTCTTCTGGCAGCAGATTCTGCGGCAGTTTGCGCGGCAAATGGAGTACCCTTCTTTGCGCCCTTAAAGCCGCTCGCACCAGCCGAAGACCAAGAGATTACATCGCCTACGGTGTCAGCGATCGTGACGATAGTGTTGTTGAAAGTAGACTGGATGTAAGCGACTCCATTAGGGACATTACGCTTATTCTTGCGTGCGCCAGTTCTACGTGTTGTTTGACGAGCCATAGTTTCGTACTA
Organism: Pseudanabaena sp. Chao 1811; assembly: GCF_027942295.1. Lineage (NCBI taxonomy): Bacteria > Bacillati > Cyanobacteriota > Cyanophyceae > Pseudanabaenales > Pseudanabaenaceae > Pseudanabaena > Pseudanabaena sp. Chao 1811. The sequence goes on from NZ_CP101416.1 coordinate 558,469, forward strand.
ATCCTTAATTACTTCTTACCTGGAGCCTTCTTCTTACCTGCAACAGTGCGACGACCGCCACGACGGGTACGAGCATTGGTACGGGTACGTTGTCCACGCACAGGAAGTCCCATACGATGTCTACGACCTCTGTAGCAGCCGATGTCTACTAGGCGTTTGATGCTTAAACCTTCGAGACGACGCAGATCGCCTTCTACTTGAAAGTTGGATTCTACCTCTTGGCGTAAAGTCGTTACTTCAACGTCAGTAAGTTCTTTAACCCGCGTATCGGGGTTTATTTTGGTAGCTGCTAAGATTTTTTTGGCGCTAGTTAGACCGATTCCGTATATATACGTTAGTCCTATTTCAATGCGCTTGTCACGAGGAAGGTCAACTCCTGCAATGCGAGCCACTATAAGTCTCCCAATTTGTTGTCAGTTTTCAATGTAACGTTTGCCCTAAATTAAAATTAAAATTTCTATTCTTAAAAATTCTAATTATTTGGTTGTCCTAAAATAACTTTTTGGTAAATTTTGGGCGAACCTTTGGGGCGGATAGCTGTACAAGTCAATCTTCGAGCGAGCGAGCGTTTTATGCAGTGGGTTAGCTACAGTCATCAGCAAGAGCAAATTACGAAGACAGCATATTTTACAGCGAACTCTATAATATATTGACAATGGCAACTTCTGTCAATATTTTTGCAATTTAGCTTCTCAGAGTTAGCTCTATGCTATTGCTTGTTGTGGTTAAAGTGCGGTGTAGTTACCGCTAAAAGATCCTCAGAGTTAAGAGGAACTAAAATTATTACCTTAAGTTACTACTAGTCGCGATCGCTATCGATCGATCCTATCCCAGAAATTGGGCGATAGGAATAACTAGCGATCGCAGGGGCGGAACTAGGAGATTGTGGACGTGATATTTTCATAATATCTTCTTTAATCGCTTCGAGATCGACATAGCGGTCAGCAACATTGATCAGGTGATCACTAGTCATTGAGCGCAAACTGACTACCTCAACGCGCACACCCCGATAACTAGCAGCATCAACGGCATAGGCGAGATCCCCATCGCCACTAACAAGAACGGCTGTATCATAGGAACCAATCAAGGCCATCATGTCCACAGCAATTTCCACATCAAGGTTCGCTTTTTTAGAACCATCGGGAAGTTGGACAAGCTCTTTAGAAATTACTCGATAGCCATTACGGCGCATCCACAATAAGAAGCCTTGTTGCTTTTCATTGGTGCGATCTACCCCTGTATAGAAAAAAGCTCTGAGTAAACGAGAGCCATCAGTAAGACATAAAAGCAGCTTGGTGTAGTCGATTTCGATACCTAGCTGAAGAGCTGCATAAAAAAGATTAGAACCATCAATAAAGATGGCAACACGCCCTCGATTTTCTAAAATTTGGTCTGGTTTAAAGCCAGAATCTTGCTCGAACGGTAACATATTTTTGCCTATAGAACGTTTGTTATCTAGTGCTGTGGGATGAAGCTTTGGTATTAGCATTGATACTTAAAACCGTCCTAAGTGTTTACCTAATTCAGAAGAACCTCTTAAAATTTTTTATAAACTACCGCTTAAATCGTATAAGGATTAGCGATGGACGTTTAAAGCAATCTTTAATAAGACAATCAGCCTTATCCCAAGACCATCAGAAAAAATAAATTTTGAATAAATTTTGGAAAAATTTAAAGCGAATTTAAGAATATAAAACGTTTTTTATAATAAGCCTATAATAATAAATTATTTATTTTTATAGCTTATCTTTAATTATACACTATAAGTAAATATACTTACAGGAGTATATTTTAGGGAAGTTAATATTTAATAAATAAGCAATTAAAAAGACAAAACTGAAGCCTTAAATTCTAACTAATCCCCAGTTTTTTCAATACGTTGAAAGATTGGGGTTGGGGAGGAAAGGGGAAGCCCTGATTGTAGTATTCCCCAATTTGTATGACTCCAATCAGGTGGGTTAGTTTCATCAAAACTTAAGCCTAATTGTTGATAGGAAGCAATACTCAAGCTTGGTGTAATCGGTGAAAGCAAATAAACAGCGATACGCACAGATTCTAATAAAGCATACAAAGTTTCGTTAACTTCTTTTTGTTTTCCTGCTTTAAATTGCTTCCACGGTGTAGTTTCATCAATTAATTTGTTGCAATTCCAGATTAACTCTAAGATTTTTTCACAAGCAGCTCGAAAATTAAGATTTTGATAATCAATTGCCACGCGATCGCCTAAATTTGATGCCTGTTCGATAACTGGTTTAATTAAATTTGATACCTCACTGGGATCGCTGGGATCATTTGCAGGTATAGTTCCTTGACAATATTTATTTGCCATTCCTAGACTGCGATTGAGCAAATTGCCAAGACTATTAGCGAGATCAGCATTGACAATTGAGATAAATCTCTCTTCGCTAAAGTCACCATCTTTGCCAAATTCAATTTCTTTTAAGAAATAGTACCGAATAGCATCTGCACCAAAGCGATCGACGAGATCATAGGGATCAATCGTATTGCCTAAGGTCTTGCCCATTTTGAGACCATCCTTTGTCAGCAAACCATGACCAAATACGCGCTTTGGTAAAGATAGTCCCGCCGACATCAACATCGCTGGCCAGTAAATCGCATGAAATCTTAAGATATCTTTACCAATGATATGCAAATTAAAGGGATACCACTTCTTGAGGGCATTTTTTAGAGTCGGCTCATCCTCAGGATCAAGCAGAGCTGTCACATAACCAAGCAAAGCATCAAACCAAACATAAATAGTATGGGTGGGATCGTTAGGAATCGGGAAACCCCAGTCAAGATTCACACGAGAGATCGAAAAGTCCTGCAAGCCTTGCTTCATAAAGCCGAGAACTTCGTTGCGGCGACTGTCAGGCTGAATAAAGTCAGGATTAGCTTCGTGAAATTGATCGAGTGCGTCTTGATATTTAGATAGGCGGAAAAAATAGTTCGGTTCGTCGCGCCATTCACATACAACATTGGTATGGATCGGGCAATGATGGGTGGAGGGCAGTTCTCGCTCCTCTTTAAATTCTTCGCAAGCGACGCAGTACCAGCCTTTTTGCTGATTTAAGTAAATGTCGCCCGAATCGTAGACCCGTTGAAAAAATTCGTTAACGATCGCTTGATGTTTGGGTGCAGTGGTGCGCGTAAAGCGATCAAAGCGAATATTAAACTTTTCCCAGAGTGTATAAAATTCTGCAACAGTGCGATCGCAATGTTCTTGGGGCGATAGATTATTTTTTTCGGCAGTGCGCTGAATTTTTTGTCCATGCTCGTCTGTGCCTGTCACAAACATCACAGGATGACCTTTGAGCCGATAGAACCGTGCAAAAGCGTCGGCAGCGATCGTCGGATAGGCACTGCCAATATGTGGGCGATCGTTGACGTAAAAAAGTGGTGTAGTTAAAGCAATCGGTTCTAAAGACATAGGGTACTCAATTCACGGCTAATACCATTTTGCAAAAAAATGGTGGTAAATGTAACATTTTTCACCAAAAGTAATGAAAAACCTACAAACTCATCAAAATTGCATGGATCAAGCGATCTCCTTGGCGCAACAGGCAGGAGAGGCGGGAGAAATTCCTGTAGGGGCAATTATTGTCGATAATCAAGGGAGTGCGATCGCCACAGGGGTAAATCGCAAAGAGCGAGATCAAGATCCTACTGCCCATGCTGAGATTGTAGCGATTCGTGAGGCTTCGCGCATATTAAGAGATTGGCATCTAACGGGTTGCACCCTCTATGTCACTTTAGAACCCTGTCCCATGTGTGCAGGGGCAATTTTGCAAGCGCGGATTAGTACTTTAGTTTACGGTGCTGATGATCCCAAAACAGGCTCAATTCGCACAGTAGCCAATTTACCCGATAGTCCCGTGTCTTTTCACAAGTTGGAAGTAATCGCAGGAATTCGCGAGAGAGAATGCCAAGAATTATTGCAAGCTTGGTTTAAAAATCTCAGAATTTGATATTGGTGGCACTTTTCTCCACCAATATCTAGGAATATGCAGCAATTTGTTGGGAAAACCAGATTGCAGCTTCAGTATTAGTTTTTGTAGCTAACAGTTCCACGGTTTGTTCTAACAAGGCGATCTCTAAATTTGGTAAAACGTGAGAAACCTCGCTTTAGGGTTATTTGGCACATAGGGTATTTATCGAATCGACCAAATCACTCTCCTTACCTGCCGCAGTTTCTAAATCCTGTTTAGCTTTGGTCTGAGCATTGGTATCCTTCGCTTCTACCGCCTTTGCCTGAGCCTTTAGCGCCGATGACACATCACCGTACATACTCAAGAGTTTAGTTTGCAACTCTTTAAGCTGTGAATCCTTAACGGCGATCGCTTGCGTCTCAGTACGAATTTGATCAATTTTGTCCGCAAGCTGGGTAAAGCCTGCCGCATCCTTAGGAGCTACTAAATCTTTGGTTTTATTCGCAACTGTAACAAATTTGTTACATTGAGTAACTCGATTTTCCCCACAACCATATAGGAGTAATCCCATACTCAAAGCAGTCATACCAAGAACATTGTAACGATTGAGCCGACTCGATGAAGTATGGGATGAAGACTTTTGAAGTTGCATTATGGTGATTGCCGATAGTCCAAATTTATTCTGCTGGGGTCTAAAAATTCTAAAATGTTTTAGTTAAGCTAACTCAAGAGATTTGAACTATGTCCGATAATCGCCGCAGTCGTGCAATTACCGAAGGCGTTCAGCGATCGCCTAACCGCGCTATGTTACGCGCCGTTGGTTTCCAAGACTCAGATTTTACTAAACCTATTGTCGGTGTTGCAAGCGCCCATAGCACAATTACACCTTGCAATATGGGCATTGCGCCTTTAGCTATCCGCGCCGAAGCTGGAATTCGTGCCGCGAATGGGATGCCCCAAGTTTTCGGCACAATCACCATCAGCGATGGGATCTCCATGGGAACTGAGGGGATGAAGTATTCCCTCGTTTCCCGTGATGTCATTGCTGACTCCATCGAAACTGCTTGCACAGGTCAAAGCATGGATGGGGTTTTAGCGATCGGGGGCTGTGACAAGAATATGCCAGGGGCAATGATTGCTATGGCGAGAATGAACATTCCTGCATTATTTGTCTATGGTGGCACGATCGAACCCGGACATTTAGATGGTGAAGACTTGACGGTAGTTAGCTCCTTTGAAGCGGTCGGACAATATAGTGCGGGCAGAATTGACGAAGTAAGATTGAATGCGGTTGAGCGCAATGCTTGTCCGGGCGCTGGATCCTGTGGGGGGATGTACACAGCAAACACCATGTCTTCTGCTTTTGAGGCAATGGGTATGAGCTTGATGTATTCCTCCACCATGTCCGCCGTTGCTCCTGAAAAGGCAGCCAATACAGAGCTTGCGGGTACGGTTCTAGTCAATGCGATTCGCAATAATCTATTACCTCGCGACATCATCACTCGTAAATCAATTGAGAATGCCATTTCCGTGGTTATGGCAGTGGGTGGTTCCACTAATGCGGTCTTGCACTTTTTAGCGATCGCCCATTCCGCAGGTGTGGAATGGAACCTTGATGATTTTGAGCGCATTCGTGAGCGTGTCCCTGTTCTCTGTGACCTCAAGCCTTCAGGCAAGTATGTTGCCACCGATCTCCACAAAGCAGGTGGTATTCCCCAAGTGATGAAGATGCTCTTAGTTCATGGATTATTACATGGCGACTGCATTACGATTACTGGTCAAACCGTTGAGGAACTTCTCAAGGATATTCCTGCTGAACCTCGCGCCGATCAAGATGTGATCCGTCCTTGGGATCGTCCCATGTACAAGCAAGGACATCTCGCCATCCTTAAAGGCAATCTTGCTGAAGAAGGTGCTGTTGCGAAAATCTCTGGTGTCAAAAATCCAATCATCACTGGACCTGCACGCGTTTTTGAATCGGAAGAAGATTCTCTCGCGGCGATTCTCGATAATAAGATCAATCCCGGAGACGTATTAGTTATTCGCTATGAAGGACCAAAGGGTGGACCTGGTATGAGGGAAATGTTAGCTCCTACCAGTGCAATTATCGGTGCTGGTCTAGGTGATTCCGTTGGCTTAATCACCGATGGACGGTTCTCTGGTGGAACCTATGGTATGGTCGTCGGTCACGTTGCCCCTGAAGCCTATGTTGGTGGCACGATCGCCTTAGTCCAAGAAGGTGACTCGATCACGATTGATGCCCATCAGCGTTTGATTCAACTCAACGTCAGTGAGGAGGAACTAGCCACACGCCGTGCTAATTGGAAAGCTCCTGCCCCTCGCTATACCAAAGGTGTTTTGGCGAAATATGCCACCCTTGTCTCAACTAGCAGCAAAGGTGCTGTAACTGATCTAGATCTGTTCTAGTTAATTGCAAGTAAAGAGAGACTTGCGTACAAGCCTCTCTTTACTTTTTTGCATAAAAGTAAAATAGCGATCGCTTTAAGTAGATCAGCTTTTAGCTAAATTACTATTTGTTTTGAGGTGCAGTAAAGGCGAGCGCTAAAAATTAGATTATGCCTTGATAATATTCTTCTGGCGACTTTTAGTCAGTCTCTGCAAAGAATGTTCAAGCGCTAATTCTACAAAAGAATTTAGAGAATGAGAACGCTCAGTAAATCCCATTAGATCAAGATAGATCGCCAATTCAAGGATGAAATGCAACACCTAGAGATCTTTGCATAAAGGGACTCATAAGGATAATCTGATGATAATCACAACAATCAGGATATCCTCATGAGCTTTACTCATCTTAGCATCACAGAAAGAAGTGAACTGTATAAACTGCGAGTAATCGAGCAACTATCGATGACAGAGATTGGTCGTCGGATGAAGCGAAACAAAAGTACGATATCCAGAGAGCTATCGCGGAACACAGATGAGCGCGAGATCGGATATCTGCCAGATACGGCAGTTGCCCTGATGCAGGCAAGACGGAAACAAGCAAAGGTAAGATTCCAGAGCATCAGCGACAAGACGATTGCCGAAGTCAAGCAACGGTTAGAGCAACACCACAGTCCAGAGCAACTGGCAGGGAGGATGGAACGGGAGGGGCTAGGTAAAATCAGCTATGAGACGATTTATCTGATGATCTATGCAAACCATCAAGAGATGGGAATATATCAACAATATCTAAGGCAAAAGCAGAAGCAACGACGGCGCAAAAGTCGCAACCAGAAACGAGGTGGTATCCCTAATCGAGTGGGAATTGAGAAACGTCCGAAGATTGCGGATTTAAAGACAGAGATCGGGCATTGGGAAAGTGATACCGTAATTGGTTGCAACCACACAGGTATCGTAGTTACCCATGTTGATAAAGCATCAAAGTACTTACTTGCTGGACTAGCTAAGAATAAGACAATGGAAGAGATAAATAGAGTGACGCTCAAGCTATTTGAGCCTGTGAAGTCAACGTTCCGAAAGACAATGACCTTTGATAATGGCAGAGAATTCTGTGGACATGAGAAGCTATCTGAAAGGCTGCAAATAGACACTTTCTTTGCAAATCCCTATCATTCATGGGAGCGCGGATTGAATGAACACACGAATGGATTAATTAGAGAGTTCTATCCCAAAAGTACAAACTTCAAAATCGTGAAAGAAGATAACTTTCAGAAAATGGTGAGTTTGATCAACCACAGACCGAGAAAATCTCTTGACTATCGCACTCCTTACGAAGTATTCTTTGCTTCATCAGATACCGTTGCATTTCATCCTTGAATTGGCGGATATCTGTGGTCATAGCTAGACCTTTCCAATAAGCGCTACGACCTTTTCTCTGTAATTTTACAGGTTTAGTAAATTTTCCAGTTTGAATTTCTTCATCAGTAACAACCAACCAACTTTTTCTCTGGTTTTCTATGTAAGCAATATATTGAACAATGCCATCAACTATCCAAAGTCTCATCATGGCAGTTCTTTTATAACTATCTCTTGTATTGCATTGTCCATTAACAGTTACAAATGGCAACCATAGATAAATAGCAAGACTTTTTCTCTTGTTTTCCCAACCTATCTCAGCAATGGGATTTTGTTTGTTTCTTTCAAACCGAACCCATTTACTATCTGGTTTCTCATAAATTCTATAGTTTAAAGATTGAGCAAATTGATAAATCTGATCACGAATTTCAATAGCCCATATTTTTTCACATTCTGAACAACTCCCTAAAAGATTAACAAAAGCTTTTGGAGGGTCAGGCAAATTAGGTGTAGGTGCAATTTCAGCAGCTATTGGTATGTCTATTTTGGCTATTTCTGTCTTTGTAAGCCATTCATACAATGTAAATATAAATTCTTGATTGCTGCTTTTTACTGCATAAGATAAGAGAGTAAATTTAAGTTTGTGGTGTTTTAGTGTTGTTACAGTACGATTCCTATAGGTTGGACAAACAGTGTATAGGTCAATAGGTTTAGTATAATCAATTTGTTCACTAAAGGGCTTTTCTTCGATAAGGGCATCGAAATATGCAGTAATTTGTTCAATAACATGAGAATCTTCAACATTTTTTAACTCTATGATGACGAGTTGATTCTGATTCCCTTTTGCTAATATGTCACAAATTCCTTCTCTGCAAGTGTACTGACTTTTTAGTGGCTTCAGTCCAATTTTGGGAATAACTGTATACCAAAAGAACCATTCTAGATGTCGTTCAGTCTCAAACTCTACGCTCTCCCCATAAATACGAAATCTAGGTAATATTGCACTGCCCTGATTTGTCATTTCATAGCTATTAAATCTGTTGGTAAAAATTTTATCAGTTTGGTTGAATTAGAAAGTAATAATCTCTCTTTACTTTCACTGAGATTACAGTCCATTGAGGGATTAAGTAGTACAGTAACAACACTTAGTAAACCAATTTTTGAAGAAATCTTTTTCTAACAAGTAAGGGAAAACGTTGATTAAATGCTGAAGTAGTTTTTGAGAATGAGGTCTAAGCAATCTAATAAAATATTTGAGAACCGACCACATCATCTCAATTGGATTAAAATCAGGAGAATAGGTGGGTAAGTACAAAATCTTAGCACCTGTCGCTGTAATTGCTTTTGCGACCCCCTCAACTTTATGGCAGTTGAGGTTATCTGAGATCTTGCAGCATTCGTGAAAGAGTCAAGTGGGAATGGGTTTGAGAATAATTTCAAAGCCATGACGAGCAGCAATATCGGCACTAATTTGAAGATACCTGAGAAGTTTCAACCAAAGGACAGAAGGGAATAAAACAGAAAGGGTTAAATCACAGGTAGCTTTCCAGTCCAAGATGGGAGGAAACGACCATTGATCAATCCAATGAGCCAAAAGATAAGAAAGCAGAGAGAGGATAAGCCAACGATAAACGCCAAGTTTTGTAGATTGCCCAAAACAATGCAAACCAAAGCGATGTTTGATGGTTTTGAAGAATCCCTCAATCGCCCAACGCTTACGACCTAACATCACCAGATAAGCGCCAGAATAAGGATGAGAAGAGACCACAAAGCGTAACTCCCGTTTACTATCGGCTCTTTTGAGCCAGAACCAAGAGATCGTCAAAGGCGTACTTAGCCCTTCCAGTAAAATTAGTTGTCCACGTTTGCCATGGGGATAAAGTTGTTTGACGGTACGTCCATCTTGAAGTTTACGATTGTTGCGGACACCGACAACGATGCGCCAAGACTTGGCGCGGACAGCATTGAAAAACTTCACCGTACTAAACTCAGTATCAGCAAGGACAATCACAGTCTTGCCTTGGGTTAGTTGCTTGGGTACTGTCCCCAATAACTTACAAGCTAAGTCAGAGGGACTGGAGTATCCTTTGCCGCGCCATACTCTAAAACTCCATGGTACGCGCCACTCTCCATAGACCAGATACAGTACAACCAGATGTAGTCCTCGCTTTCCGTTGAGGATTCTCACCCATGGGTCTGGTTCGTTTGGGGTGGGATTGCTCAAATGTAAAAACTTGCCGCTTTTTTCTAAGGTGGTCAGGTCTATCAGTATCTTTAATGGCACTCTCTTCGATGGGCGATGCTTGGCGATTTGCCCCAAAATTGACAGCCTTGTTGCTCGAATTAGTCCTCTTGTTGACCAGTTATAGTGATTGAGAAATCGGCTTAATGCACTCGCTGATTTTACCTGTGTATGTTCTGGATAGGGATGCCCTTGCGCTTCCAGAAATAGCCCTAATATTGCATTCAGACTTGCTTTTTGATACACACTTGGCATCAGACAAATTAGGCTATACACTAAACCTTGGGCGTGCTTAACGATGCTTTCCATAATCGTTATTTAATTTACTACTACGCCCTTTTTTTCACATCTTTACTCTCTTTGCAACCCCTTTCCAGAATGGTGCAAGTTCTCAGTTATCCATGATGATCCTATGCTCAGGACGTAATTTAGGTACTAGGTCATCTTGGACAAAGGTGAGAAAATCTGCTCCTTTCATAGAACCCTGAATCGTTTTCAGGCAAACAATCCCATCAACTGAAATAGCGCCAATTATTGTGTATTTCTGACCTTTGTAAAAGGGACGAAGACTGAATACTCTTTTGCCACATTCACTTCTTGCCACAGAGCGTTCCATCCCCTGCCATACTCCCGTTTCATCAATACAAATCAGATCTTCAGCTTTCACTTCATTCAATGCTTCCCAAAATTCACATCTTTGCTGTTGTACTGCCTCACTTTTTACCTTTTCATGGCGATAGGTCTTTTTTTTAGAGTGATGTTATGCCTCTGGAAAAATCGGCACATGCTGCCTGTGGTCACTGATACTCCTGTTTGTTCTGCTACTTCTTCACAGTACTGCCATAGTGTCCAATCTGGATGCTCTGAGACAATTTCGAGGATTTTCTCCTGATGCGCTTCGAGGGGACTTTTGATTGGACTACCTAATGGTTTGTGGTTTAGTTCTCCTGTCTCTCGGTATTGATTCAGTAGTTTTTGCACTGTTTTCGTCGCGACTTGAAATTGCTTCGCTACTTCCCGAATCGATGTATTTCCTGCTTCGTAGTTTGCTACGATCTTTTCTCTGAGATCTAGTGAGTAAGGTGCCATTTTTTACTCTCTTTTGGGTTTTGCTATCCTAGCTTATCTTGTACTACTCTTTCCCTCAATAGGCTGTAAGATGTTTGCTATGGAATAGATGGGAAACCAGAGATTGTTCTGTCTATTTATGCTCATCTACTTACCACGATGTGATGGAGATTAAAGTGGTGCTCAGGACTAGGCAAATGCGGTTTCAGGTTCTTGGACTTCCTGACTTGAATCATTAAACACAAGAGCATCAGCCATCTGACTCAACTTACTACTATGTGCTTCAGTATTTTCTTGATACCTGCCGCGAATCTGCACATACTCATCCTCCAACAGAAAATCTTTCACCTTCTCATAGTCTCGCGCTGCATAAACAACTTGATACCCCTCAGTGGGGTCATAAAGTGTATAGCTTCCATCTACATCACCAACCAACATCAACACATACGGCAGATCGGAACTAGGATCGACCCACATTTCAATAAATTTCCAACTAGATAACTTCGCTTGGTTTTGTGCGTGGAATGACATGATATTCACCCTTAATAATTTTCATCTCTGCAAAATACAATGGCAATCGAGTCCCTTCTAAATCAATTCTATAGCCAATTGCTTGATCGAAATACATCCCATAACGCTCATGACCTCTTACCATGCCAATAAACTCACCCAACTCAAACAAAGCTTCTGTAACCTCAAGTAATGTTTGGAGATCGTTAAACACGTGAGCTTTGCCATCTTCCTTCAGTAGTTTCAGCATCTGCGGCGTATCAGGTAAATGCTTCTGAACGTGTCTTTCTGCTAGGTTAAGCCCTCTTGGTGGCTTGCGATTGACTCCATTCCCTTGCGGCATAAATTCTAAAGTACTGTTCCGAAATGGCTTAACATATCATTATCTACAGTAAAGATTTCAGTGAATTAGGCGATCTCGCTTTACTTTCACAAAAATTCAAAGTGGCGATCGCAAGTAGGGCATTTTTTTAGTCTTAGTCATGGATACACTGTCACTTTTCCCTACCGAAGATGGGTCTGTTACTTTTTGGTCAGAAACTTTTCAAGAAACATTTCATAGCTCTCATGGTGCAAAGCACGAAGCCGAAGCGAAATTTGTGATCCCTGCCAAGATTGCCGAAAAAGCTCAAACTCAGACTAAACTCAACATTCTCGATGTTTGCTATGGCTTAGGTTACAACTCAGCTGCCGCGATCGCCTGCATCTCTAATTTAAAACAATCCAGTCAAACTCCCATCACCAGTCTCCACATTATGGCGTTGGAAAATAATCTCGAAGTCCCACAAAAAGCGATCGCCACAAGATTAGTAAATATTTGGCAACCTGCGATCGCGCAAGTCCTTACAACTGCTGCAACAACTCAAATTGTCGAAACTGAAGATTTAACCTTACAACTGCTTATCGGTGATGCCCGTCAAACCATTAGCCAAGTCCCTCAAAAATGGGCTGATGCCATCTTTCTCGATCCCTTCTCGCCGCCCCATTGCCCCCAACTCTGGACAGTCGAGTTTATCCAACTTTTAGCCAACTGCCTCAAACCCGACGGCTATCTCGTTACATACTCCTCATCCGCCGCCGTTCGTACCGCCATGCTAATGGCTGGCTTACAAATTGGTGCGATCGCCCCCATCGGACGCAAATCCCCCAGCACGATCGCCGCCTTTGCTCCTACTGCACTACCACCCATCTCTGACACCGAAGCCGCCTTTCTCAAGACTCGTGCTGCCATCCCCTATCGCGATCGCACCTTACAAAGTACTGCCTCAGAAATTATCGAGAGTCGTAAATCTGAACAAAATCAAAGTGAACTTCCCGCAAGCTCTAGCCTCCGTAAGAAATAGTCATCACCATAATTTTGATTTTGGTAGCGAGGATTCGCTGCGACACCAAAAATCAGAACCTTCAACATGTTGCATTGACGGATATTTACTTTTTTTACAAAAAATATAGACATTGGAGCGATCATCCTCTAACATAGATGATCGCGACTTTTTTGGCATTCCTCATGAACGCTGTTGAAATCATACGCTCAATTGAAGCGGAATACATCAAAACAGATCTCCCCCAGCTTTATGTGGGAGACACTGTGAAGGTTGGAGTAAGGATCAAAGAGGGCGGCAAAGAACGTACTCAGCCTTACGAAGGCGTGATTATCTCAAGACGTGGTTCTGGCATTAACTCTGTCATTACTGTTCGTCGTGTATTTCAAGGAGTAGGAGTTGAGCGAGCCTTCTTGCTACATTCTCCACAAGTTGAAAGCATCAAAGTGATCCGTCGTGGCAAAGTGCGTCGTTCTAAGCTCTATTACTTACGCGACCTCGTTGGTAAAGCAACTCGTCTTAAACAACGATTTGATCGTCCACTATAGAACCATTTATGGTTATACTAGGTGTCAAGCACTATTTTGATATAGCGATTGATACCTGAGATATAGCTGGTAACGTGTCAAAATCTTGTTTTTATAACGTGCGTCCTTAGTTCAGTTGGTAGAACGCAGGTCTCCAAAACCTGATGTCGGGGGTTCGAGTCCCTCAGGGCGCGCTTCACCATCTTCACAAGCCTAAGATTAATTTTTAAGTTTGCTCAAGACTGTAGTTAAATACATCGCATTTACAAAGATTTCAAAGGGATCGCAAGAGTTGCCGCTATGACCAAAAACGAAGTAAAAGAGCAACCAAAAGAAACGTCAAAAGCAACATCAGAAAATTCTGACAATGCCGATATGACTAACTTTTTCGCAGAAACTAAGGCGGAATTTGGCAAAATTGTTTGGCCGACCCGTCAACAATTAATTAGTGAATCTGCATCTGTGCTTTTAATGATCGTTGCGGTTGCAACTTTTGTGTACTTAATTGATGCTTTGTTTAGAGCGATCGCATTGCAGGTGTTTCAATAATGTTTACCGAAGACATCGACCATTCATCTAGTCGTGAAGAGTCAGACGTACTATTTCAGTGGTATGCCGTACAGATTGCTTCAGGCTGCGAAAAAAAGGTCAAGTCAAGCCTAGAGCAACGCATCAAAACCCTTGATGTTGAAGATAGGATCAAGCAAATTGAAATCCCGCAGACACCGACCGTCAAGCTGAGAAAAGATGGCAGTCGGCTTACATCTGAGGAAAAGATTTTCCCTGGGTATGTCCTGATTCAGATTAAGACTGTTAGAAATGAAATCGGACAGTTAGAAGTTGATGATGATGCGTGGCTTGCTGTCAAAAGCACTCCCCATGTAATTAACTTCGTCGGAACAGAACAAAAACGTCACTATGGTCGTGGTCGTGGACATGTTAAGCCTCGCCCATTGACTGAGAAAGAAGTCGAAAGAATCTTCCGTGTCACCGTCGAACAAGAGCCAGTTCTCAAAATTGATATGGCTCAAGGCGACAAGATTAAAGTGCTTAATGGACCTTTCAAAGACTTTGAAGGTGAAGTGGTCGAGGTTAGCCCAGAGCGCAGTAAACTCAAGGCGCTTCTCTCAATATTTGGAAGAGACACTCCTGTAGAACTAGAGTTCAATCAGGTGCAAAAGCAAAACTAAATCACAAGTAAAACTAATCCACTCAAACGCAGGTTTGCGGGGTTTCTAGTGGATTTTTTAACGGCTATTAATTAGAGTGGCTCAGAAAGCAAATGGCTAAGAAAGTTACAGCAATCATCAAGCTAGCGCTTAATGCTGGCAAGGCAAGTCCAACGCCACCAGTTGGTCCTGCTTTGGGTCAACATGGTGTCAACATCATGATGTTTTGTAAGGAATATAATGCCCGTACTGCTGACCAAGCAGGTATGGTTATTCCTGTAGAAATATCTGTTTATGAGGATAGAAGTTTTACCTTCGTTCTCAAAACACCTCCTGCATCGGTTTTAATCCAAAAAGCGGCAGGTATTTCCTCTGGTTCTGCTGAGCCTAACCGTAAAAAAGTTGGTTCCATCACCAGAGATCAATTACGTCAAATCGCAGAAACCAAAATGCCTGATATCAATGCAAATGATATCGATGCAGCAATGAAGATTATTGAAGGTACTGCTAAGAATATGGGCGTTACCATTACTGCTTAGGATTCTTTACCTTTATATATTCAATTTCTTTCTCAATATAAATTTTCTTAATTGGGGGAGGAAACAAAGGTTTCCACTCGTACCCCGAAGGAGCAACAATGACTAAAAAAGTATCAAAGCGTCTCAAGGAAGCTCGAAGCAAAGTAGAAGAGCGTCCCTACGCACCTATTGAAGCCTTGGAACTTGTCAAGGCAACCGCAACTGCTAAGTTTCCTGAGTCCGTAGAAGCCCACGTAAGACTTGGTATTGATCCTAAGTACGCTGACCAACAATTGCGTACTACGGTGACTTTACCGAAGGGTACAGGACAAACAATCCGTGTAGCAGTTATTGCCCGTGGTGAAAAAGTTGCTGAAGCAACTGCTGCTGGTGCAGATATCGCTGGATCTGAAGAATTAATCGATGAAATCAGTAAGGGGAGAATGGACTTCGACCTACTGATTGCGACACCTGATATGATGCCTCAGGTAGCTAAGCTTGGTAAATTGCTTGGTCCTAGAGGATTGATGCCTTCGCCTAAAGGTGGTACGGTAACTACTGATCTCGGTGGAGCGATTAATGAGTTCAAAGCTGGTAAGCTAGAATTCCGTGCTGACCGTACAGGTATCGTCCACATTCAGTTTGGCAAGGCTGCTTTCACCGCAGAAGATCTATTGCTAAACCTAAAGGCTCTACAAGAAACGATTGATCGTAATCGTCCTTCTGGCGCAAAGGGTCGCTACTGGCGATCGCTCTATGTATCGGCAACAATGGGACCTTCAATTGAAGTTGATGTTCCTGCATTGCGCGATCTTAAACTTGCCGAAGCATAATAAAAAGCCTTTCAAAGTCATTCAAAATAAACTTCTTTTCCTACGGAAAAGAAGTTTTATAAAAAACCAAGTCTAATTGTTGTAATCAGCCTAGAAAGAAATTTCGACAACTAAATAGCTCCATAGACAGCAGGTGCTAATGGCTTAATTTCCTGCCGAGGTGATTTGAAAGAAATTCCAAACTGGAATCGCTTTTTAGCCTCGGTCTGCGAAAAGACGAGGCTTTTTTAATGACTTTAAAGATTCAAGGTTAATCACAATGGGGCAAAGCCCCATTGTGATTAGCTCCAAACACAAGGAGGTGCAAAATACATGGGTAAGACCCTAGAACAAAAAAAGGCGCTAGTTAACGAAATCAGCCAAGAGTTTGACGGAACTAAGCTGGTACTCGTAATTGACTATGCAACATTGTCGGTAGCTGAAATTACTAAGCTCCGCCGCTCACTCCGTCCAACTGGTACGGTGTGCAGAACAACTAAGAACACTCTGCTCAAGCAAGCGATTTCAGGTACTCCTGAATGGCAACCTCTAGAAAAGTTTCTAGTTGGACCTTCTGCTTGTCTATTTGTGAAGGATGACATTGGTGGTGCTGTTAAGGCATACCAAGCTTTCCTCAAGGAATCTAAGAAAACCGAACTTCGTGGCGGTGTCTTAGAAGGTCGCGCTTTAAGTGCAAAAGACTTACAAGCGATCGCCGATCTACCTTCCAAGGAAGTACTCATCTCGCAAATCGCTGGCGCAATCAATGCCGTCACTGCCAAGATTGCGATCGGTATCAAAGAGGTTCCCCAATCTCTTGGACGTGCCGTCAAAGCTGTTTCCGAAAAAGAAGCTGCTTAATCAATTGGCAATTACCAATTACCAATCACCAATTACCTACATATTTAACTAAAGAGAAAACCTATGTCCGCAAAAATCGACAGCATTATTGAAGAACTAAAGACTTTAAGCCTTCTTGAAGCTTCTGAATTGGTTAAAGCGATCGAAGAAACCTTCGGCGTTTCGGCAGCTGCTCCTGTTGGTGGTGTAGTAGTTGCTGCTGCTGGCGGTGGCGCTGCTGCTGCTGAAGAAGTTGAAGAAAAGACCTCCTTCGACTTGGTACTTGACGAAGTTCCTGCTGATAAGAAGATCGCTGTTCTGAAGATCGTTCGCGAAATCACTGGTTTGGGTCTTAAGGATGCCAAGGACATGGTTGAGTCTACTCCTAAGACCATCAAGGAAGGTCTACCTAAGGCTGATGCTGAAGCTGCTAAGAAGCAAATCGAAGAAGCTGGTGGTAAGGTTTCCATCAAGTAATTGTTGGCAAAACTTAGTTTTGTTGAATGTCTTGCCAAGCAAGACATTCAACCTCAGTAAAGGCACGCATAGCGTGCCTTTATTATTTAAGATTGTGAAGTGCGAAGTGCTTCACAATTATTTTGTATAAGTATTTTGATTTTATGAATGATCCTCTATCAGAATTATTTACGGTAATTGTCGATCGCCGTGAGCATCCCCAAGAAAGCTCCTATACTTGCAAACTATTTGCGGGAGGAGATAACAAGATTTTGAAAAAAATTGGTGAAGAATCAGCAGAAGTGGTGATGGCTTGTAAGGATGATGATCCTGATGCGATCGCTGGTGAAGTTGCTGATTTGTTTTACCACACCCTTGTGGCACTAGCTCACCATCGCGTCGATCTGCAATTGGTGTATGACAAGTTGGCTCAACGTCGTTAAATTTGAGTAAAAAAACTACTAAGTAGTTTTTTTACTCAAGCGCTCGAAATACTTCTTAATGCAGTAAGATTACTCATGAGTTACAAAGGGTAGATTGCTGTGGCATCGAATAGTGTAGAGCGTTCTGGTTCTCTGACTGGCAGTATTTTAAAAGGCACTCTCAAAGCTGTTGGTGGCACATTGCTAGGCATTATCATGATTGGTGGTGCAGCAGTGGCAGGTGGACTTGTGGGCTTAGCCCTCAGCTTTCGTGATCTGCCTGATGTCAGAGTCCTCAAGGGATATGTCCCCGTTGAAACTACCTATATTTATGACATTAATGGTGAGCTAATTGCCCGTTTGCATGGGGATGTTAACCGTGAAGTAGTTACTCTTGATCGCATTTCACCACATCTCAAGCGATCGGTTCTTGCCATGGAAGATGCCTACTTCTACACCCACAAAGGCATTGATCCCAGTGGTATTGGTCGCGCCATTGTAGCTAACTTTAGTGCAGGTGGAACCGTTGAGGGTGGTTCGACACTGACCCAACAGCTAGTCAAGAATTTATTTTTATCGAATGAGCGTAGCCTGAACCGCAAAGTTGCCGAGGCTGTCTTAGCCATGCGGGTAGAGCAGGTTTTCACTAAGGAGCAAATCCTTGAGATGTACCTTAACCAAGTATTTTGGGGAAAAAATACTAATGGGGCAGAAACAGCATCTCAGAACTATTTTGGTAAATCGGCGGCTGATCTGACCCTTGGTGAAGCCGCGATGCTGGCAGGGACAATTCAAGCGCCTTCAGTATTCAATCCTGTCGATAATTTTGCGGAAGCGAAAAAACGCCAAGGTTTAGTACTAGATCGCCTTGCAGAACTTAACTGGGCAACGCCTGCGGAAATTAAAGCAGCAAAAGCTCAAAAGATTGTGATCCGTAAGCAAGGGATTTCCTACGAAGCAAGCCGTGTACCCTATGTGTCGCAGGCTGTAACTGCTGAGTTAGAAGAAAAATTTGGTAAGGATGTTGTTTTACAAGGTGGTTTGCGTGTCCAGACAACCATTGACTTAAAGCTCCAGCGCATTGCCGAAGAGGTCGCTGCCGAAGGACATACTGATTTAGTTAATCGCGGAGCCTATGCCGATCAATTAGCCTTAGTTGCAGTTGATCCTCGCACAGGTTTTGTAAAGGCTTTAGTGGGAGGCGTGGGCGACTTTGACAAAAATCAATATAACCGTGCAGTCTTAGCAAGAAGACAGTTGGGTTCATCCTTTAAACCCTTTGTCTACTATGCCGCCTTTGCTACGGGTAACTACACCCCAGACTCAGTAATTGATGATAGCCCGATGTCAATCCCTGATGGTGATGAACCCTATGTACCTCGCAACTACGACAACAAGTTCTCAGGAGCAATCAGTATTAGGCAAGCGATCGCAGTTTCTCGAAATATTCCTGCACTAAAGTTAGGCTTAGAAATTGGCAACGAAAATGTAATTGCAATTTGCCGCAAACTGGGTATCAACAGTCCCATGAAACCTGTAGTTTCTTTGCCCCTCGGTGCAGCCGATGTCACACCAATGGAAGTAGCAGGAGCCTATGCAGTATTTGCTAGTGGTGGCTATAAATCTAAAACGACATTAATTGCCCGTGTCACCGATCGCAACGGGAATCTAGTTCTGGATAACACTCCTAAGCCTGAGTTAATTCTCGATCCGATCGCCGTTTCTTATTTAACCGATGCTTTGCGTGGTGTTGTGACCAATGGTACAGCAACTGAGGCGCAATTGAGTGAAGGTCGCCCCGTTGCAGGTAAAACAGGGACAACTTCAGATTTCCGTGATGCTTGGTTTGTGGGCTATGTACCACAGCTGGCCGTTGCCATTTGGATCGGCAATGATGACTATTCACCGATGGCAAATGGTGTAACGGGTGGTGTCTATGTCACACCAATTTGGCGCAAATTTATGGAAAAAGCTTTAGCGGGTCAGCCCATTGAGCAATTCCCCGTACCCGCCGAGATTCAAGAAAAAGAAGGCGGCAAAAAGAAAAATTAAATTAACTCAAATAAGGGCGCTATGCGCCCTTATTAACTTTAAATATTATGTCTGTAAAAATATTTACGCAGTTTCTATTTATTGCCAAGCTACTGACCTACTCGCTAATCATTTCGGCTGTAATTAAATATATTGTCCCTAATTGGTCATTATTAAATGGTCTCACCAATGACACAATGAGTGTGATCGCCTTTGCCGCAATTACAATACCTGTAGGTCTATTTGCTTTCGTTTTATGGCTAAGGCGTTAAAAACTGAATCAAATTACAATACTAAGTATCAATTTGGTACGTTTTGGGTAAAGTTTGCAAAGCTTTTTGTCATTACAAAACAATTACGACCATCGTCAGAAGTCTCATATCGAATATTGTCAGCGATCGTTTTGGCGATGATCAAACCTCTACCACCTGTAGGAATATCATCAACATTTTCAAAATCCTTATTTTTCTGAGCTTCTTTGGAGAGCCTGTCAATTTCAGCTAGTAGGTCAAATGGTTCTCCATAGTCCCAAATTTTCAATTCTAAAAATTTTTCGGTTGCATTGATTTCTAACTCAATATCAACTGGAGTTTCCTCAGACAAACCCTCATGAGCATAGGAAACTACATTCGTAAATACCTCAACTAAAACTAGATTGCACTGCATCCAAACAGGTTTAGGCAATAATTGTTGGAATTGAAGAAACCACCCTTGCAAGTTTGAAAGGGCATAAATATCACTGTTAACTCGGATATGGTAATGCTGTAACACTGATGATTTTATCTGGCGTTTTGAGCTTGAATTCTAGGCTTGTTTTTAATTTATCTAGCCAAATTAAAAACTATAAAATCTTATCTAGGCTGAACTTTAATTTTTACATTAGCATGGGGCAACGTAAAAACTAAAGATTACTGACGGTTATACCAACGCATTAATACCCCTGCAAGTTTATCTGAATCATGACAGACTGTTCCATTAGCCTTTTCCCGCATAATATTAGCAATTAAAACAGGACAGCCCATTTTGGCGAGATTTTCACGATCTAGGGGTGTCAAATGAGACCCAAAAGATGCATAATGCTGTAGAGATCGCTCAGAAGGCGGGTGCTTTTGAACTAAAACTACATCAAATAATCGCACCCCTGCTAACTCGTCTAAAACTCGCACGTAATCAGACACAGCATAGCCATCGGTTTCACCTACTTGACTCATGATATTACAAAGATAGATCGATGGCACATTGCGATTGATCAATGCTTGGAGAATCTCAGGTACAAGCAGGTTAGGAATAATACTGGTATATAAGCTACCAGGACCAATCACAATCAAATCAGCTTGGTTGATATCCTCAATGGCTTGAGGTAGTCCCTGCGGATTACTAGGTTTGCAACCAATACGTTTAATCTTACCCTTAGCTTCAGGAATATTGGACTCCCCTTCAACATATCGTCCATCTTCAAGTTCTGCCCAAAGCACCATATGGTCGAGGGTTGCTGGTAATACGCGCCCCCGCACAGCTAGTACCTGTGAACTAGCGGCGATCGCCTTTTCGAGATCACCTGTGACTTCACTCATCGCAGTCAGGAACAAATTACCAAAGCTATGTCCTGTTAGACCTTCACCCGTTTCAAAGCGATATTGAAATAGTTCGGTAACTAATTTTTCTTCATCGGCTAGAGCCGCAAGGCAGTTGCGAATATCCCCTGGGGGTAAAACGCCATGCTCACGCCGTAAGCGCCCAGAGGAACCACCGTCATCGGCAACTGTGACGATCGCCGTAATATTGGCGCTATATTGCTTGAGTCCACGCAACAAATTTGACATGCCTGTGCCACCACCAACGGTGACAATTTTGGGTCCGCGATTGAGTTTGCGGTGAGAAACTAGTAACTCTAATAACTCCTTATCTTGATCGGGCATCAAAACTTGGGTAATCGAACCAAGGGCGCGTTTTTGTCCTAGCCAGAGAAGACCAAGCCCAATGACTAGGGCAAGTGGACCACTGAAATTGCGGGGTAAGATCGCCACTAAGATGTCGATCGTATTACCGATGAGACGCGATAGAAATAAAATCGGGGTCAGTCTTGCCGAAATCGCAATACCCAACACGATTAAGATAATGCCGATAATGCTGACTAGCAACCATCTTTTGACTAAGAGTCCTGGTAAAAACCACTGAAATCCCCGCAGCCACTTTCTCTGTTTAGTTGCTGGGCGATATCGGCTGGCTGGTGGCTTTTTTACGGACTTCATCTAGGCTCCTGTTTTAATATCCTGATTTAGCACCCTGTTTTCACACCTTGTTTTAACATCCTGTAATATGTACCAAAACTTCGCGAGTGTGTCCCAAATTGCGATGTTCCCAAACAAAGATTCCTTGCCAAGTACCGAGGGCAAGTTTACCATTAGCGATCGGAATTGTTTCCGATGTTTTAGTAAGGACGCTGCGAATATGGGATGGCATATCATCTAACCCTTCGGAAATATGACGATATTGACTGGCATCTTCGGGAATGAGTTTGCTAAAAAATGTTTCTAAATCTGCCAATACATCGGGGTCAGCATTTTCTTGAATAATCAAACTTGCCGATGTATGTCTCAAAAAGACATTACATAGCCCCATTTTTATACCCGATTGAGCGAGAATGGCTTCTACTTGACGGGTGATATTGTGCAGTTTTTTACCATTGGTGCGCAGGGCAATTGTTTGCTGCACCATATGTAATGTTTGCGGTTGATTGGCGATCATAAATTGTCTCTATATTCCAAGGATGAAATAAGATTTTCCCTGTTGCTAAGAACCTTATTTAGTATCTAAAAATGCACTAACTATGGACAATGCTACCACTGGGGCTGTAATTGCCGACAACACCCGATCGCCTAGAGATACAGGTATAAATCCCGATGCGATCGCCATTTCTTCTTCTCTAGCAGTCCATCCTCCCTCGCAACCTGTAGCAACCATAATTTGAGCAAGATGCTCTCCCGCAGGTAAAGCATCATAGCCACTTTGCAAGCTAGTCAGCAAATGGGTAGCCTCAGGATGGATAACACAAATATATTTTAGAATTTGCTTAGATTCTGGGGTGCGATCGCCTAGCCATGCCTTGAAGGATTGCGGCGCATTAATTTCAGGGACATAGGTACGCAGGGAAAGCTCGGCGGCTTCTTCGGCGATGCGTTGCCAGCGATCGCGTTTTTGATTGCCGATTTCTGTGCCTGATTTGATAATTGTGCGATCGCTAAATAATGGCACTATTTGACGCACGCCTAATTCCGTAGATTGGCGAATTACCGATTCGATATTGCTACCTTTGGGCATCGCCACACCAAGGGTGATCTGGGTATCTAACTCGGAGTTATTTTCTAATTTGTCGATAATTTGGGCATGATCCGCCTCACTAGATAACTTTGCTAGCCACCAGCCGCCTTGACGATCAAGGGCAATAAATTCTGCGCCGCTTTCTAAACGCAACACATTACATAAATAATGTCTTTGCTCCGAGGTTAGGGCGATCGCACTATTAACTTCTAAAGTTTGCTCAACTTGGTGTGGCTGTAATGTCACCCGTTGCAGTCTGCGTTTTTGAGGTTGAGGAAGTAACACAATATTTTCATTAATAACTATGAATCTACGCTTCGCGCCGATTCATAGTTATTTTGGACTAAATAGCCAGCCTTTTTTCCAAAAGTAAAATAACAAACCACCAGAAATAGAAAGCATCAATAACCAACAGAGCGGATAACCTAAGGGCATTTTTAACTCAGGCATATTCCCCGCTACACTCGTATCAAAATTCATGCCATAGACACCAGCAACGAAGGTAAGGGGAATAAACACCGTAGAAATCACCGTTAAAAAGCGCATGATTTCATTGGTGCTGTTGCTTAATGACGAGAGATAAATATCCATTAAGTTGGCAGCAAGTTCGCGATAGGTTTCCACCATATCGATGACCTGTACGGTGTGGTCATAGCAATCTCGGAGAAAGACTCTAACTTCGCGGTCAATTAACGGACTTTCCTCACGAATCAAAGAATTAATCGCATCTCGCTGTGGCCAAATGGCACGCCGCAGTAATAATAATTCGCGTTTGATCTTATGAATTTTATCTAGGGTCTGACGGGTGGGTTTTTCTACTACTTCATCTTGGAGATCTTCGAGACGCTCGCCGTAGTCCTCTAACACAGGGAAAAATCCATCGACGATCGCATCGATCAGGGCATAGGTTAGATAATCAGCCTTTTGCGATCGGATCACGCCACGATTGCGGTGAATCCTTTGACGAATTGGCTCAAATACATCATTTTCAGGCTCTTCTTGCACTGTCAGCACATAGTTCTTACCTAAAATCAAACTTACCTGCTCATCATAAAAACCCCGACCATCTTCACGACTCGTCACCATATGTAAGATGATTAGTTCTTGATCCTCAAAGCTCTCAACCTTCGGTCTTTGGGGAATATTGACGATATCTTCAAGTACTAGCTCATGGAGGCTAAACACTTTGCCAAGGCGTTTTAAGACATCTTCAGAACCTAGCCCCTGCACATCTACCCATGAGACCGATTGACTATCGAGGTAGGGGAAACATTCTTCAGGAGTTGCTAGTTGCACGCCGATCGCTTCTTCAGCATGGTAATCAATCAAGAAAATATTGGGGATACTGGCATCTTCATCAATGATTAACGTCCCCGGTGGACTCCCCGGTTCGGGTTCATTAAAATCGTAAAATTCTAATTCTTCTTCATTTTCTGAATCATTTTCGATAGAACTAGGCTTAAATCTGGCAGGGTTGTGCAGCATGGAGAAGCAAGTCATGAAATACACTTGTCAGTGTGCCACATTGTTACGGCTAGTTCGTCAGGGAAATTGCTTCTATCAAGATCAAAATTTTAGGGTTAGGGTGCGCGGTGCTCCTGACCGCAAGATCAACGACCCAAGGTAAATATCAAGGTATTTTTGTATTTTTATGAAATTGATCAAATCCTCGACATCTCGAAAAAATTTACATCAACCAAAATTCGGATTGCTTGCTTCTGGGGCTTGTCTGAGCTTAGCAACAATATTTTCAAATAATGCGATCGCGGGACCTTTACCCGACAGAATTTTGTGGGGCAATCCGACCTGTGATGTGAGTGCGGCGGAAATTTTGCGTAAACATGAATTACGAAAAGCGGCTCTGATCAATACTAAGGATCAAAAATCGCAGACCCAATATCGGGAAATCATCCAAAAACATAAAGTGGCTTTACAAGCCTGTCGCGATCGCACTGCGCCCCAAACCCAAGCCACTTGGATCAGGCTCTATCCTAATGATGTCAAGGCAGGTGTGCTAGAGGATGTCTTTGATCGGATGGCAAATCGGGGCTATAACCAAGTTTTTGTTGAAGTTTTTTATGATGGGCGCGTACTCCTACCCGTTGCTGATAATCCGACACCTTGGAAATCAGTCATGGAGGAAGCAGTCAAGGCGGGAGAAGTACCTGCGGACTATGATCTGTGGAAACAGGCGATCGCGATCGGTAAAGAACGGGGCATCAAGGTTTATGGTTGGTCTTTTGCAATGAATTTTGGCTATGGCTATAGCGAAGTCAAGGGGCGCTCAAATACATTTGCCATCAATGGCAATGGGGAAAATAGTATTGCAAACACAAACTTTGATCGCAAGCAGGTAGCTAATGGCAAAGCCTTTTATGAAGATGCCTATGAAGCCGATCACCTATTTGTCGATCCCTATAGTCGGACTGCCAAGGATGATTTAATCGCAGCAGTTAAAGCTCTAATGCAACGCCAGCCTGATGGCATGGTATTTGATTACGTGCGCTATCCGACTAATATCACGGGAGAATTAATCGATAACGTCAAGCAACTGTGGATTTACGGCAAATCATCACGAACAGCATTACTCAATAGTATTGACAATCGCAATGTGCGAGAGTTGATGGCGCTTTATCTCCAAAATGGTAATCTCACGGCAAATGATGTTGTTGAAACCGAGAAGCAACTCGCTAATACCGCTAAAGTAAAACCCACAAATATTAAAAATCCTAGGGAAACGGCAGCGATCGCTGAAGGTTTACTGTGGAATATTGCCACAAATCATGCCTATCAAGGGGTCATCAATTTTGTCACCACAATTTCGGCTCCCCTCAAGCAAAATAATCTTCCCATTGGTACGGTGTTCTTCCCCAATGGTAATCTCACGGAGTCAGGCAGATATGAGGCAAGAATGCAGCCTTGGGATCGGTTCCCGAAATATATGGAACGCCACCCCATGACCTATGCCCTTTGTAATGATGGGAGTTGTGTCGCGGAGCAGGTTTCCGACGTAGTGCGCCAATCATCACCTGAAACCTTAGTCTGTCCAGTTTTGGCAGGAACTTGGGGGCAGGGTTTTGATGGGCATCCTAGCTTCGAGAAGCAAATGCAAGCGATTATGGCGCGAGAACCCCAGATTAAATGTTTTAGTCATTTTGTCTATTCATGGATGGAACCCGAAAGCGATCGCCTCCGCAAAGCAGGCAAAGCAACAGGTCTAGAAGCAGCAACTATCCCAAATTAAAATCAGAGAACCGCACATTGTGCGGCTCTCTGATTTATTTGATTTCTGATAGAACTTTGCGAGTTTGGGCTAACCCATCGATATTGCCCTGCTGATTAAATAGACGCTCAGCCGATTCTAAGGTTTTACGAGCTTCAGTCACCCGTTGCTGTGTGACTAATAATTTACCTAAAGCGAGATAAGTTTCAGCATCATCAGGTTCAGCTTCGATAATTTGGCGATAGGCAACGATCGCACCTGAAAGAGAACCCTGCTGAATATAGAGATTAGCAATTTCCCGTTGTAACTCAATCAAATTACTCGTTGGAATATTCCTTGCTGCCGCCGCATGACGGAGAGCCGTTATTGCATCGGCATAATTGCCTTGACTCTGTAAAACTTTGGCGATCGCTAAATTCGCTTGAGGATGACGCGGATTAACTTCTAAGGCGCGTTTATATTTGGCGATCGCCTCTTCGTTTTGATTTTGTTCAGCGAATAGACCACCGAGTGCTACTAATACATCGGCATCAAAGGGGGCAATTTTATCGGCTTGGTTGTAGATAGCGACTGCACCTTTGCGATCGCCCGACAATTTCAAGATATACCCCAAATTGAGATAGCTTTTGACATTATTTGGGGAAGCGGCGATCGCTTGGCGATAAATCTTAGCGGCTTCACTATAGTTTTTTTGCTCCGTGAGTAAAAAGCCAACACTGTTATAGGCATCAATATTTTGCCGATCCAGTGCGATCGCTCGACGATAGGCATTGATCGCGTTGGGGTAGTCCTTAATCTTGACATAGACAAAACCCAAGGCATTAAAGGCTTTGGCATTGGTATTATCTAAGCGTGTCGCCCTCTCTAAGGTCGCGATTGCCCCCGAATAATTACTCTGTTGCGTTAATAAAAAGCCAAGACTCGTCAGAATTTTGGAATTTTTGGGTTCTAACTGGGCTGCTTGTTGATAGGCAGCGATCGCTCCAGAAATGTCATTTCTTTGCCAAAGTTGTCGCCCCTGCTTGATCCATTCCACGGCATCCTTTTGGGCTTGAGCATGGGCATTTTCGGTAATTGGTAGAGCGATCGCCCCTGCGATCGTCATGATTAAAGCGAGATGAGAGATTCTATAGGTAAGAGTTTTGGTGTGACTAATTACGGAACGAAACAAGGGCATAAGCTTTTAATTGGGATTGATGAATTTTATAGTTAGGCGACCTACGCACAGCTATCAAAATTCTATGGAGTTGGGTTTACCTCTTCCATATTAACAAGCTCCACTGAGTTCGGAGCATTACGCGCATCCGTAAAATCAGTACCCTCAATACTTTTCAGAGTCGATAGATAGGTTCCCGTCAAATCTGCCCCAATTAACTTAGCATTGGCAAGATTTGCCCAATTTAGTTTGGCATTCGTCAGATTAGCACGACTGAGATCTGCTCCTGCGAGATTTGCCCCCGTCAGATTAGCACGACTGAGATCTGCTCCTGTGAGATTTGCCCCACGCAGATCGGCTCCATTCAGATAAGCACCTGTCAAAAAAGCGTTAGCAAGGTTGGCTCGACATAATCGCGATCGCGTCAGATTTGCACTAGTCAAAAAAGCATTAGTAAAATTTGTCTCCACCAGCACCGCATCACTTAAGTCCGCTTCGATTAAGAAAGCTTCCGAAAGATTTGCCCCAATTAATGAAGCCTGTTCTAAGATTGTGCCATTGAGATTTGCTTGGATCAAAATTGAACCACTCAAATTTGCCCTGACCAAATTCGCGAGATTTAGCTCCACATCCTCTAAGTTGGCAATGTCGAGGGTAATATCTTCAAGATCTGATTCGATAAAGTTTGACCCAGATAGGTTTGCCCCAGTCAAGATCAAGCCAATGAGCGATCGCTTACTAAAGTCGCGATCGCCCTGAGCATAACTTTCGAGAAGTTCTTTTGCGTTCATTGAGTTAATGGCACAGTAAATATTTCCACATCAAGGGAGTCAACGCTTTGCGTTGACTCCCTTGAGATTTAAGGACGATAACCCGTAGCTAAAAGCTGAGCCACCGACTTGGCATGGTAGGTCAAAATCAGATCGGCTCCTGCTCTCTTCATACTGAGCAGAGTTTCAAACATAACCTTCTTCTCATCGATCCAGCCTAGTTGCGCGGCAGCCTTGATCATTGCGTACTCGCCACTGACGTTATAGGCTGCTACAGGCACATTGGTAGCATCTTTAACTTTGGCAATGATATCCAAATAAGCCAAAGCAGGCTTCACCATCACAATATCTGCACCTTCCGCAATGTCTAAATAAACTTCCTTAATCGCTTCACGGGAATTAGCAGGGTCCATTTGATAGGTCTTCTTATCACCAGACTTAGGTGCAGAACCAAGCGCATCACGGAAAGGACCATAGTAAGCAGAGGCATATTTAGCAGAATAGGCAAGGATACCGACATTCTCAAACCCAGCAGCATCTAAACCTTGACGAATTGCCCCAATACGTCCATCCATCATGTCCGAGGGAGAAACAAAATCTGTACCTGCGGCAGCTTGGGAAACTGCCATTTTTACTAATACTTCAACGGTCTCATCATTGAGAATTACGCCATTGTCATCAATGATGCCATCATGTCCGTGCGTGGTGAAAGGATCAAGGGCAACATCAGTAAAGATAATCACATCGGGAACTGCTGCCTTAATCGCTCTGACCGCACGCTGCGCCAATCCTTCAGGATTAAGACTTTCCGTACCAGTGAGATCCTTTTTCTCTTCAGGAACCGCAGGAAAAAGTGCGATCGCCTTAATTCCTAACGCATAGTTCTCTTCTACTTCTTTGACCAATAGATCGAGGGTAAAGCGATAGGCTTCGGGCATTGAAGGAACTTCAACACGGTTGTTCTCTCCTTCCATCACAAACATCGGATAGATAAAATCATCTACAGATAAATGATTCTCTTTAACAAGGCTACGAATAGAAGGATTGCGGCGGAGGCGGCGAGGGCGATGTGTGAGTTGCATTGATGTTTCTTAACTTTTCTTAATGGATTTGTTTGAAAAACATATATTTTTATTTGTGGATTATATCAGAGTAGTTCACCCGAAATGAGCGCACTGAATTAGCATAGGCAGGACTTCGCGCCGCTTATACTAGGGTAAATAGTTGAGAAGCAATTCAGATATGAAAGCATTTGTAGCTGGAGCCACAGGACAAACAGGACGACATATTGTCACCGAATTAATCAAACGTAATATTCCTGTCAGAGCTTTGGTTCGTAACTTAGAACTAGCGAAGCAGGTTTTGCCATCTGAAGTAGAGTTAGTCCAAGGAAATGTGCTTTTCGCGGATACCTTGTCAGAGGCGATCGCGGATTGTGATGTGTTGGTATGCGCTACAGGTGCAAAGCCCAGCCTCAATGCCCTTGAGCCATATCTAGTCGATTACATTGGTACAAAGAATTTAGTCAAGGCAGCCAAAGCAAAAAATATCAAACATTTTGCGATCGTCTCATCCCTTTGCGTCTCGAAATTTTTGCATCCCCTAAATTTATTTTGGCTAGTACTATTCTGGAAAAAACAAGCCGAAAGACACCTGCAAGATAGCGGCTTAACCTACACCATCGTCCGTCCGGGGGGACTGCTCAACCGCGAAAAAGAAGGTGGTTTAGTCCTATCTGGTGCTGACACCCTCTTTGAAGGCAGTATTCCCCGTACTAAGGTTGCCCAAGTGACGGTAGATGCTCTATTTGAAGATAATGCCAAGAATAAACTTGTTGAGATTGTGGTTAATGCCGATACACCCGATCGCCCAATTGCTGAATTATTTGCAACTGTATAACCACTTAGGATGTCACTGCGTGACATCCTAAAAATCAGGAAAAAATATGACTAAAACTGTATTGATCACTGGCGCTTCCTCTGGCATTGGCAGGGCAACGGCGCTATATTTCCAAAAACGTGGCTGGAATGTGGCGGCGACGATGCGATCGCCTGAGCAAGTAATCAGCAAAGAAGCAGGTAGAGCGAATAGCTTAACCAATCTTGATCGCCTAGCTTTACTCAAGCTTGATGTGACTGATACTGACAGTATTAAGGCTGCTGTTGCCGAAGCAATTGAAAAATTTGGGTCGATCGATGTCTTGGTAAATAATGCAGGCTACGGTATGTTAGGCGCATTTGAAACCTCCACTCCTGAGCAAATCCAACGCCAATTTCATACCAATGTCTTTGGTTTGATGGAAACTACTCGCGCTGTACTTCCCCATTTTCGCGATCGCCAAAGCGGTGTGATTGTGAATGTCGCTTCGGTTGGTGGACGGGTTGCTTTTCCGCTCTATAGTCTCTATCACTCGACAAAGTGGGCAGTAGAAGGCTTTTCCGAATCTTTACAGCATGAATTATTAGCTTTTAATATTCATGTCAAAATTATTGAGCCTGGCCCCATTAAAACCGATTTTTACGATCGCTCCGCCGAACGCACTAGTAATCCTGATTTTCCTGAATATGATGCTCTTAGCGATCGGGTATTGACTAAACTCAATCAAATTGGCACAACGGGTGCATCTCCCGATGTGGTGGCAAAGACAATCTATGGTGCTAGTACGGATAAATCGTGGAAATTACGCTATCCCGCCGATCCATTAGCTAAGCAGTTGTTGTTAGCACGCAAGCTATTGCCAGATTTCCTATTTACGAAACTGATTCGCCAAACTACAAATATTTAACACGAGTTCAGGATAATTTGAAACGGGCTTTGAGAGAGGGTTTGCGTAGCAAACCCTCTCTCAAAGCCCGAAAGTAAAAGCCTTGCGTAGCAAGACTTTTACTTTTAGACTTTTAAAAATTTGCCAGCTTAAACCGAACTGACGTTATTTAACATCAGCTCAGCAAATACGAAAAATAGTAAGAAGCGTTTGGTACTTCTTACCATTTTTCGTAATTAGCGTTGATTAGTTGTTTGTGTGGGTTTCACAGGCTTGAGAGGAATGTTATTGGCTTGTAACCAGTCCTTACCAACACGCACCGTGACATCAGACTCAATGTCCCCCGTCGATTCGATCAAGACTTCTCCAATTCCCAAGGCATCACGTAATTTTTCAGCGCTTTCCATATCACCATTTTGAGCAATAATTTGCGTCTTAGCAATAGGCTTCGTCCAGCGAGAGCTGGCAGGAAATACTTGAGAATATCCTGCCTTGGATAGCATAGTTGTTGCTTTCTTAGCGCCCTCAGGTTGAGACATACTATCTTGAATCGCAACCCTAATGCTTTGAGGTGTATTATCAGCAAAACTTGCATCGGCAGACTTCATAACCCCAAAATTTTGGTACATGATTTTGGCAAGCATTTTATTATCCAAAATCCAGTAGCTGAGACTATCGAATTCCCCCGGATTACTAAAGCGCCCCGGAGCCATATGCATCTGAATACTCTTGCGATCAATTTTTGCGGTGTAACTAGCAAGGGCAAGAACTTCTTCAACGGATAGATTGGTGTCAATATTGTCCTTAATAATGCCGAGAATCTCAGAAAATTTTGTGATGGATTCAGGCTTTAGTTTCTGCTCAATGAAAGCTCGGAAAAATGCTTGTTGACGCTGTACCCGACCAATATCCCCTAAGTCGTCATGGCGGTAGCGCATATATTGAATAGCTTTACTACCATTTAATTTTTGCTGACCTGCATTGAGGTTGATATATAGATGTTGACTATCATCTTGATATTTCAGCTTTTTCGGCACATAGATATCAATACCGCCAAGGGCATCGACTAATTTACCAAACCCGTTCACGTTGAAGCGAATATAGCGATCGATGGGGATATCGCCTAGAACTTGGCTCACGGTTTGGGCGGACAGTGACGCACCACCTGCATAGTTGGCAAAGTTAATCTTGGTGGTTCCTACGCCTTGGATATTGACACGACTGTCACGGGGAATTGAGAGAACAGCAACTTTTTGGGTAGCTGGGTCAAAACGGATCAGCAACATCGCGTCACTCATCCCATTGAGGTTGTTATCGACCTCAGCGAGATATTTGCCCTTAGGCTTTGACTGGGCATCGGGTAAATCAGAGGTAAGCATGATCGTCCCTAAGACCAAAATATTCACAGGTCGGGTTAGGGTCGGGACACCAGCGATCGCTGAAGTCATGCTATCGGAATTACGATTAAACACAGCAGCTTCATCTGCTGATAGCTGTCTCTGCTGAAAAGGACGACTACTTAATACAAATGCTAATCCTGCACCTAGTCCCCCAGAGATCAGCGCTATAAACAACACTACAAATAGTGTCCACTTGTGACTTAAGAAATTCTTCTTGGCTTTGGGCTTACGTGCCAAATCAGTTTTTTGTCCTAGATTGATGGGATTTGTTGCCACAGGTAGGAAATACTCCTCACGACTGAAAGTTTGATTCAGCGATCGCCCAGCCATGAGCAGGGATGGGACTCAACACACTTTAATGTTATTTCTGACATTTGGAGATTTTTTACGATCTCACTCAGGAACTTTGCACAGGGTTCCTATGACTTTTAGACTAATTTGAATCTAACTTTAGCACTGTATCGTAACTTATCGTTACAAATCACTAAATAGCTTATAGTATGCAATCGGTAAAATCAAATTATTTTGACGGATGATACTACATATTTGTCAATTTAGAGAACTTGATGATCGGCTTTACAATTAAGATACAAAGCCTGAAATAGAGAGATAAAGAATGTGAAAGGTCAACTATCTTCCAAGAGATCTGTGAAAGCCTTGAGTATGGTGATAGCGATCGCCCTAGCAAGTTGTGCTTCTTCGCTACCCAATAAATCTTCGGCTCCAGCAAATCTTACAGTTTTGCCAGAACAAGCCCAAGCTCCGAATGCTGACTCAGCAACACCTGCCAAAGCTGCTGTACCTCGTCCACAACTGATTAAATCGGCTGACATCTCGATACAGGTTAAATCCATCGAAGAAACGACTAAAGCTATCTCAGATTTGGTCAAACAACAACAGGGCGACATTTTAGAGCTACAGGACTTTCGTACTGGCAGCTATGACATTGCTCAGTCAGTGTCTCTCAAACTCAGAATTCCCCAAGAACGTCTTGATGCGGTATTAGAGACGATCGCACAGTTAGGTATTGTCAAGGGGCGATCACTTAAAGCGGAGGATGTATCCAATCAATTAGTCGATTTGCAAGCCCGCCTCAAAAATTTGCGCCAAACTGAGTTGCAGTTACAGGAAATTCTCAAGCAAACTGGCTCCGTCGGTGATGTCCTCAAGGTAACGCAAGAACTCAGCCGTGTGCGGGAAATGATCGAGCAAATTGATGCTCAGCTAACCAATTTAAAAAATCAGGTTGCCTATTCCACAATTCAAGTCACTCTTTCCTCTGCGATCGCTACGATTCCTCCTCAATCCGATCTCGGTACTCAAATTCAAAACACTTGGAATAGTGCAACGAGTTCCTTAGTAGGTGTCAGTATTGGTTTATTAAAACTAGCAATTTGGTTATTAGTCTATTGTCCCTATTGGCTAATCCCCCTAACTATTTATCTATTCCTACGCCGCCGTCGTCGTCAACTTCCCCCAGTTCAAAAGCCTGATCCTGAATCTTAGATAAACGTAAATGTGCTAGCATTAAAAAAGATGCAAATTTAATGCAGGACAGACTCTATGTTAGATATTAGTCGAGATATCCAATCACTCTCTAACTTCAAGCGTAATACTGTGGAATTTATCGAACAAATGAAGCAGACGGGCAACCCTTTAGTCCTTACAGTCAACGGCAAGGCTGAGCTTGTTGTTCAGGATGCTGTATCTTATCAAAAGTTATTAGATGCCTTAGAAAGATTAGAAGCGATCGCAGGAATTAAGCAGGGATTGGAAGATATCAAGGCTAATAGAACTATTAGTCTGAAAGATTTTGAGCAGGAAATGCAGCAAAAACATGGCATTTCAAGTTAGTCTAACTCAACAAGCAAAAAATGAAATTGATACTGCTTACTCTTGGTTAAAAGAACTTAATCCAGACTATGCAGATAATTGGTTTCGAGGGTTGATGAATACGATTGCAACACTGCAAGAGAAACCTAGACGTTGCCCTCTAGCACTAGAAGCTGATGTGTTTACCGAAGAATTACGCCAGCTTATTTATGGGAAATTAAGAAATAAGTACAGAGTTTTATTTACAATTCGTGAAGATACTGTATTTGTACTTCATATTCGTCATAGCTCTCAATCCCCTTTAAATATAGAGGACACCGATGAGTAGCGACATTTAAAATATTTTTATCTACATTTCTTCGGATTTATTCGTTGAAATCAATATTTTCATAAAGGACTGATAAGGGAAATTGTAAATCGATGTTAGTGATGTGAATTAGCGAATCATTTGTCTCAAAATCTATGCCATCGATCGCAATGGATATATATTCCCAAGCTCGATCATCACGTCGCTGGTAGATCTCAATTCTGGGGCGCTCTGGCGTAATCAGGATATAGGTTTTTAATGTATCGAGAAGCATGTAATTTTGCTGCTTGATACCGCGATCGCGTGCTTCGGTAGCAGGAGATAGGACTTCAGCGATCAGGCAGGGATATTGCAAAAAATCACGGGCAAAGCGATCGCGTTCATCGCAAGTAACCACCAAGTCTGGATAGTAGTATTTCCCAGATTTAGTCAACACTTTGGCATCACTGATGGCAACCTTACAACCTTTACCGCGCAAGTGAGGAATCAGTAATGCTGCAAAATTGGCGGCAATTTGACTATGGGGAACAGTTCCTCCCGTCATTGCGATGATTTTCCCATTTTCATATTCATACTTAAGCTCTTGCTCTGATTCCCATTCGAGATATTCAGATGCTGACAAAATCGGAAAATCGGTTAATTGCTCGCTTTGCCGATTAATTTGGGGTTGGGCAATCATACTGTAAGCCTCGCCATCTTCAATTTGCCTGAGCTAGTACCAAGGCTAAAAATGGCTACGCCATTTTTAGCCTTGAAAACCCTTGCTGGGTTTGCTTTTCATTTCACAAAAGTGCATGTAACAACACTTTTTTGAAGTGGTATAGATCGAGAACGATTGGTAATCGCTATGGACTAAAATTAACCTGATTAATGTATCTTATCGAGATTTTTGAAAGATCTGCAAGTTGGTTATGGAAGTTAGATTTCGAGAATGTGATTGGTTTGACTTATGGATCTGGATAAAATTTAATGAAGCTCCCTCCCAGCAGGAAAAACAACTGCTAGACGAAGTATTTAATTCTTGGTTTTTACTTGGTAAATTGGGCGGCTTCAATGCTTGCAATTTACAGGTTTTAGAATCTGGTGTCGATGTAAGCTACTTTGACTATGACAACCAAGCTGCTGATGACGAGATGATGTCAGTGATGCATAACATGACTGACCTAGAGTACGAAAACGACTGGGCAAGGTGTTGGGTTGACTTAGGAACTGCCGATGCGATCGCAATTGATACCCTAGTTAATGCCTTGCGTCAGTTTGATAAAGAATATGTAGCGATCGAAGAGGTCATTATCGGTGGACAAAACTCTGACTGGTTGGTTGAACCCAAGAGTCTCGATGATGAGGATTATGATCAATAAATAGTTTACAGAAGCGTATCCCCTGAGGGGGTAAGCTTCTGTAAACTTCTTTGAAATACAAAACTTAGAGGAAATTCAAATGCGCGTCTTACATACAATGGTTCGGGTTGGTAACTTAGAGCGATCGCTAGATTTTTATACGAATGTCCTTGGCATGAAGGAATTGCGTCGCAAAGATTATCCAGATGGACGCTTTACCCTTGCCTTTGTGGGCTATGGCGATGAATCGAGCAATGCCGTTATCGAGTTAACCCATAACTGGGATACTGAGACCTATGAAATTGGTACTGGCTATGGTCATATTGCGCTAGGCATGGAAAATATCTATACAGCCTGTGACGCAATTCGTGAAAAAGGTGGCAAAATCACCCGTGAACCTGGCCCAATGAAACATGGTACGACTGAG
The DNA here is from genome assembly GCF_027942295.1 of Pseudanabaena sp. Chao 1811. Taxonomy (NCBI): domain Bacteria; kingdom Bacillati; phylum Cyanobacteriota; class Cyanophyceae; order Pseudanabaenales; family Pseudanabaenaceae; genus Pseudanabaena; species Pseudanabaena sp. Chao 1811. The sequence goes on from NZ_CP101416.1 coordinate 594,615, forward strand.
ATTGCCTTCGTCGAAGATCCCGATGGTTACAAAATTGAATTAATTCAACTTAAGTAAAATAAGAGGGGGCGCAAAGCGCCCCTTCCTATTTTCTGTTATTTGGTAAAAATTGTTATAAGCTAAAAAGCTGCACACCAATAGCCTCCTCATGCGTAGACCCCGATATACTCCCTCTTGGCATTCCAAGCGCAAATCATCTTGGTTGCGAAACACTTTACTCCTCATCTTTATTGGTTTGCCATTGCTGTTAATTTTGGCAGAACTAATTGCGCGAGGAGCGCTTTTGGCTACAGGTACAACTCAACTTGAACCTAACAAAACTGTAGCGATCGCCCAATCCTATGCCTTTAAATTGCAGGATGCCAATGGTAATAGCTATCCCGGATTACCCGATTCAGGTCGCCTCAAAGTTCGCCGTAGTCCTCTATTAGGATATGAACTAATTCCTAGTCAGAGTAGTGACTATTGGCAAATTAACGACCAAGGCTTTCGTCAAGATTCTTCCGTACCAATTGAAAAACCTGCTGGCGAGATCCGCATATTTTTAGTTGGTGGGTCTACCGCTTTTACGAATATGGCGGAAAAAAATCAAAAGGCATTGGCTTTTAAAATCGAGAAATTAATCAACGATCGCGTCCGCGCCCAAAATAACAACCCTGAAAAATTTAAGCCTAAAGAAACACCCTACTTTGCCGATCAAATCGAGGCAATGCGTGCCTTACCTCCACGTATTCGTGATGGTAGCTATCGGGTCATTGCAGCGGCAGTCCCTGGGTATACCTCTGGCAATGAACTAGCACTGCTATCTCAGAAGGTCAGTGCCTATAGTCCCAATGCCTTAATTATTCTGGATGGCTATGAAGACTTGCGATCGCCCAGTAGTCAGCCTGCCCATGAGATTGGTAACATTGATCAATTGTTGCGCGATCCGATCGCCCAATATCGTCAACACCAAAGCCAACAATTTGGCAACTGGATAAATTCTTTCTATTTAGTCAAAGCATGGCAAAAGTGGATCGTTCCTGCCGATACAGCGACATTTAGCTCTGATTATCAAATCTTTAGTGCTGAGCAATTTAGCAAAGATCCCAAAGAGTTACAAAAAAGGATTGATCGCTACGTCTACAACACAAAGCAAATGACAAAGTTAGCTGGTGACATTCCCACTTTGATTGTGCTTCAGCCAGAGATCACAGGTAAGAAAAAGGCTCTAACCAAGGAAGAGCAAGGCATACTTAAGTCTTTGGGTAATGAATATAGCGATCGCGTTACCAATGCGTACAATGTTGCTGAAAAAACTCTGAGCAGCCAATTTCCAAACACAAAATTTATTAATTTCTATCAACTATTTCAATCAAGCAATCAACAAGCTTTTATTGATCCAATTCATCTAACGGAAGCTGCCAATGATACGGTGGCACAAAAGTTGTATGAAAGTATCGAACAGGCATTTTCGGTACAACCAGCTCCCAACTCGATCAATAGTGACATCACACCACAGTCTGTTCCCACGCCACAGCCCACGCCTACACCTGAGCCAGCAAAACCTACCTCTCCTCCTGCCAGTCTTTCTGAAACACTGCAACGAGTACAAGGACAGTAACAAAAGTAAAGTTCATCCCCTAGGGGATGAACTTTACTTTTTAAAAGGTTTTCAGAATGAGAGTCACTGAAGTAAACTATTGAAGTTAGTGAGTTTAATAAATCTTTATGGTAGAACCAATTTTGTCGGGCATTTGCCTCGGTCTTATTTTCATTACCCTTGGTGGACTATTTTTCGCTGCTTATCAGCAATACCGTAGAGTCTAGCAACACAAAGAAAAAGAGGCGCAATGCGCCTCTTTTTCTTTAGGAGTCAGATTCTTCAGGCTGTTCTAGATATCGACAGATTTCATTAATTTTCATCCGATAAATATGTGGCCAGCCACCATTAGTCTCAATGTCGCGTAAGAGATTAAATAGCTCATGCCGACTAATTGGTAATGCAGGTTGAAATAAATCATCCCGAATCCGTTTATGAAGTGATTCTAAGATCCGCAAAATTTGTAAAAGACTCTCGGCATTGCCTTGTTGAGCTTGAGAAATTTGCCAAATGCGATCGCTGAGCGCTTCCAGCTCAGACAAATCAGCAGTTTGCCCCTGTTGTGATTGGTTCTGTGATTGGATTTCTGTTTGTGCCAAGCTAAGTACCCTCGTGCGCGATAATATGGTGATTGGAATTTTACAAATTAAGTCTTTAGTTAGCTAACCTCTATGGCTAGTCTAAAGCACCAACAACTCCTTAACGATCTCAATTTAAAATCCCAAACTTAGATCGTATTTTTTAACAGATTCTAGAATATGCGGTATAAAACGCTGCATATCCGAAGTCTAAAATGTTACCCGTTAAATTAAAAAGAGGTTATTTATGAAATTTCGTAGTTTTACGAAAGCAATTTTTACATTGTGTATCAGTTTATGCATGTTAGTAGCTAGTGGTGTATTTGCTAGCACTACTTTTGCTGCTGTCCCCCCAGGTTTGACCTATGACCAAATTGTAAATACTGGTTTAGCAAACAAATGTGGTGACATTTTGGGTGCTTCTCGCGGTGGTCGTAACTTTATTCCCGTTGGTGCAGGTCAGTCTGTCGAAATTACCGACCTTTGCTTAGAGCCAACCTCCTTCTATGTCAAAGAAGAATCGAACAACAAGCGCAAAAAACCTGAGTTCGTAGCTAGCAAGTTAATGACTCGCTCTACTTCTAGTCTTGACTTTGTAAAGGCAACTGTTACTGGTAATAGCGATGGTAGCTTGAGCCTGGTAGAAACCGATGGTCTAGACTATCAACCAATCACTGTCAAAATGCCTGGTGGTGAATTGGTAGCGATTTTGTTCACCATCAAGGGTTATAAGGCAACCACAAACCCTGGTGTAAATGGTCTGACTACATCTGTTGACTTCGTTGGTACAACTGATGTTCCTACCTATCGTGGTTCTGGCTTTATCGATCCTAAGGGTCGTGGTCTAGCGATCGGTTATGACGCTGCTGAAGCTTTACCTGCAAAGCGTAACTCTTTCGATAACCGCAGCGTTAAGGATGACTCGACTTCTAAGGGTACTCTATCCTTGCAAATTGCTAAGTTGAATGCTGATACTGGCGAAATCGCTGGTACTTTCGAGACCGAACAAACCTCTGACAATGACCTCGGTGGTGTTGAGCCTAAGGAAGTAATCATTCGCGGCGTATTCTACGGCAAAGTTAACGCTTAAGCCCTAATCAAAGCTTTTGAAAAAGGAGAGTCTTATTAATTTAAGACCTCCTTTTTTAATGAATATTTAGATAGTATTCAGTTGGACTTACAGTATCAATAGCTTGGATTGATTTTTATGGCTTAGATATTTTTTCCCATATATCCAACAAATACTTTAAGCTCAATAAATGATTGGTTAATTCACATCGTTTTATCAAAGCATCAAAATATTTTTTATCTTCAATAGCTCTTGGCTTTTCCTTTCTATAAGACAATCCAAATTCTCGTAAATACTGCTTTAAGTATTTTTCATGAAATCTTGCTCTTGTCGGATAACTGGTTGGATAATTCATCTTCTCTGGATCGTTGACAAGAACATCGTAATAAGGTTGAAAATTTGAGAAAAATTCAGAATTACCTTTAGCTATATATTGATTTGGAATATCTGCATTACCTAAAGCCCAAGTTTCAATACAGCAATGCTGAATAATAATATGAAACTGTATCAACTGATTTTCATTTATACCAAGTTTAGTTTTAAATTCTTCGAGCTTCACCTTAATCTCTGCAAATCGATCTTGATAAGTGTCATCTTCTGAATCTATACAAATAAAAAAATGATCTACATTATTGTAGTTTTTGATATCAAGTAAACATTGCTCCAATAATGATTGACCTCCATAGAGTTTTGGTGAACTAACCATATTGGGATACCCATTCCCTGCAATTATCCGACATGAATTATCTGTCATATCTTCAGGCTTATCTACAAAGTTAATATTGGAGAAAAAATGAGTTAACCAAGCTTTGTATACTTTAGGTTCTGTCTTACCTCCTTCAACTAAAAACAAAAGGTTCACGCAGCAATATCCTCATTTTCAAGTAAGTTAATTAGTTGCGTAAATTTATCTAAGCTAGATGCTGTATTAAGTGTAGGAATATCTATAGCTTTTCTGGATCTTATTACTCCATTATTTCTAGATACTAATTGCCAAGTTTTCCAAGGGATATTATTAATAACATATGGATGATGACTAGTAAGTATAAATTGCAAATCTAGGGACATATCTAGAATTAACTCTGTTAGCTGAGGCATACAATTAACACCTAAACTATTTTCAAATTCATCAATAACAATTACAGATTCTTCAGGCGCAGCTATAATTTCCACTAAACAAGTTAATACCCGATACATACCCGAAGATATTTGGAATTGTGAAATCCATTTCTCTGAATCATTTTCTTTGATCTCAAAAAGAAGATTATATCTATCATGAGCTTCACTATCAACAATAATCTTTATGTTTTCTACAGAAGTAAAAATTTCAATATAAATTTCTTTAATTGTATTAAATACTCTTGGGAAAAGTGATTCTAGATAATATGCTTTAAGTAATGTTGGTGCATCAACAAGGTCTGACTTGAGTTTTTGTAAATAAGTACGATATTCATAATCATCTAAGTCCAAATATTCTGGTATTTGCACATTGCTGGGTGCTGATTTCATGGAAACAATAGCACTTTGAGGATTTTCGTTGAAAATAAATCTTTTAAAAGCTTCAGCTATAGGTGCGATAGCATCTTCTTCAGCAAGAATAGTAATTGCACTTTCAGTCCTCTTGAGTTTTGGAAGCTTTCGATTGTTTAATTTGGATACTTTACTAGTACGATGTAAAATCTCTATCTCATTAGATTTATTAACTTCAATAATTTTTTCATCCAAAATTTCAGCTTGTTCTGGCTCACTTGTAAAAGGATCATAAATAGAATTTGAGACTTCAGCTTCTAGACTCCAACGATAGTTTTTATTTAAGTGAGAAAAGTTAATAGACCACTTTACATCTTCCAATAATTGAACTTTGCCTTGGGCAACATTACAGATAAAATTAAGTGCCTTAAGGATCCTCGTTTTTCCAACACCAGAAGCACCTACTAATAGGTTTAAGTTTTCAAAGGAAACTTCTTCAATATTTAGGTTTCGGCTATTACTGTTAAAGCTAAAACTATTTATTTTCATGATTGTTCTGTAAATGCTTTTTGAAAAAGTCTAGGGTATAGCCAATTTCTAGGACTTGATTACTGCGCTTGCTAGAGCCGTGACCTTCATCGGGGAAGATGACTAATTGTGAAGGGATTTTTTTCTGTTCGAGAATTT